>JAXLVT010000012.1:0-103664 GCA_046328925.1 Anaerolineales bacterium
CATCGCTGGCTTCCACCCGCACGACCCCTTCCTTGCATTCGATCTGATGAATGATGGGGGGATTGAACCAATCTGAAAGCGCGATGTTATAGGCGCTCATCACCGTACCCTTGGCCAACTCCGCATAAATGGGCTGGCTCTTGGCCGCCACGCGTGCATAACTTACCGCCCGTTGAAAGCGGCTCTGATGATTCTTTTGTCCCTGACTGAATGTTCTGTGGTTAAAATTTGGTTTCCCACTGACGTATGTACTGCCATCGGGCATCTGGCGAAAGACCAACCCGCCAAGCTTGCCGTGGATTCCTTGAATTGCTGGGTTCTTTTCTACCTTGGCCATTCCATCCTCCTACGCACTGTCTGCGCTCAAAGACCGTCATGCCCATATGGTGGCTATATGGTTCCTATATGCTTTCTCCATTATACCTTCGCAGATGCTTCCCATTTCACCTAATTTCTCCCGTGAAGAGCCTCTAGGGCAGGGGAGGACTCCACAAACTTTCTTCACAACTTATCCACCCAGCATTAACCCCGTTTTACTATACTCTTGCTCATCACACCGCACTTGAGGTGTCTTATTCAACAAAGGAGTATAGAAACATGAAAAAACAAATTCCAGCGGTCTTGGCCGCATTGCTCGTAACAGCTTTATTGACAGGCGGTATGTTCGCCATTATCGGCGGACAATCGTCGGCCAACGCCGCCAGTCTGGCCGCCACCGCCACGCCCGTGGTACAGGTCACTTCCACAGATACCGCTCAGCTACAGGCCTTGGTGTCAGAATATCAGGCGCGAGAAGCGCAGTATCAAGCGCAACTCAGTGACGCGGCCAGCCGCATCGACACCGCCAATCAACAACTGGCCACGGCCAATCAGCAGATTCAAGAATATCAAAACGTATTGACCCAATTGCAAAACAGCGGCCTCATTACGGTCGGCAGTGATGGCAGCATCACGGTCAACCAGCAACAGGCTTCCTTCCCGCAGTTTGGCGATCACCACGATGGAGCGCATCACTAATGGACGCCTTCAAGAAGATTCTCCGTTATTGGCTCACGCTTTCCAGCTTCATCGGTTTTCTCGTGGGGTGGGTGTTTGTCTCACAATCTTCTGAGTCCGAACTCGCCGACACGAACAGCGCCACAGCCAATACCACAAACACAAGCGTTGTATCGAGTACACTTGCTCCCGTACCTTCCATCGACTCTATGATTAACACCACCAATTCAGGTCAGGTCGGCAACGTGCAGACCTTCACCTTTACGCAATCGAACAACAATAACAATTCCTTCTCGTTCTTCTCGCAACAACCGTCCATGCATACGGGAGGCTCGTAGTGGAACACCTATATTTCCGCGCCATGAATTCCGATATCACCATCATCGCCGAAGGCAGTCATGCCCGCGAAGGCATCGAGTTGGCGCAGGCGTATATTCAATCTTCAGAGAAGCGCTTCACGCGTTTCTCTGAAGAAAGTGAACTCTCTCATCTCAATCGTTCTGCAGGGGAGTGGTGTCAGGTCTCGGCCGACATGTTCACTTTGATTGAAACCGCCTTGGTGTACTACAAACGCACCGATGGTTTATTCGACCCGACCATCCTACGTGACTTACAGTCCGCTGGCTATAACAAAAGTATGGATGAAATTCGCGCTTCAGGTGCCGACCTTCTGCTTGCTCCTGTTTCCAAAAGCAACAAGCCCCGCTTTGACTCTCTCGAAATGAATCGCGACCGTTCTGCCATTCGTCTCCCCAAAGAGATGCAACTGGATTTGGGTGGCATCGCCAAAGGCTGGATCGCTGAGCAAGCCGCACGCTTGCTTTCAGAACATTCCACGGCTTGTGCGGTCAATGCAGGTGGCGATATCTTCTTCATCGGTCATCCGCAAGGACAAGACCGTTGGGAGGTCAGCTTGGAAGATCCGCGTGCGCCTTCGCAATTTATCACCATGCTCTTGGTAGACGAAGGTGCCGTTGCAACTTCATCCGTAGCCAAGCGCGTCTGGAAGCAAGGTGAATTGAATCGTCATCACCTCATCGACCCGCGCACAGGTCAACCTTCAGAAATTTACTGGCTCAGCGTCACGGTCTTTGCTCCGCATGCCGCTGCCGCAGAAACATTTGCCAAGGCCATCCTGATTGGTGGTCCGCAAGTGGCAGAACGTCTCATCAAACACAACCCCGAAATTTCCTATCTCGCCGTTGACCAACAAGGTCAGCTCTGGGATGGTAGCAAGGAAAGTCTCAATGTCCACTCAGAATTTTAATAACACGCAAATCAACAAACTGGAAAAAGCACTTCTCACCATCGGTCTGGTGGGTGCAGTGATCCTACTCTTGGCCGCAGGCTTATATGCCCTTGAAACTTCCACAGGTTTTTCGCTCACCAACTTGTTTTCATTAGATAGCACGCATACCTGGTGGTATATCTCACGCGCTGCTGGCTTGATGGGTTATCTGCTCTTTTGGCTTTCTACTGTTTGGGGCTTCGCCATCAGCAGCAAAATCCTTGATCCCATTTTAGACCGCACCTTTGTGTATGATTTCCACGAACACTTATCCCTGCTTAGCATTGGCTTCGTGGTCTTGCATGTCATCGTCTTGCTCTGGGAAACCTATCAGCCTCTCAGCCCTGTCGAGATTCTCGTGCCCTTCGTCTCTGCCTATCGACCGTTTTGGGTTGGTCTTGGCATCATCGGCTTTTATCTCACCCTGCTTGTGACGATTACGTTTTATCTGCGTAGCTACATCTCCATGCAAGTCTTTCGTAAGATTCATTACCTCAGTGTGGTGGCATATCTCTTTGGCTTGTTACACGGTTTGTACTCTGGCACAGATTCCGTGGTCACCTGGGTGCAGTTGTTATATTGGGGAACATCTTTGTTCACGGTGTTCTTCTGCGCACAATGGTTATTCACGTTATATTTTCAAAAGAAAGCCATTCAAGGCAACTAATACAACGTCAGATTTCCTTCACTTTCATCCTGCATGGCTAGTCCATGCAGGATTTTTCTTTTTGAAGATAAGTTTTTCATGAGAAATTCTTTCATTTTATATTTATAGAAACCACAAAAGTTCTTCACAATTGAAGCCACAAGGGGCGGTACACTCTCGAATATGAAAACCATGACTTGTGAGGAAAAATGAAAAAACAAATGATCGCTGCCACCGTTGCCATTGGCATGACAATTTGTATTGGGCTGGGAATTGCAGCAGTGGGTGGGGCGGCACTCTTCAATAAAAATGGAGTGGCGGTTTCAAATACGTCTGGCTCTGCAGGGGTAGCAGCTCAGCCTATTTCCAATGCATCGCAACAAGCACAAGTTCAGCAACTGCAAAACCTTGTTGATCAATATAAAGCACGCGAACAGGAATACCAAACCCACGAACAACAATATCAACAACAACTGGCCACAGCCAATACACAATTACAACAGGATGAAGGTCAACTCTCACAGTTTCGAATATTAATCGATGCCTTGCAACGAAATGGTGTCATCACCATCACGCAAGATGGTCGTGTGTTGATCAATCGCTAAAAGAGGACAAATGAAATTCTGGAAAATTGGATTACGCACTTGGATTGCCATTGGCAGTCTGACAAGTTTTTTGGCAGGTTGGGTTTTATTTAGCCATTCTCCCAAGCCTGTTCAGCCCGTCACAGTTAGCATGGTCACCTTGCCAACCCTGGAGCCTTTGCCTTCCATGCAGAGTGGGGCAGGGGACGACAACGGCTTCTTTCAACCGAGTCAATCCTTTACGGTTCAACAACAACCTTCGTTCTTCAATCAGGGATTTGGTCCACGCATTGTGACCAGTGGTTCGTAAGTTCAGCAGGGCAGGGGACTGTGTTCGCTCACGGAAATCAAACTATGGAAATTTCAAAACCGATTAAAGCATTAATCAACCTGGCCTTCTTGGGCGCGTCAATGATGGTGATCTTTGTGGTGATTCTGTTTTTTCAAACGCCCAGCGCCACACCCGTCAAGAATTCTTTGCAAAGCTTGTTTCAATTGGATTCTGTTCAGCTCTGGTGGTTCGTCACTCGTTCCGCTGGCCTGACAGGTTATTTTTTGATGTGGCTTTCCATGATTTGGGGCTTTGCGGTCTCTACCAAAATGTTCAGCGCCGTTATTGATGGTGGATATTCCTACGAATTCCACGAATACATTTCCTTATTGGGCTTGGGCTTCGTAGCTGTGCATGTCATTGTCTTAATGCTGGATCGATACTTGCCGTTCAGTTTGTTTCAGGTCTTGTTCCCGTTTGTCGATTCGTATCGTCCGCTGTGGGTAGGGATGGGCATTCTCAGCATGTATCTCTTCATTTTGGTGACAGTTACTTTCTATTCCAAAAAATACCTAGGCATGCAAGCCTTCCGTGCAATCCATGTTTTTAGCATCCTTGGCTACTTTGGCACTACTTTGCATGGCCTCTTCGCTGGCACAGACTCTGCGCTGCCAATCACAAAACTGCTTTATGTTGGCACATTCCTCATCATCTTCTTTATGGCGATCTACTGGGCAATCCTATCCAGCCTGACCAAAAAAGAGAAAGATGATGCTGCAAGAGAAGCTGCGCTTCAAGCGGCTCTGAAGAGAAATCAGGCTAGAAGAAAGCCTGTCGCCAAGGCAATTCGATAAGTAAGTCGCTGGGGTGGGGAGAAAGCCAATGCTTGGGCTGGTGGGCAGTTATCAGCGAAAAATGAGGCGCTTCACTCTCTCCTCAATCAACATTGTATCGCATCCATTTTTAGCGAAGAAATAATCTGTGGGGGAGCGTTGCGATGAAAGAATTCATCAAAACGCGGTTTTCTCTCTTTTGCTTTCGATAAGTATTATTATCGAAAGCATTGACAATCATCAAGATATTCGTATAATGAACCTATATGAACAAGCCCAACGAACCATTTGTGGTGATTTCTGACGCAATGAAGATGTATTTGGATACGGTGAAGCTCTCTCGCAGCGTGCACACAATGCTTGCGTATAAGAACGCCTTGAAAATTTTCAGCGATGTTTTGGCTGAAAAAAATCTTGAGCCCAATTCCACCCCCATTGATTTGCTAACAGAAGATTTGATCTCACCCTTGGCTGGCTATCTCAAAACATATTCCCCAACTACAGAGCAAATGTATTTGCAGGCTACCAAAGGCTTTTACGAATACGTTGACTCAGAACGGCTGGCGGAAATCAATTTGTCCCGTGTGCGTGTGTTGATTCGTCAACGGTCACGCCGACCTGGCATTCGCCTACCGCAATTCCCTGCTGATGATATCGAACGCATCTTGTCTTATGTTGACCAAATTGAAAATCTGCGCACAAACCTCGCTGACGAAGAATTGGTCAATGCTCGGTTACGCGCAGTGCGAGATCGTGCGTTTTTGCTCATGTTAGCCGACACAGGCTTGCGCGTCCATGAGGCTTGTAATTTGCGACGTGGTGATGTGGATTGGAATGAAGGACGGGCAGTTATCATTGGTAAAGGCGATAAGCAAGCTGTGATCCGTTTTTCAACGCGCTCTTTGAAAGCCATCAAAGATTATCTTTCGCTTCGTGCTGAAATTGACGGTGCTTCAGGAAAACAATTAGCCGCCCTGCCCCTCTTTGCTCGCCACGACAAAGGTGCTGGTAAAAAAATAAAACCCATCACACCAACCACTGGCCGTAATATTGTCAAAGAACGCGTGGAGCAAATTTTAGGCAAAGAATCTGTTGGCAAAATCACCCCACATTCGTTTCGCCATTATTTTGTCACAACTGTTTTGCGTGGTTCAGGTAATTTAAAATTAGCTCAAGAGCTTGCCCGCCATAGCAACATTCAAGTGACACAACGATATGCCCATCTTTCAGATGATGAATTAGACAAAGGCTACTATGAAATATTTGAATCGAAAGAGAATAAATCCAAGGAGTAATGGATATATCCATTACTCCTTGATAAAGACTATTTGTAATATTTCTTATTCATTTCGATGGATGAACGCAAATCAATTACTTCACCAGCCACAAGGGTGCGAGTTGAATTCAGAGCAATTTTTTCACCGTGGTGTCCAACTCCAGAATAACTGCCAATTAAACCCAACTGGTTAATATATTCTCCACCAATCGCTTTATATTGGGATGGAACTTCATCTTCAGGGTAGATTGCATGGAATGGGCACTCTGGCACGCAGGCCCCACAATCAATGCATGTGCTTGAGTCAATGTAGTAAGTCGGCCACTCCTCTGCTGGCAGGCCTGGCTGAATACACTCCACAGGGCAAACATCGGAACAACCATTATCACGCAAACATAAACTTGTTATTACATGGGTCATTTGAAAAGCTCCTCTTTATTGGTATTTAAAGAAGTCGCTTTTGATCATAAAAAGTTATTCTATTAAATTAGAATTTGATAAGGATAACTACAAAATGCTCTCGCTTCTTTCCTGAACGTACGCTTGATACGCCTTCGAGAGAATTCTTGCCCACTTCCCAACACTCCCCTGCCCTATCGGCTGATTATCAATGGAAATGATTGGCACAACACCACGTGAACTAGATGTGAGAAATGCTTCACTGAAAGTTTCTCCTAGTGTAGGCGCCCGATATTCAATGGCAATCCCCTCCCCTCTTGCAAGCTTGAGGATGGCGGTCCGTGTAATGCCTAATAAGATTCCACGTTGTGCGGTGACAAGTGTATCCTTCTTCATTACATAAAAATTGGAAGTCATTCCCTCTAAAATCTTTCCATTCTTTGTAAGTAAAATTTCAAATACATCCTTACTCAATAATTTTCTTTGAGAATTGCTTTCAGTAATAAAACCTGTATCTTTGATGCGAGGGTCGTGCCGAGCAATTGCAGACGTAATAGTTTTAACTCCATGTTCGTACACCGAAGCGGGCAACGGTTGAAATGGTTGCACGCCAACGTAAATGTCTCCCTTCGTCTTTGACATCATTAAACGCACACGTGATTCGTCAGGAAGGTTTTCTTTTATCAGAAGAGAAATGCGTTGGCGTAAAGTTTTCTCGTCAACTGCAGGTTGTAACTTTGCTTCACTTGCTGGCACATACAACCTCTGCATGTGCGCCTTTAGCCCCAGCACCTTTGTCCCCTCTGCAAGAGTGCTAAAAGTGGTGTAAAAACTTTGTGGAAGCGTGGCAGTCAACTCGTCAAGGCTTGAGGCATTAACTTGAAGTATCTCATTTCCATTTGGTTTAATTTGATAGGCGTGTATACTCATATTCAACATTATAGTCTCTTAACAAAAATGCTAAATCCATTCCCTGAGAGATGAAATATAATTCACCAGTTAATTATGGAAGATAAACGGCCCAGTTACCAGCAAGCATCTCAGCTCACGGCTAAAGATCTGCGGACGATAGCAAAATCTGCTTCCGTTCAGCAGTTATCGCGCTTATCTTTACCTGAAGTAGATGCAGTGGTGGATTTAATCTCGAAGGTTGTCCCTGCGGGAAATGTGCCAGGCATGATTTTAAGCGGACTGGTACGATTGCCAGGTCGGCGCATTCCTGCTCAAAAAATGCAGCAGGATGTCAACGCATTATTTAGCGGGGTTGAACAGATTTTAGATAAGGCCGTGTATCATGCTTTTTTTTCTGGCCCAGCCGCCATTATTTCTGGTTATCAAAATCTACTTAAGTTGGCAGGCAAAGATCCTGAATCCGCTTTTCCTGAAGGGGTTTGGCAATTTTACGCTGGTTATGCTTTACGGGAAGATACTGCACGTCACATCAACGAAACTCACGGATTCGACACGGTTCTTTCACAGCACAATATCCATCTCAGCCCAGTAGACCGCCTAACCGCCTGGGTCATGGCTTCTATTATGTGTTTGCATCAATATGATGCTCTTCTTGAAAATGAATGGCGTGAACGAGTCGCCCTCTCTTTACTGGAAGATGTCTCCCGTGCTACTTCAAAAGGTCCCAAATACTCAAAACTATATCGTGAATGGGAAGTAAAACGCCCATTTCGGCGTGAAGAAGATGGTGCTGCCTATGATTACCCAACATATCGTCGTTCTAAATTTGATGAGTTCTTAAAAAAATCACTTTTGACTTTGCCAGCCTCCTCTTATGAAGCATGGAATAGTAAATTGCGTGCGACCATGCAACAGGATATGTCTGCATACCAAAAGCAAATGTCAATTATGGCATATCTAGAACCTGGTCCTTACGGGGAGACCCGTGTTCCGTTTCATATTGCAGATGCACAAATCGGCATTATTTATCGAGATAGCTATTATCTTTTACCTGTTTGTGAACAAGGTTCAAACCGCCCGCTTGATGTGTTGACAGTGCGGTCACAAATCAACGCTTTGCTTGAAGCAGGCTTTTCTTCTCCTTCACAACTGTCTTCTATTGCTCGTGTCAAACGGTCGGCACTACCTAGCTTGAGAAATAGATTACCCCCGATGCTGGTAAGTGACTTGGATAACCTTCGATATGCTCCTATTCTGCTTTCAGCAGATCGGCGTACTCGTGCCCTCCCCCTTTCAGAACTTCGTCTTGCAGAGCGCGGAATTGGTTCGCATGCCATGACAATTTTTGACACAGGCGAAACCTTTGTCTTTGACCAGTCCCATATCTTTTTTGATGGCGCTTGGGGTACTGCCCTTTCTGAAATTATGACGAATGAAGCACTTTCCTGGGCGCATTATCTAAGTCTTCTCACGCCACCTGCTCAAGCGCAGAATCGCCTTTATACTTCACTTACGTTTCAACTTCAGCCTTCTGACATTTCCCTCGTGCAACAGGCTCCACATATTTCGCCAGAAGTAGGCGCCGAGACTGATAAAGTTAATTTCAAAGCCGTAGCGGCATTGCGAAAACAGTTTAAACAGCGCAACGATCAAATTCAACTTACCATCAACGATTTGTTAGTTTTGTATCGAGCTATTCATGCTGCCAGCTACAAACCATCTAGAAAGTTATTAGATGAAATTGCTCTGTTGATGCAGACCAAACCCGATATCGCCGCCTCAATTCGTCAGCTGGTGGAAGAAGCGAGTCGCACCAATCCTTCCATATTAATTCCCGTGGATGCAAGTCAAAGGGTTCCACGTGAGAGGGTATATCCACTCAACGTCGATGTGCCTGTCCACGATTTGAATTTAATGGAATTACATATGCAGACAACCCGATTGCTAAACGGATATGAATCTTCAAAAGAAGACCGTGGCGCCATGTTTGCAGCATTTAATCAACACCAAAAGGTATACCTTGCTTCTCTAGCGGGATTTGGCGCTTACTTTACGCGTGCAAAGGAAGTTGCCATTTCTGGTCAGAGTGCCAGTGTGGGAGCCATTAAATTGTTGGCCCATCTTCCCCTCCCTTTGCAACGTCTCTTGGATAAAATCCCCGAGCGCTTTGAGTTACTCAATAATCTACTTAAGGGACGTGAAGTATTTTCAAACGTCGGTGCTGTGCACCTATCCAGCACACTAACTCGTTTCACTACTGCCAAGGACGATAATGAACAAAAGCAACTGGCTTGGGGAGTTATGACTGATGCCAAAAATGTGATGCGAATTTCCCTAAGAGACTTCCGCCCCCATGTTGCTAGCTTGTTGGGAATTGGTCGAAAAGACCTTGCCAATCTTATTGTTCAAGATTATCTTGAAGCGTATGCCGAAGGATTCAATGCCTATATTAAAGACCTTTCACGTATCACCAGCGCCAGCCGTGAGACCCTGCCTTCATCCAAGACCAGAAAGCGACCCTAGATAATCAATGAAAGATCCATTGATCGGACAACAATTAGCGAATTTCCGCATAGATGGCCTGCTGGGACATGGTGGCATGGCCACGGTCTACTTTGGGCAGGATGTTAAGCTTCAACGTCCTGTAGCGATTAAGGTCATTGACAAGAAGTATAGAAACGATCCTGCTTACACCAAGCGTTTTGTCAATGAAGCCCGTATGATGGCGAAATGGCGCCATGAAAACATCGTCCAAATCTATTATGCAGATGAAGAACAAGGCTTTTCCTACTATGTGATGGAATATGTAGATGGACAAGACCTTTCTTCAATTATGCATTTGTATGCTGAACAAAAAACTCTGATGCCCGTGGCTGACGTGCTGCGAATTGGAACATCCATTGCTAGTGCATTGGATTATGCTCACCGCCAGGGTGTCATCCATCGTGATATTAAGCCATCCAATATATTGATTTCAAAAGATGGCAGAGTATTGCTTGGCGATTTCGGCATGGCGCTCGAAGTGCGTGATGGGTCCATGGGAAATATTTTCGGTACACCCCATTACATTTCGCCCGAGCAGGCCAAACGGTCGGCAGATGCGATTCCGCAGTCTGATTTATATTCTTTAGGCGTTATCTTATATGAGACCTTGTCTGGCTCGGTACCATTTAACGATCCATCACCAGCCAGCATTGCGCTTCAGCACATCTCACAACGACCACCATCTCCTCGAATGTTTAATCCGCAAATTACTCCAGCGGTTGAGGCGGTGCTCTTAAAGTCTCTTGAAAAAGATCCGCGCAATCGCTATCAAACAGGCGCGAAGTTGATGAGTGCCTTGAGTGATGCAATTAAGTTTACGGATTCTTCACCAAAGATTCCTTTGCCACCCTTGCCTGTGGGAGTTCCCACCATTCGGCATAGCAATATTTCCATTGACCAGTTTGCCAAACTTGAGTCACCTAAAAAGGTAAAAGTTCCTGTAGAGCAACCAAAACCCGCTACGGTACGAACCAATAAACAAACAAAAAGTCAAAAGCTTTGGGCGATTCTTTTTCTTTTGCTCTTATTAGGACTTGGAGCATGGTACTACACTCAAAAAGGATTGCTTCTTAACATCGCCTCCCCCACTTCAACGGGGATTGTCGCGCTTCCTTCTTCAACGGAATTGCCTGCTCAACCAACTCAAACAATCACCCAGCCGACAAATGTGCCTCCGTCGGCAACAGCTACCTTTACAGAAGAAGTTCCAACGAACACCCCAATCCAAGTAGTGACAGACACTCCTGCTCCAACAAATACACCAGCGCCAACGGATACTCCACAGCCGACCTTCACCCCTGCATTTGTACCGACGATTAAGTATCCAAATGGCTTCCGTTTTAGCTTCTTTTGGAATGACACTAGCTTTCATATGCTCAATAACGTCGGTGACCCGCGTAGCTTATCTGCTTTTGCCTTTGAACGCTTAGATGCAAACGGAAACCCAACAGACCGTTTCACAGGGCATCGCTGGGAAAACGGCGCATTTAATTATCTTCCAATTGGGTTGTGCGTCAGCATCAAGATATATGGTGATGAAGATCCTCCATACATTGACCCACCAGAATGTCATCACGCTTATGCAAGCATTGTCCAACCACGTAAAGAACAAGACCGCGCCTTGTTCTTCTGGAATAATAAAAATGACGGCTCCACCGAGTTTCGTGTGTTGTTTGCTGGCGAAGAAGTAGGCCGTTGTCAGATTAGCGCTGGAACTTGTGAAGTTTATATTCCGTAAAAATAGATTGCAAAGAAAAAAAGTCTTTCCATTGTCTTGACATAATTCCTTTGGCTGGTGTAAACTACGAACACTAATTTGGAATTAAGTTTCTAAAAATCTTACGAAAGGAGCGCACTCTCAATGTATAACTTGGTTTCCCTTATTCCCGATACCGCTGGCAAATTGCCTTCTATGAGTGCGCCTGCAGACCAACCCTAGGTCTCTTCTCTGTCCCTTGTTTTTACGGGCTGTGGCGCAATCGCCACAGCCTTTTTGTTTCCCTACATCACGTCCCTCTTCCCTAAAAAGTGAAGGAGAAAAAGAAATGACCGCATTACAACCTAGTATTGAACCTGCAATTACCTACGATTTCCGCAATTCCCTTGATGAGAACCGTCTCAAAGGGTTATGGAAAATGATGAGAGATTATCGTTTCTCTTACATTATTGCTACCATCGCGCTGGCAATTTCTGCCTTGGCAAAGACCTACACCTATCTGCTTTTGCGCTTCTTTGCAGATGATGTCCTTACCCAGAAGAAATACATCGGCGAGACTTTAACCTCTTCCGTGCTCTGGATTGCGCTGGGATTTGTAGGCTGTGCGGCTGTGGAAGGTGGATTCGCGTTTCTTTCGGGACGTTTAGCTGCTTTTACCGCCGAAGGCATTACCCGTCGCCTAAGGGATTTCCTCTTTGACCACATCCAGCGGCTGAGTTTCTCTTATCACGCCACCACCCCAACAGGTGACTTGATCGAACGCGTTACCTCAGACGTAGATGCATTACGCCGTTTTTTCAGCGAACAAGCCATTGGCGTGGGACGTATTATCCTGCTGTTTGTCATCAACTTTGTTGCGATTCTCAATCTCAATGTAAAGTTGGGACTGGCATCTGTGGTGGTAATTCCGTTTATCTTAATTGTCTCGGTCTGGTTCTTCAAGAAGGTCACCAAGGCTTATGAGGATTACCAGGCTCAAGAAGCTTTACTTTCGACTACTCTACAAGAAAACCTGACTGGTGTACGCGTGGTGAAGGCCTTTGCACGTCAGGATTACGAGAAGAAGAAGTTTGAGAAGGATAACTGGGCCAAATACCTAAAGGGCAAAATATTGCCTTTGATGCACTCCTTGTTTTGGCCGCTCTCCGATATTGTGCTGGGTTTTCAAATGCTATTCGGGTTTGTATGGCGCCCGTATGGCGATTCACGGCGATATCTCAGTTGGGACTTATGTTGCTTATACGGGATTAGTTGTTTGGCTGATCTTCCCAATCCGTAACCTGGGGCGCATTATTGTCTTTACTTCTACAGGCATGGTCTCCTACTGCGTCTGATGGAAGTGGTCAAGCAAGAGCGTGAGTTACTGCTTGATGGCAAAGGTCCAGCCTACGGGTCCAGTGCGAGGCATGCTGAGTTCCAAAACGTCTCCTTCATGTATTCCGACGGAAAGTCCGATGTGTTGGAAGAATGTTCCTTTCATGTCAAACCTGGGCAGGCGGTGGCCTTGCTGGGCTCGACTGGCTCAGGGAAGACTTCCCTAGTGAACCTGCTCCCTCGCTTCCACGAGTACACAGGAGGCAAAATACTGATTGATGGTGTTGAGCTTCAGGAGTATTCCCGTGCTTATTTGCGAAAGCAGATTGGTATTGTAGAGCAGGAACCTTTCCTATTCAGCCGTACGATTCGGGAAAATATTGCGTACGGAGTTGGCCGAGAGGTTTCTCAAGAAGAAGTGGAGCGTGCCGCCAAGGCCGCCGCAGTGCACGATGTGATTGTAGGTTTTCCAGATGGCTACGATACCTTGGTTGGTGAAAAAGGCGTGACTCTTTCTGGTGGACAGAAACAACGCGTAGCAATTGCGCGTACTTTGTTGAAGAATCCACGCATTTTGATTTTTGACGATTCGACCTCTGCCGTCGATACAGAAACCGAAGCTGAGATCCGCGAAGCGTTGAATGAGTTGATGAAAGAACGTACAACCTTCATTATTGCTCACCGCATTCAATCTGTGATGATCGCCGACCTGATTTTGGTAATTGATAAAGGCGAAGTGGTTCAAATTGGAGCCCATGCCGACCTGTTGAAGGACAAAACGGAATGTATCGTCGAATTCATGAAATTCAAACTCGCATTGATGAAGAACTGGAACGCGAGATTTCCAGAGTGAATTAACTTTTACTTGAAATTATAAAACCGGTAGAGCTTGAATTTTCAAGCTCTACGGCAGGGACGTATAAGAAGAAACGACAATGGAGAATAAAAACACCATGTCAGAAGAACTAATTGAACTCGAAGAAGAAGAATTTACTTCAATTAACCCCCCGTATTGAAACGAATTATGGGGCTACTAAACCACATTGGAAATGGGTCGTTGGATTTTTATTCACCATCGCCATTGTATCTGGTTTGGATGCTTACTTTACCTTTCTCAACAAACAAATTGTTGACCAGGTATTGCCCTCAAAGATAATGCCAGGATTTTATTCCCCGCCACCATTTACGGCACTTTCATTATCTTGCAAGCTGGGGCTGTGTTTACATTTATCTATCTTGCTGGAGTCTTGGGAGAACGCATCCAATATGACTTGAGGAAAATGCTCTTCAATCACTTACAGGATTTGTCACTTTCATACTATGCTCAAAATGCAGTTGGACGTTTGATTGCACGTGTCACCTCCGATACAGGCCGTGTATCAGACTTGTTGACTTGGGGCATTGTTGACAGCACCTGGGCTGTGATGAACATTATTTCCTCAGTTACCTTTATGGCGATTATTAGCTGGAAACTGGCGTTGATTGTTTTCATGATTTTGCCGATTATGCTTTTCATTGCTGTGGAGTTTCGTAAAAAAATATTGGCAGAGTTTCGCGTTTCGCGCCGTGCCAATAGCAAGATCACAGGTGCATTCAACGAAAACTTTCAAGGCGTGCGCGTGGTCAAAGCCTTAAGACGTGAAGATGAAAATACCCGTGAATTCCAAGGTCTAACGACTCGTATGTATAACGCATCCTATCGTGCGGCTTGGCTTTCGGCCCTCTTCCTCCCCACTGTGCAAATTATCGCAGCGATTGCATTGGGAGTTATTGTTGGATATGGCGGTAGACAAATTGAAATCGGCTCCATGACCATTGGCGGTATTCAGGCTTTCGTTGCCTACCTGACCTTTATGATGTGGCCGATTCAAGACCTTGCTCGCGTGTATGCAGAGATGCAACACTCGATTGCGTCAGCTGAACGCATCTTCAAACTGGTTGATACGCCAGCAGATATTCACAACAAACCAAACGCCACTGAAGCAAAAACATTGCTTGGTGAAATTGAATTTGTCCATGTGAATTTTTACTACGAAGACCGCAAACCTGTATTGACCGATTTCACCCTCAAGGTCAAACCAGGCGAGACTATCGCTCTGGTCGGACCGACAGGTGGCGGCAAATCGACGATTGTGAATCTACTCTGTCGCTTTTATGAACCTTCCAACGGAACAATACGAATCAATGGCGTGGATTACACCGATTACACTCTTGAGTCAATTCACAACAAGATTGGTATCGTATTACAGACTCCGCATTTGTTCTCTGGGACGGTGCGTGAAAATATCCGTTACGGGAATCTTTCTGCGAGTGATGAACAAGTGGAAGAAGCTGCGAAGACCGCTGGTGCTCATGAATTTATTTTGACCCTTGAAAAGGGGTATGAGCAGAACGTGGGTGAAGGCGGAAACCTACTGTCAGTTGGGCAGAAGCAGTTAATCAGCTTGGCAAGAGCCGTGTTGGCTCGCCCCGAATTGTTCATCATGGACGAAGCCACTTCCAGCGTAGATACGCTTACCGAGGCGCTCATCCAAAAAGGCATGGAAGCTTTGATGGAAGGTCGTACTTCCTTTGTGATTGCACATCGCCTCTCGACCATTCGTCGTGCGAACCGCATCTTGGTGATTGAGAATGGACATATTGCCGAACAAGGTACACATGCTGAACTCTTGCGTCAGCGCGGACATTATTACAACCTGTACACTCAGCAATTCCGCCATCACCTTGAAGTGCAATACGGCGTGGCAGATGAAATCATTGGAAGTGAGCGCAGCAATATCACCGCAGACTCCATTATGATTCGCCGCGAGAAGCCTGATGAAGAAGCGGTTGCAACAGATTAAAGATTAATATAAGGTCAACTGCCCTGTTAAATAACAGGGCAGTTTTCTGGAGAAGCACCCTATGAAAACTGAATTTTTACCGTTTACGGAAAAAATGATTCCAGAGGCTGGACGACTTTTAGCACAAAGGCATAAGCATAACCGCACTATTCAGCCTTTGCTCCCTGCCCGCTTTGAAGATGAAGGCGTTTCAACAAAGGCAGTTGAAGCATTGTGGCAGAAAAAATTAAAGAGTGGCTATGCTGCTTTCCGCAATGGAAAAATGATTGCCTATTTAATCGGTGAATTTCTTGTTCAACCTTGGGGTCGTTGTGGGTATGTCTACTTGCCTGGCTATGCCCTGGCTGAAAGTGAAAGCACAAACATCCTTCAAGATTTATATGCCTTACTAGGTGAAGGTTGGGTAAAAAATGGTGTATTTAGTCATAACTTATATATTTCAGCGACAGATGCACACATCGTAAACGCCTTCTTCTCTTTAGGATTTGGCAAGGAGCGTGTGGATGCGTTGATGGATTTGCGCTCTTTGGCAATTCCTACTATTGAAAGTCCAAGTGGCATTTCAATCCGCCGTACAGGCACAGGGGATAACGAATACCTTGGTGGATTATCAGATGTAATCTTCCGCGCGCTGGCCAATCCACCCTATTGGCATCCAACCGTACCAGAAGACTGGGATGAGTTACATGAGGGATGGTCTGAACTTGCCGATGATAAAGAATGGACAGTTTGGTTGGCCCTTGAAAACAACAAAGCGCTTGGTACCGTTGGTTTTCGACCTGAAGAAGAAGAGGCCACCAGTATCCTGGTATCCCCTAAAACCGTCTATTTGAGTGTAGCCGCTACTAAGCCTGAAGCACGTGGTCGAGGAGTTAGCACTTTTCTCACATGGCAGGGATTAAAACAGTCACAAGAAGACGGCTATCAAATTTGTTACACCAATTGGATTAGCTCAAATTTGTTAGCCAGCCGTTTCTGGCCACGGTTTGGATTTAAGGACGTTGCCTATCGGCTAACAAAAAAGATCAACCCCATGATTAGTTGGACAAGAACTGAAGAAAAAACGGGATAAACTTGCTGGGTTATGGAAAACCCAACCATAGAATATCAGCAGGGACAAAATCACCAGAAAATTACCTGGCTACTTTTGTCCCTGCTTTTGTTTTTTAGAATTCCATTTATCATTCTGGTCACTTATTACCAACCCATTGAAAATCAAAACGGCGGAGCAGTTTATGAAGTTAGTACGTATTTCTTAATTACCTTATTCATATGGTGGGAACGAAAACGCCTCACTGAATTTCACATCGATTTCTCTGCTCTGATTTTGATTCTGTTATTCAGGCCACTTCAAATTTTTACTTTATATTATTGGAAAGTAGAATCTCCGCTTACTTTTCCAAACTTCCCAAGCCTGCTGCTTTGGGGAATTTCTATTGGGCTGGGTGTTACCCTTTTGTATAGTGGATTTAAGTCAACTCGCATCCCGACGATATGGGTCTGGCTTTGTCTCGGATTCTTAATCGGTACCTGTGTTTCGGTGTTTGAAAATTTTAGTTCTTTTATAAATATGGCAACTTATTCAGGAAATTCTTCTTTTACGGCATTGTTGTCCAATGGTATGAATCTTTTTTATCATCTTGGGTCTGCTCCAGTGAATGAGGAACCTTTATTTCGTGGATTTTTATGGGGAACTTTGCGACAGGCAAAATGGAAAGATGGACAAATTCTGATAATTCAGACAGTCCTTTTTACATCTGCTCATATTTATTTTGCAAATCAATGCCCACTTATGTTTTGGAGTTTGATTCCGCTATCTGCAATTCTGTTTGGGGTATTGGCTGTTCGTTCTAAATCCATCTCTACCGCCATGCTCGCCCATGGCATGATTAACGGATCTGCATACGTCTTCATTGCTAGCATACTTGCAGCATACCACTAAAACAAATTTCAGAATGCATGCCTTATAATTCGCCCATGACAAGCTTCAAAAAACATCCCACTAAAAACTCTTATTTCGGAATCACAGCCTTGGTTCTAGCCGTGATTTCAGTCTTATTCTTGATTGTTTTCTATGTTTCATCGCAACTAAATATATCCCCAACCTCGTTTACAACATTGAGCAACCTGACTCTTCTAACTTCGTGCTCCACCGCCCCACTTTCTTTAATTTTCAGTGTACTTGGATATAGGAGGTCAACAGACTCCAAGACCTATTCAGTGATTGCGATATTGTTGGTTTGCCTGCCATTTTTAATTTTGGCAATTGATTTCGGCTTATCTTTTATCCCCTAACGAGAAAACTAGCTTCTTTGTCGAACCGCTTCGTAGGTAATCAACGCAGTGGCAATGGAAACATTTAAAGAATTGACCTTGCCCATCATGGGGATTTGAACTTTCAAATCGGCATTGGACATCCAAAAATCCGTCAGGCCTTCATCCTCTGTGCCAACTGCAATTGCAAGCGGCTCTTTCATATTGACATCTGTATACAATACCTGAGCAGAAGGTGTGGCCGCAAGCACACGCATTTTTCTTGACCTGAGCCAATCCAACGCTCCTACATTTCCTATTTCGACAGCGGGTACTGTAAACACCGCGCCACGGCTGGCGCGGATAACATTTGGATTCCACAAGTCTACGCGTGGATCACAAACAAGCAAGGCATCCACCTTGGCTGCATCTGCTGTCCGTAAGATGGCACCTAAATTCCCAGGCTTTTCTACAGACTCAGCTACAATCACCAAAGGAGAAGCGGATACACTTAAATCTTCCAGTATCTTTTTGGGCGCAGGGAAAATTCCCAGCCACCCATCTGGATTATCACGATAGGATATCTTCTCGAAAACGATTCGGCTGACAGTGGTGGCTTGGAAGTTGGAAATGTCAATTGGGCGGCTGACAAGCTCAGGCGCAGTGAGAAGCGTTTCTGGTTTCATCCCAGAACTCAACGCCAAAGTCAATTCTTCGTATCCTTCCACGAGAATCACTTGATCTCTTTGGCGTTGACGTTTGTCTTCGCGCAACTTCACGATATATTTTATTTTTGGATTCTGAAGGCTGGTGATATCCACAGTTATTTGACCAGAAGAAGACAGGCTGCTTGATGAGTCTTTGTGATTTGAAGTAATGAGATATCGCTTGATTTGCAAGCTGGGATCGCAACAGGACAGCGTGGGTGAAAGCGACAACCCGTAGGCAAGTCTATTGGGTTGGGAGTTTCACCTTGTAGAATAATACGCTCGTGGCGCAACCGTGGATTAGGAACAGGGATTACGGAGAGCAAGGCTTTTGTATATGGGTGTTGTGGCCGTTCAAGCACGTCGAGCATCGTGCCAATTTCAACGATACGTCCAAGATACATCACAGCGACACGGTCTGCGAAAAAACCAACTGAACCCAAATCGTGCGTAATAAAAATCACTGCAATTTGACGCGTGATACGTAACTCTGCCAACAGGTTAATAATTTCTGCGCGAATTGACACGTCCAACATGGAGACAGGTTCATCTGCAAGGATGATTTCAGGTTCCAATACCAATGCGCTGGCAATGACCACACGCTGACGTTGCCCGCCTGAAAGTTCATGGGGATGACGATTTAAATAAACTTCTGCTGGCTTCAAACCAGCATCTTCAAGCGCCTTTTTAACTTGAGCATCACGCTCAGCTTTGGTGTTTCCTAACCCATGTACGATTAAGGCTCCATGATTTTGTACAATCGTTTGGGTAAAATTCAATGATTCATAGGATCTTGAAATACCATTTGGTGCGACGAATACTTTTGCGTTGCATCATTAAGGTAATATCACCTCGCCAATATAATGAGTAATCTGCCAAACCTTCGGTAGGATCTTTAATCCATGAGCAAAGGGAAAGCGTAGATTTTCTCCCTCCCCACCAAGGCAATGACTTCACTTCATGCAAGTGTTGTACCATCCACCGTGGACCTGGCGTACATTGCGAGTGAATAAACCTGGGCGGCAGCTTCGAAAGTATTTTTTAAATCACGAACTTCAAGAAGATTCTTATTGTTATATCGACTCATTTGGAAACCTCAGCAAAAGGTGACGGCTGGCAATATGCGTTGTATATTCAATCAAGGCAGGTTGTTCGCATATGTGGCGATGCGGTACCACAAGGCAGCTTGAGGAGCAAATCGACAATGACACTACCAGGTAGTGCATCGAGCCGTGGTGGATGTCACTGGAATGGTCTTCTTCTTGGGTTTTGTCAAATCAGGAAATGCTTTCAACAATTCTTGGTATAGGGATGTTTCGGTGCATTGAAAATTGTGTCGATGTCCCCTCTCCCTACGAAAGCGTCTCCTCAGCCGTCACCACCGTCACCAAAACCTTATCGCATATTTCTGCAACCACTCCCAAATCATGGGTCACAAAGATAATGGCAAGGCCTAATTTTTTGCGCAATTCATCAAGCAATTCCAAAATTTGCGCCTGTATCATAACGTCCAATGCAGTTGTGGGCTCATCTGCGATGACCACTTTGGGTTCGCAAGCCAACGCCATGGCAATCATGGCACGCTGACGCATACCACCAGAATATTGATGTGGATAATGGTCTTTATGTTCTGATGCAATTCCTACCAAATTCAGCAATTCTTCAACGCGTGCAGGAACTTTTTCTTTGGGATATTCAGGCAAATGTTTCAGAATTGCCTCAGCAATTTGTTCACCTACAGTACGCACTGGATTTAGTGCATTCATCGCCCCTTGAAAAATAATTGAAACATCACGCCAGCGAATTCGATTGATTTCATCTTCACTGAGAGCCGTTAATTCTTTATCCTTAAAGTAAACCTGTCCATTTACAATTTGACCTGCAGCAGGCAATAGTCTTAAAAGCCCAAGCCCAGGCGTAGTTTGCCACATCCACTTTCACCAACCAGCCCAATTAACTCGCCTTCCTTGAGGTGAAAGAAACATTTTCGACTGCATGAGGCTTTTTCCTTCATTCACGCGGATTAATGGATTCTTAAACTTCCAATAATAATTTTTCATCCGAACGTTGTAGCGCTCTTGAAACGACAGGCCTGCCAGGCATCAAATGATGAGTATCAAGCGAGGATTCTTCCTGCTGTGCCAAAGTCAAACTCAAAACCACCCAAACGATACCAGCAGGCACCACCGACACCAAGCACCCGTGGACATGGCTCCCACGGCTAAATGTGAGTGAAACGCCTTGTCCCCACGGAATGGCTGTTGGGTCTCCAAGACCAAGCTTAATGTTGACTCGTTGAATAACCCAGATGAAGCATCGCGCACACAATGAATTGGAAGGACAAGTGGCATATTGTTGTCGGATAATATGAGCATTTCCCCGCAATGGCACGAGCACACCAAAACAAACTTGCGAGATTTTACTGCCAGGGTTTGAGAGCGCACTACACGTGCGATGGTTGTCCAACCAAAATACCAATCACAAAAATAATATTGAATAAAGATATGAAGCGGTCAAAGCAATAATCACAACCATCAATGGCAAATCTGGAATGACGAGCATAATATCCGTGACGCGCATGAGAATATTTTCAACACGCCCACCATAATAACCAGCAATGACACCAACGACCCCACCGATAAAAATTGAAATAAATGCAGCGAAAAAACTACAATCAGAGAGACCCGCGAACCAAGAATAAGTAGAAGAACATCCCCTTACTAACCGTCATCTGTCCCAAACCAATGTGAAACTGGGAAACTATATATCGCTACTGGTAATATTGGCTGTACTGTAAGTTGTATGGAATGATAATAGGAGCAAGTTGCCGACCACAATAACTTCAACATTACCGTCAATACCCCCATTGGATTGCCATAAAAAATTCCAGAAAACACCTATCTGGGTTGTGGACGTATTTTTGTTATGACGGATATTAAATTCATTTGTTGATCCGCACTCGTCAAGGTAAGCATAGGTAAGGTCGGCAATCAGGTTTTTGAATCACACAAACTGCAAGCAGTAAAAATGCTCCTGCAGCAAGGGATAATCTTTCTTCCAACGGCTGGTGCCCCGCAACCCTGGCCATGAAGAATACGGTTTCGATTTGAACATATGCTTACCTGCAGTCAACCCAAGGTTGATAGCAATGATTGTGACCAGCGGGAGCATTGAATTTTTCAAAGCATGGTCTTTAAAGGTGAAACGCAGACAACCCCTTACAGCTTTTGCGGCTAGAATATAATCTTCTGCCAAAACATCAACCAATAGACATAATTAATATTCGCCCATGTAAATAATGGTATAGGCTAGTGTGTAAAAAATAAATGCTGTATCAAATCTCGCTTGTTCCATAAATGGATATGGCACTAATTCCAGGTGTTGCTTTTCCACCAATCGGAAAACCATGATTTGTGCCCCAGAATAATAAAATAATAGCAAGCAAAACAGCTCAGGCAATTGGCCGGTAATCACGAAAGGTAATCAATTGCTGTGCCGCATTTTCAAGCTGCGAAAAGATCCAAACACCACCCCAAGCAAGATGGCAAGTTGTCAACGTCAACAAGACCATTTCAGCGGTCCCCTAATAGCTGCAACAACTGGGCGATTATAATGAAGTTCCCATCTCGAACAAATTCCCTACATAGATAAAAAACTGGTATCAAGTGGATTAACCGCGCAGCTATTTTGGTTTGTACTTCAAAACAATTGATAATCGGCTTGTCAACCAAACCCCGCACCGAATCGCCGATTGCTTCCGGTGTGAGGCGTGGACGCCTGTTCCTGACGTGCAGGATCTCCAGCAAAAATCCTGAGAAAAGTTCAATATCATTTCTAAATAATATATAGTGAAAACAGCCCCAGCCTAATCTTCCCACATTAATACTCATGGCATTTTGCAGAGAAATACTCCACATTGGGAGTGGACAGGATACCACACACAGCCCATCCACTCCCAAATATTGTGATTCAATCTCATTATTTAGAGATGATGGGTCTTCCAAGGCGAGCTTGGTTTGTGTATCCAACCAGCCAGTAAGTCGATTAAAAACTGTTACTTCTTGCCTGCTGATAGTAAACGGAGATAATATACACTTCATCATGAACAATTGCATTCCCGCCTGAGTGAGCGCGTTTGGCATGGTCCCAGTTACAAATTGCTGAACAAGGATTCATCATAGTAGACTGGCTCCAGTCTCGTTGTATGGTCACATTTGTGGTCAGTGGAGGGGATAATCAACAAAGTTGCAGGATCTGGGTCAGCAACCCAACCCCAAAGCATAATAATATCTCGTAGTCAAAGCGCTGGACAGCACTTTGAGGTAAAATCATCTTCACCGGCTTGAGGCTCAAGAGAAATTTTACCGATTTCCTTCCATTTCTCCCACAGCAATTCAGCCATACGCGGGGCAATACTACTGGTTGGCCAATTTAAGTAATTGGCTTTGAGCCATCATTTCACGGATTCCATCTCATTTGACATCTTTTGCCTTCATCATCCAAGAACACGGCTTGGCTGTATCAAAGTCAAAATCTTTGATTATTGGTATTCATTTCGCCCATTCCATCAGGGATGTCACAATACCAGGAGTTCTTGCTCAATCAATACCACATCAATTAGTTTCTTCTTGTCAGTTGCATAGGCAAAACTGACGCACTTGCTTATCACGTAAAGCAGGATAACGCCTTCAAACGCCACCATCCGCTTCTGATGGACAATTTTCAGGGGATATGATTGATAATGATATCTGCCAAATTGGGAGCGAAAGGAGCGCCAACTGCACGCACGACCTTTTGCGTTTCTGCACTTTCTTCAGCGCATCAACACTGGTGGAGCAGTTGTAATCATGTCCGCTTGACCGGTTTGATTGCCTGCACCAAAACATCAGGGCTGCTAAACAGGTGCTTCTCAACCTTGGCGCATCCACCGCCTTGATAATCAGGGTTGACGGCTTCAGCCGTCAATACTCGTTGGGCTTATATTCTTTCATTTTGAATAGCCCAGTACCAATCATTCAGATTTTTTTCAAATTCAGCGGCCTTTCAGCATGGTCTTTCAAATATGCTCAGGAAGGATATATAGAAAACGGCCGACTTGGAATGGATTGATCCAAAGTGAGGACAAGTGTTGAATCATCTGGAGCTTCACTGGACACAAAATGTTCAGTATAAGAATTCAACGTTGGGAAATCGTCGTGAGTTTTATAAAGGGTGTAGCTAAAAGCAACATCTTTTGCGGTAAATGGCTGACCGTCATGCCACTTGATACCTTGTTTAATTTTGTATGTGTATACAGTGCCATCATCTGATACGCTAACACTGTCCGCCATACTTAATTTGAAGGTTCCATCAAGATTTAAATCGTACATCGAATCATAGACTAATTCATAAATGGTATACGCTTCTGCGAGCCAAGCAACGCCTGGGTTGAGCGAGTCAGGCCCGTTCGACCAGCCGATACGGACAATGGCTGGCTTGCTGGCCCCTCCGCCTCCACTACATGCTGAAATAACAAGAGCCACAATCATTAAAAGATAAAATAATCTTTGTTTCATACCTTCTCCTCCGATAATCAAAAGTTATTGATTCCCACAAACAATATGCGCCATGACAGAATCATCTGCCATGGCGCAGTTATTTTTCGCTGAAGTACAACGAACGGCGTTTTAAGCGCATTGCGGGAATATCCACTAGGCTCGAATTTTACTGTAATTCGAGATTTCAGGAAAGTAGAGATATTGGTACAATTTTGAAAAGGAAGAACACATTATGGAAAATCCCATCAAACTCACCGAAAAATATGAACGGAATGGTTGGCCAGCCCTCAAGCGGACTGATCTTAAACCCCCAGAGGGATTAACTCTCTCGCTTCTCACTTCGCTTGAACGGATACGCTCTCACTCACTTTCCTCTGCTGGAGAGATTGCCTACATTAAAGATGGCGAATCCCTTTCTGATGTTTTCACCATGTCAGCGAATGGGGGTTGGCCCTCGCGTGTCACTACAGAACGTGCTCTCGTTGCCTATTGGGATGATGAAATTCCCGAGTGGTCTCCCAATGGAGAGTGGCTTGCGTTTTGCATCAACGGACATGTACATATTGTTCCACGGAGCGGTGGAATTCCTAGAAAAATAACTGACTTCGCAGTTTCAGCTGCTGCGCCACGTTGGATGCCCGATTCAAATGGCTTGATTGTGACTGTTGAACGAGACGACACAGATCAGCTTCTTTTAACAGATCGCGACGGCTCCTGGCCTCGCGCTCTGACAACAGATAAAGTTGGCGACCATTGGGACGCCAGACCTTCTCCAGATTCAAAATTTGTTCTTTTCAATCTTCGCCGCTTTGATGATTTAAATCGACTTGATATTGTATTGCTTGAAATTGCAACTGGCAAACAAGTAACTCTCTACGGAAAATCATCTACTCGTGCAATGTCTCCCAAATGGTCACCTGATGGAAATTGGATTTCGTTTATTGCACAAGAAGGCCAACATGAAGAGTTATTTCTGATTAAGCCAAATGGAGACGGTCTACATTCACTGACCTCAGCAAATCAAGATATATTCCAGTATGAATGGTCACCAAATGGGAAGCAAATACTTGCCGTAGTTAACCGAGGCGGGTCGTTTAAATTAATCTTGATTGAAACAGAATCAGGCCAAATATCCGAATTAAGAGGCGGGCCTGGAATTCACTCAAATCCCAACTGGTCTAGCGATGGCTCATTCGTCACATTTGAATTTGAAAGCCCAACCCTTCCACCCGATTTATATCGTATGGAGCTATCAACCAAGAAGCTCACACAACTTACTTTTTCAAATCCACTTGCGTTACAAAAAAATAAATTTGTAATTCCAGAACAGGTAACCTACAAAAGTTATGATGGGCTGGAAATTCCAGCATTCCTTTATCAACCTGAAAAATCAAATGGTGCCGCAATTTTGTATCCGCATGGTGGACCAAAAGATCAGTATGGGTTCGCTTGGGACGAACTAGCACAGTATTTTGTGGCCAAGGGATATACCTACCTCGCGCCCAATTATCGTGGCTCAACAGGCTATGGAAAAGATTTCGAGCGAGCCAACTACAATGATTGGGGTATTGGCGATACGCAAGATTGCTTACATGGCGCAAAATATTTAAGGCAATTGAACGATATAAAACCAGATCGAATTGCCATATCAGGTGGTAGCTATGGCGGATACATGACCACAAACGCTCTTTCACGCGACCCAGAATATTTGTTTGCTTGTGGCGTTGCAAAATATGGCGATTCAAACCTTGTTAGCTCTTGGGCTCAATGTGAAAAACGGCTCCGCCTCTATACCGAAATATTTTTGGGACATCCATCTACAAACTTGGATGTGTATCTAAAGGGCTCACCCATCACTGAAGCAAAGAACATTCAAAAACCAGTTTTGATTTTGCATGGATTGTTGGATACAGTTGTCCCTCCAGAAGCTAGTGAAGAATGGGTGGAAGCACTTCGTCGTGAAGGGAAGACCTTTGAATATAAAACGTATGCCAATGAGCCACATGGCTTTTTGCGTCGCGAAAATTTGATGGATGTATATGAACGCATGGAGCGTTTCCTTGATTGGTATTTACTTCCTTCCTAGGAATTAAAAGAGGTAAAAATGAATAAATATAAAAGTGATTTATTGACTACACGAAGTAATGCTTTTTTCAATTACGATGAGATGACTTGGGATGAAGTAGCCAACCTTCCACGAAATACACCGCTTGTCTTACCTCTCGGTTCTGGCTATAACCTGGACTTGCTTGCCAGCCAATTAAACGATGCTCCCCGTATCGGGCTTCTGCCACCATTCCCATTTGGGTGGCGCGGCAGTGGACTGGAAGTCCCTGATTCTATTTTTATGCAATACATCGTTAATCTATTGGATAGTTTGCGTGATGATGGCTTCTCGCAAGTCTATTGCCTGGCTCCACAAGGCTTTGATCCTCAATCATTTTTTGTAAGCGGACATTCATCTTCAATTTTACGTTTGCCACATCCAACACATATCACACCATCACTACAACTACCACCAGATAGTGAACGCGGAAAAGTAATTTTGATTCCGATTGGACACACTGAACAACATGGATTCCACCTCCCCCTCTCCGTTGATACCATCATAATTAATGCGATATCCAAAGGCACATCTGACTTTTTGCCTACGCGAAGCTGGTCAATGCCTGTTATGCCTTATGGTGTCAGTACACATCGCTCGTCATTTGCAGCAACTCTCAATGCTGGAGGTCGTGCATTTGAAGATTTTTGGGTGGCTGTGATTGATGGATTGGTTTCGCGAGGCTTTGATCGTTTCTATCTGATGAGTGGTCATGGTGGTAACTCATCATTTCTTGTCAATATTGTGAAATATGCAGGAGAGCGCCATCGTAGGATATTCTGCGCCACAGCCTGGCTACATACTTCTGGCAGGATTGGTGCAGAGGCTTTAACAAAATATCGCACATCAAAAATTGGCGGGATGGGACATGCTGGTGAATTAGAGACATCTTATCTATTGCATCTTCGCCCTGACCTTTGTCACATGGAACGAGTGGTAGATGAAACAGATTTTGTTGCAACCCCTGATTATTATATGGATTGGATCGAAGGCGGTTCGTTGATTGCCAACCCGCCATGGGATGACGACACAAAGACAGGAGCCTATGGCGCTGGGAGTCAGGCAACTGCCGAAAAAGGACGTTTATGGCTTGAAGCAGCCATTCAAGAGAAAGCTGACCATGTAGAGCAAATCCACGAACAACATGAACGACGTGAAAAAAGAAGAAATGAAGGCTATGGCTTATGGGGTAATAAGTGAAATAAAAAGAGAGGCTGTTATAAAACAGCCTCCCTTTTTATTTCGCAACAACAAAGGTGTTTTTCATGTGACAAAAAAGACCACGCCCTACTTGTAATGACCATATCAAATTATATGTACCTTCTTGTTTTGGTGCCACAACATGCACGCGAAGTGTAATGGTATGGTTAGGTTCAATTGTTTTTGGCAAATCTTGAATATGCCTTTCATCTGTTCGGTAACCACTCACATACACAAAGTCTACGCCGTTGTTTGTCCAAGTTTTAGAGCCATTATTCTTGACAATCCATGTTACATAAAATTTTTCACCTGGCGAAACCCTGGATTGGGATTTTTCAAGTATCACACATGACCAAATTCTTGATTCAGCTTTGGCAGTAGCAATTTTATCGAAAATCGTTAAAGTACCTGAAGGCAAGGTTCCAGCAATTGAAGCAGCTGACAAAGTGGAAAACTCCGAAGGCGAGAGCGTTGACGTCTCACTAGGCCCAACATGAAATATAAACGTAGGTGTAAAGGTTGGGGTAATGGTAGGTGTTGGAGTAATCGTGGCCGTAGCTGTAGAGGTAGGCAAAGAAATAGCAGTTTGTGTTTGCGCCGCTTCGGAAGTCTGCTGAATGATTCCATTCAACACCTCAGGTGGAAACGGATTAACCAATGTTGGCGTAGGGGCAGCAGGGGTAAACGGTGCACCACAAGAGGTTATCAAAAAAAATACGCAAACAACAAAGATTTTAGTGTTTTTTTTATTTCTCACATATGCTCCTCATAAAAATTAGAACCAATAAGTTATACCAACTTCTTAATAAATTCTTCGCCTTTTGCAATCAAATCATCATGATCTTCTGGCGCAGGTAAATCCTTCAAAAACTCAACGCCATATTCACTTAATTTTTTCTGCACAGGTGGTCGCCCTGCCTCCATCCATTTCTCCATACTCCAGCGTGGAAAAATAGGATTAACATAATATCCTGTTTTATATTTTTTAAGTGTCGTAGGGGCCGATACATAACTTTTTCCAGGGCCAACTTTTTCAATTTCACTTAAACCGATCGAGGCTGCATCAAGCTGAAATCCAGAAGAGAAGCGTAAGGCCTGATCAATAATTTCGTGGCAATAAATAAACGTCAAAGGTGAAACTGCTTTCGATCCTAATGTATCGCCAACAAATGGAGCCAAGCCACCTTTTGTCAGTGAGAAGGTCAAGGTATTCATCCAATAGGTTTCAGCGGCCAGCAAATCCATCCCCCACCCCGTGCCACTGCCAGATGTGCCGCAGTGTGGAATTCCATAGTAAGCCATCATTTCTGCGCAAGCTAAATTGACAAGAATACTTTGGGGATCATAAAAATTCATCAAGGTCTTCATGTCAAAATAAACAGGCAACATTCCGAGTAACATGGGTGCGCCTTCTTTATAAAGTTGACCAATCACCAGACCAGCAAGCAGTTCAGCAAGCAATACAGCAATGGTGCCAGCGGGCGTGATGGGAGTCGTAGCACCTGACATACTGTAATTGGAAATGATAACAGGAAGCCCGCGGTCAATGGCAATCTTCATTTTATCCACGGTGCCTTCATTCATCACCAACGGCGAAACGGGGTTGAAATATGGAATAATAAATGGCTTTGATCCCAAATCTCCATGAAGTAATTCAAACATTTCCATGACATCATTGAATTTATGTTCATCTGAACATAATAACACCATTGGTTTGGTGCCATTCGCAAAATGTTCGAGGCTTCCATAAACATCCGTCAAACTTTCAGGCACGTCGCGCACAATCCCCACCGTGGAAACAACATCATAATGCGGAAGTTTATTGCCCAACCGCACCATGTCACGCATGTGCTTGCGTTCAAACAAAACAGGTTCGTCTGTCTCTGGCTCTTGATAATATAAAGCTGTTACGCCAATCCCGAAGCGCATGCGATCATCAACCCCGCCAATTGTAAATTGAGGAACGCCACGACGATCATACATTTGAATTTGGCATGGTGCCACTTTGATAGCCCATTCAACTAACTCGCGCGGAAACCGTACGGTTCTTTCATTCACCATAGAACTGCTGACACGCGTCTTCAACATCTCCAACGCTGATGGAGAATCAACGCGCACCCCAATGGTTTCGAGAAGAGTCAAAGTTTGATTGTGAATTTCCTGAACCTGCTCTTCGGTCAACATCGTAATTTTAGGACGAACATTATTCATAAGCACCTGCCTCTCCATAAACAATTTTATCATTTACAAAATAAAAAGGATGTCAGCTAGTGCTGACATCCTTTTTATCCTTACTCCACAGGATCAGGCTGATATATGGGAAGTGAATGCGAATCCCATAATTCAGAGGAAAGTTTGACAGGGTCAAGTTTCATTCCTTGTTTTATGAAGTAATCGCACACTCTTGTTACGTCACGTGAAAATATCTTGAACGCATTTTTGTTTGATTTCGGAGAAACCACTTGAGGAAAATCGATCAAAGTGATATCACCTTGCCAATAAAGAATATTATAAGCAGAAAGGTCACCATGAATCCGATCATGTGCAAGCAAAATCTCCATATTGCGCATGACGCGTTCGAAAAGGGACTTTGCTTCTGGCAACTCCAAATCGACTTCGCTCAATGTCGGTGCAGAAATACTGCCATCGCCAACAAACTCCATCAAAATGGCATTCTCCGCCATCGTATAAGGCTCAGGGACATCTGCGCCAGCCCGATGAAGCATTCCCAATGTCGTGAATTCATATGCAATCCAAGATTGATGCAGAAGCTCTCGCCCATATTCTGTCTTCTTACGCATCGCACGCAATTGACGTTTATCTGTCACTTGACTGCCACTCGCATCCAAGTCAGCGCGGTCTGCACGATACATGCCGTCATTACGCAGATTTCTCAACATGCGTGGACGATAAATCTTGGCAGCCACCCATTCAGCCGATGGGATTTCTGGACCAGCCTTACACAGATAGACTGACGCTTCCTTGCCACCTTTGACTTTCCTTAGTACATCGGAAACCCATTCTTGCTCGTAGATTTCGACCAAAGAACCAAGCAGCCAAACTTCCTCAAAGCGAGCCGCCTTGTAAGTGAATTGAAAATCACGTGAAATTTCCTGTGCCCGAATAAACAACTTAGCTTCCATCTCGCGTTTTTGAGACTCACGTCGCTGGGAAACACGTTTCTGGGCACGGTTTGAAGTTTCATCAGAAGAGTCATCAAGCTCTTCAAAAAACTCAGATAGTTGGTTCATTTTATAAATACCTTTTGTAAGCTTATAGATCAAAGTGTGATGATTATTCCCCCACGTTAAAACAAAAACCGCAGGGCAGTTGCGCCTGCGGTTTTTATGCAAATAGAAAAAACAGCTATGCAGAATAAACACATCCAGGAGGCGCAACAAATACAAGTTGGGTGAATTTGACAGATTTCATTTTTACGAGCCTCCTTTCTTTTTTTGTATGATTAAGTAAATGAATTTTATTTCATCTAGCAGATGATGTCAAGCATTAAGAATATTTTTTAGCGTTTTCTGCGTGCACGGAAAAGCACGGTTAGATATAAGGCAATCCCAAAATTGAAGAAACTGGCGCCACGAATATCGGGGACAGAACCAATTGCAGCATTCGCAGGCCAAATCAACGCGAGCCAATCTGCAAGCTGTGGAACAATCACCTTATCGTACAAAATAATAGCCACAGCACCGAGGATGGCGCCACCAACATTACCCGCCCCACCTAAAATAACCATTGTCAGAATCATGCTTGAAACATGGAAGGCCATCATGTCAGGCTCAACAAAGGAAAGCGTGCTGGCATACAACACACCCGCAATCCCAGCCAAAGCAGAACTCAGAATCAGAGCAGAGGTCCGCGCTCGCGAAACGTCAACGCCAACTGCAAGAGCAGCAGTTTCATCTTCACTCATCGCCATCCAGGCGCGTCCTGTGCGAGACGTAATCAATCGTTGACTTATCCATGCGACGAGAGCAACAATGATAAGGACGAGATAATATCTTTGAGATTGGCCGAACAAACTCATGGTTAGAAAATGAGGCGCAGGTACACCTCCAATTCCGCCCATGCCATTCAAGTTAATAATCACCTGACGAATCATTAATCCGAAAGCTAAAGTCGCAACTGCAAAAAAATCACTTCGAACTCTTTTCGCAAGACCACCTTTAAACCATCCCAACAAAGCACCCGCCACTGCACCAATTATCAAGGCAAATGTAATATCAAACTTTCCAGTAAAGGCCGCAGTAAGGTAAGCAGCAAAACCAAAACTTGCCGCAAATCCCAAATCAAGCAAGCCAGCAATTCCCAATGCAAGATTTAAACCAAGCGATAACACGATAAAAATACTGGCAACGCGCAAAATGATTTGACCACTCTGCAAAAATATTGGGAGTATTGCCAAAATCATTAACGGGATGAAATACAATCGCATCATCCCTGACCCTTGAACTGGTGCAGTCAAAATGACAGAATCACGCACTGTGGCCGAATCTGCTGACGAGCCTTCCTTTGAAAAGCCAGTTGGCTTCCAAGCAAAAAGGAGGACAAGCAACAGCAATAGCAAAGCGGGAGTCCATTGAGCGGCAAGATAATAATCACTCAATGAAGAAACGAGACCTACCAACAAACCGCTGATTAACGCCCCAAACGGATTGCCGATGCCACCAAGCAAAGCGGCCATAAATGCAAAGAGTCCACTTTGTGCACCATGAGAACCAAAGGGACGGGAATAATATATAGCAAAGATAAATCCAGCCGCTCCAGCAAAAGCGCCACCCAAAGCAAAGGCGCGACGAATGGTTGAATTTACATTGATTCCTAAAATTTGTGCCATCTGCGAATTTTGTGAAACTGCGCGAATGGCCTTCCCTGTTTTTGTACCTTGCATAAACCAGTTTGCCAAAAAGACAAGCGTCACGGCAACTAAAATCACAAACACATCGCTAAAGCGGATGATGATATTAAACGGCAGACCAAGAGATTTGACTAAATTAATTTCAGGCAAAAATGAAGGGATACCATCGGTGGGAACTTCAGGAAGACCAGGCACACTGCGGTGTTCGCCAGGAATCCAAGAACCTTGAAAGGTGCGCCAAACCAAAGCTCCCTGAAACAAAATAAAAGATAATCCCAAAGTCGCGATCAAGGGCGCCAAAGTGGAATGTCCGCGGAATGGAGCGAAGCCAAAATATTCAACAAACATACTGAGTATGGCACCCAAACTTATCGCAGCCAAAAACACCAGAGACAGAGCACCAATGATTTGGAGTGGCGGCCAATTCTTTTGTATCCCCACGAGGTTGACAATTGAAGTAACCAAGGCAGTAGTCAATGCAAAGACATCGCCATGCGCCAAATTCAAAGTACGGACTGTGCCATAAATCAATGTCACTCCAATGGCATTCAAAGCCAGAACTGCGCCATTGGATAAACCAAAAATCAATATTTGTAAAAAGGTTTCAAAACCATTGGGAGTAGTGGTATTCGTCTGTGATGAATTTTGAGCCGATTGCTTAACTTGTTTTTTTGCGCTCCATGTGACCTCAAAATCTCCATTACAGCGAGGTTGGCGGTCGTGCCAATGAATCAGCATAGACCCAGTAGCTGTAACAGAATCTGTAAAAGCACCTTGTATTTCAAGTTCCTGTCCCAAAAGAGCAGTTAATTTATCTTCAATAATGGAAGGGCGAGATTGAGCATCAATTTGTCCATATGCTATCCCCGTACAAGGGATTCCGTCTGAGCCTGTGTAACGATAAACAATTCCTGCAAATTTTTTATCTTGAATTGTAAACTGCAAAGAAAACTCTCTGCCATCAGATAAGCTTCCAGTACCGCTCCATTCACCATCCAAAGGTGAAAGCGCATTTGCAGATGCAATAGGAGTGACAACAACCGACTCTCGTTGTGCACTACAGCTTGTTAGTAAAAACAATACCAGTAAGAAGAAGTAAATTCGTTTCAATATTCAATTCCTGAATCAAGAATGAAATCCACTTTCAACCAGGCAGCAAGGTTCGTTGACTGTTTCAATTGTAGTCCAAGTTTTTCTGCAACAGGGTGACTCTCTAAATGAGAAATGTTCAGCTCGTAAGATTGAGTCAACATGGAGCCACTATAGAAATTTTCAATCTGTAAAGGAGCTTCCACTATTTTTTGATAAATGGCTTTCTCAGTTGTTGAAGCCGAGCGCAATTGTTTGAGAAAAACCAATGGAATATGATTTACCAAGGCCTGTGCAACAAACCCAACCACGGAGGCACCCAAATCAGGCCGTATATTTTTCAGCAACTCTCCTACAAAATAATCCTTAGCAGTTGACCAATCGTTCCAACTTGACTGAGTTCCCTCACTTGAGGAAAGATGCAATTCCAACAATCGTTCTTTTTGAGCAATTGCAGTTTGAGAGAATTGTTTAAACCCAAGAACATTTGCAGTAAAACTTGGTGATTGAATATCCTGCGGTTTCTCAAACGTTCCAGCTTGTTTATTAAACCCATACACTTCACGCCCCGTAGCAATCGCATTTGCTTCGTCAACCAAAAGAGTTGGTAGAAACCAAGCCAGGTGATGAGCAATCTCCCCAGTGGAAGTCTTTTGCATGGCAAGGGTTAACACCCAAAAACTGACCTCTGTCTCTGGAATCAACCCTACCTGCGTATCTCGCTCATCTAAAGAAGAGACAAGCATATCGGCATAAACCAAAATCACATTTGCCATTAATGGAATGTATTTAAATGGCGAGGAAGGTACTTGATTCAGAGTCTGGTCGCACAATGCAGTCAAAGTGTTGATATCTGCGTTATATAAAAACGCAGCAAGGTTCACATCTTTTTGCAGATAAGGTCCACGAAAAACAGGCAGTCCAATTCCACCATCGACGTAATCTGGGTAACCATCAGGGACAACTGCGTCAGGTTTATCTCTTAACCCAAGATAATAGGAAATCGCAGAGATACTTAATGCACCACCTGCGATTTTGAAAAAATCCCTGCGTCCAATATTTTTACGATTCACAAAAACTCCACATCACGGCTTGACATATTTATCAAAAAACTGAGCAGAACGCTCCATAAAATGAAACCATTCATCATATTTAAAAGAATGTTCTTCGCCTTCTACCCCAATTAAATATGCTTCTTTATCTGCATCCAGAAAAGCTTGATACAGTTTCTTTGACCATTCAGGTGGCGTGCCTGAGGAAACCTTCCCATCTTCTGTACCGTAATTAATTTGCACTGGCGCAGTGACATCCTTCAAATGATAAATCGGCGAGACTGCTTTTAGCATTTCAGGATCAACTGACCCTTTGAAATAAGCGTCGATTAAATCCTGTGGAAGAGTCAACGGAATAATATCCGATGAATTACAACCAACCGTAGCCTCTCCTTGCAAGATATCCCCCAAACACCCTGTGCCCCATCGGCCAATGATATCTTCAAAGTCACCACTGACTGGGGAATACAAAACCGCAGCCTTGACTCGCGAGTCAATGGTCAAGACTTTCAAGGTGATGCCCCCACCCATACTATGCCCCCACATTCCAATACGCTTTGGATCTGCTAATTTATATTTGGAAACAGCGTTCATCAAATTGACCACGTCAATCACTTGGCCTGAATAAAACAGGCTCTCCCCTGCTTCAGCATTTCCCCAACTGCGATAATCTGAAGAGACCGTCAAGTATCCACGACGATTTAAGAACTCCGCCGCACGATCTGTACCATCTCCAGAATGATAAATATAGCGAGAGAAAAAACCATGATTCATAATAATGACAGGGTACGGTGGCGTGCCTGTCTTTGGCACTTGCAACACCCCAGTAATTACTAAACCATCGCTGGGATATGTGATTGCATAACGCGTAAAGTCATCAGTTTCTAATAACAGGTCCCCGACAATCAACGAGCCACTTTCAAATTGATGAGACTTCAAGCCATCAATTGTAAATGGAAGCAATGCTTGATTCATGGTTTGTGTAGCAGTGGGAGAAGGGATAACTGTAGGCGTAAACGTAGATGTCACAACAATTGTAAATGTCACTGTTGGAGAGATAGGCATAACTGCTGAACCGTTACAAGCAGAAAGAATAAATACAAACACCCATAAAACATACTTTAAACTATATTTCATTTCAACTCTTCATCAAATAAACGAACGGCTCTTTCCATAAAAGTGACCCAGGCATCTCCTGTAAAGGAATGTCTTTGTCCTTCATAAACAAAAAACTCAACGCTCTTGCCAGCATCCACCAGTCCTTGATTCAACTTATAAGACCACTCGGGCGGCGTGGACCCAATGTAATCACCATCAGCAGCGCCGATATGAATTTGAACAGGAACAGTGACCAAGTCTAAATGATAGTACGGCGCAATGGCACGCATCATTTCTGGATTTGTAGTTGCTTCTTTATAAGCAGCAATCATCTCCGCTGGAAGCGACTCTGGAATCACATCTGCTGAGTTGCAAGTATCCAACAATTCGCCAGCAGAAATATCTCCAATACAGCCATATCCCCAACGAGCAATCAGGTCGGCATCGTCTGCCGAGTTAGGCGCATACAATACCGCCACACGGACAGGAGATTGAAGCGTAAGAATCTTAGTCGTAATTCCCCCACCCATGCTATGCCCCCACATGCCAATCCGATTTACATCCGCTTGAGGCAGAGAAAACAAAGAAGCGATTAGATTCATCACATCCACCACCAACCCTGTATGGAAGAACGAAACGCCAAAATCAGAACCACCCCAAGTGCGATAATCCGATGCAATCGTAATGTAACCGCGGCGTGCAAGAAAGTCAGCCGCACGATCTGAGCCATCTCCAGAAGTATATTCACTGCGTTTCGAAAAGCCATGATTCATGACAATGACAGGAAACGGACCTTCGCCCAGCGGAATTTGCAAAATGCCTGTAATGCGAAGTCCATCTGATGGATAGGAAATCAAATAACGAGTATAGGCATCATTCAACCCAAGAACTGCATCCAAAGAAATCTCGCCACCTTCAAACTTACGTTCACGCAACCCAGCAATTGTGTATGGATATATCAAACTCGGCAATGGAGTTATGGAGGGCGTCAAAGTTGCAAGTGGAATGGGTGTAAATGTCTCTGTAGGGTGAACAATGGTGACAATGGGCGGTGGCAAAGTAGGAGTTGGAGAAACTGGAGCAGGAGCACAAGCAGCCAACCAGACAGAAACAATGAGAAAAACAGCGGGAATTTTTCTCATGCGTAATCCTGAGCAATCTCTAGCAAGCCTTCCTGTGAGATCTGCTCGGCTTGATTTAACACTCGCGTAGTTACTTCCTCATCCAGGAAAGCTTCACCACAAGCAGGGCAAACTTGAGCAGGGACAATGTTAATCACAGCCTGAAATTCATCACGTTCAAAGCGAAGTGAAGTTAAGCCATGGAGGAGTTCCGCCTCCCGACATATGGGACAAATCATCGCCGACTCCTGAAATCTTTTTTCCATTTATCAGGCGAGGGAAGATAGACCGTAATGATGGTGGTTTGAGCTGGGTTTTCTGAAGTCACCACGTGAAACGGGCGTTTCCCTTGAAAAGCGAGCAAAAGTCGGCTGGGCTCGGGCATTTCAGAGGAATAGTCCTCAATCACCTCAGCCGTGTCCACAGCCTTACAGACCTTCCCCACGGAGATCTCACGTTCGAACATTCTTTGCACCGCATGGGCACGAAACAGGATGGAAGACATTCAAACATTATAAATCACACACGCTTCTACTCATGCGAGGGCTTAGCCCCCGCATGAGCAAGACGGGTCCAATGATAAAATAACTCGCCATGAAAACATCACCGACCGAATATTTTGGAAATCTCTCGCTCTTACTAGACCTTGAAGCAGAGGCTGAAAAGCAGGAAGCGCTGCGTGAGCGTACCAAACTCTCTCCGCTCGAAGCAGAGGCGACGGGCAATAGCATCATCAACCTTGTCATTCGTGAGGAAGGGTATGGCTTGGGCGGACGTTTCCTTTTGGGACTCGGCAAACGCAATGAGACTCTGCCCCTCCCGTGGACAAGACTTGGAGTGGGCAGCCCTGTGATTCTTTCAGAGGAAGGTACATCTTCCAGCAGTGCCGAAAGCGGCTGGCGCGGAATCGTCAGTGCTATGCGTAGAGATGCGATTCAGATTGCGTTGAATCAATTCGTCGAGACAGAATCTGATCGGCCCACGTTTCGGCTGGACCGTTCTCCAGATGAGATATCGCGCTTTCGACAGAAGCAAGCTATGGAGGCGGCCAGAAGCGCAAGCGGATCAAGGCTGGAAGTGTTACGCGATGTGTTAATCGGCTCGGTGGGAGCTGTCTTCGATAAAATCGAAGCGATTCAAAAATTCAATCAAAATTTAAATCCATCGCAAATTGAAGCGGTGCAATTTGCATTGAGCGCTGAGGATGTGGCCATCATCCACGGGCCGCCTGGCACTGGCAAAACTACGACGCTGGTGGAACTCATCCGCCAGATTACGCGCAAGGGACAAACTGTGTTGGCGGTGGCTTCCAGCAATATGGCCGTGGATAATTTGTTAGAGCGATTAATTGATGCTGGCGAAAACGCCATTCGGCTTGGGCACCCTGCGCGAGTGACGCCTTCTTTGCGCGAACATACCCTTGATTTGATTGTCGAGAATCATCCCGATGTGAAGATTGCAGATAAGCTCACGCGAGATGCGTATGCATTACGCGATCAATCGGGCAAGTGGACGCGTGCAAAACCTGAACGTGGTGCAAAACAGGCGATGCGTCAGGAAGCCAAAGATATGTTGCGCGAGGCGCGCCAGATTGAACATCAAATTACAGAAATGATTCTGGCAAGGCACGCATTGTGTGTGCCACTTCGTCACTGGTTATCTGCAGCGCGTTTGTTGAAAATCAGATTGGTACCATGGATGAAGTTAGCCAAACCACCGAACCCGCCGCATGGATCTCCTTTGCAATTTGCCAACCGCGTTGTCTTCGCGGGCGATCATCAATAACTGCCACCTACGGTGCTTTCACTCGAAGCGGTGCGGCGGATTCAGCTTCCATCAGCTTGATGGAAAGACTGCTCAACGAAAATGGTCCGCGCAAATGCTCAATGCACACATCGCATGCACCAAGATATTATGTCTTTTTCTTCGGAACTTTTTTACGATGGAAATTTACAAGCTGATGAAACGGTCTGCTCCGCCCTGTTAGCGGACCTGCCGCACACTCACATCCACCGCTGACAACGACTCCCATCACATTTATTGATATTGCAGGCGCCAGCTATGACGAGGAGCCTGGAATCCCGATGGCGAAAGTCGTATGAATTCACAAGCAGTTTGATCTGGTGATGAAGAAAGTGTTAATTCACTCCGTGCGTGGAGTTTTCTCGAACAGATTGCCGTTATCTCTCCCTATTCGGCACAAGTAAAATTATTGAGAGAACAAATCAAACAACCTGCCATCGAAATTGACAGCGTGGACGGGTTTCAAGGCCGCGAAAAAGAAATTGTGATTGTCAGCTTGGTGCGCTCAAACCGTGAAGGCGAAGTTGGCTTCCTCGCTGATACTCGTCGCATGAACGTAGCTTTGACTCGTGCCAAGCGAAAGTCGATTTGATTATGATAGTGCTACTATCACGAACCATCCCTTCTACGAGAAGATGGTCAAGTATTTTGAATCCGTTGAGGCCTATCATTCGGTGTGGGAAGAAGAGTAAGCACTTACACAAAAGCAAAACTTAGAACAAAAAGAGATAGTCTCCCTTTTAGGTGACTATCTCTTTTAAGCTTCGAGATAATACTAAAGTATTTTATTACTTACAACGGCACTGAAAAGAAAAACGAACTTCCCATATCATATTCACTCTCGAACCAAGTCTCGCCATCGTGCAGGTCAATAATATGCTCGGTGATTTTCAGTCCCAGCCCAAAACCGAGGCGCGGGTCTTCTTTATCAACAAGCAGGGTTTCAAAAGGCTCAAAAACTTTTTCTTGATCTGAGGCAAAAATCCCAATGCCTGTGTCTTCCACTTCAAAGATAACATTCTCCCCTTCGAGGGAGACGCGTACAGTCACAGTACCTTTGTCGGTAAACTTAATTGCGTTGTGCAAATAATTCAACAAAGCTTGTGAAAGTCTAGTAGGGTCCGCATCAATGGTGGGCAAATCTTCTTCAATTTCTTCTTGAATGGTGATGCCACCTTTTTGCTCTGCCAATTGGTCTGCAATGGTCAACACGCCATCCAATAAAGCGTAAATATCCACTTCTTCGAGTGACAACTCCATCGTGTCATTCACCGTGGAGGCATAATCTAGAAAGTCATTGACCTGCGCCACCAATGGCGCCAAAGCCGCCTGCACATGCTCAAGCGGTGAATCTTTGACCTCGATGTAATCTTCCAACTCTTCAATCTTATACAAAGCATTGACCTTGGATTGCACGTCAGCAAGTCCGCTACGCATAAAGGCCGCTGATTTGTATAAATACGCGTTTTGATTATTTGTTTCAGTCATAGGTTTCTCCTAAAATGTTATTATGCCCAAATTCAACGTAAATTAGTGCCGCGCAAATTTGCTAGAAGAGCCTGCCATTTTGCCAGCTCGCTTGACTTCTTCCACAAAATAATAATTCCTGCAACAAACGAGATAACAACAATAACGCACTCAATAATTGACCAAGTCTCTCCTAGAGAAAACAAATACTCAAAATACCAAAAACCACCAGCAAAGAACATAATCATACCAGTCAAAATTGTTTTGGCTATAGAAAATGAGCTGCCATCTCCCATAATAGTATAAACTGTGAAATCTCCTAAAGCCTCACCTGTCATCAAGCTATAAATCAAAAAGACCAGAGCCAGTACCCCAACCATTACAATGGATATTAGTTTTGTCTGCTGTGTATAACGTACTAACCATTCCACGACACAACGTAATAAGGAAATAGATAGAAAAACCATCGTTACAAAAGGCGCCCAAAGGAGAATGCCAACAATTAAACTGGTATTCCCAACAGAACCACCGATAAAATAAGAAAAGAAATAATCAATGTACCCAGCAAGGGTCCCCAAAATCATAAAACCAATAAAAATACCCAAATACAGACTATATCTCTTAACTATACTCAAAGACTCGGTTGGCTGCTGTGAATTATACAAACGCTGTAAACGTTCACGCACTTCAGGGGTATCTATATATTGCAAGCTTGCTTCAAAACACTCAATTGCTACAGCATAATTTCCTTCTTGCATTTTCTTCTCGCCCAACCTCTTCAACAATTCGGAGTTAGCCTCTATGGGTTGAATCCCACCACGCATTAATTGAAATAAACGATAGGGAGTAAACACAAGACCAAACGGAATTCCAAGCCAACCAAAAATCGAAGTAATCAACCCAGCTTGCAACCAATATTGAATCCGATGACGCCGACACCATAACCCCGCAAATTGGCGTTGAAATGTCATGAATACCAAACTGAAAACAAATGGATACACCACCAGACGCAAAGTCTCGTCCTGCCGTCGACAAACCTGACATGATGGCAAATAATCTGTTGTTGGGTTATTTTCCGAAGTTAACATACAACACCTCCCATAAAACTAATTTGACTGAAAATCGATTAAGGTCATTTTACACTTAAACCAGAATATTTTACAACAGGCTATAATTAATCCATTGTGGAAAAATTCCAGTTAACTTTACTTCCATCTCACAGGGGAAAAAGAATATGAAATTTCTCAAACGCATCCTCATCCCCGCCCTTAGCCTGCTCATCACTTGCGCTTGCAAGGTGGAAAATTCAACGCCACCAATGACTCCTACCTCGCAACCCACTCGCCCGTGGATTCAAGTTCCGCTTCAAACTCCGCAAGAAGTTGCTACTTCCCAACCTGACACACAACCTGTCACCTCTGACTTGGTTTGGGTAAAAGAATTTTCCAACCCAATTTTTCTAGCGATAGAAGGTCACAACCCAAACTTTCATGATGATTTCACGTCAAATTTCAATAAAGGTTGGTTTTACTTAATAGATAACAACACGTTAAAGCCTTACTTTGCGCACATTCAAGAAGATAATTTGCTTTTAAAAATCCCTGATGGGCTTGAGCGCAAAGATGCTATGACCTACAATCCGCACCTGGCACGCAAAAATCTTGTCTTGAGTTTCGATTTCCAATTTGGCAAAACACAACCCGATGATTTATTCCGCTTTCAATATCAGACAAATGAGAATGAAGCTATCGTTTTAGATTTATTCAAAAACGAAGATTCCCAACTTGAATTAAATCTATCGAACAACCAGACCACGTTGCAAGGAACGTATCGTTATTTTTCCCCAGAACATATTCATGTAGAACTATTGATAAAAGGCACTGAATGTGCTGCATATATCAACAACGACCCACTGGTCTACGTAAACGAATGCAGAATCGAACCTATTACACAACCTGGGCAAACCGCCGTTTCATTTCACCTTTTATCAAAGACTGGCTTCCCTGCTACGATTACCATCGACAATGTACGGATGTGGGATTTGGATTTAATCCCACATCCGTAGCAAGTTATTCTTGAAAACCTGTTTTGTACAACTCATAGTAACGCCCCTTTAACTCAATCAACTCTGCATGCCTGCCTTGCTCCACAATTTGCCCACCATTAATCACCACAATTTTATCTGCACTAGTAATCGTAGAAAGCCTGTGCGCAATGACAAACGAAGTACGTCCTTGCAATAGTTTAATCAACGCTTTTTGAATGACTTGTTCCGTCTGCATATCCACTGAGGAAGTGGCCTCATCCAAAATCAAAATGCGGGGATTGGCCAACAACGCACGAGCAAACGAAATCAACTGACGTTGTCCCACACTCAAGGTTGCGCCACCTTCTTCCACTGAAGTATCGTAACCATTTTTCAAATTGACGATAAATTCATGAGCACCTACTGCTTGTGCAGCAGCAAGCACGTCTTCATCACTGGCATCCAAACGTCCAAACAAAATATTCTCTTTGACACTGCCATTAAACAAAAATGGATCTTGTAACACCATGCCCATTTGTCGGCGCACAGATTGCTGAGTCACTATCCGCAAGTCCACTCCGTCGACGAGCACGCAACCGTCCGTTGGGTCATGGAAGCGTGTCAACAATTTGACAATGGTGGTTTTGCCGGCACCTGTCTCCCCCACCAAAGCAACAGTCTCCCCCGCTTTCACATCCAAATTAATTTGATTCAACACCAAAGTTGGGTCATCAGAATAATGAAATGAGACTTGTTCGAATCGCACGTCACCGAGAATTGGTTTCATTTCAACAGCATTTTGTGCATCTTGAACTTCTACTGGCGTTTTAAGCAGATCAAGAATTCTTTCGCCGCCCGCCATCGTGGATTGTAAAGTATCAAAGCGTCGACTTAAATCACGAATTGGTTCAAAGAAGCGGTCGATATACAACACAAAAGCAATCAAGACCCCAGCCGTGATAGATTGACCCAATACTGCCGTCCCACCAATATACACAACTGCTGCCGTAGCCAGCGCCCCGAGAATATCAACAACTGGTGTATACAGAGAGGCAACCCAAGCTGCATCCAAACTCGTTTCTAAAAAGTATTGATTAATATAACCACTAAAATGATTATAGTTATGACCCTGACGAGAAAAGGCCTGCACCACTCGCACCCCGTTGACATTTTCGGCTAGTACCGAGTTCGCCCAGGAAACAGCCGCACGAACTCGACGATAATTCTTGCGAGCCACATTTCGAAACGCAATCGTTGCCCACACCATGATTGGCAAAACTGCAAAGGTAATAAGCGACAGTTTGACATTCAATGCCACCATCGCAATGATGGTACCAATAATTCCCAACAGGTTACGAACAATTGCCAACACTGCCCAAGTGATAAATTCGCGCAAAGTTCCTACATCATTAATAACACGAGTAATGACGCGTCCCACACTATAGCGATTATAAAAACTCAAAGACAATCGTTGCAGATGAGCAAACATCGCTGTGCGAACATCATATAAAACATACTGTCCCACACGCGACATAATACGCACGCGCCAATAATTAAAGGTCAACTGGATAATAGAAACGACAAAATAAGCCAACATAATGTTTCGCAAGGCAATTGGATCTTTGGCTGTAATCCCGTTATCAATCGCCAGCTTCACAAAATATGGCCCAGAGACAGCTGAAGCCGTAACGATAATCATCAAGATTAGTGCGCCAGCCATTTGAGCATAATATGGTTTTACAAATCCCCAAAGGCCACGGGCAACTTTGGGATCGTAGCCTTTATCCAACGCCTCTTCAGATTGAGTAATAAAAGCAGGAGGAATAATTTTTGTTGACATGATAACTAACCCGTATTCGACTTTCTAACCATAATTGTGTTCTCGTGACCTTCCTTTTGAGGAAGGATTTTTTCATGAAGTTCAACTTCATCAGAAAGTCCATCATTCTGGGTTAATTGCAAATCATGAATCTCTTTATACAAGCCGCCAAGCTTTAGCAACTCAGCATGGGTTCCCCGTTCCACAATCTGCCCTTTATCCATAACAAGGATTAAATCCGCACGGCGCACTGTACTCTGCTGATGTGCAATTACAAAAGTTGTACGTCCATCCATCAAAGTATCCAATGCGGCTTGTATTAACTTTTCTGTTTGAGTGTCCACACTGGAAAGCGAATCATCCAAAATTAGAATTCGAGGATCCATTAATAGCGCACGAGCAATGGCCACCCGCTGACGCTGCCCACCCGAGAGTGTCACTCCGCGCTCGCCAACAATCGTCTCATAGCCCTGCGTAAACCCAGTGATGAATTCATGCGCTTGCGCAGCTTTTGCAGCAGCAAATACTTCTTCATCAGTTGCGTCAGGTCTGCCATACGCTATATTTGCCTTGATGGTATCTGAAAATAAAAGAGAAGTTTGCAGCACAATCCCAATCTGTTTTCGTAATGAAGTAAGTTCGACATCACGTACATCGACCCCATCCACCGAAATGGATCCATCACTGACATCATAAAAACGTGGAATCAAATTGACCAGAGAAGTTTTCCCCGAACCTGTAGGGCCAATTAAAGCAACCAACTGATTTTGTTTCACGCTCAAATTCAAATCAGATAATGAAGCGATTTTTTCATCTTGATACTTCAATGAAACATTTCTGAATTCAACTTCACCGTGCAGCGTAGATAAAACTTTCGCATCTTTCTTTGACCGAATGGCTGGTTCTGTATCTAGAACTTCAAACACACGTTGAGCGCCTGCAGCAGCCTCACCACCCGCATTGACCAGCCCAGTCAACGCTTGAGCAGGTTCGGCCATCATCAAAATATAGGCATTGAACGCAACTACGGTACCGATGGTTAGAATGCCATTCATCACCATCTGCCCACCAAAGAACAAAATCAAGATTGTTCCCAAAGTGGTCAGCCAGTTGGTAGTGGGCATAATCTTTGCCCATTCATCAATTACCTTAATCCATTTTGTGAAAACGTCTTTGTTTGCAACATCAAACCGTTTGATTTCATACGGTTCTCGAGCAAACGCACGTACAACCTGTACACCCGTTACATTTTCCTGCAAACGGTTGGATACTTCTCCAACGGCTGCATCGACAGCGAAAAACAACTTTCCAATTTTTGTACCAAAGCTGGCCGTCATCAAGATTAAGGGAATCATGGGTACCATTGCTATCAACGCTAACTTTACATTGACCGATAGCATCACGGCTAAAATTCCAATGGTCAACAGAAAGAAACGTACAATCTCTGCAATAGAAGAGCCAGCGAATCTTTCAATAGCACGCACATCTTCAATACAACGCGAAATCAACTGCCCAGATTGTGCATGGTCATGATAAGCAAAAGGCAAATATTGAATATGGTCGTACATACGGTTACGCAGGTCATATCCTACCCGCGAGGCAATCCATTCAGACAGATAGCGATTCCCAAGTCCAAGAATGGCAGACCCCAACCCAAGGCCAAAAAGAAGCAAAGCAGATCGAATCAAATAGGCAGTATTTCCAACCAACAACCCATCATCAATGACTGTTTGAATAATACGAGGTACAAGAAGGTTTAGTCCGGTCAGGGTCAACAACAGAATCAATGTTGCGGTCACCTGCCATGCATACGGTTTGAGAAATTTGGCAGCACGAATTAAATTATTCATATTGTGGAGGCTTTAAGCATACCACAAAGAAAAACAGTATCGAATCAGCACGCTCAGCTGATATTATTATTTCTTCTTTTTTTACATCAAAAAATTTAAGGATTCTTTTTCCGTCCAAACCATGCGCCCAAACCCGCAGCTAGTAAAGCAACAAAAATGATACCCACAACAATCAACCCACCAGTCTCACGAGAAGCAGGTGGCGTTGGCAAAGGAGTTGGTGTCCAAGTAGCAGTAGGTAAAGATGGGATTGTTGCTGTGGAGGTCGGAATTCCAAATGTAGCTGTGATGGTTGGTTCAAAAGTAGCCGTGGCTACCTCTTTTTTACTAATCAGTAACTTCTGTCCAACATAAATATCATCAGACGGAAGGCGATTCATTGTCTTTAACTCTTTGATGCTCACGTTGTAAGCTAAAGCAATGCTCCACAAAGCTTCATTTGCTTGGACAATGTGATATACCGAACCGTCTTCCATGGGGGTACTTGTCATTAAAGCCTGAGATAAAGGAGTTCCAGTAGCAACTGAAAACGGGTCTCCATTCCCAACTGCAGAGCTTTCAGATGTGGGAATGATTGCAACTGAATCTGTCGATAAGCCAGCATCCAGAGTGTAATATGTAATTCCATCAACAGTAGCCATGCCAACCCCAATATCTCGCAGGTCGGCAGAGATCATTGTGGTTAAATGCGGAGAGTCACCTTGCCAGGCGGCAACAACCTCAGCTGCAGTAAAGTCTTTCACCGCCTGAATATTTTCAGAAAAGAAGCCACCTTGAGAAAGGTCACCAGCAACAGGATACCCTGCTGACAAAGCACGCTGATACGGTCTGGAACCATCTACCCCATAATGTGTGACTGTTCCAGTAGAAGCTTGATATTCAGAATGAGCTTGTGCAATTGCCATCAAGGTCCCGTTGATTTGATAGGGAACCTGTCCGTAAGAAGCGCGCAAGGCATTTACTTCAGCAATCACGTCATAAGGAGTAAAAGAAGGAGAAAAATAAATAGGTTGAGCCTCAACCCCATTAGACGGAAGCATGCCAAAGGCTAGAATAAGAAGCGCAAAAACAGTTAAGTAACGTTTCATGAGCAAAAATTATACCTTCCCAAGGTCTCCAAGTCGGGTGTAAAATTATATATAATATATAATCCTTAGTTTCAAGGAGACCGAATGTCCGTCTTTACCCCAGGCCGCCGTTGGCAACCTCCGTTTATGCCCTTCAAGAGAATCCCGTTCAAAAAACGTGTGCTCGCAAAAATTGAGAGCGCATGGAAAGGCCCTCTCTTCGGTTGCCGCATGTGTGGGAATTGCCTATTGCAAGAAACGGCCTTGATTTGTCCCATGGAATGCCCAAAAGGGTTAAGAAATGGTCCGTGTGGCGGCTCAACTCCAGAAAAATGTTATGTGGATGAGACCCGCCCATGCATTTGGTATAAGATTTACGAACGCTCTTTTAAATTAGGCCGTGAAGCTGTATTACTGGAAGTATTGCCTCCAATGGATTGGGATAAGGCCGGCATGGATGCCTGGAGCGACGTCTTTGATAGCGCCAGAAAAATCGGCGTACGGACTATCATTTCGGGTCTGACCAAGCCTGAAACTGGTTCTGCTTCGAAAACGCTGGATTCTATCTTTCGGCCAGTTCGTCAACCAGAATGGTGGCAGGGAGATTCTCAATATCATGCGCCCAAATATAGTCAACCCGCCTCGGAGCTTGAGCGCAGACTCAAAAATGGGGAATTTGTTGTAACAGCCGAGGTGGCTCCCCCACTCTCGATGAAAACAGATAAGTTTTTACATCACGTAGAAACTTTCAAAAAATATGTGACGGCTCTTAACTTTACAGATAATGCATCTGCTGTTCCGCGCATGTCTTCCATCGCAAGCAGCAAGATGGCCCTAGAAATAGGCGCAGAGCCTGTGATGCAAATCAGCGCACGGGATAAAACCCGTGTGGGTTTGCAATCAGAAGTACTTGGCGCTTCTGCCATGGGGATTCGCAATATGCTATGTTTAACTGGAGATAGCATGGTGATGTCACCAGGTCCGAAAGGGCGAATGGATATTGTAGACATCGATTCCATACAAATGTTATGGATTTTGCGTCGTATGCGTGATGAAGGGAAATATCTGGATGGACGCGAATTAAAAGTCCCACCACAATACTTCCTCGGAGCAGCTGCTTCTCCCTTCGCATCGAACATGAAGTTTCAAGCCCTGCGTGAACAAAAGAAGGTCAATGCAGGGGCACAATTCTTTCAAACAAATGTAGTCTTCAATGCAGATGACTTAGATAATTGGTTAAATGAAATCGCCAAACGAGATATGTTGGACAAGGTATTTATCTTGATCGGGGTTTCCCCATTAAAAAGTTTCAAAATGGCAAAATACATGAACGACAAAATTCCAGGGGTGTTTATTCCAGAAAAAGTCCTAAAACGCATGGAATCAGCCGAACAAAAAGGAAACGCTGAAGAAGAAGGTGTGCAAATTACCCTTGAATTAATTGAAAAAATCAAAATAAAACAAGGTGCAAGTGGTTTGCATATTATGGCAGTTGGTTGGGAAGAAATTGTGCCAAGGATTGTAGAGGAAGCTGGAATAGGAATCGAAAAGTTGGTCAGCAAAGCATAAAAAATTTACTTCAAGAGCTTCAATTCCGTAGAGGTTAAGTCACGCCAAGTGCCGACCTGTAGATTCCCTAGCTGAAGCCCACCAATGGCAACACGAAAAATCCGCAATGTGAACAGGCCGACAGCAGCCGTCATGTGGCGGATTTGTCGTTTTTTGCCTTCACGAAGTTTTATCTCCAACCAAGATACAGGTCCGTGGGGAGTAACAGGCTTGGGTCGAGGCGGCAAATTGGGATCAGGAATGGAACGGACTTTTGCAGGTTTTGTAAAATAATCCTTGATTTGAACACCTGCTGAGAGTTGTTTTAATTTCTCAGATGTAGGGTCCCCTTCAACCAAGACATAATAAGTCTTCTCAATGTGATGTTTTGGGTCAGTGAGACCTTTTATCAAAGCGCCATCATCTGTTAGCAAAAGCAGGCCTTCACTATCCCGATCAAGGCGGCCAGCGGCATAAACATTGGGAACATCGATAAACTGCTTAAGGGTGGAATGTCCCGTGCCTTCGTCTGTAAATTGCGAAAGCGTATCATATGGTTTATTAAAAAGGATATATCGCATTACCTAAAGTATAATTTGGAAATTCCACCCTTGAAAGGAAAAAGCCATGCAAAACAAAACCGTTATCGCAGGAAAAACCCAAAAGCACTCAAGGAAAAAGCACACTATCCAAAAACATCATCCAAATGAAAAAGAAATCACAGTGGAAGTGGAAGAAGATGGGGATTATGAATTTGAAAAATTAAGCATCGAGGGGTTGCCAGAAAAAATGATTGATGGTAACCCGATCCGTTGGATCAACAATTTCGCAATCAAGAAAAATGGAAATTATATTAACCAGCGATTTTTCGTCACCATTCCAAACCCTGGTGCCTCCCGCGTGATTATTTATGACGGAAATGGCAACCCCTACTACTACACAGGTGAAATAAAAAACAACGTATTCGAATTAACCGATGGAGACCCTGCTGTAGGGTTTCACCCTTAATTAATTTCTTCAAAATATTTTTTTAAATAACGTCGCCACGGAACCATTTCCACATACGTTCGCCGAATGTCCTCTGTGGGTAATTTAGAGACCTGCATATCTAAAAGTTGAATTGCATGCTGCAAAACATCTTTATGACGTGGGTCTCTTTTTTCTTTTAATACAAGAAAACAAGACAAGAGTATGCGCAAGGGTTCTTCAGCCCCTTCAAAATGCGGGTTTTCCTGCATATAAAGCAGCACTTCTTCCACTTCTACTATTGCTCTATCGATATTCTTCATATCAAGTTCAACTTGAGCGACAGCTGCACGCGACTCAGCCAATAAAACTTTTATGCCAATACTTTTTCTGATCTCCAAGGAATCTACAAACATATTTCTTGCGCGAGCATATTGCTTGTTTAGTAAAAATCCATATCCAAGATAATAAAATGCCCAAGCTCTCCCCGTACGATCTTCTATTTTCTCAGAAAGATCAAAAGCCTTTTCTGCCCATGTAATTGCAACTGCAGGGTTGTTTTTACCAATAGCCACAGCACTTAGATTAATTAGCGTATACATTTCCTGTGTACGGTTCCCCACTTCGCGGGCGATACTGAGAGAGCGTGTATGATAATTTAATGCAACTTCATAATCGCCTAAAATCCCTGAAACCCAGCCTAAATTAGTGAGCAAGTACCCTTCAGCGTACAGGTTTCCCTGACTTTGATATATTTGCAAGGATTTCTCAAAATATTCACGTGATGTGAAATAATCTCCTTGAGATAGGCCAACCACATTAGCAATACTATTTAATACATTTGCTTCCAAAGCGGGATTATCAACTTCACGTGCAATAGATAAAGCTTCTACTTGGTAATCATATGCAGCAGATGGGCCAAGTTTTTCAAGAGAAATCAACCCAATAGAAGCAAGGGCTTTCCCCTCCCATAATCTATTTCCAATCGAACGAGTAAACTCAAGAGCATCCTGTGCATACTTAAATGCATCTTCCAGTTTTCCCAATCTCATGAAAGCGCTAGGTAAAACATCATATATCTCATTTAAGATATCAACATCTTTCAAACTTCTTGCAATTTCAATAGCCTGTTCAGCAGAAGAAATTGCCATAGCATTTTCACTGATTGTTGAAAAATAATAAGCTCGCCTTGTCAAAACCCGAGCGAGCAATCGATCATCTTTTAAAGAGTCGGCCAGATCTCGCATCTGATTTAAATCTGCATCCTCTTTAATTCGATTTCCAACATTATAGTAGACGATACTTCTCTGAAATAAAAGTTCAAATTGAGCGTAGCTATCACTTTGCAGAGTGAAGCCAAGCGCCCGTGATAGATAATCCACTGCTTGAGAGTTTTGATAAGCAATCGAGGCAGAAGCAGCTGCCAGCTTAAGGTAATGAAGCGCACTTTCTTTTAATCCAGCATGCTCAGCGTGATACGCCAATTCCCCATAATGGGGTTCCAAATCAATTTTATATAATTCTTCAATCGAATTAAATGCCAGTTTATGTAACTCGCGTTGACGAGATTCCAACTGCATGGAATATGCCGCATCGCGGAGAAGTGCATGCCGAAAAATATATTCAAGTTCGTTAAGCGGAGACCAGATATTAGACTCTTCAGCCGCTTTGACATGTGTAGATAAAGACGCATCATTCTGTAACATTTGGGAAAGAATTCTTATTTCGAATTCACGCCCCAACACGGAAGCAGTTTGTACGGTATCACGAACCATACGATTTAATCGATCGAGGCGGGCAATTAACACAGCTTGAACATCAAATGGCAATGAATTCCTTGCATTAGAAGCAGGGGAATACACACCATTTTCTTCAAGGAGTGCATTATTTTCAAGCAAAAAGCGGACAATCTGCTCTGCGAAAAAAGGATTTCCTTCTGCACGAGAGTTCAATAATTCAACCAGTGATTTTGAAACAGGTTTTCCAAGAATATTTTTTGCCAATAGTCCCAAGTTGTCTTGAGTTAATTTGGTTAGTTTGACATCCGCCATTGCGACATCATCCATCATATGAATAGAGTCGCCTTCCAATCTTTGTGTAGCAATTAAGGCAATTGGATATTTTTTTTCAGGCTCAGATAAAATAGAGCGGATCAAGAATGAAAGGAATGCTCCACTTTCCTCATCGAGCCAGTGTGTATCTTCAAGAAAAAGAACTAGAGGTTTCTGTAAACTCTCAGCACGTAACAAGGTAGCCAAAGCGATTTGCGTATTTTCATGTCGTCCTTTGGCATCCAACTGTGAATAAAGAGAATCTGGCACTGAAATATTTAGCAATGCCGCCAGGAAAGAACTGGTTCTCTTTAATTCCTCAGCTAATCCGGAATCAGCAGTACGCTCAATCAACGGCTGTAAGCGGGATAAGAATATTTCCCAATTCACATCATCAGGTTTTAATTCTTGAAAACCAAATCGCGCTCGAAGCCAATCAATAAATGGATTATAGGAAAGACGCAAGATTTCATTTGCCTGGCAGACTATCCACTGGGCATTAAACTCTTGAAAATAATTTGATTTTTGAAAGGCATGAACAAGGCGGCTTTTTCCAATTCCTGCTTCACCTCGTAAGACCACAATCCCAGCAAACTCACCTGACATTAACGGACGAACAAAGGCCTCAAGTTGCTGTAGTTCATTTTCACGGCCCAATAAATCTCCCTGATAGACCGTCTCAATTAAATCTTTACGTCCAGTTAATACATAAGTCTTTTGCTTTTGAGCAAACCCCTTGAAACTAAAATCATTGAGATATTCTGTTTTGAATTTCTTCTCAGCACGACGAGCAACTTCGGCATCCATCCAAAAACCGCCTGGAGTGGCATGTTCCATTAAACGAGCAGCGAGATTAATTCCCCAGCCATAATTGGTGTAATCTTCACGCAATGAAGAACCCATAAACCCAGCATACCCAACACGATAGGTAATACCAGCGCGCAAGTCCAAGCCTGTACGTTCAGATAACTCAAGCATGAAATTCAAAGCCAGTTCTACATCATTTTCATGAGCGATGGGTGCTCCCCAAAACATCAACAAGTTAAACCCTTTGTCACCCAAATCAGGACGCAAAAAGAAACCACCATATTTTTCTTGCAATAGATAAACGGTCTCCATAAATGGAGTCACAAGGGCTTCATCTGAAATATTGATGGGAATATCAATAAACAAATTGACGACTTGTCGAAATTCTCCAATGGCAGGTAAATGCGAGACATCTTCAGGAAAAAAAACTTTTAATTGAGCAGAATCAGGTTGAACGTTTGAAATTGGAAGCGGGTCGGGTAAGTCCGCTTTTACATGCGCAACTTCAAAACATTCCCCCACTCGTTCCACACGAACTGCATTTTGTAGCATTTCATATGCAGAACGGCTGGCCATAATTTTCCCTGGCGCAGCCATTTCTTCAGCTTGAACTGCATCGCTTAAACTATCCCCACGGAACCAAAAAGTAGCATGCTCCCCATTGATAGATTTAAAAATTTGCCAGCGAGTTTCACCGTATCCAAGACCAATTTTCAAGGAGATGGGAAATTCACCTAATGAATTCTTCACCATACGATGAGATTGAATATGCGACTGCATGCTTTTTGCGGCAGCCAGGCAACGCATCATGGCTTGACCTTCAAGCTGCCCATCGGGAAAAACAGCATTGAACGCATCCCCGGCATACCCAATTACAAAACCACCCTGTTCATAAACAGCATTGACCAAAGGCTCAAAGACAACTCTCATCATCTCAGCCAGCACTTCCGCCCCATATTGACCTTGAAGCGACAATGTATCTGCCATGGCCGAGAACCCAGAAAGATCAACAAACAAGGCTGCGGAAGTAAAATCGCCGCGCGTCTCTCCTGAAAAATGTTTATCTAAAATAAAAGTTGGGATCAATGCACGCATGATGGCGCAATTCTAGCACAAGGGAATATAATTCAGTACTATGAGCATGATTTATGAAGTACGAGTTTGTAACAGCTGTGGATTACGCTATCCAATCACACGCGGACATTCCTTCGGAATCCGCTGTCCTCATTGTTTGGGTGAAACCACCCTGATTCTAGAAAAAGAAATTTCTGACGAAATGATGAGTCGAGAGACTTCGGCAACTAAAAAGAAAAACAATCTAGCCGTGCTTGTGGACAATGTCCGCTCAGCATGGAATGTTGGGTCGATTCTTCGAAGTGCAGATGGCTTCGGCTTTTCACATGCTTATTTATGCGGCATCACACCCTCCCCAGACCAAGAAGCCGTGCGCAAAACTGCCCTCGGCGCAGAGGAGTATGTTACCTGGTCTCATCACAAAAATGCAGTCAAATTGGTGAAAGGGTTAAAAGCCGAAGGTTGGAAAGTTTTCGCTTTGGAAGAAGATGAAAACGCCATCGACATTCAAAAAGTAAAGCCATCGCAACTGGGAAAAAATTCCGTACTCATCGTTGGCAGTGAAGTGACTGGCGTTGACCCTGAATTATTAGAATTATGCGACCAAATCTTTTTTATTCCCATGAATGGCGGGAAACGGTCCTTCAATGTAGCAATTGCATTCAGCATTGGGGCTTTTGCAATCAACCACTAATTCTGCTTTTTATTCTGAATTCATAAGCCGAGTGAAAGTATCAAACTCACAAGTGGCGCATACCTGTTTGAGTGGAACACCATGCGGACAAACTTCACTTTTACTACGATAGCCTTGATTTTTAATTTTCCGTTTTAAAACCTGAGGGTTGAGATCAATCGCTTCATCTTCTGGTGGAATCACAGGTTGCACAGCCATTTCATAAGCCCAAACTCCATTTTCCTTCATCATCATCGCAAGGCTTTGTGGAGATGGGAGCAAATCAAATTCCAGTCCGCTCATAAAATCAACAATTAGTTGATGTGGCGGGCGCTCTGTTTTAAAAGATTTTTGAACACGTCCCAAGAAGTACTTGGCACTTTCTGCCGAAACTTCAAACCGTGAAGCAATCACCTCAAAAGGTTTGGTCATTTTCTCTCCAACTCGTTAATTTAAAAGTTTGCTCATGGCTTCAAACCACATCTGAGCAATAATGTCATAGCCAGCCTGATTGGGATGGTTCCCATCGTCATACAGAGTAGCAGGATTTGTAAAAATATCTGTGTGATAAAAGTCAACGGTCTCGGCTTGATATTGAGCCACTTTTTCACTGATGATTTCATTGTAACGCTGAACTTGAACTGACATTCGTTGCAATTCATCTGGAGTGATGGAAGTAAACGCCTCCCCCTTCAGAGCAACTGGTCTCTGCGACTGATCATCCAACAAAGCGACGAGGACTGTTGCCCCCGTTCCACGCAAACGGGAAAGAATCAAATCCATATTGGAAGAGAAACGAAGCGTATCCTGTGTGTCACCCTCATCTGTAACATCACCGCCGTATTCATAGAGATACCACAAGTCATTACTACCAATCCACACCAAAGCCACCGCACCACGCCCCTGAGCTATGGCATTCTGTAATTCGACGACTGCACGATCCAATTGGCTTGCAATGCCTTGATCCCCATTAATCAGCGCATCTGAACTCCAACCCGATTGACCTAAATTCAGTAACGTAGACTCTGGCCGAACTTGATTTATTTTATTCAGCAACCGACCTGTATATCCGCCTTGACCAGAGTCATCCCCGTCACCTTGGGTAAGGCTATCGCCTAAAGCAACCAAGGTCAACGGTCCAGGTGGAAGCGTTGAAAGAGGAGATTCAATAACTGAGGTAGGCACTTCCGCTTGAGGAGTCGCCTGCTCTGCAGTGGGCATAATCATTGTTTCAGCAATTGGGATTTCAGTGGCAGGTTGATACGCTGGTGAACAAGCTACGAGGAAAAGGAAAACGAAAAGAATTATCTTTTTCATACATCACCTTTATATTTTTTTATCTTGCAGCAAAGAAATGCTGACAGTACGATAATACGCCCCATCTACCATTTGAAATGCCATGCGCTTTAAGTATGATTCGTGACGTGAATTTCCAGGCTCTGAAACAAGTTGTTTAATTCCTTGTTCTTGAAAATAAGCAGCACTTTCCTCAAACAAAAATTTTCCTGCACGGAAATCACGATACCCGGGAATGACAAAATCGAGGAAGATGTCCGCTTGATCACCACGTGGGCGAACAATAAGTACACCAACAGGAACCATATTTCTCAACACAAATACTGCCAATTGATCAGGCTGAGGTTTAAACAAATAACTCGGGAAAAACTCTTTAATCTCTTTTTGATAAAAATCAACAAAGTTTTTCAGGTAACGGCTATCGTATGAAACCTCCATCAACTTAAAGTAATCTTTTTGATTCCACATTTGAGCCAGGTAATATATGTTGATGGTGAAAATTAGCGTATTTAGAAATACAACTGGAAAAGCCTTAATCAAGATTCCATAAATAATAAAGAAAAATGCACCAAACAAATTGATAGTTCGCAAACGCACCAGAGATTTCATCGTGAGTGAAATCGCGACCAGTATCGAGCCCATATAGCCGATTAGTTCATAGTAAAAAGACAAGTTCATGAAATTCCTTTTTTTGTTTTCAAAGAATGCAAATACAAATCTTCTACTTTTTTTCTAGCCCAGGGAGTCCTTCTTAGGAATTTCAGGCTAGATTTAAGACTTGGATTTTCACGAAAACAATTGATTGGAATACGCACGCCTAAATCGTTCCAGCCATATCTTTCCACTAGGCTGGTTAGAATGTTCTCAAGCGTAACTCCATGCAAAGGGTTATTTGGTTGTTCGCTCATTTTCAATTCACCTATTTATTGAATGGGCTCAAACCCAACTAACTTGGAAACGGTCAGCAAAGTAAAGCCTCTGGTCTTTTGCAAATACTCAATGATGGCAGGCAGAGCCTCGGCGGTATGCCAGCCTCGTCCGTTGGCATGCATAATGATGATGGAACCATTTCGCACAGTGCGTTGTACTTCAGCGAGGATGGTTGGTGCATCAAAGGCAGGGTCTGGGTCGCCAGTGACCGAATCCCATTGAATGGTGTGCAGACCATGTTCAGCAACGACTTGCAGACTCAAGTCATTGTATACACCAGAAGGAAAGCGGAACAGACGTGAATGACGGCCTGTTAATTGGAAGAGGGTATCTTCGGTCATTTCAATTTCCACACTCATCTGCTCTTTGGTCAACTCTGTGAAGTTGGGATGACTCCATGAATGGTTGCCCAATTCAAAGTTAGGATTGGAAGCGAGGGCCTTTGTCTCTTCGGGATGAGTCCGCATCCAATCACCGCCCATGAAAAATGTGGCAGGCACTTTGTAACGTTCCAGAACTTCTACGATAGCCGCATCGTACCCTGCTGGATACAAAGGATCCTGACACAAATCAAACGTCAAAGCAACATATGGTTGTACCCAGTCACCGCTGGTGATTACTACAGATGACAAGGTTGGAGTTGGCAACGGTGCAAGAGTAGGTGTGGAAGTTTCCGTGGGCGGAATCGCTGTGACAACTGGGGAAGATGTGACAGTAGCTGAAGCAGGAGCAGACGCACAAGCTACCAAGAAGAAGATGAAAATAAAAATAGGTGAACGAGTTTTCATTTTATGATTGTAGGCCTAACTGCTTCAACGAGCCCCAAGCTTGGTATATCGTCCAACGATATGACTTTGGCCTTTGGTAGATACTTCTCGCAAGACGGATAAGCCTGTCTCTTCTTTTACAACTTCGCCAATTAAAGGGTTAACCACTGAATCGCGAAGCTCATCACACAAGTCATCATATCGTTTGCGCCAATCAGGATTGTATTCAATTGCCATATACACATCCAACATGATATCTTCACCATATGGCTTTGGCGTCATCTTTAGCACATCTCTAACAAGGTTTCTAACCCCTATTGTTCTATTATTTGCCATCATATACTTCCTTTATTCCAAATAGCTACGGATTGACATCCATTGCACAGCGAAATCCTACATTCACATTTAGCACCCAACCTGGCTCACTTGATTTGACAGGAATGGAACGGCTGAAGACTCGTAAATCGTAATCCACATAATTACCTCCACGGAAAACATGGTCACTCCCTCCAAATAATGGGCCCGTTGGGTTCAAAAGTGGAGACTCTGCATAATACGTAGGTGAGTATATATCATTCACCCACTCAAAAACACTTCCTGTCATATCCAAAACACCATACGGACTTGCTCCATCAGGATAACTCCCAACAGGCTTTTGAAGAGAAGAAAAATAATCAGGCTTGGGGTCAATGTAATACTTGGTTTGATCCAACTCATTTCCCCATGGATAAAATCTTCCATCGGTTCCACGAGCCGCCTTTTCCCATTCTGCTTCAGAAGGCAATCTGGCACCCGCCCAAACACAGTAACTTTTAGCATCTGCCCAACGCAATTCAGCCACGGGGTAATCATCATATTTAGCTGCACGTTGCGATGTGCCTGGGTTATTACACTCTCCTGCTTTAATGCATTGAGCATACATCCCATTGGTAACTTCTGTGCGGTCAATCCAAAAAGCATCCAAGCTGACAGTGTGCTGTGGCTTTTCATCTGCTCCAGCTTCATCGCTCCCCATAATAAATTCGCCTTCTGGCACATAGAGCATCATGCCACCATCAATATCACGTTTTAATATTGATCCAATTTCAAAAGCTGGAGTAGCTGTGGCCGAAGGCTGTGCAGGCGTTGAAGTTAAGGTTGGAAGCTCAGGAGTGCTGGTTAAAACCAAAGTAGCAGTTGCGATTTGTGAAGGTGTAACCTCAGTACCACTTGTGCAACTAGTCAGGACCAAACAAACCAAAACAAAAGCAACTATTACAGACTTCCTACTATTCAATTGTATTAATTTTCTTTCCATAGATCAATTTCTCCCTTTCATTATTATTTAGATTCCAATTTATACAAACAACGGCTCCATTTTAAGACGTTCTGCTAATTCTTGCATCTGCTGGTCGGTGGGACGAACTGTGAAGCGTTGAGCGGAATCCAATGTGCGCGGCAAAATGCCTATATCCCCTGCGGTATTAAGAAACACTTGTTGATTTCCAAAGACCCAATGCACTGCCAAATCAATATCTGCTTGTTCTTCCAGCGGACGATACCAAGTGGTGTGGTTCTGTTGAACATCGTTCCATGGCGAACGGGTGATGCCTTTGATGGTTTGCACAGCAATGTTGCGCGCTTCACAGATTGCCATCAGCTTGTTGAAATTTTCAGCATAGCGCGGATTTTGCATCATGATATGGTTATAAGGCAGGAGCACAGAATCAAAATCAAATTGCTCAAGAGAACGCAAATGGAATTCAGGAACAGGCACGCCGTGACCCGTGACTCCAATAAAGCGCGTCAGACCTTCCGCCCGAGCCTGTATCACTGCTTCGATGACTCCTCCTGCCCTGAAGGCAGTTGACCAATCGGGCTCTTCGTGCAAGGCGTGGAGTTGAATCATGTCTACTTGGGAAACATACAACAGGTCCAGTGAGCGGCGGATTTGGTCATAGGCGGCTTGCTTGGTGCGTTGATCCGTTTTCGTCGCCAAGAAAAACGGCTTGCCATGACGTCGAATCCAATCGCCTACTAATTTTTCAGATTGCCCATAACTTGCGGCTGTATCCACATGGTTGATGCCGTTCTGCAAAACCAAATCCATGGTGGCATCCACATCTTTTTGTGGAGTCTCCCAAAATGCGGCAGCACCGAAAATAGTCCGCGTGCTTTCGTGACCAGTACGACCAAAAGGTTGTGTAGGGATCATACAATTCTCCAAAACATATCTTTGAAATTTCAAAGGGACTCATCCTAGTATATGTCATTTTTGTAAAATCCAAAAAACTCAGAAGATTGGGGTTGAAATTTTTGAATGGAAATATATAATTAATTTCGTTATTATTTTTCCATTCAAAAATTTGTTTCTGGAGCAATCAAGATGCCTTTTGCGTACCGTCTCGATGTAGAAAATAAAATTTTCTATCAACTTATTTACGGTCATTGCACCTTTGCTGATTTATTTAGTCCCTCTTTAAAGCCAGAACTTAACCCAGCAAATCGCCCCAGGGTTAAGTTCATTATTGACAATCTTCTTGGCAACCTTGAAACTGACAATGAAGGGCTGAATTTTTTCGTCAAAAGCATGGAAGAATTGAAAAAGACTGGCTTTCAATTGGAGCCCACCGCATTCTTAACTACCAAGAAGGGGATTTCCATTTTCATCAAATCACTTGAACTACTTGTGGACGATGAAACTGAACTTCATCAAGTGTTCTCTTCCCTGGACGAAGCGATTGTATGGCTGGGAGAAACAGACAAAGCACAGGCAATCTATCAAATTCGGGATGAATTGTTACAAGAGCTACAAACTCAGCATGGTGAGCTGGTCTAATAATAATTGAGTGCCACTACTGCACTACAGCTTTTACTGAACAGTATCGACGAAACTCTTCTGTAAATAAATACAGTGCCAACAAACCAACCAACAGACTTCCAAATGAAGGCGGATTTCTAAAATGCAGGGAAAGATTTTTTATAATGCCCCACCCCAATACAATGGCACCACCTGCATAAAGCCCAATCTGCCGGCCTCTTTCTTCAGCATTCCATAAAAAGAAAGCAGAGACCAAATATCCCAACCCGCCAAGCCCAAACAATGCCCCACCCCACATATAAGTACGAAAATACGGAAACCATGACCGAATCAATTCAGGGTCTGGATCGGTATACACACTTTGGAAACCAGCGAGACCCTCAGAACAATAGCTGATGCCGATTAACCCAACAATCACACCAGCCAAAGCGAACAAAATAATAAAAATAGAAATACGCGTAGATCTTTCCATGGAATATTTCCCTTCAGAATTAAGATGGCGTATTTTCTCTGAAAACTTTTAACAGCACACTCCCCCATACAACCTATTCATCGATTTCAGGCTATATTAATTCTTGACCACAATCTCATATTCTTTTTCCCCTGACTGGCCAGAGACCATGGTTCCATAACACCAAGCGGAAACTGTGAACTTAAACGTACCTGTCTCTGTTGGGATGCCGCTGATTTTTGCAATATCTTCTCCTTCCACTTTGACAAGCTCCAACCCTGTTGGGAGAGTTCCATTCAATACGGAAATATCACCCGTGGGAGTGTTATTCTGTGTGATGTGAATTTCCGCCTCATACTTTACGCTCACTTGTGCGGAAGGTAATGAATCAGGCTCAAACTTAAGCGGTCCACTAGGAGTGGAGATACAGCATGGGTCTGGTTCCAGGGTCGGGGTAGCGCCCAAGGGAAGCGCAGAGCAGGCTGTAATCATTATCCCTATCATTACACACAAAACTATGACTTTCATTTTCATATATATCTCCATACACCTATCAAGCGCGGACAAATTTCACCCACTTTGCATTGACATCCAAACTTTCAATCTTCCAGCCTGCATTCGACCAAGAGCGAGTATTCCGATGATTGCCTTCCGTTTCATGCTCCCACCATCTTTGGTCTTCATACGCAGAAGATGGTAGCTTGCATTTCAAGATATCTTCGATCTGCTCAAAACGAAGCTTAGCCTCCCGTTGACTAGCAGGGAGGTTAAGCAAATACTTTTCAAGTGGAGCATATTTTCCAACCATTAAGTAATTCCTATAAATCTTTAGATTAATAGACCCACATTTGTTTCTATTTGTTTGAGCTAAAGTCCAAATCAAGTTGTTTCAACATTCCACCCACATAATCATTGAATCCACCAATGAGGAATTGCTTCGTTTCTTCTGGTACAGGATTCTCAGGAGCACGAACTAGGAAAATAATCTTTGTGCCGCTTCCAGATTCTTGCACTCGCCTTGTTTCGATCAGACGAATCCCTATGCTGATGGTCTGGTCAATGGACACATATTCAAGAGGTTTCCAATCCAGAATCGTGTTGAAAAAATTGAGGTCGCCATGTGCGCAGTGATAAGTACTCTCTGCACGCATGCGTCCGCCCAGTGCATCAGTCCGCTCTGCCAGGTCATAGCCTGCCCATTGTTGTTCGAGGCGCAGGTTGTCAGATACTCCCAAACCGTGGAGAGTGGATGAGGGGCGTCCCATTCAAATGAAAGCCACGCCTCTTCCGTCGGGACAACGAAGCGGCGTTTTTCCTGTTCACGTTCCCACACCTGACGCAGGTCCAGTACCTGCATGCTGACATCCCCAATGTGTTCATAAGTCTCAGTGTGTGCAATCAGCGGATACGCCAACTGCGGAAGTTGTGAAGCCTCGGCAGCCACTTGACTGAACAAAGCGTAACTCTCGATGCCAGTCTGTTCGATGACGCGGTTCTTCAACATGCGGTGTGGAACGATGACATCTGCGCCCAACAATTCTTCGCGATCACCAAGTTTTTGAATGAGGTACTCGCCATAATGAATGACCATCTTCAAATCAAGCTTGGATATATTTTGGCAGGCACGGCAGGGACAAGTGGTATTGTAAATCATTTGCCGACGGGTATCAGCAAAGACGAAATACAGCCTTTCCAGTGACTCTAGAAATGTTTGCGCCTCGGAAAAATCTGTTTCAGGGACATACATAAAGATGGCATCGCCACGATAGCCAGAGATTTTAAAAGGATGTTTGATTTGCGCAAGCTGTGCATCGAATAAATTTTGAAGCGCGTCATGCGCATGATCCAATTCAGACTTGGTTAGAAATTCGGTATAGCCTGAGATGTCAGTGAGAATAAAATAACCTTTTTGCGCCATACCTGCTCCAAACAAGGGGATAGTTCTTCAAGTTTACCGTAGTTATTTTTTGTACAGAATTAAATTCAACAACCTCTGCTCAATTTCCTGCCATGGAAGGGTTAAATCAAGGCTTTCAATTCGTATATTATGGGATTCTAGTTCAATAATTTCAGATAGTTGTCTTTCGTTTACAGAAGGGTATAACAGAATCCCTGTTGCTGCTTGATGGTGTGGCGATAAATGTTCCTGTGTACGCAAATAAGCGTAGAGTTGATACAGGTGAGATGAGTCAAATATTTTTCCGCCCCATTGATTTTCCAGCAAACTTTGTGCCGTGAATTTGGTATCAAGAATCACGATTTGTCCCGTTGCACTTTCTTCCAAGACGATATCAGGACGCAAGGATGGTATTAACTTATTTTGAGATTTATCATGCCAATCTAATTGTTTTTGTGGGGTCACTTTCCAGTCGTGCAAATGAATACGATAAAAGTTAGCGACAAATCGTTCGTAAATGTTGTGCAAGGTCAATGCATCGCGGTCAATTGCGGGCAGACGAAGTTGTTCGGATTGTTCAGAAGGCATTTGACGCATGAGAATCAATTCGCAAATAGCGAGCATCAAACGGTAGTCCGCATCATTGCGGTCAAATTGCTGCCTACGGATGAAATCAAGCTTTAACTCAATCAAGTCAATGCCATCCAAGGCACGAGTCAACGTGCGCAAGGTGTGACGTAGGTCATTGGATTTCTTATGGTCAGGACCAAAATTGCCAATTTGAATCAAGCGCACAAGGGTGCTTTTGATAATTTGATTCTTGGGTGAATTTGGGCTGTATTGTTGAAAATCACAATATGCTTGTCCACGTTCAAAGGCTTGTTGCTTCAGGCTCTCGGCAAGGTCAATTCTTCCCCGAACGCCTCGAATTAATTGAGAGTGCTGTACATAACTTCGTCCCAGCCCAACCCGAAGGCGTTGTTGAATCAATTTTGTCAGAATAGATGCCAACAAAGCATCCAAGGTTGGCGCATCTTCCAAATCATCTAAAGTCCAATTCTCTTGCAGTGGAATTTCATTCCATGCATAGAGACACATGTGCCACAGGTTACGGATTGGGATGCCGTATTCTGTAGTTCGGACGGAAGCAACTTCCGATGTAGAAGTCGATGCGTTGATTTTCATCACACCAAAAGCCTGCGCGCGGCTTCCTCCGCCCGTGCCTGGTTATCAAACCAATATTCTTTTAACAAGGGGACAATTTCTGTATGCACCACCATCTGATACCACTCGCGATCAAGGCCTGCAAAGTTATCGCCCTTGGGACAAAAGAAGCTATGCCCAATTTGATAATTCGCGCCCAACAACGAATCACTTTTGATTTGTTGATTAAGGGCGGTCATTCTTTCAATAATTAAATCAACAAGCTCAGGTTGCATTGAGCGGTCAAGCAACCATTGACGATACATGGGGCTCTCATATTGCGCAGACAAAGTGAAAAAGGCAAAGCGTCGACGCAGGGCATAATCCACCATTGCCAAAGAACGATCGGCCACATTCATCAACCCAATAAGATATACATTTGGCGGGATATAAAAGCGCGGCTCATCATCGTTACGATAAATCAATGGAACAGCAAATTCGGCATCACGCTTGTCGGCTTCTACAAGCATCAACAATTCGCCAAAGATCTGGCTGAGATTACCGCGGTTGATTTCATCAATGATGAATACATATTCACGGTCTGGATCCTGCAAAGCCTATTTAAAAAAGTAATAGAAAACGCCATTTTGCAATCCAAAACTACCCGCCTTGTCCGCCAAGGGACGATAGCCACGCACAAAATCGTCGTAAGAATATGATTGATGAAATTGCACCATCTCCAGTCGATTCGGATCTACTTCTTTCATCAATGCGTATGCCAGTTTTCGGGCAACAAATGTTTTTCCAACTCCTGGGGCGCCTTGCAATATCATGGCTTTCTTGGAATGAAGTCGATCTTGTATTTGAACAAGTTCTGCCTCTGTAAGAAAGACTCCAGAAGCCACAATATCTTCAATGCTAAACGGCCTGCTGACCAATTCAGAATCTTTCTCGTCAGGTTTTTCATTCGCATCGCTAATTCCCCAAGTTTTCAGCCACCAGTCATAATCCTGTTCTTTTCCATACCAAACAAAATCTCTTAATTTTAAAGAAAGCTCTGGATATCTATATTCTTTATCCACTCGCAAGTGCCAAAGCGTGCTGCGATTAGTATAGAAGAACCAATCCTTCTCTTTAAAATTCTGCTCCCACTCCACTTCCACGACGCGACCATCATTACGATTTGCGACGATTGTTCCAATGGCTTTAATGGTCATGCGAGAGACTGTTTTATTTTTATTGTCGAAAGGCAATCCTTTTCGTTGAGTAGAAGCGGATTTAATCGCAATCTTGTCACCAACCTGCATTGCAAGGACATCCGCAATAAAGCGATTAATATACCCATTCTCCCAAATGCCTTCTTCTAAAAAGCGTTCGGTTTGATCTGCAGGATCTTGATCATCACGATATGCCCCAACCAGCCAGTAGTTTATGTCTTCTGTGCGATAAGGCTCTTTTGAGTCTGCAATCATTTTCGCTCTTTCACTCCCAACTCCCCAAGCTTGTAGTGAGATATTTAAAAACGAATCTTTTCTTGAGGCTTGAACTTTCTTCACGGTTTCCGTGTAAAACTTTGCATTCAAACCACCTTTGGGTAATTTGATATCTAAATAAGCACGATTGGTTTGGTCCAAACCAAGAAACGTATTGGGGCGTATCCAAAAGAGTCCCATGGTCAAGTTGACATTGGTCTGTTTGACAGAAAGCGCTTCCTCAAAAGCTTGCATGAAGTCACGGTTTTCCAATGGAGATTTCCCAAGCCCAAGTTGAAAGACTCGCCAAAGCTTGGATACATCATCCGCATTCCTCATGGTTTGATTTGTAAAAAACCAGGATTTCAAATTATTAAGAATCGGAATGCCACTGAAATCTTCGGGAAGGTCACTCTTCAACTCAAAGAATTGCTTCATCCTAGCGAGGATGGCAATGCGTTGATCTTGGCGCACACCACGATTGAAAACACCAAAGAATGTAAATGGGTCAATCTCTTTTAAAAGAAAACGAACACCATCATTATCCTTATCACTAAGCGGAGTAATGACATAGCCTTCAGTACGCAACCCCTCTAGAAAAGCGATTAGCTCACTTTGTTTATTTTGCCAACTTGAAAGCTGATCTGCCAGTTCTTGATAAATGGGAACCCATGAAAAATTTTCAGACATTACCGTATCCGTTTCCGCTAATATTGTAGAAATTATATCTCTGAATTTTTCAACACCATTGCATCTCGCACCAACTCCAGAGGATGCTTCGCTTCAACTCCAGCCCCTTGCTTGATTTGCAATCTACAAGCCGACCCTGTAGACACAACCTTCTGCATTCTGAGTTCTGCATTCCGAATTTCTCGCAGCACCCCCAACTCACCCACTTGCATCGAAAGCTCATAATGCTCAGCATCATAACCAAAGGTCCCCGCCATGCCACAGCACCCTGCATCAATCAGATCCACGTCAAAGCCAGCCATCTTCAACATCGCCACAGTTGCAGATGTGCCCGATGGCAAACCGTCCTCCGCAAGTCCTTCGGCACGTTGATGACAGTGTGGGTGGAAAACTTTACTTCTATTCTCTTCAACCTTATCCTGATTTGCCCAAGTGCCTATACGCAAAAGAAATTCGTCCACTAACCATACATTCTTTGTGATGGATTCAATCTCTGCGCGGCGCTCTGGCATTAATCCAACATATTCATGCTTGAGACAATACACTTCAGGCGGCTCGCATCCCACCACACTGACATTTGCTCCACCACCTAAGGCAATAATTTCACTGAGAACTTTTTCTGCATGTTTACGTGCATCATCGATGAATCCCTTTGAAAGCAAGGAAGCGCCCGCACCGACTGTCGACAATACCTTCACATCATATCCAGCAAAATTCAAAATATCAAAGGCAGCTTGCGCCACTTGCGGCTCCAGATATTGAGAAAACACATCTGATAAAAATAAAACTGTTTTTCTATTTTTCTCATCAAGTTTTTGCGGCTTAGCTTTTTCCATAGAAAACACAGGGAATGGACGCTTCTCCGTAATTCCAATTGTCTTAGCTATCAACGTATTCGACCACTTCATTTGCATAAACCCATTGGCTAGTGGTGCAACAGGGGAAAGCCATTTCGCGACTACATGAAAATATCCAAACATATAATCATGCAAAGGTCTGCGATGAGATTTGTAATATTCATTCATAAATTCATACTTCAACTTCGGCATATCCACCCCACTCGGGCATTCCGAAGTACAACCTTTACAGGCAAGACACAAATCAAGTGAAGTATAAACAGCTTGTTGTATTTCTGAATGTTCGACTTCGGATGAAGTCAAAGTCCGCAATAAATTGGCGCGACCGCGTGTACTAAAGGTCTCATCCTTCGTCGCTTGAAAAGACGGACACATCACGCCCGTATGTTTGCGGCACACGCCTTGCCCATTGCATTGCTCAATCGCACCAGCAAGTCCGCGTTCATGTTCAAAATGCAAAGCGGATTCCCAAACTTGAGAATGATAGGTTTCGCCAAAGCGCAAGTGAGAATCCATCAGCGGGGCATCAAACATTTTGCGTGGATTCAAAATGTTATGCGGGTCTGCGGCGCGTTTTAGAGAGCGCATCGCTTCCGTGATTTCTGCGCCATATGTTTTTTCAATCCACTCCCCACGCGCAATTCCATCGCCATGCTCACTACTCATTGAGCCGCCGAGTCTCAAGGTCAATGCAAGAACTTGTTCAGCGATGCTACGCAAAGAACGAACGCCTTCTGTATGTTTCAAATCCAAAATAGGACGAATGTGCAAGCATCCGCCCGAAGCATGAGCATAAATTCCACCCTCCGTTTTATGCGTCACAAGAATGCGTTCCACCTCACGCACAAACTCACCCAGGTTTTCAACAGGTACAGCGCAATCTTCAATAAACGCAACAGGCCGTGCAGATTGCGGACGCGAATCCAAAATGCCCAATCCCATCTTGCGGATGTTCCAAACGCGACTCTGCTCTTCGGCAGTCTCTGCAATGGTCAAGACATCACCGAGACGACGAACCGCATCTTTCAACGCGGAAGGTTGCTCGCCACTAAATTCAATGACCAACACTGCAGCAGGGTCACCTACAATCCAACTCATTTGACGGGCATAGGCAGAAACTCCACGTGCCAGTTGAATAATCATGCGTGGGATTAATTCAATCGCGCTCGGGTTGAACTGCAACAAACGCGGAACATCGTCACAAGCCTCGGCAATGCTTTGATAGGAAAGCACACCCAATATCGTATGCTTTGGCTTTGACACAAGATTCACTTTCATCTTTCGAATGACAGCCAATGTCCCTTCACTGCCTGCAAGGAGATGCGCCAAATTCCAAGTATTCGGTTTTAAGTTGGCGGGATATTCATTCCCAACCCAACGTGGAGGTGTGGATGGGGAAAAAGGCAAAAGGTAATTCAAACGATACCCTGCCGAATTACGCCATGACTTGGGATATTTTTGTTTAATAGCCTCGGCGTGATTCTCACGAATCTTTTTAATTGCGGAAAGAATATTCGATATACGAGAATTAGCGTTTGACATTAATGCTGCTGAGTCGTCAAACCTTGCCAAACTCCCCTCACTTAGAATGACATCTGCAGAAATCAAATGATCTGCGCTCATGCCATACAAAACAGAATGCGCGCCCGTGGCATTATTGCCAATGACTCCGCCCATCGTGGCACGTTCTGCTGAGGCGGGGTCTGGGCCAAACATCAAACCGTGTTTAGCAGCAGCACGATTCAAAGTAGCAAGCACAACACCAGGCTCCACCAGAGCGGATTGGAATTCAGAGTCAATTTCAAAAGAATCTAAATAACGCGAACAATCCAAAATTAAAGCCTCGCCAATGGCTTGCCCAGCCAGCGAAGAACCTGCTCCGCGCGGAAGGATGGGAATGTTATATTTTGCAGCCAACTCCACGGCAGCGTGCAAGTCCTCTTGCGTCTTTGGAATCGCAACACCTAAAGGCCCGATCTGATACATCGACGCATCAGTGGAATACAAAGCTCTCGAAGCAGAATCAAGCCGAAGGTCGCCAGAGAAGCGCTTTTTTAATTCATGAAGAAAATCGGGGTGAAGAGTCATATCCTAATTTTAACGCAAAGGGCCTCAGGATTTATCTCCCGAGGCCCATCAAATTCATTTAAAAATTTAATATGCACCATATTCAACAGCGGCATCCGCCATTGCCAAAATATTTTCAGGTGGAACATCTGACATAATGGTATGCACGGAAGACAACATGTAGCCACCAGCATCGCCAAGCACTTCAATGACACGTTTCACCTCAGCACGGACTTCGTCTGGTGTACCAAACGGAAGAACGCGATGTGTATCAATGGCACCACAAAAGATTATATTTCTGCCAAATTGTTTCTTAAGCCCAGCCAGGTCAGACATCTTGCCAGCAGAAGTTTGAATTGGGTTTAATATATCCACACCCATTTCGATGAAATCAGGAATCAACGGAAACACATCCCCATCCGTGTGAAAAAACACCTTTGCCTTGGTATGTGACTTGATGAAAGAAATATAATCGGCATGAACTGGCTTTAAAATTTCTCGATACATTTTAGGTGACATGAGCAAACTGTTCTGCATGCCAAGATCATCACCAATCTTAATCATGTCAATATGATCGCCACACTCACACAGGAAATGTCCCATCAACGTTTTGCACAATTCATTAATCTTCCACAACAAGGCGCGCGCAAAATCTGGATGTCTGCCAAGATTCAGCATAAACTTATCCATGCGCTGCATGGCAAAAGCGCGCTCCAATGGAAAAGCCAACCACGGTGTTCCAAGAATAGCGTATTGATTTTCTTTGAAAAGCTTTTCCGCCTCTTGCTTGACATGCGCCACACGGGTTGGATCATTCATATCCGGCCAGGGGTAGGAATCAATGTCAGCAACAGAATGAGTCTCTGCAAGAGGATGAATCGCAGGAAACCACATTCCAGGGTCACCCTCTACAGAACCAACGCCCCATGAATTAAGATAAGTTGATCCTGGCTCACGTTTGGCATTTCTCTCACGAACAGAGTCAGGCTCACGGTCCAAAACGCCACGCACATCTGAATGCAGACGTTCCAAAACAGCCTCATCCATATTAATTGTGCCAAGTTCAGGCCAATCATATAAATATTTTTCTTCTTTTTCTGGAAAGCCTAACAATTTAACAAGTCGCTGATATGCAGTTAAGCTAATTCCAGTTGCATTGCTTGATCCAAGGATAATTGGAACTCGATCTGGAACTTCATGGTTTAGGACGGTCAAGACGCGTTCACGAGAAGTTAATGACATGGAATGTACTCAAAAAACTCTCTGCGCTATTCAACGCAGAGAGTTTCATTTTTTACTTTGATTTTGCTTGATTGGCAACTGCAGCGGCTTTCTTGGCTGCTTCTTCAGGATCACCCAAATAATAATTTTTGATGGGTTTCAAATCCTTGTCCAATTCGTAAACAAGCGGTAGACCTGTTGGGATATTCAACTCAGTAATGTCGGCTTCAGAAATGTTATCAAGATATTTCACCAACGCGCGGATTGAATTTCCATGGGCAACAATCAAAACACGTTTGCCAGATTTAATTTCAGGTGCCAAGGTGGAATGCCAATAGGGCAACACACGCTCCAGCGTAATCTTCAGCGATTCGGTGGCTGGCAATTGCTCAGGAGTCAATGAAGCGTAACGGCGGTCAAATTTCGGATGACGTTCATCGGTCAATTCCAAAGCTGGGGGAGGAACATCATAAGAACGGCGCCAAATTTTTACCTGAGCTTCGCCAAATTTTTCTGCCATTTCAGTTTTATTTAGACCCTGCAAAGAACCATAATGACGCTCATTCAACTGCCAGGCACGAGTGACAGGCAACCAATCGCGATCCATTTCCGCTTGAATGATTCCTAGAGTCTTGATGGCGCGTTTCAATACAGAAGTGTAAGCAACATCAAAATCATACCCGCCCTCGGTTAACAACTTCCCTGCAGCGCGAGCTTCCTCCCGCCCAAGATCCGTTAAATCGACATCGGTCCAACCCGTGAAACGATTTTCCAAATTCCAAGCACTTTGTCCATGACGGACCAAAACAAGTTTATACATCGTAAGCTCCTAAATAGATATGCAGGCAAATTATAGCCCAAGTCTCTCCATCATAGTAAAATCAGACTATGGCCACTAACGAAGATGCAACCCCAGTCCGCAAACAATATTTAGAAGCAAAAAAACAATACCCTGACGCCATCGTATTTTTTCGGCTTGGTGATTTTTATGAAACATTTGACGAAGATGCAGAAATTACAGCCCGCGAATTAGATATTGTCCTAACTTCACGGCCTGTAGGGGGCGGCGTACGTGTTCCGCTAGCTGGAATTCCATATCATGCTGTTGAAAATTATCTCTCACGCTTGATTGAAAAAGGATATCACGTCGCAATTTGCGAACAAATTGGAGAAGTCCCAGCCAAGGGTTTGGTGGAACGAAAAGTAGTGCGCGTGGTAACGCCAGGAACCATCACAGAACCTGGGCTTTTACCCGGTGACGCCAATAACTATCTCGCTTCGGTCATCCTTAACGAGGGAGTTGCCTCTATTTCATATGCAGATGTCACCACTGGAGAATTCGCTGTTACTGAGCTTCCACTTGAAGCATTACGGGCTGAATTAACCAGATTGCATCCTGCAGAGATTCTATATCCAGATAATCAAACCTTGCCAGACGGTATTATTGGTCATCTCACTTCATATGCTGCATGGAAATTTGAACCAGGAAAATGTAATGAAACTCTACTAGCTCAATTCAAATCATCAACATTGGATGGCTTCGGATTGAAAAATGGCAGCCTCTCTGTACGCGCAGCAGGGGCCATCATTCAATATCTCAAAGAAACACAACCTGATGCATTAATTCTATTAAATTCTCTTCGCACCTATAGCCTAAGTGAATTTATGACGTTAGATGCATCGACACGCAGAAATCTCGAATTAGACGAAACGTTACGTGGTGAAAGAAAAGGTTCATTGCTTGGAACCCTCGATTTCACTATCACCCCCATGGGGAAACGTCTTATGCATCAATGGGTCAGCCAACCATTGTTACATGTTGAAAAAATTATCCACAGACAAAACGGCGTGGAGTACTTTGTTCAACAAGGCATGGTCCGCGCAGAATTACGAAATACTCTAAAGCCTTTAGCTGATTTGGAAAGGCTAGTCAACCGTGTGATTGCAGGTTTGGCCTTACCGCGTGACCTCGTTGCCATGCGAAGTACTCTTCAACAATTGCCAGAAATCAAAGAAGTACTTAACAAAAAGAATTCTGTAATCAATAATCAATGGTCAGTTTGCGAGGAACAATTATCTCTTTTGGTAAACGCCTTAGATGAAGATCCACCTTCCACTTTGCAAAATACGGGGATTATTCGACCTGGGTATTCGCAAGAATTAGATTCGGTCATTGACGCTTCCAAACACGCCCGTGATTGGATCGCAAACCTAGAAAGTGTTGAACGTGAGAAGACAGGCATCAAAACACTTAAAGTTGGCTATAACAAAGTCTTTGGCTATTACATAGAAATCTCACGTGGAGCGGCAGAGAAAGCTCCTGAAACTTATATCCGTAAACAAACTTTGGTTAATGCAGAACGCTTCATCACCCCAGAGATGAAGGAATACGAAACGTTGGTATTAAATGCTGAAGAAAGAATCCGTGAAATAGAACTACGCTTATTCAAGGAAATCTGCTCAGAATTGGCCAAAGCCGCGAATACATTACTTGCAACCGCACGTGCACTCGCGGAACTAGATGTTTTATCCGCTTTGGGTGAAGCCGCTGCTCTCGGAGGCTATACCAAGCCCGAGGTGCATGAAGGAAGCGAACTGGAAATTAATGAAGGCCGTCATCCCGTAGTTGAACATCTGCTCAAGAATGATCGCTACATCCCTAACGATGTCATTTTTGAAAAGGGTGAAGTTGTACGTGTGATCACTGGCCCCAATATGGCAGGAAAATCCACGTATCTAAGACAGGCTGCATTAATTGTATTAATGGCTCAAATGGGTTCTTTCGTACCTGCGGCATCTGCAAAAATTGGATTGGTAGACCGAATTTTCACCCGCATTGGCGCTCAAGATGAAATCCATGCAGGGCAATCGACCTTCATGGTTGAAATGGTTGAAGCTGCCAACATTTTGCATCACGCAACTTCACGCAGTTTATTGATCTTAGATGAAATTGGACGTGGCACTTCCACATATGACGGTCTCTCCATTGCATGGGGAATCATTGAGTATATTCACAACCATCCACAATTAAGAGCAAAAACCTTATTTGCTACACATTATCACGAACTCACTCAATTGGCAGAGCTTTTGCCCGGTGTGAGAAATTACAATGTAGCCGTTAGTGAAGCTGACAATAAGGTTATTTTTCTACATAAGATTATTGCAGGTGGTGCTGATAAATCATATGGCATCCATGTTGCTCAACTAGCTGGTTTACCATCTCCAGTAATTCAACGGGCAAATGACATTATGGCAGAACTTGAAAAGACATCGGGACGTGCAGTGAAGATTAATCCACAGGCAGCTCAGCAAGCCTTGCTATTCCCTGAAACAAGTCCCATGTTGGATGAATTAAAAAGTCTGGATATCAACTCCCTCTCGCCCATCGAGGCCTTGAACAAGTTGTTTGAGTGGCAAAAAAAGTTTACCAAGTGAAGTAATAAAAAAGTCCCGAAATTCGGGATTTTTTTATTACTTTTGATTGAACAAATAGATTTCGACAGAACGAGTGCTGTATATTGACTTGTATTTTTCAGAAGCAGCAAAAGAATCTATCAGCTTTTGACCGAGGGCTGTTTTTTGTAAAACAATATAATCGTAACTTAAATTTGTTCTTATTGACCACTCTTCAACACATAGCACAGACTCACAGATTTGCAACGCAGACAAATCAGTGTATCGGTCATAAAACTTTTCACCTAAAAGCCATTCATATCCTTGTATAGTCGTCTGGCTATGATGCCCAGTAAGAGTTGGAAACCACTCAATAAATGGATCAATTTCTGGACTTGGTACACCAGTTATAGGGAGAAAATACCCCTCTGCAGGCAGATTTCTCCTTACCCAACTCATAGCTTCAAGATCTGCTTTTGAAAGGCTATTATTTACAAGTTTAAATCCATAAAAATTAGATTCAACGAATAAGTACATGAATAGTAAGATCAAAAAAATATTCGAAGTTCTACTTCGGTGAAACTCCCAATTCTGTTTAGAATTCTTGTGGACAAACAATGAAAATATATAAGGTAAAGCATCAAAAGTAGCCAGTGCAATCAACATACATAACGGGTAAAAAGCAATACTGGGTGCACTTCGAGGTTCAACGAGATAAGGAATTACAACCCAAAAAATCAAAAAATATTCTTTTTTCCATGTAGCCCAAATCATACTGACAATACGCAAAACAACCAGTATAGGCACAAAACTTTCCCTGGAAAAAATCAGGTTATAAAAAGCCAGCAAAAAAGAGGTCCCATAAGACCCTGTATGTAAGGCAGAGAGAAAAGGAGTAAAGCCGTGATAAGAAATTACTGTAAACCACCATGGCGAAGATAAAAGTATAGTCCCTACACCAACTATCATTGCATAGATCAAGGAGCGGCGCGTCCTTCCAAAAAACAGCCACAACAAAATACAAACAGCCGCAGTATGAATTCCCGCCTCAGGATGGCTGAGAATTGCCAGCCCACAAAAAACAACAGACAACACTAATGCTTTATTCCCACCCACCTTAAACAATCTTCCAACCCAAAGTATTGATAGCAACGTAAAAAGAGAGCCAAAACTGCGAGTAAGCCCACCGCCCATCACAAACCACCCGAAAGCAGCAGGAGTTAATGCATAAAAAGCAGAAGCCAAAGCGCCACGCGATTGCGAGCCAAGAATTTCGCAAGCAAGAAAATAAAATACAAAGATTGATAATGAATTAATAAATGGTGGTAACCACTGTATCAATGAAATTTCAGAAAAGAAAAAAACATCACTTAATACTCGTGACACATAAAAAGCAAAAGGCGGATATGCATATGGTATTTTTAGATAATTATAAGATGTGAATTCAGGAAGGGAATAATGACTCGCCTTCAAATCGCGAACCATATCAAGAAACATGCCGCCATCATTTAATGGGAATCCTGCTCGAAATACTGGGTAAAATCGCACAAAAATCCCACCTAAGAATGCAATACCCAGTATCAGTTTTATCCATTCATCTGCATTAAGTGATTTTTTCTGCTCAATCATTGCTAGTCTTTTCACATTATTTGTTACTACATGAGAATACAGCGTAATAATCATCAGCATAAACTGGAGTGCGCTGTTGCAAAAGTAAAGGGACAGATGCCCATAAGGCATCTTCATCAGAAATCACAAGTTCATCAATAAAATTACTTTTACAAAGCAAATCAATTTTTTCCCAGTTCTGCACATCCTTCATCGAAAAAATAGCACCAACTGTTGCGACCATATTATTATATATACCCATAGGGATTCCATAAGCAGTTCGAGCTGAAATTACCGATTGTCGCATACCGTACAAACCGATCGGTCGATCAACTCCAGGGATAGGATTATTCTGAATAATTACATCTTGTGGCAAGGTATTATTAATTGTTGAATACGCCATTCGAGAAGAGTAAATTCGATGACCTGCATTCTCTCCATATGTGAGATAGTATCCAAAACGTAATAAAACAGCATCCAGTACTGTGGTAGATACTCCAAGAGCTACAAGTAATACCAAGTTATATTTCATGCTTGCCGATAATGAAAAACGACGAGAACCAAACTTTGCTAATTCAGGCAAAATATCCACACCCCAAATCAATAGGATAAATTGCCCTGGAAGCCAGGCACGCCAGCCTAAATCATTATTGTCTATCACTGTTGAACGGGTAAATGTCGCAAGAAAAAAAGAAACCGCCAGCAAAATCACTTCGGCAGAATAGAATGGATTTTTTCTTATTTCAGATATATTCCTTCTAATCCAAATCCATCCGACAAACAGAAAGAAACCAAGTTCAAAAAAGTAGTTTACAGGTAGAAGAATTAAATGTACTAGCTGTACAATCAAGTTCGGGGTATTTTCCATAAACGCATCTGCAAAATGGAATGCACGCACAGTAAATGTAATTGGAAGTGTAGTACCACCTGAGTCTCCTCCCCTATTCGAAGCTGCTAAACCTAGCAGGAAAGATCCCGAAAGCAAAACAGCAAAAACTCCTGCTAAAACCATTGGAAAAAGAAGCTCTCGATGTTCTCTTTCAACAAAAGTGATTAGCATCCAAAGCCCCCAAAATATGACAAAAACAAGAGTCACCCATACCGAGAGACCAATTGCAGAAGCAAAGGCGATTCCAGCAAAAAGCAATGATACGATCTGTTTCTTTTTTGATAATCCACGAACAGAATGGACTAAGGCTACCCCAACAAATCCGGCTATAAATCCAGCAACGTGATGCGGCACCCACAACAATGATCCAAGCCAGGCAGTAATTTGTTCATTCCATTGTTCTAAATCACCAAAGACACTATGTCCATATCCAATTAACAATAGTGCGGGGAAAATATCCAACCCTGTAATTAAAAGGGAAGCAAATCCAATCATAACTTGCTTCCAAATTTTTCCATCCCCTCTGCCATTTCGCAGTCGTAAGTAAAAGGCTATCACAGCCATTAAAGCCAATCCACACCAAATAATACTGGCAAACAAGGCTGCACGAGCATCTACAAACTTTCCCCCAATCACATCAATAATACTACCCAATATATACCAAAAGAAATATAAGAATGTTAATTTTTCATAATGTCCTGGATAATAGCTTGGATTGATAGGCGGAACGCCAGTGCGAGACATAGCATCAATAATTGAGACCCGTGTCGTGTGATCAAAAGATGCAACATTAAAATACAGTTCATGCTCTCCCCATTGTAAATCAATCAGTAAAAAAACTGCCACTACTATCCATACCAAGGCAACAAAAATAAAAGAACGCCATTCTTGATTTTGCAGGAGCTGGCTTCTTTGCTTAAACAAGAGACACATAAAATACAAAGCAAAAGAAACAGTAGCAATCAATGCAAAATTGAAGGAAAAATAGCTAATTAAGAGATAATATAAAATTGGGCTAATTGCCACAGATAGCAACAATGAGATTACCAATCTAGATGGGAGAAATCTTCTATTAAAATTAAAAAGATCAAAAGTTGTTCCCGCAAGATAACCCGGTATCACGAGAACAAGTGGGAAAATTAAGAAACCTAAAAGGGTGCCAATTAAATCTTGTAACATAAAGCTAGCGTTAATCATATTTTCACCTTTTACCGTGGACTATCGTCTCGCATACTTTCCGCAAGCGAAAATAGCATAATTTTTATTTTTATACAAAGGTAAACGTTGAACCTCCAAGTCAGAAAGATTATTCCAGATAGGATCCGTATCATCGTAAATAATGAGACTTATCGAGTAATTTTCGCAAACCACATCAAAGACACCCCAACTAGGTGTCTTTGATGCCGAAAACAGGATTCCTACTTTGCTAGCTAAATTATCAAAATCATTTTGAAGCACTCCATATGCTGTGCGATCTGAAATAACCATTTGGTGAGTTCCATACAAACCAGAAGGACGATCAATATAGTGTAAAGGGTTATTTTGGGTAATTACATCCAGAGGAATTTTTTCACGAAGAAAATCATAAGCCAAACGGCTCGAATAATATCTTTCGTTGGTAACTTTGCCAGTGATTAGTGGCCAGGCTACCCGTAATAATGATGCGTCGGTTACTGTAGTCAGGATCCCCAAAAAAATGAAAATATTTATCAAACGCCTCGTCTTTTGAGCATCAGGAATAAATTCAGGAAAACGCATTTTATATTCCAAATCGCTTAAAACATCGACGCCCCATATCAATAAAACGAATTGTCCGGGAAGCCATGAACGCCACCCAAGATCATTACTTCCAATAGTTGATTTCAGAAAAGAACCGATAACCAAAACCACCAAAAATAGTAATAGCTCAGCAAAATAATATGGGTGCGAATAAATCGCTTTTTTACCCTTAATTTTAAACCAATACATTCCCGCTACAAAAAAGAAGCCAAGTTCCAACAAATAATTTATTGGTAAAGCCAGCAACATAATTAAAGATTGTGTAAAAGCAGGAAAATCTTTTACAAAAGACTCTAACTGCAAAAGTGTTCGAACCTCAAAAGAAATTGGAAAACTGCCTGCACTATTTGAACCCACATGAAATATTCCTAAAAGGAAGGAACTTGAAAGAACTAACGTCACGAATCCAGAAAAAGCCATAGAGAAAGCAAAAGATCGGGATTGTTTATTAAAGAACAAGATAATTGCCCAAATAATCCAAAAAACAACAAATACAAATGTAACCCATACTGACATTCCAAAAGCAGAAGCTAGTGCTACTCCTGCAATAAACATGTATAGGTATAACCTTGATGTTTTTTGATATCGTCCTGACTGACTAATTAATATAGCTACAACTCCAGAAACCAAGGCCCCAACATGATGTGGAACCCATAAAGTAGAACTAATCCATGAGACAATCCAAGTGTTCCAGACATCAACAGAACCAACAATTTTCCCAGTAGATAACACTAATAAAGTGATTGGTATTACATCTAATCCACTAACTGCTAATAGACCAATTCCAATTTTACTTAACCTTACATTAATCTTATTGTCATCGTTACTTCTTAGCCGAATATATAGTACAACAATAGCCATCAATGCAACACCAGACCAAGCAGAGCTCGCATTTAAGGCCCCACGTGCATCTACAAACTGTCCACCAATCACATCAACTAAGCTGCACAAAACATACCAAAAATAATATAAAAAGGTGAGTCGAACTGACTTTCCAGGATAATAACCTGGATTGATTGGTGGAACACCAGTGCGCGTTATTGCATCAATAACCGAGACTCGTGTAGTTTGATCGTAGGATGTAACACTAAGTAGAAGTTGATTTCCCCATTGAATATTAATCAAGGAGAGAATCACAAATACAGACCAGCCTAAGAAAATCCATAAAAAATAAATGGTTTCACTATCTAAAGAAAATTTTGGCTTCTCGTAAAATAAAATAAAAAGAAAAAGTAAAACCTGCCCAATCAACATACTTAACGCAACTTCAACAGAAAGCGTTGAAATAATAAGATAATAAAACACAGGACTAATTGCCATTGACAATAAAACAGAGATAATAAAACGCATTAAGAAGAGTTGCGTTCTAAATTCAAACAAATTAAACACCCAGCCAATAAGATAGCCAGGAATCACTATCACCAATGGAAAAAGCAGGAACCCAATTCCTGCGCTTAAAACATCTTGAAGAGCAAAATTCAAATCAATCATTTGCTTTGTTTTCAGTGACCACCGATCGTGAACCTACCCATAAACCCAACCCACCCCAAAAAATAGTAACCAACAGATTCATAAATTGAATCATTAAAGCAAAAGCAATCGCAATTTCGCGAGTAAACCCAAAAGGTTGCAAAACAGTGACTGCTACAAATTGGTACACACCAACATATCCTGGTGTTGACGGAATTGCGCTTGAAATGCCCAGCATAGAGAGAAACAGGAAAGATTGCATCAAAGATAAAGAAACTTGCAGGCTTTTTGCGAGTAAAACTGCACCCAAACCGTCCATCAACCAAATCAGAAAAGTAAAAAGCGTAAACAGAAATACCCGCCGAAAATTATGAAATGCCTCTACTCCATGAAAAAACTGTTCTAGAAATCCGAGGATTTTTTCCTGGAAAGTTGAAGCACGCCACTTCCAAGAAGTTAACTTGGTGAGGATCCAGTTCCCCACAAATGGAGTAAAAATAATAAAAAGAGCCCCCAAGCCAGCTACAAATGCCATTATACGCAATGCACGTACAAAAAGTTCACTTAAACCGCCTACAAAAGATAAAGAAATTAAGCTTAATATAATCAGAAAAATAAGGTCAAAAAATCTTTCAACCAGACCGGTTGCAATTGCAAACGTGGCAGAAGCTTTACTGACCTTACTTACATAGGCTGCGCGAATAAGTTCACCCGCCCGCGCAGGCAATATATTGTTTCCTAAATACCCTGTCATATTAGCCCAAAACACATCAGCAATTGATATATCCCCGCGTGAAATGATAAGAATACGCCAACGTAAAGCCCTGATAAAATAACTAAATGAACTCCAAAAAAATATAAAAAATAAATAACCATAACTCACATTTTTTAAGGAAATAATAAAAAATTCCCAATTAAATCCGCGCAAAGCAAAAAATAATAAAAAAGCAGCAAGCAAAAATGAACCCCACAAAACAAATCGATTCCGTTGCTTGTGAATTACGTGCTTGTCTGGAAGAAATTGATTAAAAATTGATGCGCTCCTTTTCTATAACAAGCGGCCTCTTCATTACCTGTGTATAAATCGCACCAATATACTCGCCAACAATGACAAGAAACATCAACTGTATTGATCCAAGAAAAAAGAGACCTATCACGATAGGTGCGGAACCTAGGGAAAATCGATTCCAAAAAATCAATTTATACAGCAAATAAATTAGCCCCACAATAAAGCTAAGCGCAGATGAAAAAAAACCAAGCATAGCGGCAAGGCGTAGTGGAATTTTTGTATATCCTGTAACTCCAAGCATGGCCATATCATATAAAGTGTAAAAGTTATTTTTGCTTAAACCGCGCACCCGACGTGGTTGTTCAAATTCTACTTTTGCGATTGGGAAACCAATATCCGCAATAACACCACGAAAATATGGATATGGGTCATCCAACTTACTTAAGATATCTATGACTTGTTTATCGTACAAGCCAAAACCAGTATAGTGCTCAATCAAGTCAACATCTGACAGCGCACGAAGAAATCTATAATATAGAGTACGCAAGAGAAAGAAAAGGCTTGACTCTCTACTTTTAGTCTTTACACCAATTACAACCTTATAGCCTTCCTCCCATTTTTGGATAAACTCAAGAATACGTTCGGGGGGATCTTGTAAATCAGATGCCATAATAATCACAGCATCTCCCTCTCCTTGCAACAATCCATGATATGGCGAGCGGATATGACCAAAGTTTCTGGTGTTAATAATTGCCTTTACTTTTTTATCTTTATTTGCTAGAGAACGAATCAGACTAACAGTGTGGTCAGTAGATGCGTTGTCAATAAATATATGCTCATATTGATATTTTGAATTTGCAAAAACTTTCTGAATTCGTTGATAAAGTTCAACTACGTTTTCTTCTTCATTAAAACAAGGTGTAACAACACTTATCAGTCGTTTTCTCATAAATCCCAACCTCACATACCACGGTTATACAATTTCTTTTTCAAATTTTCATCACGGTTATACAAACTATCAACAGAGTCAACCATTAATGGCGCATCCGCCTTGATTTTTTTTGCAAGAGATTGATCATTTAATAATTCACGGCACGACAGTTGTCCTTTTTGAAGTGGAATAGCGAGATAATAGTCATCAGCTGTCAAGATGTGCCCAGCAGGGAGATCATGTTTTGCGTACACACCACGAACTAGAGAGGTAAGGTAATCTATTTCTTTTTGAGAAGAAGGAGCTTTTTCCACTCCAGGCGCACCGCACATTTCACGCGCCTTATGAAAAGCCTGAAACCATTCTGCGATTTGTTCAGGAGTGGAACAATACAAGGAAATCGGCTTGTCTTCCGTATCAATATCAATATGCCGTTCAAAAGTACGTGCACCTTTTGCATAAGCTATTAGCATAGATGAACGCCAATCGTGGTATTCATGAGTTGACAAACCAATAACATGCCCAGGATAACGCTGCTTCAAGAAATCTATTTGATTAAGTTGAAGCTCGGAATCTTCAGCAGGATAAATTGAGACACAGTGATTAATAGCTAAGGGAATATTTCGATTATCAAAAAACGTCACCATATCGTCAATATCCTTGAGAGATGAACCGCCGGTAGAAACAAGAACGGGTTTACGAGTTTTGGCAATTTTTTCCAACAATGGCCAATCCGTAATATCCGAACTAGCCACTTTAATAATCTCAACCCCCAACTCCATACATAAGTCTACAGATTTTTCATCAAATGGTGTAACCAAACGGACACACCCCGAACGTCGTACCGCCTCGACCAACATTGCCAATTCATCACGAGTAAGACGAGTATCAAGGGTCTTTTTTATATAACGAATATCTGATCTGTGTAAAAACTTCTTATGAATAAAACTATCTACATCACGAAACTGAAGCTTGATTGCAGCACGAACATTGTTATAACGAACTACTGCTCCAAATTCTTTTACAATTCGCAGTCCGCGATTAATGTCACCCCAGTGATTGTTGGCCAGTTCAAGAACAAATAAATCTTCAAAAATATCACGGTTGATCATAAAAGAGGTCTCCTAATTCTCAGTAACTGCTATATTATTACGCAACTTATTTGCAATTTCTTGTAACGGCGTCTCAAATTCTTGCGTTTTGGCAGCTATTATGTAAAGTCCCATTAATGCATCTTCCATAGAACTATTAACTCGGTAATTAATATTGCAAACTTTCCCAAAATCATTTTTCAGCAGAGATCTTAGAAGCCAATCCACCAGAAAACACAACTTGATTCCAATCGCAATTTGGAGCAATTTGCAGGGCACATTTAAAGTAATTTTCGGCCATTCCTTTAAATGCAGCCCAAAAATATTACCGACTGTCATATTGTCTTCATTCATATTTGAAATATACCCGTACGCCCCCAGCGGGCCATCAAAAATATTTAAATTAACGTCAACATTTGTATTGTCAATTTTCGAAATTTCACCCTGTATATATTCCCAAATATCATCTGTGTTTTTTGATGTACCGGGAATTTCAGCAAACAATTTAATTAAGGCATTCAAAGCGCGTCCAGCAGGGATATGTGTTATTGTTTTTAGATATTTTCCATCAAAATATGGACGTGTTTGGTATTGCCCAAATTCACAAGAACTAGAAACCATACTTACCTGGGAACTGCCTTGGCAATATTGAGGGAAAGTTCCGTATGTTCCAAAAAACTTCCAAGCAATGCACTCTGCTGATCATAGTAGCAACATAGCAGGAATCTTGTGTCTATTATAGGAAAAATAGCCAGAAACAGAAAAATGAGGTCGAACTACAATACGGAAATTATCAAAAGCCAAGTCTTTTTATTAAATCAAAATCCCAATTCATATTTTTATTCGACAAACCATGCGCTTCTGCATTTGTTACATCTGTAATCAGCAGTTTTTACTGGGTACGTGACAAATCATAAGCGAAACAGGAAAAGTTTATTAGGCAAAATATTATTCTTCTTTAGGAAGAATAATTGCGTTAAAAGTCTATTCGAAGCTCGTTTCCAAGAGATTTCAAATCCCAATCACGAAGTTCCTTTTTAAAGAAGGCTAAAATAACTTTCCCCTGATTTATCAAAAAAATATTTAGAACAGTTGATCTTGCCATGTAATAATATTAGATTGTGGTTGACCAAAAGAATCACAAAAAACCAGTGCATGCATTTGACCGCACAAAAAATAGACCCCTACAAGAAGGCTCTACTAAAAAGCAACTCATCAAGCAATCCATAAAATATTCTTAGAAAACACTATCAGAAGATACAACACGTTCAAAAGCGGCCCCATGCTCAAAATCAGAAATCTAACACGACAAGTATGCATAATACAATGCGATTTAATATCTAAGACAGCACCTTTAATGTAGGTAGCGCCTAAATCAATCCCAATATATGACATTGTATTCCCTTAAATATTGATCAACTAAATAATACAATTTTTCATCATAATCAACTGCAAAAATGACAAGATCACCTGGTTGTCGTAAAAAATGAGATTAGCTTTTTCAAATGTCATTTTTTTATCTCGTCGTCTTCAACTAAACTGTGACTATCGACAGGGGCAGATAAGTGAAATCGAAAATGTCTCATCACAAAATCATGAATGCGAAGAAAATTCGCCTCAGATGTCACTCCAGAGTGCCAGCCAAGAAAATTAACCCGAATCTAATCCCAAGCGACTCCCAATCCATGGGATTTCATAGTGTGTCCATTGACTCTAATGCATGACCAAATGTATGTCCATAATTAAGTATCCTTCGATAATCCAACTCATACTCATCAATTTCTATAGCACTTCTTTTTGACATTTAAGCTTTTATAAATAAAACTATCTACCTCCGCAACAGATAGAGTATTTTCCTCAAACATTGTCTGATATTTATTAAATAACTGATCAAGCCTGTCAAAATCAGTTTAAACATTTCCCCATATCCAGAACGCACATCACGTTCAGAAAGAGTTTTTATAAATTCTGAACGGCAAACGCTTGGGAAGGAGAGTGACACCCAATTGATTTTTTATTCGACTTGAAATTTATTCATTTTTTGCTCAATACAGCTATCGCACATAGAAAGCAATGTTGTAGGGATAAACGCCCAGCGAATACCACGATAATAAACGTGAGAAAGAAAAAGTGACAATATCCTGTATGATGCCACCACCAACAGCAGGACTATCGAATTACGCGTGAAGTATTTTCCTGAAAAAAGTTAACACTTTTTCAACCCCATTAAGTGTTTTTTCATCCTCAGTAGCAGGAATTTTCAAAACAGGAACTGCATCAAACAATAGTTTTAAGTTCGTCACGATATAATCTTTCTACATTTTCGTCAATGACAACTCCAGAAAAAGATTGTCTTCTGGCAATCTCAACGAGGTCTTGAATTGAATCAAAAAACTCAACTTGATAATCACCTTGTCCTGATTTAATACCTAAAGTCTTCATAATTCACCTACTGTGCCATAAAGCCACCATCAGCAAAAATAGATCTGCGGTAATATATGTGTTCTGATCTGATGCAAGAAAGTAAACGAGGTTTGCAATTTCTCCAGGCAAACCTAAACGCTTCATAGGAATTTGGCTTTTCAAAAGATCGATTTGTTCAATAGAATTATTCTTTCGAGTTAGGTCTGTCTCTACAAACCCTGGGGCTATCGCGTTCACCAAAATATTATGTTCAGCCAACTCCAATGCAGCAGTACGGGTAAGTGAATTAATTGCGGCTTTCGTTGCCCCATAACCACCTCTACCAACACGAGAGACCGCGCTATAGGCAGAACTGATATTTACAACGTCCCCATTGTTGATCAATCATCTGTTTAGTAGCAAACTGCAATATAAATGGAGCAGTAAGGTTAATTGTTTGCATTCGTTTCCAATCTTCTATTGAAAGCATCTGCAATTTACTAACAATATTCTCTGCGGCATTGTTAATTAGGATATCGTATCCAGCACCAACTTGAGAATCAATAAATCTTTGAATTGACAACTCGCTGGATAAATCCATTTCCTCGCGAGATGGAGTAACCACATCATATCCTGATTGGTGATATTGTAAGGCAATTGCCTTACCAATTCCACGTGCTCCTCCAGTAATTAAGACTCTACGCGAACTCATATCGGTTATTCTTCCTCTAAGGGAATAAATAAATTTCCCATAAACTCCTCAAGAGAAAGAAACATATCTTCCATTGGCGCAGATACAATTTGCTTACCACTTGGAAGTTGTTTTGAGCTTATCTTTGGCTCAAAAGGTTGATTTGGATTAGGAGCCATAAACTAGTAGTCCCAGTGAAGAAAGTGCATATTGAATACCATCATGAAAATTATAGGCATTAATCTGCATAGCTGGAAGGCCATAGGCACTTGCAACCTTTACAATATCTGGAAATGTTACCCCACTCGAGGAAGACTCACCTACAAGTCGCTTGAAAAAATTATTTTGAGACAAACGAATAGACAAGTACCCATTATTGTTTAAGACAAAAACAATAATGAAGTGATTTAAAAGATGTCTTAAGGTCTAAGGATTCTTGAATATTTGGCTGTAAACTTCCATCGCCAGCCATACAAATTACACGACGATTCGTATCAGCTTAGTGAAGCGCCAATCGCCGCAGGAAGATCATATCCCATCGACGCATCTCCAGTATTACAATTAAACCGCTGTCCAACTTATTTTTGCCCCCTGAAAAGTAATAACATTTGCAGCACCATTTCCTAAACTACAATACATCTAATATTCTTTAAGTAAATCAAAAGACGATCAACAAAAAAATGTGGATTAATGTAAGAATCATGGGCTTATTCTATGGTGAGGTTGCAAAACAGGATACTTTCTCACGCTCTTTACACCACAACACCCCATTGGTCGTGATGCGGGAATTGTATCCAACTAAATCAATCTGACGGTCTAATTCAATCAAAAAATCTTTTCAAATCAGACTTAATCGTATAGTCTGCCGCAGAAACATCAATTTGAAGTTGAATGAATCAATATCTACATGAATTTTATAGGCATGGCGTGCAAATGCACCCCAATTGTATGTAAGTTGACGCAGACTCATGCGCGTGCCAAGAATAAGAACCAAATCAGAATTTTGGACACAGCAAAGTTTCCTGGTCGCGTGCCCACATCCATACTTCCACAACCAGCATATAAAGGGTCCTCATATGGGATAATATCAATCCCTGTCCATGCCGCAGCAACTGGAATACTAAGTTTCTGGGCCACTATCTTAGAATATATCTGGCATTCGCCAAACGAACACCTTCCCACAAGAATAACAGGGCGACTTGCAGAAGAAATTTTTCTTGGTACCTCTCCACAATCTTTCCCCGATTCTTTATTTTCATATAAAAATCTTCCGTCATTAGGTAAATAACCTTTTTGGCGTTTCTGGGTTAATTACTGCAGACTGCACATCAATCGGAATGTCCAACCAACATGGACCTGGACGGCCAGATTTAGCTAAATACCAAGCTTTTTCTAAATGATAACGGATAGACTCTGGTTCACGTACCAACACAGCATATTTCGTAATCCCACGAACCATACTTACAATATCTGCCTCCTGATCGCCAATTTGCCTGAGACCTGGAATATCATAGGAAGAAACTAATGTTTCACGCTTAACTTGTCCCGAAATTACCAGCATAGGAATTGAATCAACCCATGCACCAAATACTCCATTTAATGCGTTAATTCCACCAGGACCTGTTGTTACATTAACCACTCCAGGAGTATTAGTAATCCTTGCATATCCCTCAGCAGCAAATGCAGATGCTTGCTCATGATGATTAAAAACTGGCTCAATTCCTTCTTGATGCCCTAACGCGTCATTTAAGAACATGGCCCCTCCCCCTGTAAGCATAAACACATGGCGAACACCCATTTTAGCTAGGGTGAACGAAATATACTCAGAAACTCTCATTTAGATTTCCATTCTATTTTTTTTGAAACACAACAATTTTGTCATAACTAATACGATCATAATTTGCTAATAAGTTATTTACAATAGCATCAGGCAAAAAACCAAAGTCCGGCTTGTCCTCATATTGAGTCTTCATAAAAAATGCATACTCAAAGTTGTGATTAAGAAAAGATTGCACATATTCAGGTTCATTTTCTAGGGAGTAACTATTGTTTGAATGCCACCAGATTGGTAAATTTCTAGGAGACAAAATCCCAAATGTAGCGTAAGCAAATTCAATACGAGTACCAAAATAAATAGGCGCGTTCTTCCATTTTTCCTCAACTTTATAACGATTTATTAAAACCTGTTTAATTTCAGACATTGTCTCTTTTGCTGTCTGAGAAACATAAAAATCCTGAAAAAAAGGTAAATCCTTAATCTCGGTCAAAGAGGAATAAGTAAAAAACGATTCATATCCAATATATAAAACTCTCCACCTCATTGCACCTGCATACATTGCTACTCCTCCACAAACTAGCAACAATGCCCAAATCATCCTCGCCCGCATCCATATAGACAAGAAATATTCGTTACTTGAGTTCAATCTCAAAACAAGAATACAAACGGCGCTGACACTAGTCAACACACAAAAAACAAACCATGAGGAAAATAAATTCAGAGGTTTATCCATCAACCGAGAAGTGGCTTGTATTACAAAACTACCAGCCACTTCAAATGCTATACAGCCCAAAGCCAAATACCACCAAAATCTTCGAGGAGCAGGAAGGTTAAGGTTCATATGTTCTGTTATAAAATAAAAAACAGACGAACCTAACAAAAAAAAGGGGATTCCAACTATTAAGTTTGAATCACTATTTGTAAGCAAGCTCAAGCCACCCATTAAGAACGAAACAATAGTGACAGCAAGATTCAATCTGACCTTTGAAGTATTATGTTTAAAAGTAAATCGACTTACTTTTTCTAAAAGAGGCAGCAAAGAAAATAAAATTAGAGGAATTACAACCAAATGTTCATGAGGTTTATCATTGTAGAACCATCTAAGTGTTGGAGTTGCTCGAACTTTTCCGATAGCAATATAACTTTGTATAACATCGACAGGGGAAATTTTCAAAAAAAACAGGATTGTAAAAAAGGAAAAAACTGCAGCACTGCCGATCAGTAATAGCTTAATCTTATAAGCTGAAAACACTAATAATACAGCAAAAACTAATATTGCTAATCCACCTGCAATATTGGGTTTCATGAGGCTCAATAGTGTCAACGTAAACCACAGCGCGATTGTACTAATTTGTTCTTCTGGCTTATTTGCAAAAAGATATGCTGCCGCGATAAACAGCCCAGCCGCATTCACAGTAATAGAGTTGTACCACCAATAAGAAATAACAACAGAAGAAAGAAGGTGGAAAACTAAAGCGATACAAAGTGATGGTTTCCACGAAATAACCATACTTAATAAATAAAACTGCCCCAAAAAGGATAAAACAGTAAAGCCAATAGCCATAACAACGAAAGATGACCAATGAATCCCAAATAACTGGAATGCCCAACCGGCACCAACATAAAAAGCTACTGGTGTGGTCAAGGGGAAATCATGATATGGATTTTGATAATTGGCAATACGCCAACCTGTATCCGTCAATGCGCTCATGTCAAAGCCACCTAATTGACGATGCCCAAAAGTCCACATACTACATACTATCAAAAGAACAGAAGACAACAAAAGAATTGATTTACGAGAAAAAACTGTTATCATTTTATTTTCTCTACGAACGATGATGTTTCGAACGAATAGTACGTAGTTTAAACAAAGCAGTCAAGAATTGAACGCCAAAAACAATCAAATTTCTCTTAGGTTTTCCAAATTTTCTCTGCTGAAACCTAAACGGGATTTCAAGTATCTTAACAGAGCGGCCAGGCTGTCCCCAAATAATAATAGCAAGTATTTCCTCAAGTATGTCAAAGTTCTCATATACAGGCGAGACACTACGTAGTAAGTCGCCACGATATAACCGAAAACTATTTGAAACATCATATACTGGAATCCCAACAAAAATTTTAAATATGACATTAAGAACTCGACTCATTGCAACCAACAACCAAGGGTTTTCGGTAACGCCGCCGTTAATATAACGAGACGCTATAATCACATCAGCCTCTAGCCTCTTATCCCACATTTGACGAATAAACTCTGGCGAATGCGATCCATCAGAATCCATCGAAATAACAAATTCGCCAGTACTTGCCAAAATTCCTGTTCGAATAGCATCTCCATAGCGATTTCCACCAACACGTGGAAGATATTTAGCTTGGTTCTCTAAACAAACGTCTTTTGTATCGTCCAATGGGGATTGGGTATCTAAAACTATTATCTCTGAAGATATTTTAAGCTCATAAATAATCTTTTGAATTTCAGGAAGCAAGACGCGCAAATTATCAGCTTCACCATAAGCTGGCATAATAACTGTCAAGTCAATTTTTTTATTTGTTTGCATTAAATAACTCCCTGCTCCACTCCATCATTTCCACAATACCATCCCGTTTAGAAATCGTTGGGCGCCACATAAAATCACGAGAGGCTTTAGTAATATCGGCAACAAAAACTTTTTGATCACCATGTCGCCAATCAATTTTCTCATAGCGCATTGAACAGCCTGTTATATTTTCAAGCAATTCAAACAACTCCAGTAATGATAAACTGTTATCAGTACCTCCACCAATATTGTAAATTTGGCCTGAAGACTTTTCAATTTTGTCTGCTGCTTGCACATAAACATTTACAAGATCATGGGCGTGTAAAACATCTCGAACTTGTTTTCCATTGCCAGAAATTGTGAATGGAGTATTTCCTGGGGTTTTCATTTCTAAGGCTTTTTGGCAAAACCAACCCAACCAACCTTGATCATATGTTGCAAACTGCCTGCCACCATACATAGAAGAATGCCTAAACACAACAGTTCTTATCTGAAACATTCTGCTATAATCTCGCATATACTGATCGCCTGTCAACTTTGAACACCCATATGGGGAATGACCGTCTAATTGGATGGTTTCGTTCAATCCATCAGGATAATCAAGTAACTCATAACGCTGATTGGTTTCACCGTATCTCAATTCCTCTAAAGATCCATAAACTTTATTCGTTGAAGAGTACAATGTAATTGTATCTGGCGAATATAGCCTAATCGCCTCTAAAACATTCAAAGTTCCTAAAGCATTAATCTCAAAATCTAATCTCGGATTTCTTAAGCTAGTAGTCATTGCAACTTGTCCAGCAAGATGCGCGACAACTTTTGGCTTGAGGCTTTTTACACTTTCTTCAACAACATTTACGTCTCGAATATCTGCGTGAATAAACTGCCAATTGGCTCCATGCCGAGTCCGTAACCATTGAAGGTTTTCATTTGAGCCGACACGGCTCAAATTATCGAGTAATGCAACTTCTACACCCTGTTCCATAAGAAAGTCAGCAAGATTGCTGCCAATAAACCCACAACCGCCAGTAATGAGCCAAGTCATATATTAATACTACCTTCCCATGCCATAGAATTCAGGGTGGCTTTTATACCAATGAATGGTTGACTTTAGACCATCCATTAACGACCAGTGAGGACGATACCCTAACAATCGAAAAGTTTCTTCACCATTTGCTATTTGAGGCAATTCATATAAACGATCAGGAATTGCGCCAAATTTTGGTTTTGTTGAAGCATTCATAATTTCAGAAACAAGAGATACAGCATCACGGATAGTTACCCCAACTCCAGCTCCAAGATCAACCGCCTGACCATTTAAATCAGACTTAAAACCACTAAGTATTAAACCCATTACAAGGTCTTGAACATAAATAAGATCACATACTCGCATCCCGCTACTAATTTCAGGCGATATCCCTGACAATAATCCTGTAATAACGTAAGGAATTATTTTTTCAACTGGCTGACGCGGTCCATAGCTCATAAAGGGACGTGCCAATACAACGGGCAACGAAAATATATTATTAAATAAACGAGCATAATCTGTTTCAGCTTCCTTGGCAGCCGCATATGGAGAATTCGCAACAGCTCCAAGTCGTCCAGCTGCTGGCTCTTCTGAAGATCCAACAACAATCAGTCTATCGCAAAATTCTTCGGCAAGGACTAAAAACAAGTTCACACTTCCTACAAGGTTATTTCTTAACGTCGGCAACACCAAATTTAAATGTTGACGTGTATTTACCAAACCAGCGAGATGATATACGATTTCAGGTTTCACATGTGATAAGCAATACTTTACAGAATTTAAGCTCCTTAAATCCACTGAATGTGCTTTTATTCCAGCAGGCAATCCACGCGACTCAGCATTACGAGACAAGGCATGGACCTCCGCACCCAATCCAACTAACGCCTCTGATAAGTGCAACCCTACAAAACCACCTGCGCCAGTAACGAGAACACGCCGACCACGGATTTTTTCAAGCAATCCCATTGACTTCAATAAGTCAAGTTGTACATCAATTAATTCGGCCATAAATTATTGTTGTTTAGGGATATAAACTAACGTCTGTTGAATTTTTTCGTACAAACTAAAAGAATCAAGTACACCTAAATCTTGCCTTATCCGTTTTGTATCAGGAACATATTGTTCGAAAGAAGAAAAATTTGATTTTCTTTGAATTTCTACTTTCACCTTTGGAGTTACACTCTGAGATACAACACGAGCCACTTCCTCTATTGATACACTCTCTTCACTACCAACATTAAAGACAATCTCAGGACTCTCTTTCAAAAGAATTGTCCACAACCAAATTGCAAGGTCTGATGCATATAGATAAGAACGACGAGGTGTTCCATCTCCTTTAATAACGATTGGCCCGCCATTCATTGCGTCACGAATAAAATTACCAATTGCAAAATGAATGTCTAATGGAAGGTACGGACCTACAAAAGCAAAACACCGTGCAATCTTTACTTCAAAATCATTCTGTTGCGAATATAAGATACAAAGATGCTCTGCTAATCGTTTTCCTTGGCCATAAGCAGAAGCAGAGTCCAAAGGATCAGGCGCACCGTTATATTCCTCAGGAATATGTTTCATATTAATGGGTTGTTTACCATAAACAGCACCAGAGCTTGTAAGCAAAAATTTTTGGGCTTTGCAATAAACTGCAAAATCAAGTGTACGCCGAGTTCCCTCAACAATTGTATCCAGCATCAATAAAGGGCTTTCATTATTTAGTTTTGCACTAGCTTCTGTTGCCGCATGGATAATATGGGAATATTCGCCCTTGGGAAATTCAAAATTTCTTACGTCACCCTTGATAAGAGTGACGGCAGAGTCAAGATATAGATGAGGCAATGCCTGTTGTGCAATATCAGGCCTACGCGTCAGAACCGATGCGGATGCTTTCAAATGTAGTTGATGATTTGCAAACAGAAAACTCTCCATTAACCACTTCCCAAAGAAACCTGTTCCGCCTGTAATAAACAACCGTGCTCCACGCAAATCTTCCCAAAGATCGCGGGTGTGATCGAGAATATGAATAAGATCAGCGGATAATGGATTTTGCATCATGAAGAGTTTCGCTTACATAATCCAACATGGACTGGGTTAAACCAGGAAAAACACCTAGCCAAAAAACATTATTCATTATGAAATCAGCATTATTTAAAGGACTTGCAATTCGATATTGAACATTTTTATAAGCAGGCTGGCGTACCAGATTGCCACCAAACAATAAACGCGTGGCAACTTTCCTGCTTTCAAGAAATTGTACTAGTTGGTTTCGAGTGAATGGAGCGTCTTCTCGGACAGCAATTGGAAATCCAAACCAGCTAGGTTCGCTATTTGGTGTAGCCTGAGGCAAAATAAGATATTCCTGAATATCTTCTAGTTTGTTATATAAATAGTTAAAGTTATTTCGACGTGTCTCTATAAAGGATGGTAGTTTTTGAATTTGAGCCAAACCAACAGCCGCCTGCATATCATGGCTTTCAAGTTATAGCCAATATGTGAATAAGTATATTTATGATCATATCCGTGCGGGAGGTCGCCAAGTTGCCAATCAAATCTTTTGCCACAAGTATTGTCTTTGCGCTCACACCAACAGTCACGACCCCAATCACGGAAGGACTCGGCAAGAGTTTTTAATTTGGAGTCTATCCGTTAAGTTGCACCGCCCTCCCCATTGTAATATGATGAGCAGGATAAAAGCTGGTGGGTACGAAACGCACCAAATGTTCCAACATTACGACCATTATAAGTAGCACCTACCGCATCACAACAATCCTCAATGAGCCACAAATTATTCTTTTGTGCAAATTCAGTTACCACACATAAATCAAATGGGTTGCCAAGAGTGTGAGCAATCATAATCGCACGGGTTCGCGGACTTAACGCCGCTTCAAGGTAGTTTATATCGACATTATATGTAGGGATATCCACCTCAATAAAAACTGGCACTAGATTATTTTGAATTATTGGGTTAACTGTAGTTGGAAACCCCGCCGCTACTGTAATGACTTCATCTCCAGGAACAAGAGCTTTGTCGCCAAGTTGAGGAGAAGTAAGACACGACAAGGCAACCAGGTTAGCAGAAGAACCAGAATTTACAAGGATCGTATTTCTCACTCCCATAAATTTTGAAAATTCTTTTTGGAAATCGTCAGCAAATCTACCTGTTGTTAACCAAAAATCCAAAGACGAATCAACCAGATTTTGCATTTCGCTTTCATCAAACACTTTGCCTGAAATCGGCACGCTGGATTCACCTGGAATAAAGTTTTTTTCAGGGAACGCCTCTGCAAAGTATTCAGCAGTGAGTGCGCGAATCTGCGCACGAAGTTCTTCAGCTCTTTTATTCATAAGCAAAAAATTCTTTATACCAATCTATTGTCAAAGCCAAAGCTTCATCCAAGTTGTAAATAGGCTTCCAATTTAGGATTTCTCGAGCTTTTTTCGCGCTAAGGTATTGATGGCGAATCTCATTATTAGCTTCATTTAAAATTTCAGGTTGAAGATTGGAATCCATTAATTTGATAATACGACTCACGATCTCACGCACCGATACTTGAATCTCGTTCGAAAAGTTAAACGCTTCTCCTTTGAGTTCTTTACGATCTGCCAGCTGTTCTGCAAGCATCATATAAGCAGCGGCGCCATCTTCAACATAAAAATAATCACGGATGTAGTCTCCATCTGAACGAATGATGGGCCGCTGTCCACGTAGGATAGAGCGGATTGTGCCAGGAATAATGCGATTCCAATTCAAATCTCCACCCCCATAAAAATTTCCGCAACGAGTCACAGATACTGGCAAATCATAGCTTTTGGCATATGTGTATGCAATCAAATCTGCCGCTGATTTACTCACATCATAAGGATGTTGCCCTTGCAATGGTGTATCTTCATCATAAGGTAAATTTTCCTGATCGCCATATGCCTTGTCTGAAGATGCAATCACAATCTGTTTCACACGCGGACTTCTTTTACAAGCCTCAAGAAGATTCCATGTCCCCGCAATATTAGTTTCAAATGTAGAGATTGGGTTGCGATTCGCAATGGTTACGATAGTTTGTGCAGCAAGATGCATGACCGTGTCTATTTCAAATTCACCAAGAGTGCGTTCAAGCACTTCACGATCTCTCACATCCCCACGAACCACTTTCACCTTTTCAATATACCCAGTCCGCACCAACTCACTTTGCGGTACCCAATCACGAACGAGACAGACAACATCTGCGCCAGCCTGAACCAAGCGCTGAACTAGCCATGAACCAACCAAGCCTGTTCCACCTGTCACAAAAACTGGCCTGTCCAGCCAAAATTTCTTATTTAATTCCATAGTTTCCAAGGGGCATTGCCTTCATTCCACATTTTTTCCAAAGTATGAACATCACGTAAAGTATCCATACACTGCCAAAAATCATCGTGCTGATACGCGCCAAGTTGTCCATCTGCCGCAATTTGCTCAAGAGATTCGAACTCCCAAGGTGTTGTATCATCTTTAATATATTTCGTAATTTCCGGCTCTAGTACAAAAAAACCACCGTTAATCCAACCTTCACCGATTTGAGGCTTTTCTTTAAATTCAACAACACGGTGATCTTCAATCATCATCTGACCAAATCGAGCAGGTGGACGAACAGCTGTCATCGTCACCAGTTTCTTATGCTGTTTGTGAAAATCCAACAAGGTTGAAATATTGACATTACTAACCCCATCACCATATGTAAGCATAAATGCTTCATTTCCTAAAAACTCAGCAACACGCTTTACACGTCCACCTGTATTGGTCTCTGTACCAGTATCAAGCAAATGTACGGTCCAATCTTCTCCGTGATCATTATGCGTTGTAATCTCACCAGTTTTCAACTTCACAGTGAAACTACGAGAATGATAGTGATAGTTCAAAAAATAGTCTTTGATAACATCACCTTTATATCCCAAGGCAACCACAAATTCATTAAAACCATACGAAGCATAGATATTCATGATATGCCAAAGCATCGGCTTCCCACCAATTTCCACCATTGGTTTCGGTTTTAAGATTGTTTCCTCAGATAAGCGTGTACCGAGTCCACCAGCAAGAATGGCTACCTTCATAATCATCCTTTCAATCCAATCAAATAATGATTTAATTATACATGCCATACTAAAAATATGGTCTTACAAGATTGTTATGAAAAGCGCCTCGTCACTTATGACGAGGCGCTTTATATTACGGATAAATTGAGGCTTACTTCTTCTTACTTGTACTTCTCTTTGCCTTTGGAGCGTCAACTTCTGCGGTCATGGAAGGAGCAGGAGCCTTGGAGCGAATTACCGCCCAAGCCAAGACACCAATCAAAGCCAAAGCGACCAACCACACGACAACCTTGGTTGTGACGGAAACATCAGGCTGTGTAAATTGGACAATGATAGGGGCGATGATTACGGCCACAAGATTTACGACCTTAATCATTGGGTTGAGGGCAGGACCAGCAGTATCCTTGAACGGATCACCAACAGTATCACCGACTACACCAGCTTTGTGACGTTCAGAGCCTTTGCCTGTATTCTTCTGAGGATTCTTGGGCTCATCTTCAATCAACTTCTTGGCATTATCCCATGCACCACCAGAGTTGTTGAGGAACACGGCCAACAACTGTCCAGAGACGATGATGCCAGCGAGGAAACCACCCAAGGCTTCTACATGCAACAACAAGCCAACAACGATGGGGGTCACAATGCCAAGCAATGCCAAAGAGGTCAATTCTTTTTGGGCAGCAGCGGTTGAAATGGAAACAGCTTGCTTGTAATCAGGAGCTACTTTTCCATCCAACACGCCTAGTTTGAATTGGCGGCGAACTTCCAACACAATCAGGGAAGCAGCACGAGTCACAGCTTGAATAGCAAAGGAAGAGAACAACCAAGGCAAGGCCCCACCGATTAACATACCCACGAAAATTTGAGGAATATCAACACGGATACCAATGGATTGAATCTGGTCTGCTACAGCAATTCCCAAGCCAGACTGTGCACGAGAAACATCCACAAGGAAGGAACCAAATAAGGAAACGGCCGCGATAACAGCAGAGCCAATAGCCACACCTTTGGTAATGGCTTTGGTTGTATTCCCTACGGCATCAAGGTCGGCCATAATCTGCTGAGCATCTTTGGTGGCCTTATCTGTCTTACCAGACCAAGCCATTTCACCAATACCGTTCGCGTTATCAGAAATGGGACCGAAGGAGTCCATAGCCACATTGTTACCCGTGAGGGTCAACATACCAATACCAGTCATGGCAACACCATAAAGGATGAAGGTGGCACGTTCGACACCAGTTACCCCTGGAATGGTTCCAAAAATAGCGATAGAAGCAACGATGGTCAAAGCAATCACGATAACAGACCAAACAGAAGACTCAAATCCAAGGGAAATACCATTGAGGATAAGAGTTGCAGGGCCTGTATCGGCAGCCTTCTTAACATCGTTGACTGGAGCAGCGTGTGTGCCAGTAAAATACTCTGTCAAACGATCGATCACAATAGCGAGAAGAACACCAACCGCCACGGCCGCGGGCAAGCGCCACCAGCCGCCCCACTGATTCATAGCGGCAGTATTCAAATACAAGTATCCAGCCAAAGCGAACAAAGCGACAGAAATAACCGCAGAAGTAATGAAACCACTGAAGATCGCGCTCATGGCATCTTCACTCTTACCAGTTTCACCACCTTTAACGAAGTACGTACCAACGATGGATGAAAGCACACCAATACCACGAACCATCAATGGGAAGATAATCCATTCAAGGCGTCCGGTCACGTGCCAGAGAGAAAGACCAATAATAAGTCCCGATACGATCGTGACTTCATAGGATTCGAAAATATCAGCGGCCATACCAGCACAGTCACCGACGTTATCACCAACGAGGTCAGCGATTACGGCTGGATTGCGCGGATCATCCTCAGGGATGCCTGCTTCTACTTTACCGACTAGGTCGGCGCCGACATCAGCAGCCTTGGTGAAAATACCACCACCCACGCGCATGAACAACGCGAGGAGGGTGCCACCGAAACCGAAGCCAAGCAAGGCATCAGGAGCAGCAATACCAAGGATAATAAAAATGATGGTCCCGCCAAGAAGGCCAAGACCATCAGTTAACATACCGGTAATAGTACCTGCACGATAGGCAACACGAAGCGCTTCACCAAATGATCTCTTGGAAGCAGCAGCCACGCGGACATTGCCCTCAATCGCCATGCGCATGCCGATTTGACCAACTGTCAAGGAGAAGAAAGCTCCCATAATGAAGGCCAAAGCACGAGCAAGACCGATCCAGAAGCTCACCTGCCCAGGGGTCATCCAAGAGAAGCGTTCTGAAGCTTCAGGAGAAGGTGGAACTACAAAAACAGAAAGAAAAAGAGCGACTGTCAAAATTGCGATCATCGGCAAAATTGACCTGAACTGCTTACGAAGGTAAGCATCTGCACCATCCTTGATGGCGCCCCAAACTTCCTGCATCTTTTCAGTACCTTTGTCTTCTTGCAGGATCTGGGAACGAAGGAAGACTGCGTATAAAATACCGACTATGGCAATGCCAAATACGACCCAAATCGCAATCGCCTCCACTGAGGTAAGTCCTTGCATAGCATACATATGAAATTAATTCACTCCAGAGGAAAATAAAAAAATGTAAGAGGCTCACGCCTATTATTGCAAAGGGATTTTACAGTTGCAAATAGATTGTGTCAAGAAATATGGACAGTCAATACCCTTCATATTACAAAAGTTGACAAGCAACTTCAAATCTGATAAGATTTGGCGAAATTAGTCGTACCCTACAATAAGGAGAAATAAACGATGCTCCAAGAAATTGAAACTCAATTATTTACAATTACCCCAGCAGCTAGTCAGGCTGTAAAAGATATTCTCACCCAACGCAACTTGGAAGGCTATGCCCTTCGTGTTTATGTTGCTGGTGGTGGTTGCTGTGGCGTGAATTTTGGTATGGCTCTCGATAACAACTTCCGTGATGTGGATACCACATTTGAAGCCAATGGCGTCCGCGTTGTTGTTGACGAAGTCTCCATTGATTATTTACGTGATGCAACTGTTGACTTTGTCAACGATGCAACACAGTGGATTTTGCCGTCAGCCCCAACGCCAAAGGTCATTCTCATGGCGAAGGTGGATGCGCTTGCAGCACTGGTAGTGGCGCTAGCTCCTGTGCATGTGGTGGCGGCGGCGCTTGCGGTTGCAACAACTAACAAAGCTTTTGAATCAAAAAGACCCGAGCAAAATGCTCGGAGTCTTTTTTATTTTTCTTATTTTTATCTTCCACGCAAGAACGAAATTAGAACTCCCAATGCACCGATAAATCCAAAATAAAAATTAACAAACCCATGGGAGCCCAAAGTCGTGGCAGTTTCGTCAGTGTAATTAGAGACGACCAATGGTGCTGGCGCTGTAAATGTAGGCAAGCGAGTAAATGTCACTTGTGCAATGAAAGCCACTTCTAGCGTGGGGTTGATTGTGGGAGTAGCCGCTGGAGGAGGCAATGGTGGAGACTTTATCGTTTTTAGAGACCCCGTTCTTGACAATCTTTACATAAGGAGCATAAATCCGAACTAGTTGAATCAGGAACGCGGGGTAATATACTTGAATATAAGTTTGATCTTCTGAAATTCCATAAGCTGGGAGTTCCTGCCCAGCTAACACCAAACCTACGGCAGGATATAGATAGCTACTTGGCCCAGCATAAACAGTCACTTGCTGTTGATCTTGATACACAGCAACAATCACACCCGATGGCGTTCCTGTCACTGTAGGAATTGAACCTGTTGGTTGTTGAGCCTGAACAGCCTGTTGAACTGGTGTGGCAAAAACCAACAAACACAAACCTACCAGGGTCAACGCCCCAACAATCATTACTCTACTTTTAGAATTAAGCATATTGAAATTAAATTTTTCGGCGCGGCAAAAGCAGGGACAAAATAAAACCGAAAATGCCAAATCCACCTAAAGACAAAATCACCACAGCTCTGGGAACTGAAGTTAAATCATTTTGTCTCGCTGCCGTTTGAAACGTGGGAGCAACATAGGATGGAGCAGGTGTAAAAGTTGGCAATCTGGTGGTAGTTGGATATACCGTAAATTGAGCCGCTAAAGTTGGGTCAATGGTTGAGGTGGCGGGTGGAATTGGTGTTGGTGGAGGTTCCATGACTGGTAATGTGCCTGGTGAAACCACTACCAGGGGAGAATATACCCAGCCTTTATTATTTGGCGACCCAGAATATTCGATTTGAATCCAATCGCCTCCGGGAGAGCGACCTAAGGCAGGGGCTGTATCTCCGGGGAGTAACTTTCCCATAATTGGATATATCGATGAACTTGGGCCTAGGCGGACGTTTGCAAATGGCTCATCTCCTAGCACTGTAATGTACATCCCAGTAGAAGGAGAAGGCTGAGGCGTAGGAGTGGCTGAAGTATCTTGAGCCAAGACATCGGTCAGAGATGAAGCGGAAAACGCCCATATCACGGTCATTAAAGCAATCAGGGGAATAATCAGAAACTTGATTCGATGCATTTCGTAAGTCTTTTCAAGGAGAATCGCAAAGGCGATTATAATCTAATTCATGGAACGAAAAATCTTTCACGGGAATATCAGCCCTGTTGATATTGCTCAATCTCTACTAGCAGAGTTCAACCAAGGAAATTTACGAGCACAAACTTTGGGGCAAAGCGAGAAAATGATTGTCCAAGTTGGGACAAGACCCGATGCCAGTTCGGGTGGACAAACTGCTTTGACGATTACTGTTCAAAAAGTAGATGATGGCATTATGGTTGAAATTGGCGAACAAGCCTGGTTGGGAGTTGCCGCTAGCTTGGGAGTAAGCGCGATTAATGCTTTGAGAAATCCATTCAGCTTGTTAGGCAGGCTGGATGACATCGCTCAAGATATTGAAAATTTACAGTTAAATGAAAAAATATGGCGAGTTATTGATCAAACCGCAAAAGCTTTGAATGCATCCACTCAACTTTCTGATCGACTCAAAAGGCTTGCCTGTGGATACTGCCACACTGCAAATGAAATTGATGCGCCGACCTGTATCGCTTGTGGTGCGCCTCTTGGAAATATGCAACCTATTACCTGTAAGAATTGTGGATATGTCATCGTAAAGGGCGAAAAAAGATGCCCAAATTGTGACCAACCCTTGTAACCAAGTTTAACATTCAATCCTTGCAGAAAGGGCCACCACCTTCTATAATCAATTTAATGGAATTTCAAGAATGAATCTAAAAGAACTTGAAGCACGCTTACAAGCCTTGATTGAGGTGGATTTACCAAGTCTCATCCCTGCAAGAAAAGTGGAAGACGTTGTCATACAAAAACTGGCAACGGCCATACAAGTTAACACCAAGGTCTTGGCAGATGGAACTGTGTTGGCTCCGAATATATATACTTTGCAGTTACATCCTGATTCCCTTGGCAAATGGCAGGATAAACAGTTACTTGCAGTATTGTTACATTCCATTTCGACGGTGGCACAGGAAGCTAATTTTAGGTTTACAATCACTCCAACTATTACTTTATCCACAGACCCAACTATTTCACCAAATGATGTCAATGTGGTGGCATCTTATCGGGCGGACCCTATGGCAGATACGAGCGCAAACCCTATGGAAACTGGAAATCTTGACGAGAACGGAAAACTCCCTGAAAACGCATTCCTGATCGTGGAAGGAGTGAAGGTATTCCCGCTTGTCGATTCAGTTGTCAACATTGGACGCAGGCTCGACAATCAATTAATTATTGATGACCCACGCGTCTCTCGAAATCATGCTCAGTTGCGTGCCATTAAAGGAAGATTTGTCGTTTTTGATTTGAACTCTACCGGGGGAACCTTTGTCAATGGACAACGAACCAGCCAAAGTGTTTTGTACCCAGGTGATGTAATCTCCCTGGCTGGTGTTGCCTTGATTTTTGGACAAGACAATCCACCTCCACGCCCTGACTTAAAAGATACAGCCCCCCTCCCGCCTCACAACGCCAATACCGTTTCTGAACGCCCGACGGCCTCTTTGCGAGAACAACACTCAACTGCAAAATTCCTGAAAAAGCAATGAGCGGGTTGGTTGTTCTTGTATTACGGCTGCTTTTGGCAGTTGCTCTATATGCGTTCCTGGGGTGGGCGCTTATTTTTTTGTGGCGGGAAGTAAACCGGCAAGGCGCTATCCTCTCAAAACGTCGGACTCCTAACATTAGTCTCAACATTATCAGCGGAAATAAAAAAGAAATCCAACGGCACTTCTCGCAAACAGAAATCATCCTTGGGCGAGACCCTGGCTGTGATGTTCCACTTACCGAGGATGAAACCATTTCCACACGTCATGCACAATTGAGCTATCACCATGGTCAATGGTGGATTCTGGATTTGGCATCTACCAATGGGACTTTTCTAAATCAAGTGATGGTGACCATGCCAACGGTCATCACCACTGGCGATGAAATCAAATGTGGAAATGCCAACCTTTCAGTAAACATCATCACAGATGCTTTAGACACCCCGACACAAAAAGCAGATAAAAGAAACGGCTAATTCCCCTTAAACTCAAAATTGAAAATTGATGTAACATTGTGGCATGGCTGACAACACTCAAGGATGGCTCCTACGCTGGACTGCCATTTTTTTATTCCTGTATTCCGTTATTCTCACCATTGCCCCTGCCGTCCGTGAAAGATCCTGGGATGTAGATTACAAACTAGCTCACTGGTTTGGGTTTGCTATTTGGCTCATCATCATTTCTCTGGCACATTTTGCGACGAGCAGATATTTACAAGACCGTGACCCTTATTTATTACCAGCAGCTGCATTCTTAAGTGGACTGGGTTTACTCAGCATTTGGAGATTGGATGAGACATTCGGGCTCAAACAAACCATTTGGTTGAGCATCAGCCTGATTCTTTTTATTTTCGCTTTACGCATTCCCCACAATCTCGCTTTTCTGCGACGATATAAATATGTATTGCTCACCAGTAGTTTGGTTCTCACTGGTTTGACTATCTTGCTTGGGACCAATCCCATGGGAGCGGGGCCACAACTTTGGCTTGGATGTTGCGGAATCTATTTTCAACCTTCGGAACCGCTGAAATTATTATTGGTAGTGTATCTAGCTGCGTATTTTGCAGACCGCCCGCCAGTTCAATTTGCAACTGTACCCTTATTAATTCCAACCATCACGTTGACAGGGACAGCTCTGATTCTCTTAATTGTGCAACGTGACTTGGGCACCGCTTCGATTTTTATCTTGATCTACACGACAATGCTTTATATTGCCACTGAGAAAAGACGAGTCTTGATTGGAGCAGGGACTGGATTATTAATTGCCTTGTTGGTTGGATATTTCTTCATCGGCATTATTCACATTCGGGTACAAGCGTGGCTAAACCCCTGGAATGACCCGTCTGGAAATTCTTATCAAATTGTTCAATCGTTATTAGCCGTAGCAAACGGTGGAATTATTGGCAGAGGGCCTGGGTTGGGAAACCCGCTTTTGGTGCCAGTGGCTATTTCTGATTTTATTTTTTCTGCCATTGCTGAAGAAATGGGATTGATTGGCACCTTGGGAATGTTAGCAGCGATATGGCTGATTCTTTCCAGAGGCATGATTACGGCATTAAGAGCCGCGGACCGCTTTCGTAGATTCCTCGCGGCGGGCATCGTATCGTACCTTGGAATTCAAAGCTTATTAATTATCGGTGGCAATTTACGCATCCTACCGCTTACAGGAGTTACTCTGCCTTTTGTTTCGTATGGAGGGTCTTCTCTTCTAACTTCGTTCATATCCATTTTGCTACTTCTCATCATCAGCACTCCTGAAGATAATGAACCTGCTCCCCTCACTAGTCATAAGCCTTATACACTATTAGTTGGGTTATTAGGAATTGGACTGGCAGTCTCTGCGTTGACAATGGCATGGTGGGCGATCATTCGCAGCCCAGACCTGCTCAACCGCACTGACAATGCCCGCCGCGCCATTGCAGATCGATACGTACCACGTGGTGCTTTGGTAGATCGAAACAACGAATTAATCAACTCGACTGAAGGAAAAAGCGGTTCCTACCAACGAGTGTACTTATATACAGAACTCGCGCCAGTTACTGGATACACGCAGCCAGTCTATGGGCAAGCTGGTCTTGAAGCCAGCCTTGACCGGTATTTGCGTGGATTACAAGGGAACCCTTCCAGCTTGCTATGGTGGGATCATCTCCTTTATGGAACTCCCCCGCCAGGATTGGATGTTCGCTTAAGCATTGACCTGAAGCTACAAGCAAAAGCTGACCAATTGCTTGGTGGTCATTCTGGTGCTTTGATTCTAATGAATGCCAATACAGGAGAAATTCTAGCGATGGCTTCTCACCCAACCTATGACCCAAATAAATTAGATGAAGAAGGCGAGAGTCTTTCAACGAATCCTGCTGCACCTTTGGTGAATCGCGCGACGCAAGGGCTTTATCCGATTGGAACGAGTTTCCAGCCGTTCATCTCTGCACAGTTTAAAGATAAGACTCCCAGTGAGACACAAATCAGTAATCTGTATCGTATGTTTGGCTTATTCAGCACGCCTGCACTGGAAATTCCCATTACCCGCGACACAGAAAATATAGCGGTCAAAGAGTTAAGAATTAGCCCATTGCAGATG
>JAXLVT010000013.1:0-99350 GCA_046328925.1 Anaerolineales bacterium
ATATCAGTCAAGCTATTGTTCGACTGTTACTTGAGCGCGGACATGAAGTTGTAGCCTTCAATCGCGGGCAAACAACCAAAGCGCCCGCAGGTGTGCGTGTGATTCAAGGCGACCGCAACAACCGCGAAGACTTTGAAAAAAAGATGCAAGCTGAGAAATTTGATGCGGCGATTGATATGATTTGCTTCAACGCAGAGGATGCCGCCTCCAGCGTTCGTGCATTTCGCGGGGTAGGCTGGTTCGTGCAGACTTCAACAACCTGCACCTACGGCATCCAATATGATTACTTTCCATCCGATGAAACTCATCCTCTGCGCCCCACCACTGAGTATGGAATTAACAAGGTGGCCGCAGACAATGTATATTTGGAAGCGTATTATCGCGAAAAATTCCCAGCCATTCTTATTAAACCATCTACCACCTACGGACCTGTGCAGGGCATGTTGAGGCAAATCTGCTGGGACTTTTCCTGGATTGACCGTGTCAAAAAAGGCAAGCCGATTCTCATTTGCGGAGACGGGTTTGCTTTGCACCAACACATGCATGTGGATGACATCGCCCAAGCCTTTGTCGGCGTCATCGGCAAAGACCATACCATCGGGCAAACCTACAACGCCGTCAACCGTGGATATATCACCTGGGCAGATTATCATCGCTTGGCAGGGAAGGTGCTCGGCAGAGAAGTTGAATTGGTCGGCGTGCCATTTGAAGATCTGAAGAAGCTCAATGTTCCAAACGCAGATATCCTCTCTGATGAATTTGCCTACAATGCCTACTACTCTTCAGAACGATTATTCCGCGATGTCCCTGAATTCCACCCACGTATCACCTTGGAACAAGGGATGACTCAAGTATTTGAGGTGATGGAACGCGAAGGCCGCATCCCCAACTCGGACGATTTGAAATGGGAAGATGAAATGATTACCAAACAACGCAGAGTGAGAGAATAATATGAATCCAATTGCAAAGAAACTTGGGTATTCAGAAACAGACCGTCTCGTCATCATCCATACGGACGATATCGGCATGTGCCATGCATCAGTTCAAGCATTCAAAGATTTGTGGGCATTTGGTACCATCACATCAGGTGCAGTCATGGTGCCTTGTCCATGGTTTCCTGCAACGGCACAGATGTGTCGTGAAAATCCAGAGATGGACATGGGAGTCCATGCCACCTTGAATGCAGAGTGGGATGCATATCGGTGGGGACCTATCTCGACGCGGGATCAAGCGTCAGGGCTGATGGATGCGGATGGATATTTCCATCAATGGCATCCTGGTGTGTATGAAAACGCCAAGCCAGAGGCTGTCGCTTTAGAAGTCAACGCGCAAATTGAAAGAGCGTTGGCCGCAGGCATTGATGTCACCCATGTCGATTCGCACATGGGCACAATCATGAATTCCATGTTTATTCAATCCTATATTCAAGCCACTGGGAGCAGACGCCTGCCAAATATGTTGCCACGCACCACTGCTCGCGGAATCGAGATGATGGGCGTCAGCGGCGAAGAACTGACTATGTACGAACCGATCATGCAGCAATTAGAAAGTATGGGAATTCCCATGCTGGAAGGAATCGTTGCCATGCCGCTTGACCATGGGAATGATCATATTGGTGTTGCCAAAAAATTATTAAGCGAACTGCCTACAGGTATCACCCATTTTATTCTGCATCCATCGGTTGATACACCTGAGTTGCGCGCCCTTGCTCCAGACTGGCAGGCCAGAGTGGCGAACTACAATGCTTTCATGAGTGATGATTTGAAAAAGTTCATGGAAAGTGAAGACATTAAATTAATTGGCTATCGTCAAATCCGTGATGCGATGAGGAACTGAGAGAATCAGGAGTGACGCAAAAAATATTTTCTCCTTATCGCATCTGCCCCATTGGTGCACACATTGACCACCAAGGCGGAGCCGTGTTGGGTCGTACCATCAACATCGGAACAAGTCTCGAATATTCGCCATTGGATACCAATGAAATTCATATCACCAGCGATCAATTTGGCAAAACAAAATTTTATATTGGAGATGCAATCGATAAAATTCATTGGGCGCGCTATGCACAAGCAGCCGCCCGTGTTCACCCAAATTTTAAGCGCGGGATGCGAGCGCATGTCGCAGGTTCCCTAATTGGTTCTGGATTAAGTTCATCTGCATCGGTGGGGTTGGCCTATCTCAAAGCACTTGCTAATGTTAATGAAATTGAATTATCCAAAGAAGAACTGGTGCAATTGGATTTTGAATTGGAAAACGGACAACTCGGCTTGCAGAACGGATTGCTTGACCCCATGACCATTGTCCACGGAAAAAAGAACGCGCTTCTATTTATGAATACGATGCCTGCCTCTGTTTCCCCAATCAGTGACCCACCCTCCAACAGTTTTGCGTGGATCGTGGCATATTCAGGAGTTTCGCGTGAACTTACCAAAAGTGGATTCAACCAGCGCGTGGCAGAATGTTACGAAGCAGCGGCATTCCTAAAAAGTGGTGCACGGATATTATCTGAGGTACCTAAAGAAACGTTTGAAGAGAAAAAAATGTCCCTGCCTGAAAATTTGCGCAAGCGAGCCACACACTTCTTCACTGAAGTGGAGCGTGTTCAACTGGGTGCATTGGCCTGGCAAAAATCAGACTTGAAGACATTCGGACAATTGATGAATCAGTCCTGTCAATCCTCCATTCAAAATTACGAATCAGGCAGTAATATTTTGATTCAACTTCATCAAATCACCAGTGACACAACTGGCGTATATGGCAGTCGCTTTAGCGGCGGTGGATATGGTGGTTGCATCGTGGCGCTGGCTGAACGAAATCAGGCGGAACAAGCTTGTCAGGAAATCAGGGAAAGATTTTCAACACTGCATCCTGAATTATCTTCGCAGATTTTTATCGCAGAAACAGGAGATGGCTTGCAATGATTAAATCTGCCATTCTCCTCGCGGCGGGGCGTGGAAAACGTCAACGACCTTATACGGATGTCACCCCCAAGCCACTGTTGCCTGTCAACGGACGCCCTACTTTGGACTTTGTTTTATCCGCTCTCAAAAAAGCAGGCGTAGAAAGAGCCTGTATTGTGACTCATCATCTCGAGGAAAAAATTTTTGAATTCGTCGGTGATGGGTCAAAGTGGAATTTGGAAGTCCGGTTTGCACACCAAATCGAATTGCGCGGAAATGGCGATGCTTTATTATCCGTGCCCAAAGAATGGCTTCGCGACGAAGCTGTGCTGGTGGTTGCTACAGATTACATCCTCGAAGAAAATGCCTTGCTTGAACTTGTCCAAGCGCATGAGTCAACTCAAGCAGAAATCACAATGAGTTTAAAGGAATGTCCCATTGACGAGTTGACAGCTCGCTCCAGTGTGGAAGTAGATTCAACCTGGCGCATCAAACGAATTATAGAAAAACCGAAGCGTGAAGAAATCATGAGTCCGTACGCCGCTTCGATTTTATTCATCTTGCCCTCCACCATTTGGGATGTGCTTTCAAAAGTGAAGCCTTCTCCACGAGGGGAGATCGAAATGCAATCTGCCATTGATGTGTTGATTCAAAACGGCACAAAAGCCTACGGCTTGCTCCAACCTGCACCATTGGAATGGACAAAAGAATTTATCAGCAACACGGAGACTTCATGAAGTATTTTTTAGGAATCGATGTAGGGTCATCGAAAACACATGCACTCATCGCCGATGAGAATGGTCGCTGCGTTGGCTTTGGAAAAGCATGGGGCGGGAATCATCAAGGCGTTGGCTATGAAGGCACGGAAACGGTCTTGAAGGAATCTTTTACGGGTGCGTTGAAAATGTCTGGCGTGGATTCTGCTCATATCGTAGGAGCAGGTTTCGGCGTAGCGGGATACGATTTTCCATCAGATCGAGAAGGCCATTTAAAGGCCATCGCCTCTTTGGGACTTACCTGCCCCGTGGAAGTTGTCAACGATGGCATGAATGGATTGCTGGCAGGAGCTACTCGCGGCATTGGTGTGAATGTCACCGCTGGGTCATCCAACAATTGTCGCGGACGGAATAAAAACGGAAAAGAGGGACGGATTGTTGGCAACGGTCCCACCTTCGGCGAGTATGGCGGCGCAATTGAAATTGTTTACAAAGCCTTGCAAATGGTCAATTATGCGTGGATAAAACGTCGCCCACCGACATTGCTCACCAAAATTTTACTGGATGCTCTCGATGCAAAAAATGAAATTGATTTGATGGAGGGATTATCCAGTGATCGTTATCACCTGTTTCCATATATTGCAGTCCAAGTGATTGAAGCCGCCAAGGCAGGGGACGCAGCGGCACAAGAGATTATTCACTGGGCGGGGGAAGAACTGGGTTGGTTGGCAGTTTCTGTTGCAAGGCAAATAGAAATGGAACAGGATGAAGTTGAAATTATTCAATCTGGCAGTGTCTTTGATGCAGGTGAAATCATCACCACGCCGATGCGTAATCTTGTGCATCAATATTGCCCGAAAGCAAAGCTGATTCGCCTCGATGGTCCACCTGTCGTAGGAGCTGTGATTCTTGGAATGGAGCAAGCTACCTTTGACGGCTACGCTGTACGGGAGAACATGGTTCGAACTGCTAAGGAAGTGATGTTGGAAAAATCATGAATCGCAATCTTATGTTTATCCGCCTCTATTATTTGTTTTGGCTTGGTGCTGGCGGATTCATTTATCCATTCATCAGTTTGTTTTATAAACAACAAGGGTTGAGTGGTACACAAATTGGTTGGTTGGGAACCACCGCTAGCGTTATTGGATTAATCAGTGCTCCCCTGATTGGGCGCATCAGTGATAGTGTGTCCAATCCGCGACGTGTATTGCAGGTGTGTCTGGTAAGTTCATCAATACTATATCTGCTTCTGAGTCAGCAAAAAGTATTTTTATGGATCGCAGCCATCATCGCCATCGAAGCCATGATTGGCGCTCCTATTTATCCACTCTCTGATGCACAAGCGTTAAACGTGGCCAACCATCAAAAGGAAGGCTACGGCTCCATTCGCTTATGGGGTTCCCTCGGCTGGGCAATTACCGCTTTCATAGGCGGCTGGATTGTTAAGCAGACGGGTCTGGTATCTGTCTTTATTGGATATGCCATTTTTTACGGGTTGTGCGCATTGATGCTCATCTGGATCACAACACCGCAAAGTCAAATGAAACAGGAAAATGAGCAACGCCTGCCTTTGATGGACGTTATTCAAAGTCTGCTGCACGACCGTGCATTAATTGGGCTTGCTATTGCGTTCGCAATCTTCTGGCTGACCAGCAACGGCCGTCAGCAGTTTGAAGCGTTATATATGCAACATCTGGGTGCCAGCACATGGGTCATTGGTTTGGCGTATACCTATCCAGCCATCATTGAAATCCCAGTCATGCTATGGGCTGATAAATTGATGCGAAAATATGGAGCAGGCAGGTTGTTAACCCTTGCATTATTAATTGAAGGAATCGTTATAGGCATCATCGTTATTTCTCCATCGCTCATCAGCCTGTTATTTATGCGCCTTGCCAGCAGTGTGTACTATAGTTTTTATGCAGTCTCATCCATTGCATATGCATCGGAACGTGCACCTGTTGGTCAAAGCGCTACGGTATTGTCTCTGTACTTTGTCACATTGGGCAGCACCATTTCATTAGTCGCCTCCCCCATTACTGGCATGATCTTTGACCGGGTTGGGGCATATCCACTTTACATCATCGCCATGGTCGGTGCGTTTGCCGCCTGGCTGATTTTGGTATTTACACAAAAACAACCATCTATTTCTCCGGAGGTATAACATGTCTGAATTGGCAATTCTTGGTGGATCAAAAACACGCACAGAAACGTATCCCGAATGGCCTGTATGGGATGACCGCGATGTGCAAGCCGTAGCAGAAGTCGTTCGTTCGGGACGTTGGGGTGGATACCCTTATCCCGGTCCGAAAACTGCCGAACTGGCAAAGAAGTTCGCAGAATTACAGGGTGGTGGCTATGCTGTTCCAATGATCAATGGCACTGTCACAATGGAAGTTGCCTTGCGCGCAGCAGGCATCGGCTGGGGAGATGAAGTCATCGTCCCTGCTTATACCTTCCAAGCAACGGCATCTGCTCCCATGGGCGCAGGAGCCATTCCCGTCATTGTAGATGTAGACCCGAACACCTATTGTCTCGATGCCAAAGCCGCCGCCAAAGCCATTACCCCCAAGACCAAAGCAATCATCCCCGTGCACCTTGGGTCCAATATGGCAGATATGGATGCGATTATGGAATTGGCTGAAAAACATAACTTGATTGTGATTGAAGATTGTGCGCATGCTCACGGCGCAAAATGGCGCGGTCGGGGCGCAGGGACAATTGGTCACTTCGGTTCATTTTCTCTCCAATCTTCAAAGACTCTCACCTCTGGCGAAGGTGGCATCCTCTTATGCCGCACGGCGGAACATGCAGCCCTGGCAGCCAGCGTGATTGATTGTGGTCGCCCACATGCACTAGGCGGTGGCGGTGAAGATTACACCAATGGCCTTTCAGTACAAGGTGCCAATTATCGTTTGAGTGAGTTACAAGCAGCGCTGGCATTGATAGGCATCGAACGTTTCCCTGAACAAGCCAAACAACGTGAAGAAATGGCAGCTTATATGGATGAAGCGTTGAGCGAAGTCAAAGGCGTACGCGTGATGAAACATGATGAACGTCACACCACCCGTTCTTTCTATCGTTATATTTTTGCAGTAGACCCAAAAGAGTTTGGAATGGAGCACGATATCTTGTGCGGTGCCTTGGATGCCGAAGGAATAGATTGTTGGACTGGTTATGAAGCCATGGACAATTATGAACTGTTCCAGCCGCAGAAATCATCATTGGCAGTGCCCAATGCTTTCCCTGAATATTTCAAATTTAGCGAGATGAAACTTCCCGAAGCCCGCCGCGCTTGTGAACATGAAGCGGTTTGGTTGGATGAAGCCATCTTCCGTGCAGGTCCCAAAGGCGTGGATGATGCCGTGGCCGCCATAAAGAAGATACAAAGAAACGCTAAAGAACTCAATGAAGCTGCGGAAGAACTACGAAAGAAATACAAGTAATAAAAAAGGCGCATCCAAAATTGGATGCGCCTTTTTTATTTTTTTATAAACCTTTATTCAGGTGATAGTACAAATCATTCCAACGTAATTCTTTTTTAAATTCTTCCACCTTGGTATTTTCATCAATGAGTAAGAACTCAATGCCAGCCATCTCTGCAAAATCACGGAGATGCTCGGGAGTGACAGAGTAGCTAAACCCAGTGTGATGTGCGCCGCCTGCAAAAATCCAGGTTGCTGCAGCCACTTTGAGGTTCGGGCGTGGCAACCAGAGCGCGCGCGCCACTGGGAGTTTTGGAAGTGGCTCATCGGTTGGAACCACATCGACAACGTTCGCAACGAGGCGGAAGCGTCCACCCATATCCATAATGGAGGCGCAAACCGCTACACCCGTTCGGGCGTCAAATACCAATCGGACAGGATCAGCCTTCCCCCCGATTCCGAGCGGATGGATTTCCAACTTGGGTTTGTTCACTGCAATCGATTCGCAAATCTCCAACATGTGCGCGCCCAAGACCTTGTCACCAGTTTTGCTGAAGTGATAAGTGTAATCCTCCATGAAACTGACGCCACCTTCCTGACCGGCATTCATCACCTTCATGGAACGGACAAGTGCAGAAGTTTTCCAATCACCTTCTCCACCAAAACCATATCCATCGCGCATAAGACGTTGCACGGCCAAACCTGGCAGTTGAACCATTCCATGCAAATCTTCAAATGTATCTGTGAAAGCTTTGAAGTTACCAGATGTTAAGAAGTTGCGTAAGCCAATTTCAATGCGTGCGCCTTCCCGCAGAGACTGATGTTTTGCGCCACCCGGTCTAAGGTCTGGGACAACCTCATACTCATCCATATAAGTTTGAATCAGTTTATCCACTTCAGCATCACTGGCCTCGTTGACAAGTTTAACCAAGTCACCAATGCCATAGCCATACACATCGTACCCAAGTTGAATCTGTGCAGACACTTTATTCCCTTCTGTCACAGCAACATCACGCATGTTATCCCCAAAGCGCGCCACCTTCATAGTTTGTGCATCTGCCCAAGCGCATGCAGCTCTCACCCATACACCGATTTCCCGTTGAGTTTCGTCATCTCCCCAATAGCCCACCACCACTTTGCGATCAAGTCGCATGCGGCTACCGATGAAACCAAACTCACGATCTCCATGAGCGGACTGATTGAGGTTCATAAAATCCATGTCAATTGTTGACCAGGAATCTCGCGCCCATATTGTGTGTGTAAATGCAGGAAAGGTTTCTTGAGCAAGCTCAAGCCTGCAATCCACATCTTGGCTGGCGAGAAGGTGTGCATCCATGTAACCAAACCTACACAATCTTTTGCTGAATTTGCTTCAAGGCAAAGGGCACGGATTGCATCAGGCGTAGTCAATACAGGCTTAAAGACCACTTTGAACAGGGATATGTGCCGAGGCTCCCAAAGCTGCGGCAATCTGTCTTAGTGTTCAGCAACTTCCTCAAGAGTCTTGGGGCCATACAAATGTTGGCTACCAGTTACAAACCAGATTTCATATTGTTTTTAAATCGATCATAATAGCATCTCCTTGTTTCTTATTTTTTTGTCTGTCCGTAATATGCGTTCGCACCATGTTTTCGTAGATAGTGTTTATCCAATAATTCTTGCTGCATGGGAGGAATCTTTGGCTCCAACAACAGGGTATGGAAGTTCATGAATGCAACTTCTTCAAGCACAACAGCATTGTGAACTGCATCCATGGGATCAGAGCCCCACGCAAATGGGCCATGGCTGTAAGCAAGCACTGCAGGAATGGCATCTGGGTCTTTTCCCTGAAAAGTCTCCTTGATTACCAACCCTGTTTCTTTTTCATACTCCCCTTCAATCTCAGCCTTTGTCATTTTCCGTGTGCAAGGAATCTCGCCATAGAAATAATCACCTTGTGTTGTACCGAGTGCGGTGATTCCACGGCCTGCTTGAGCAAAGGTCGTTGCCCAACGGCTATGGGTATGCACTACACCACCAATATTGGGAAATGCCTTATAAAGCTCAATATGAGTTGGCGTATCGGAAGAAGGTCTTAAATTTCCTTCGACTACTTTTCCTGTTTCCAACTCCACAACCACCATATCCTCAGCCTTCATCACTTCATAAGCAACACCGGAAGGCTTTATCACTACCAATCCTTGTTTCCGATCAATTCCAGATACATTTCCCCAAGTGAAAGTGACCAGCCCATGCTTGGGCAGTAACAGATTCGCTTGAAAAACTTGTTCCTTCAATGACTCCAGCATATCTACCTCAATCCATCCACAGCTGCTCTTTCAATGCCAAGTCCATTTTTATAGCGTTCCATAAAAGTCGCAAATCCGTTCACATCTTTTTTATCGGGAGCAATGGTTAAACTATTTTGGCCAGCAAAGACTTTGCTTGAGAGATATGTTTCGAGGGGTTGATTTTGCGATTTATGAATCATATAAGCCGCAAGCAAGGCAATCCCCCAAGCACCACCCTCTCCTGCTGTCTCCATCACCGACACAGGAACATTCATCGCAGCAGCCATAATTTTCTGACCAACTTCCTTTGTTTTGAAGAAGCCGCCATGACCAAGGAGTTGGTCAAGTTTCACTTTTTCTTGTTCAAAAAGAATATTCATCCCAATCTTCAAAGCGCCCAATGAGGAGAACAAATGCACACGAATAAAATTAGCCAGCGTAAAGCGACTTTCGGGCGTACGCACAAATAGCGGACGTCCTTCTTCCAGATGTGTGATGTGTTCGCCTGAGACATAATTGAAAGCCAACAGACCACCCGCATCCGCATCACCTGTCAACGCTTTTTGATATAGCACCTCATACAGTTTCGACTCACTGACTTCGACTCCAAGAACACCTGTGAACTCTTGAAACAAATCCACCCATGCATTCAAATCGGAGGTGCAGTTATTGCTGTGAACCATAGCAACTGGTTTGCCCGTGGGAGTCGTCACCATATCAATCTCGGGATATAACTTCGACAGTGCCTTTTCCAAAACGATCATCGCAAATACAGAGGTACCAGCGGAGACATTACCGGTCCGCTCTGCCACGCTGTTGGTTGCTACCATACCCGTGCCGGCATCTCCCTCTGGTGGACAAAGCGGGATGCCCGCCTGTAACCCTCCAGTAGGATCAAGTAGCTTTGCACCCTCTTCTGTTAAAACACCTGCTGAATCTCCAGCTACAAGCACTTTAGGAAGAATATCCTGCAGCTGCCAAGAAATATTTTCAGCTTTGAGTAACTTGTTAAATTTCTCAATCATTTCTTGATCGTAATCATTGATTCGGCTATCAATCGGGAACATGCCAGAGGCTTCTCCAATTCCCAAAACCTTCTGCCCGGTCAATTTCCAGTGCACATATCCAGTCAACGTGGTCTGATGGCTAATATCTTTCACATGTGGTTCTTTGTTCAAAATCGCTTGATAGAGATGTGCAATGCTCCAACGTTGGGGAATATTGAATTGAAACAATTCAGTGAGTTGCTCTGAAGCCTGCCCGGTGATGGTATTACGCCACGTACGGAATGGGACGAGTAAATTTCCAGCCTTGTCAAAAGCCATATATCCATGCATCATGGCGCTAAATCCAATTGCGCCAATGGTTTTAAGGGGAGTATTGTATTTCGCAAGAACTTCTTTACTGAGATTTTGGTAACTCTCTTGCAATCCTTTCCAAACATCGTCAAGAGAATATGTCCACACACCATTTTCGTGTTTGTTTTCCCACTCATGGCTTCCGGAAGCAATTGGCAAATGATCCTCGCCAATCAATACAGCTTTAATACGTGTCGAGCCAAGTTCAATTCCAAGAACAGTCTGTCCACTTTCAATTGATTTTTGGATATTCGACATATCACACCTCAATGATGATTTTCAAATCTTCATGCGATTCCGAGATCTATTTCTATCAATACGATAATACATTTTATTAATTCACAAATCCACGAATTCTTCTGGGGAAAAGTTAATTTTTTCATTACGCGTATACTGTAAAGCCTATACGATTTAACATAGCTCGGTACTTTTTTTCGAAAAGAGTTAATTCTTTTACTACTGTAGAATAAATTTTGCATTTCTTTAGTTCGGTAGGCCTACGAAATTCCTGTTTATCTCTCCAAAATGGCGGGACGCTTAATCACCTGCTCCCCAACCTTGATGTCAATAGTGGGCCAACCTGCAATTTCAGTAATAATTTCATTGGAATGTTCGCCAATCAAAATCGTGTCTTCTGATTTTGAGCCAGTAATAGATGGATTCCAAGCAAATGCTTGGCCTGCAAAGATTCGTTCCGTGGATGTGGGCGTGGCGGTAAATTCGCGAGGCGCATATCCTGCAGACCCACCTTGATGATGAAGCTGCCACTCATCCGCAAAACCAACAGATGCATACACTTCCTGGGCTTTGCGAAATACCTCACCCAAAGTACTTCCGGGGCGAGTTGCAACGATCATCTCTGCATCGATTCGAGCTACAGCTTCACTCTTTCTACGAATTTCATCTGTCAATTTACCAAAGTAGACCAATCGAGTAATCGAACAAATTAACCCACCCATGCGTCCGCAAAGAATCACCATGGCATATTTTTCAAGTTTTTTAGGCGCTGGCAGGGGATGGCGGTAAGAAAAAATTCTTTCATCAGTCGCAATTAAGATTACTGTGGCTTGTACGCCTTTGCTTTCAGCGGCTTGAGAAAGAAGGCTACCAATTTCATATTCTGTCATGCCCGGGCGGACAGCACCTATCGTCTGCTGCATGGCTTGAGCACACAAAGAACCAAGCACTCGGTAGCGTGCCCCTTCCTCCGGTGTCAACTGCGAACGCAATCTCGCAATTTCAATTGACATATCCACAGCATTTGGAAGACTTCCGTCAGCACCGAGGCGCATTCCTTCGGTTAATTTAGATACCAGATTGTTTTGTTGATACCAAGGTGCAACTTGATAGTTCCAACCTTGGCCGTCAAGTTTCTCCTCTCCAGCAATTCGAGGTGCCTCAATATTATTAGTAACAACATAACGATCCGTCTTCGTAATCAACAGCGAAGCCACTCCACTTGTGGTTGCGCGGTCAATAAATGATAAGCCACCACAAGTAGCCCATGCAAAATTTCCAGAAGTTTGCAGGAGGAGCGCGTCCAGTTTATAGCTATTCAAAAACTCCTGAATGCGCGATTTTTTTAAGTCAAATTCATTTTGCATCTTTACCTGATTTCTATAAAAGAAATTACCCCGGATACCAAATCTTGCGCGGATCGTTCTGCGGGCGCTGATAATCAAAAGCAGAGTCAATTATTTTTTTCAAATCGTATTGAGGATGCCAATTTAATAAAAACCTGGCTTTGGTATTGTCCAACCACGTCGAGTGATAAGAAGTTTTAATTTCCACCGCAGGAAGATTACGAGTCTCTGCAAGATAACGAGCCATCTCCCCATAATCGACTGGTTCATTCATGCAAATGTTAAACGTCTGTTGGTAAGCTTTGGGATGATCCAGTGAGATTAAAATCGCACTGACTAAATCTTCCACATGGACAAAGTTCCGCTTCACCGGAACTCCAGCAGGGTCAAGCATCACTGGCACGGCACCTGTCTGGATGTAGGCATCTGCTTGTTGTTCACCGACCAGTTCCCGCCAGCGTGGACCGCCAAATACATCCTCGCCAAAAGACAATTGATATTTGAAGTCATCCTTTTCCATAATCCAAGGAGCACGCAAACAACATCCATTGAGGTTGTATTGAACATAATATTGTTCAAGCATGGTCTCTTCCAAAACCTTGGAAAGAGCATAGCAACCAGCATAGGCTGAATGTTTTTGTGTTTCATTTACAGGAATGGGATGGGGATAAACGAAATGTCCTACTGCAGCATCGCCACCAATCAAGATGAACTGTTTGAATGTAGGACTCAGGCGACAGGTTTCCAACAACCAAAACAAACCTTTGACAGCTACATCCATAATCTGATCAGGAGTCTCTTTACAGGTAGCTAGATGCACCACATGAGTCACTCCACTCATGGCTTTTTCAACAATGTCTAAATCTTCAATGGAGCCACGAACAACTTCAATGCGGTCGTTTGCTTCAGGCACTCGGTTATGGCATAAAGCCCGAATAACATATGAATCAAATTTTTCATCTGACAACAAGCGTTTGATTAATGTTTGGCCCACCTTGCCCGTTGCACCCGTTATCAAAACGCGCTTCATCTCAGACATGTTTTATCAGCAACTTGTCCATGTACCATTTGCATTGCTCGATTCAATCGCGCTAAATACAAACTTTAAGCCCATTAAACCGTCAAATGAATTTGGAAAATACAGAGACAATGGATCAGCTTGATTTCCTGAACGACGAGCAGCAATGGCTTCTGCAGCATCAGAATAAATATTCGCAAACCCTTCAGGGAATCCTTCGGGATGACCTGCAACGATTCTAGAAGAACGCTTGGACAATGGCAAAGTACCTGGGCCATTGGGAGTTCGATTTTGAGAAGGTGCACCAAGTGGTTTAAAAGTTAGCGCTTGTGGAAATTCCTGCATCCACTCCACTGTGCCTTTCGTGCCACTTACACGAATCCGTAAACAATTCTCAACACCTGCTGCCGCCTGGGTCACCCAATAACTTCCACGTGCGCCATTATTGAAACGCAAGAGCGCACCACCATAATCATGCACGGCGCGGCCAGGGACAATATTTCCAATTTCAGCAGCAACTTCAGCTACTTCAAGGCCTGTTATAAAACGAACAAGATTATGTGCATGGGAACCGATATCCCCCATCACCAAAGATGGACCACCACGTACTGGGTCAAAACGCCAAGACGTGGACGGATCAGGCTTGCTTTCATCTGCTTTGCCACCTTGAACGTATTCCACCTGAATCAAACGAATCATGCCCAACTGACCATCCGCAATCATGGCCTTCGCCTGACGAACCATCGGATAGCCTGTGTAATTATGTGTAAGGCAAAACACCAATCCAGAATCCAGCACTTTCTTATGCAAGGTTTCTGCTTCTTGCAAAGCGTTGGTCATTGGTTTATCACAAATTACATCAAACCCTTTTTCTAATGCAGCCATGGCATATTCAAAATGACTATCATTAGGCGTCATGATTGCGACCACATCAATGCCATCTTTACGTGCAGATTCCGCAGTCAACATTTCCTGAACATTTGTATAAGTTCTGTCAGGAGACAAACCAATTTCTAAACCATCTTTTTTAGCTTTCTCAGGATTAGAAGAAAGTACACCGGCCACAATATCATACCGATCATCCATACGAGCAGCCTGTCGATGCATGGCACCAATAAAAGAACCCGCCCCGCCACCTACAACAGCGAGGCGAAGCTTACGTCCTAACATAGAAATAACTGGATTCAGTGTCAATTTAACTCTCGCTTTAAGTAGTTTCTAACAACATCCACAACCAACTGGTGGTCCATTTCCTGTGCAAGCCCAGAGACAGTAATCGTTCCGATAATGCCTGACCCTTTTATGATGACAGGAAAACAGCCACCATGAGGTGCATATTCTGTTTCAGAAATCAAGTACGCCTCTTCTATCTTCTTCCCTTTGCTTTTTAGAAGTTGCCCAATATAAAACGAGCTGTGTCCAAAACGATAAACCAGCCGCACTTTACGCTTTACCCATTCATCATTGTCCGCAGAGGTGCCAGGTCTGCTTGCGTGAAAAAGTTGATGCGTTCCTTGAGTAATATCAACTGTAATTGGCAAGTTATCAGACTTGGCTCGTGTCACAAGTTCACTACCAATTTGCCAAGCGACCTCGGCATTGAACATCGTAAATTGAAGCTCCTCCTCTTCGAGTAGGAGACTTTTCAATTTATCATCCATATTAACTCCTAAAACAATGCTGCTGAAAGATAAAGCTAAATCATTAAGGATTCTTATTCTTGTTGTAAACATCAAAGAACACAGCGAGCAAAAGCACCATTCCTTTGATGACTTGTTGCCATTCAACGCCAATCCCAACGATTGACATACCATTATTCATTACGCCCATGATAAAGGCACCAATCACAGCACCAATCACAGTACCGATACCACCACTGGCAGATGCACCACCGATGAAAACAGCTGCGATGACATCCAACTCAAAGCCAGCACCTGCTTTCGGAGTTGCCGTGTTCAAACGAGCAGCAAAGACCAAACCTGCCAACGCAGAAAGAACACCCATGTTTACAAAGGAGTAAAACAATAGACGTGCCGTATTAACACCAGAGAGCTTGGCCGCTTTTTCATTGCCACCCATGGCGTAGATACGACGTCCGATCACCATTCTATTCGTCACAAACGTATAAAGAGCAATCAAGGCAAAAAGGATGACCAGAATGTTTGGCAATCCTTTGTATGAAGCCATCAAATAACAAAACGCCATAATGGTTGCTGAAATTGCCACACTCTTAATTACAAAGAAAGGAAATGGAGTTACTTCAAAGTTATATTTGCGTTGATTGTTACGAGCTTGAAGATCAAGATAAATTAGCAAAATCGATAAAAGCACCCCAATGACAAGGGTGGTAATGTGCAAACCCTTCCCATTAAAAAAGTCAGGGATAAAGCCTGAGCTCAACTTTTGAAATGATTCTGGGAAAGGTCCAACGGACTCGCCCTTGGTCACCGCCAGGTTCAACCCTTTGAAAATCAACATGCCTGCCAAAGTAACGATAAACGCAGGAATTTTGATATAGGAAACCCAATATCCCTGAAACGCTCCAATTGCAGCACCGGTAATCAAAGAAACTACAACGGCTAGCCAAACACTTTGATGATAACGAACCATTAACACGGCAGCAAGCGCGCCCACAAAACCAGCGACAGACCCAACCGAAAGGTCAATCCAACCTGCAATAATGACCAATAACATACCAAGAGCCATGATAACGATATAACTGTTCTGTAGAACAAGATTGGTAATATTTACAGGCTTGAAAAGCGTCCCCTTTGTTGCAAATTGAAAATACACCATGATGACAATCAGGGCAATCAGCATGCCGTATTCGCGAACATTTTCCTTGAAAAGGTTAGACAAGGTTTTCATTATTCAATTACCTCTTGTTGAGACATAATATGTTTCATGATTTTTTCTTGGGAAGCTTCAGCCGCTGTCATTTCTCCGACGATCTTCCCTTCACTCATTACATAAATACGATCACAAACACCCAAAATTTCTGGGAGCTCTGAAGAACTCAGGATGATTCCTTTTCCTTCAGCAGCCAACTGATTCACAATCGTATAAATCTCATATTTTGCACCCACATCAATACCGCGTGTGGGCTCATCCAAAATCAAAATTTCAGGGCCAGCAAAAAGCCATTTACTAAGCACAACTTTCTGTTGATTTCCACCAGAAAGATTAACTGTTTTTTGTAAAACACTGGAGCTCTTGATATTAAGTTTTTCCCTATATTCCCCAGTCACTGTTAATTCCTTTGGCTGATTAATCACCAAGCCATCGGCAACAGCATCTAAATTCGCAATCGTAATATTGTCCTTAATATCCTCAATGAGAATCAGACCGTAGGTTTTACGATCTTCTGTTGCATAGGCAACGCCATTCTTAATCGCTTTATCAATGCTACTAATATCAATTTCTTGGCCATGCTTATAAGCCGTTCCACTGATATTACGCCCGTAAGCCCGACCGAAGATACTCATCATTAACTCGGTACGTCCAGAGCCCATCAACCCCGCAAGCCCTACCACTTCCCCTTTACGCACTTTGATATTTACATTTGTACTAACTTTGCGGTTTTCATGAAGAGGATGGTACACATTCCAATCTCGAACCTCAAAAATAACCTCTCCAATATTTGAATCGCGAGGCGGGAAACGATTTGTCAAATCACGCCCAACCATGCCGCGAATAATACGATCTTCTGTGATTTTATCTTTATGACAATCAAGAGTCTCAATAGTTGTGCCATCACGAAGGACTGTGATTGAATCAGCGACCTTGGAAATCTCGTTAAGTTTATGTGAAATTAAGATGGATGAAATGCCATGTTCTTTGAGTTGAAGCAAGAGTTGTAACAATGCTTCACTATCCGCATCATTCAAACTGGCAGTTGGCTCATCCAAAATTAACAGTCGCACCTCTTTGGCAAGAGCCTTGGCAATTTCAACCAATTGTTGCTTACCAACCCCCATGTTTGTGATCAATGTATTCGGCGATTCATCCAAACCGACTTTTTTCAAAAGTTCTTGAGTCTTTGAGATGGTCTCAAACCAGCTAATTACGCCATTCTTTTGGCGCTCGTTTCCAAGAAAAATATTTTCAGCAATCGACAAAAATGGAATTAATGCCAATTCCTGATGAATAATTACAATTCCGACATCTTCACTTTCAGTGATGTCGCGAAAAATACATTCTTTCCCTTCAAAATAAATTTCACCCGAATAAGAGCCATGAGGATATACACCACTCAAAACTTTCATGAGTGTTGATTTCCCAGCTCCGTTCTCCCCCACTAATGCATGGATTTCACCTTTCTCAACACTAAAGCTCACGTTGTCCAGAGCTTTAACGCCAGGGAATGTCTGTGTAATGTTGCGCATTTCCAAAATGACATCAGACATAGTCTTCTCGTCCTTGAAATAAAATGAGGGTGAAATTATGTAGAGATAAGTGCAATTCTAATTCAAATTACCGAAACTAATCACAGAATTTTCAATTTCCGATAATGTGTAGGGGCATTTCTGCCCCTACACATTACTTTAAAAATTACTGAAGATCAGCTTCTTTGATATAACCACTATCAATCAAGATTTCTTTGTAGTTGGAAATATCAACACTGAATGGGGTGAGCAAATAAGAAGGAACAATCTTAACACCATTATCATAGGTCTTGGTGTCATTGATCTCAACTGTTTCACCCTTCAAAGCTTGGTCCACCATCTTGGCAGTTTGTGCAGCCAATAAGCGGGTGTCTTTGAATACGGTGTATGTTTGTTCGCCAGCAATCATTGCCTTGACAGATGCAACTTCCGCATCCTGACCGGTAATAACAGGCCAAGGTTGGTCAGCTGTGCCGTATCCAACGCCTCGAAGGGAGGAGATGATACCGCGGCTCAAACCATCATACGGAGACAAAACTGCATCAACACGCTTGTCGGTGTAGTAGGCGCTCAATAAGTTATCCATACGAGCTTGAGCAACTGCACCATCCCAGCGAAGGGTGGAGACTTTATCCATACCGGTCTGGCCACTTTGCACAACGAGCTTGCCGCTGTCAATGTAAGGCTGAAGAACGGACATGGCGCCATCATAGAAATAGAAGGCGTTGGTATCGTCGGGGGAACCACCGAAGAGTTCGATGTTGAAAGGACCAGCAGCATTCTTCAGGTCAAGACCAGTTTCGATCTGAGTACCCTGAATCACACCGACGCCAAAGTTATCAAATGTTGCATAGTAATCAACATTTGCGGTCTTGGAGAGTAAGCGGTCATAAGCAATTACCAAAACACCGGCGTCATGAGCCTTCTGAAGCACATCGGTGAGGGTGGTACCATCAATGGCTGCGATGACGAGAACGTTTGCGCCCTTGGTCACCATGTTTTCAATCTGGGACAACTGGGTGGGGATATCATCATCAGCAAACTGCAAGTCAGTCTGATAGCCTAAGTCTGTGAAAGACTTGACCATGGATTCGCCGTCAGAAATCCAGCGAGATGAGGTCTTGGTGGGCATGGAAATACCAACCAATTTGGGACCATCAGCGGCAGGAGCAGCAGTGGCAGCAGCGGGTGCTTCAGTAGCGGCAGCAGGTGCTTCAGTAGCTGCAGGGGTAGCAGCAGATCCACCACAAGCAGTAAGTGCCATAGAGGCGATCAACAAAATGCTAAACAAAGCGAGCAGATTCTTTTTCATTCTTTCTTCTCTCCTTAATAGAGTAAAAATGGTTCTCCTTGCGGAGATTTTGATGCGTTATTACGAATACAAATTAGGTGAAGTACAGTTGTAAAACGCAAATCAACTGCACTACGCATTTGCAACTTGGCTTATATTCAACCACCTCCTTTATAGTTTATGTTTTCAAGACGCGCTGAACTGCGTCGGACAACCAAAGATGGTTCAATCATTATTGACTGTGAATAAATGGGAGCTACTTCCTGCCAGCCCAATTCAATAATTTTGATCATTTCTTCAACGGCTACTTTTGCAACTTTATATTGATCCTGCTGAACCGTAGTCAATGCTGGCCAAAAATAAGCAGATTCTGGAATATTATCGAAGCCAACAACGCCGATATCTTCTGGAATTTTTAATCCCATCTTAGCGATCACTTGCAAAGCACTCAAAGACATTTGGTCATTGGCAACAAAAATAGCATCCATTTCTGGATATTGCTCAAAAAGTTTCTCAACAGCCACAGCACCACTGGCTGATGACCAATTCCCTTCCACCCAATGTCGTTCCTCTACAGAAATTCCAGCTTCGCTTAATACATCTCGCCAAGCTTTCATACGCTGGCGAGCTTCCCACCACTCCAAAGGACCAGAAACATGCCCAATATTTTTATATCCTTGCTCAAGCAAATGGGAAACCGCTAATCGGCCACCCTGATAATTATTTACAGAAACGACAGTAACTTCCTGTCGCGGTTCCATGGTTAGATAAACAAGAGGGATTTCTAAATTCAAAGATGGATTATTCATCCATTTTCGATTGTCCCCTACTTCCGAAACTGCCCAAATAATTCCGTCCACATGGCGGGAAAGGAAAGCTTGGAAAATAGGTTCAATATCATCTGTATCAAAACGGGGTAATTCCTTTAAAAGAAGCGAGTAGCCCGCCTCTTCCGCCGCTGAAGCAATTCCACTTAATGCCGAGGAAGGCCCAATATATTTAAGGCCTGCAATCACTACCCCCAATGTATGGCTTCTTTGGCTAATCAAACTACGAGCGAGTGCACTAGGCTGGTATCCAACCTGCTCAATGACTTCTTTAACTCGTTTACGAGTTTCTGGAGAAACATCGGGTCTTTCATTGATAACCCTAGAGACAGTCTGTGTGGATACTCCAGCCACAGAGGCAACATCCTTAATGTTTGCACGAACTGCCTTTTGACGCATCAAAAACTGTTCCTATCTCTTAGATGTTATCGTTCCCGTTATCGATAACGGGAACGATAACATTCTAGCAAAATTGGCGAATAGAGTCAAGTGTTTTCGATGACCTACCCATTCGGGTACCATATTCCTTTGAATTAAAAACACAAGGGCTCACAGCTTTTCAACTGTGAGCCCTTATATTTGCCATCTCGGGTCTGGCTATCTTTCAAGTTGCTTGTCGGGGTGGAGAGATTTGAACTCTCGACCTCACGGACCCGAACCGTGCGCTCTACCGGTCTGAGCCACACCCCGATAGCATCCCCATTAAGAGGAAAGCCTGCGAATTATACCATCGTGATTTATTTTGGCAAGCAATTATGGATTTAAAAGAAGTTCTTGAGTGTATACATATGCCAACTTGCCTAATTCAGGGTCAGGAACATCAAAAGTTGGGTTATCTTGACGGAAACTAAGGCGCACAAGTGTGGGTTCGGTTACCTTATATGGAAGCGTAGTTTCAAAAGGTTGAGGATCAATTCCGTTGAAATTAAGGATGCGGGAAGTAATCGGCGTGCCATCTGGCAAAAGCATGTCGACAAAAACAGGCGAATCATTGACCGGCCAAAAACGACCCTTCAGATTGACCACACCGCCAGAAACTTCATCTCCATCTTTAAGACCATCCAACATACAGCGTTCGTAAATTAAATTTCCAACAGGGTTAATTTGAGCATCCCCCACTGAATATAGAAGTACAGGCATGGTATTTAAATTTTCAAGGCGTCCATGATCGTCTTTCGAGCTGATACGAATGTATCCTTTTTCAGAGACAGCACGAATCTCAAAGGCCATTTTAAAACTACGGTAATTGCCGCTCAAACTACGGTTGACTCTCTCTAATCCACGTTGCAAGATGCGACCATTCTCACCGAGTAAATCAACTCGAACAATTTCACTTCTACCTGAAACTAAAATAACCTGTAAATTAATAGGCGATGTCAAACTTGACATAGGTCCAGGAGAAAGAAAGCGAATTTGCGCAAAATTTGTAAATCCTGGCTCAAAAGTCGGAGTCGCTGTAGGCAGTGGAGTTGACGGAATCGGTGTTTCAGTTGGAAGTGTTGTCACTGTCGGTAAAATGGTTGGTGTTGCAGCGTTTGCCGTCGCAAAGATAGCTTGCCCTGTTAAGGCTACTGCGGTAGGCAAGAAATCTGGCGGAAGAGGCGTGGGAGTAGGCGCTGCCAAAGGCGAGCAGGCAGACAAAAGTCCAAGAAGTGAAGCGAGAAGTAAAAGTTTAGGTTTCATAATGAAAAGAAGAGACGCCCTCAATCCAAGGGCGTCTCGTTTGAGTTTTCCTGATTACAGCCCGTAAATTTCGCTGTATTTTTTTGTCAAATAACGAACGTATGCTGCGGAATCAATTTTAGAACCAGTAATACGTTTGACCAAATCTTGTGGATCATACTTGTGACCATATACATGGATGTTCTTGCGTAGCCAGGCGAGTAGTTCATCAAACTTGCCTTTACGAATGTGGTCATCAAGGTCCTTGATATCTTTATTGATTTTTTCCCATAGCTGGGCAGACACCAGATTACCCAAGGCATAGGTGGAGAAATATCCAATAGAGCCACCAGACCAGTGAATATCTTGTAAGACTCCTAATGCATCGTTTGGTGGAACAATACCAAGATAATCTTTCATTTTGGCATTCCAGATTTCGGGTAAATCTTTAACTTTCATGGAACCATCGACCATACCGATTTCAAGTTCAAGGCGCAACATGATATGAAGGTTGTACGTTGCTTCATCGGCATTAACACGAATCAAGGATGGCTCAACTTTGTTGATGGCCTTGTAAAATGATTTAACACTGACTCCGTCCAACTGGGAAGGAAATGATTTTTTCAACTGCGGCAAAAAGTGTTCCCAAAATGGAAGAGAACGACCGACCAAATTCTCCCACATTCTTGATTGAGATTCGTGAATAGCAAGAGAGGTACCATTTGCAAGCGGAGTTCGCTCGTAAGCAGGATTGATTCCTTGCTCGTACATGGCATGGCCTGATTCGTGCATGGCACTAAACAAAGTTGCAAGTGGATTTCCGTTTTCAAAACGATTGGTAATACGGACATCATTTACGCTAAAAGATGTTTCAAATGGATGGGGAGCTTTATCCTGTCTGCCACGATTCCAATCGTATCCAAATTGAGTAATTACCGTTTCTCCGAAGTTCCAAATCTTTTGTTCGTTGTATTTTTTATGGAGGAAATCATCTTTCACTTGCTTTACAGTACCAATCTGCTTAAGCAATTCAACTTGTTTGGGACGTAGGTTATTGAAAATCTCTTTTACTTCAGAGGTCTTCATACCTGGTTCGTAATCATCTAATAAGGTATCGTAAGGATGATCCGCGGGAGGGAAAAAGGAAACATACCGTTGCACCAGTTCGACCACCTTTTCAAGGTGCGGACGAAAAATGGAAAAATCTGACTTTTTACGCGCCTCTACCCAGGCTTCAAATGCTTTGCTGGTGACAATTGCCTGCTCAGAAACAAATTCGACAGGGACGCTTTTGGCTTTTTCGTAATTGCGTGATGCCACTCGAATCATATCTGCTTCATCAGAATCGGAACCTCCAAATTCTTTTTTCAAGTCTTCGAGCAAGCGACCCACTTCATCTGAAATAAATTTTTCCTGGGCAATTTTTCCAAGTGTGGCAAGTTGTTGACCGCGCGCTTCTCCCCCAGCAGGTGGCATGTTCACACTTTGATCCCAGCCTAGCACGCTGGCGGCATGTCCGAGGTCAGAAACCTCACCAAGAATTTCCTTTAACTGTTCAAGTTTTGCAGACACAGAAATCTCCTTTTTCTTTTCATTGAAGGATACAAGCAAGATGGCCTGTATAACTTTCATTCAGGCCACCTAGAGTAAGGTTTTAATAACCAATCATTTTCTAATTTTATCTTATTGAAAGGGATTTTGCATCCCTCTTGCGAGTTGTCTAAGGACAGATACGATGTTCCCCTGTGCCATCGTCTTGAATTTCAACTTCTTGTCCTTCACGGATGTCAAATTTCATCACTTCAGGCAAGTCTGGCATATCAAAATCAAAAACCGAATAATGGCCGGGGTACAGCCAAATTTCATTATCAGGAGCTCGGAATGATGAAGGCAAAGTAATAGCCCCTGGCATAATATACATTTGATGATGGGTGCAATTTCTTAAATATGCGGGGACAGGCCATTCTGTTGGGATGAAATCAGGTAAAGATTGGATGTCTCCATCTACTTTGGAGTATTTTGTTTGTAGGGATACCCAACCAGTATCTTGAGAATCTGGGATTTCGATTTGTGCCCAGCGCAATAATACATCACGGCCAACCACTTTTACCTTGGTATTTTCGTACAACACCCCAATGGGATTAAATGCCATATCTGGGCCGCGGCGAATAAAAAGATTCCCTTTGATTGCAGTAAGTGTAATCTTCAAATTTGACGCCGAAGTTGCTAGCGTTTCTGTAGGCCTCACCTGGGTAGGCGTCGCAGTAGCTGAAGGCTGAGCTACTATTTCTGTGGCAGTAGATTCAGCTGTCGGTGTGGCGGTAGGCGTAGAAATCATCTGCGCGTTTGCACATGCTTGAAAAATCAATGCCACAAACATTAAGGAGAAAACGCTTTTGCGTTTCAAGGATGGATTGAACATTGGATCCTATTCGTGACGCAACGCTTCCACAGGCTCGAGGTTGGCTGCACGACTGGCAGGGTAGATTCCGAAGAAAAGTCCAATGGCTGCTGAAAATCCTGTTGACAGTAGAATAGCATTTGTACGAACGACTGGGGTAAATGCAGTGTTGGTAGCTGCGGCTATCTTTCCGACGATAAAAGCAATCAGCCACCCAAATAAAATACCAATAATGCCACCAATGACACTTAACAAAGAAGACTCTGTTAAGAATTGAAGCAAGATATCTCGCTTACGTGCACCAAGGGCTTTGCGTAATCCGATTTCACGAGTTCTTTCAGATACAGAAACCAACATGATGTTCATGATACCGATACCACCGACCAGCAGGGAAATTCCTGCAATGCCGCCAAGGAAGATGGTCAATACATTGGTAATGGTTTGAAATGTAGAAAGAAAATCTTGTTGCGTGAAAACAGTAAAATCATCTGCGCCAATGGCTGTGCGATGACGTTGACGAAGAATGTTTGATATTTCATCGGACGCAGAAGGAACAGATTCCGCAGTGGTAGCTTGTGCAAAGATAACATCGACTTCATCACGAGTACTGCGGCGAATCAAGCGCGCCTGTGCTGTGGAAAATGGGACATATAGGGCGTTATCCTGACTTCCAAATGCGCCACCACCCTTGGCAACGAGAACTCCAACCACGCGAAATGGCTGGCCTTCAATTCGTATGGTTTCGCCCACAACCCCATCATGATGACCAAACAACGCATCTGCAGTTTCAGGGCCAATCACAACAACAGACATTCTCCCAAGGATATGCTCTTCATTTATAAATTCACCTTCTGCAATTTCCAAGTTACGAACGGCGTAGTATGCAGGGGTAACCCCATTAATGGAAGCAGATGCATTTTCACCAGCAAAAGTAACAGTGCCATTTCCCTGTAAAGCAGGGGCAACAGCAGCCACTGAGGGTGCTGCAAACGAATCTGTGATTGCTTCAGCGTCTGCCAAGGTTAGAGGACGATCATTTTTATTGCTACTACGTCCTCCTCCTGGAGGGCCTCCCCTATCTTGAGAACCGCTAAAGACAAACAATAAATTTGTACCAATACTGGAAATGGAACCTGTAATGGAATCTTGTGCACCGTTTCCGACTGCCAACATGGCAATTACTGCAGCAACACCGATGACAATGCCAAGCACTGTCAGGCCTGAGCGCATTTTGTTGCCATTTAAACTTTCAAGAGCTTCGAGGAGAGCTTGGGTAAAGGTCATTTCTTTGCCTTCTTGTCTTTCATCTCTTCTTCACCATCCGACTCAAGTAATCCATCTCGCAAACGAATCACGCGTTGGGTTTGCTCAGCAATGGTTGGGTCATGGGTCACAATAACAAGTGTAGTTCCGCGGTCTTTGTTTAAATTCAACAGAAGACTCATGATTTCCTTACCAACTTTTGAGTCAAGGTTTCCTGTTGGTTCATCTGCCATAATAATAGCAGGGTCGTTGACCAATGCACGAGCCACAGCCACGCGCTGTTGTTGACCGCCAGAGAGTTCATACGGTCTATGCTTCATGCGGTCTTTCAGACCCACTGCTTCCAATGAGGCAATGGCGCGTTCACGACGACCTTCTGTCATTCCAGCATAACGAAGAGGAAGTTCTACATTTCCAATTGCAGTTAAGCGAGAAAGTAGATTGAAACTCTGAAAAACAAACCCAACTTTACGATTGCGGACACTCGCAAGTTGGTCATCATTCATGGTACCAACAGATTCACCATCTAAAATATATTCACCAGAAGACGGGCGATCTAAACATCCGAGAGTGTTCATCATTGTAGATTTACCGGAGCCAGAAGGTCCCATAATGGAAACCACTTCACCGCGCCGTACTTTAAAGGAGACACCGCGCAAGGCTTCTACATCGAACTCACCCATTCGATATACTTTTTTAATGTCACGGGCTTCGATCACCCAATCCATATTAGCCTCCAAACGGTCCACCATTAGCGGAAGGTGGATTTAAAATCACCTGATCTCCCACTTTGATATCTCCATCAACCAATACACTCGTAGTATCAGATGAAGAACCGAGGCTGATCTTAACCTGTTTTGGTTGCTCATTAACCAACAAATACACTACCCGTTCCCCATTCACCAATCGGACTGCACGATTTGGAATTAATACAACATCCTTCTTTTCTTCTACAACAATATTGACAGCGGTGGTCATACCAGGTTTTACAAATTCATCGGCATCTGTTAATTCAATCGTAACTGTAAAATTGACAACGCCTTGAACAGTATCTCCAGCCTGACTGACTTCAGTCACTTTGCCATGATAAGGTTCTTTTCTGCCAAGAATGGCATCAAAAGTCAAAGTTGCATCTTGACCAATGGCTACACTGTTGATATCAACTTCTGAAACCTGCACATCCACAAGAATGTGAGAAAGGTCATCCACACGAAAAGCAACTGTTCCTGCATTAACCAAATCCCCTACTGAAGGAGAGGCTTGTGTCACTGTCCCATCAAATTGAGCAATAATCTTGGCTTGATTCAGCGTAGCTTCAGCAGCGGCTACACGTGCTTTGGCTGCTGAAATATCATCTGGGTTGACACCATCTTTTAAACGGTCATATGCTCGTTGAGCATCGTCCAATTGAGCCTTGGCAAGCTCAAGTTTTTCATCTGCATCTGAAATGGTTTCGGCATCAGCATACCCTTTGTAGGTTCGGACCTTGGGAACTCCACGATCCAAATACGTTTCGGTAATATTAATTCTGCCGCTTAATCCTTTTCGATAGTTGTATGCTTTGTCATATGCGGTCTGAGCAGAGTCCAAGGTACGCAATGCCTGAGCACGAGCTGTATCTGAATTCATCAGATTGTCTAACGCCTGTTGAGCAGAGACCAGGTCGGCTTGTGCAAGAATAATGCCTTGATTAAGAGACTGCTGATCGAGGCTGGCCAACACATCCCCGCGTGAGACGCGGTCTCCGACTGCCACATTGACAGAACCTACTGAGCCACTCGTCTGCCAAAGCAAAGTCGCGCTCTGTTTGGCACGTACTGTTCCTGTTGCACCAACGGTAGCCACCAAATTACCGCGCTCAATTGCAACGGTTTCATAAGTAGTCGCTTTTTTACTGCCAGACCTTGCAAAGATAACAACAAGCAGTACCACAACAACCACCCCAATAATGATCCAGGTTGTGCGGGAAATTTTTGCGAAAAATTCTTTCATCGTACTCCTCCAAGAGTGCAGTTACATTTATAATGTAGATATAATAACAGATAGTGAAAATAAGTACTTAGCGAAACCTTTGTCACTACAAGCTATCTATTTTAATTCACAACTGTCAAAATTATGTTAAGACAAGTACCTAATCTGATAAATATCTAATAAGAAAATTGTGATGATTGTCGTCTGCATTTGTGACATTAAAGCCTGTAACTGTCCAAATAGATTGATTATCATCGCTAGGAGTATTTTTATGTGTATTGTTTATATCCCGTGGAGGATTCATGCAAGCAGTTCCAAGTGAGTTTTTAGCAATAAATCGTAAGGAACGCGCAAATCGTCCTTTTTTTGATCTTGATTTACGACCAGCGGAACAAAGAAATTGCGACTTCGACACGGTTGTTATTGAGTTTGAACCTGAACGGGCCATGGTAGAAGCGGCCCGTTGTATTCATTGTCCAGATCCTGCCCCGTGTATGGTGGCCTGTCCTACCGCGAATGATATCCCCTCAGCCATGTGGTTGATTGAGCAAGGGAAATTTGTAGAAGCAGCTGCTATTTATCATAAAACCAGTTCCCTACCAGAAGTATGCGGACGAGTTTGTCCGCATGAAGCATTATGCCAAGGTTCATGCGTGCTCAATAAGCATCATCAACCCGTGTTGTGCGGTGAACTCGAAGCCTTTACAGTAGATTATGAACGCCGCACACTGGGATATAACATTCCAGTTGGTACCCCAACAGGCAAAAAGGTTGCTGTAATTGGAGCTGGCCCTGCGGGCTTGGGGTGCGCGGAACAGTTAATTCAAAAGGGGCACGAAGTCACCGTTTTTGATTCCAAGCCTGGCCCTGGTGGATTGTTGGTCTACGGTATTCCAAACTTCAAACTTTCCAAACAAGTATGGCAAGAAAAATGGGAAGAGTACGAAAAAGCAGGCGTCAAGTTCGTGCCGAATACTTATATTGGAAAAGACAAAACCATTGACGGCCTCTTTGAAGAAGGCTTTGATGCCGTTTTCGTTGGAGTTGGTTCCGAAATTGATGCAAAAATGGAAGACACACCCGGCACAGACCTGCCCGGCGTTTACGAAGCCACCGATTTTCTCATTCGTGGCAACATTGCCCCAGAGAAACTTCCCGAAAACATGCGTAAGCCCCTTGAGCTTGGAAAACGCGTCGTAGTCGTCGGAGGTGGTGATACTGCATCTGATTGTTTACGCACCGCCATCCGCCTTGGCGCAGAAGAAGTTACCTGCTTATATCGACGTACTGAGAAAGAAATGCCAGGCGGAAAAAAGGATCGCAAGATGGCACGCGATGAAGGAGCACGCTATCGCTTCTTGACTCAGCCTGTAAAGTTCATCGCTGGCGCTGACGGAAAACTGGCCGCTGTAGAATGTATTGAAATGAGATTGGGCGAGCCCGACGCCAAAGGACGCCGCAAGCCTGTACCTGTAGAAGGTTCAAACTTCAGTGTCGCCGCAGATACAGCCATTCTCGCACTCGGGTATTGGCCTGACCCCATCATCAGCAAGACCACTCCAGACCTTGAAACCTATAACTACGGTTTAATCAAAGTCAAAGATGGCAAGCTTGGAAATACATCGAGAGAAGGCGTTTTCACCGGCGGAGATTGCGCCACCGGCCCAGACTTGGTCGTCACAGCCATGGTGGGTGGAAGAAAAGCCGCACAAGCCATCGACGCGTATCTAAAAATAAAGAAATAACCTGTTGTGAGGGCAGGGTGCAAAAGAGCGAGACAGTTCGTCTCGCTCTTTCATTTTGTTATAATTCCAACCATGTTTCAACGTATCATACGTTCAGTCGAATTTCTGCTCATCTTTTTTATATTTGCCGCTCTCTTTAGTTACAGCAATCCATCCCTTACAGACAAAATTGAAAAAGTACGAGCCTACACCCGCGACCTTGAATTCAATTACATTTCATGGACTGTAGATGCAGCTATTCTTAAAGTAAAAACTGCTTCGATCGGTGGTCCTAACATTCTGAATCACGAATCGCAAAAACAAATTGTCGCAGAATATATGCGTGTCACCAAAACAATTCTGGAAAAAGAGTATGCACTTCAACAAATCTATGCTGATGCCAAAATCACTGACAAAGAAAAAGCATCGGTAGATGTACGCGCCGAATTACAAAATTTATATACTCGCCAAACAGAACTGGCACCGTTCACTGAAGCCATTCTTCAGGAACAAGTCAGTGAAGTATTAGCCGACCTTGGTTTAACAACGTTGGGGCAACCAGTTCCCAATGTACTCTATCACTCCACACCTCTCCCCTATGCGTTAGTTGTTTCTCCACGTGACCATATTGAACAAATCGCAAATATCTCGGTCAACACAGATTTGACAGTGGACGAACAAGCAACTCTTGAGACCAATGTAGATAAAGGATTAAACACTTCGTCTTTGGTTGTTCCAATTGGAGGAGTGGGCGTTTATCCAACCATGGTCATGCGCACTACTGACCTGCGTTGGTTGCTCAATACCATTTCACATGAATGGACTCACAACTATCTCACATTGCGTCCCTTGGGCGTTCTATATGCGGAAACCCCGGAATTACGCACCATGAACGAGACCACCGCATCCATTTCAGGGGACGAAGTTGGGGCGCTTGTCCTAAAACGGTTTTACCCTGAATTAGCATACGCATCTCCACCTACCCTTAGCCTGATTTCTAATCCAATCGATCACCCCGAACCCGGCGATTTTCTCCGCCCACCCTTTGACTATCGCGCTGAAATGCATGAGACTCGTATTCAAGTAGATGCTTTGCTCGCTGAAGGCAAAATTGATGAAGCAGAAACGTATATGGAAACCCGCCGTCAGTTCTTTGTGCAGAACGGCTATTTGATTCGAAAACTCAACCAAGCCTATTTCGCATTTTACGGTGCGTATGCAGATACTCCCGGAGGCGCAGCCGGTGAAGACCCGGTAGGGCCTGCTGTTCGTGCCTTGCGCGAGCAAAGCACTTCGCTTGCAGATTTCATCAATAAAATTTCATGGATGACTAGCTTCGACGAGCTCAAACAAGCTGTGGGGCAATAATTTACTTAAAAGGATTTATGGTTTCAATGAAACGATTTATTTACCTTATGGCAATGTCGATTGCAAGCCTGTTATTTCTTAGCGCTTGCTCGACTCAAACCCCAACCCCACCTGTTGTTCTCAATCCAACCATTTTATTGGATACACCAACTCCAGCGGCAACTTGCTCAGTAGTGACCACTGACCCAACACCAACCCCTGGACCAAATTCTTATTTCCCTCCAGCAGGACCAACTGATTTTTCTTTTGGGCCAGCAGATGCACCTGTCACATTGATTGAGTATTGTGACTTTCAATCTCCGGGTTGTCGGTCATTTTCCATTGCCATCGCTACCTTGATGCAAAACCGAGACGATGTACGCTTTGTCTTCCGTCCATTTCCGTTAATCGATGTTCTCGATAAATCAGATAAAGCTATTGTCGCAGCGTTGGCTGCTGATAAACAAGGAAAATTCTGGGTGATGTATGATCTGCTCTTCGTCAAATATGATGAGTGGGTAAAACTACAGCCTTCAGAGTTTAATAATTGGGTCATCAACCAAGCTGCTTCAGCGGGCATGGACAAAGATCAACTCACAGCGGCGATTAATGCTCCAGAAACAACGACCAAAATGATGTCCATGTATGATGCGGCTAAAAAATTAAACATCCCAGCCGTACCTATTACCTTAATCAATGGTGGCTTACAACAATCCTACGTGCTTGATTATCAAAGCATCAACGATACGGTTGGATTGATTGCTCTTGGCAAGAAACAATTTTCCAGTTGCCCTGCCTACACTGTTGATGCGAAGAAACAATACACAGCTACGATTCACACAGAAAAAGGCGATATCATTATTCAACTTTTCCCAGACAAAGCTCCATTGGCGGTGAACTCTTTTATTTTCCTCGCACAACAAGGCTGGTTCAATGGTGTCACCTTCCATCGTGTGATTCCCGGGTTTGTTGCTCAATCGGGTGACCCAAGTGGAACAGGCAAGGGAAACCCCGGTTACTTTTTCAATAATGAACTAAGTGATTTGAAATTCGATATCCCTGGTCGAGTAGGTATGGCCAACTCTGGGCCAGACACCAACGGCAGTCAATTCTTTATCACCTTTGCCCCTGCTCCCCATCTCAATGATGGATATACTATTTTCGGTCAGGTGATTAGTGGCTTGGAAGTGGCAGAGCAACTTACACCTCGTGATACTTCACAAAATGAAAATCTTCCACCCGGTGACAAGATTCTCAGCGTGGACATCGAAGAAAAATAACGCATCAAATCAAAGGTAAAATACTCGCATGATTTATTCCTCCCACGCACGTGAAGGCGATCTTGCCCAGCTTGTTGGCCTGCGCCATAAACATTTTATTTTCACGCTCAAAGCTGGCGGCGATATGCAAACCCATCGTGGCGTGCTCAAACATGATGATTTGATTGGCAAGCCTTGGGGCTCGCAAGTTTTTAGTCACATGGGTTCTCCTTTCTTTCTGTTGCAACCTTCAATTGGCGATATTCTGATTGACTTGCCACGCACCACTCAAATTCTTTACCCAAAAGATATTGGTTTTATTCTCATCACCATGGGCGTTGCCCCAGGTCAGCGGGTGATGGAAGCAGGCACAGGCTCAGGGTCAATGACGATTGCGTTGGCAACAGCCGTCGGCGCAGATGGACGCGTGGTTTCCTATGAACAACGACCTGATATGCAGAATCTTGCTCGCAAAAATGTTGAACGCGTTGGGCTCGCTTCGCGCGTTGACTTCAAGCTGCGTGACATCCAATTGGGTTTTGACGAAACGGATGCAGATGCTTTCTTTCTGGATGTTCCCAATCCATATGATTACATGGAACAAGTACGTGCCGCTCTCAAGCCCGGTGGATTCTTCTGTACATTAATTCCAACTTTTAATCAAGTGGAAAAGACCTTGTATGCAATGCGAAAAAATAAATTTGCATTTGTAGAAGTATGTGAAATTTTACTGAGATTTTACAAGCCCGAACCTGCGCGTTTACGCCCTACCGATAGAATGGTAGCTCATACTGGATTCTTAATCTTTGGTCGCCGCATTGAACCTAGCGATGATCCACGTGGTTTGGAACTCGCGAATGAAGCTGGTGTAGGTTCCATGCAGGAAGTTAAGGAAACTTTTGAAACTCCAGTAACACCTGAACCAGGAGAGTAGATTATGTTTCGACGCAGACCCCCACGTGCTGGATTTCGTAGAGAAGGCCGAGCGGAAGTACATCCATTATTACGACGTGCAAACAACTTGTTGATGACAGGTCAATTTGCTGAGGCGGCCGAGGCTTTTGAACAACTAGCTAATGGCGCCTTGGCACGCCAAGGTCCACGTGCACCTGTTTTCTTTTTACAAGCTGGGCGTGCTCGAATTTTAAACGGTCAATCCAGTATGGGTATTGAACATCTCAAGCACGGATTAAAGTTATTTGCAGACCGTGGAGATTTACACCGAGTTCACCATGCAGGAAATCGCATCATCACAGAGCTCAACGAACGTGGACTCTCGAATGAAGTAAAACAAATTCAGGATTTTCTAATCACCTTATTACCAAAGAGTTTTAATGCCCTACCTGAAGAAAATGTTCCTCAAGGCAAGCCAGTACACCTCCCCACACATTGCCCATCCTGCGGAGCGGCTCTTAAACCTGATGAAGTCGAATGGTTGGATGAAGTCACTGCTGAATGTGAATACTGTGGAAGTCCAGTTCGAGGCGAATAATCCATTTTTATTTTATGACTATTACCAAGGAATACATCGCGGAAAAACTAAAAGCTGCCGAACAGAATGCGTATCATTCAGAGACGTATACCGAAATGCCGGTTAAACCTGATATGCGCTTAAGAAATGCAGCTGTGCTCGTGCCACTCACTTATTTTCAAGATGAGTGGCATTTGCTTTTTACCCGCCGCACCGATAGAGTGGAATCCCATAAAGGCCAGGTTTCTTTCCCTGGCGGTGCAAGCGATGAAGGGGAAACTACAGCCGAGCAAACCGCCTTACGTGAAGCAGATGAAGAAATTGGCATGAATCCTTCGGATGTGCAAATTTTGGGGACATTAAATAAACTAATCACAATCAGTAGTTTTCGCGTCACGCCCGTTGTGGGAGTCATCCCCTGGCCATATGCATACAAAGTCTCTGGCGCCGAAGTGGCACGCATCTTCACGATTCCGTTGTTGTGGCTTGCCAACCGAAATAACTATTGGGAATTTTCAATGCGAGACTCAGAACGCTCGTTAATTGCTTACCATCCCTACGATGGTGAGTTGCTATGGGGCGCCACTGCAAGAATGACTGTAAATTTTCTAAGGATATTGGAACTCCTAAAATAAAAAATGTCTCGTCTTGTAAGGCGAGACATTTTTTATTTTCATTCGAAACGTTAAGGCTTCTTCCTCATCAATGCAATAAACACTCCTCCCATAAACAAAGCAGCGACAAAAATCGCAATCATCCCCAACATATCTTTTTCACTATTTTGAGGCGATGGTTCAGAAGCAAATTTTGAAAAATCAGTAGATGGCATTTGAACCGTAGGCATCATGGTAATCATCGCTTCGTCAGAGCTATAGGAAGGAGTATTGGGCACCCCAGCAACTCGTGGAGCCGATGGAGTCGCTCCGCGAACAATCAACAATTTCTGACCTACATTTACATCTGTTGTTTGAAGGTTATTCAACTGTTGAATCTGTTTGATAGTGGTATGGTAATTAATGGCAATACTCCACATGCTCTGCCCATATTGAACTTCATGATACACATCTCCACCTGGCATGGGTGTGTTAACTGCCACAGGAAACATATATTCTGAGGAAGTTCCATTTGCTTCTGATTGAGTTGCAATCGCTGAATATGCGCCCTGTGTCATGGAAATACTTGTCAAAATGGGATAGGCATCTGATTGCATTTTTCCGCTGCTGGTTTGCCAGGCTGTTTCAAGCACCATGTAAATCTGGTCACTGACCGCCACGCCTACACCCAAGTCACTACGTTCGGTGGAAATCATCGTATCAAGATGTGGTTCATCACTTTGCCAAAATGCCAAAGCCTCTTCGAGACTGCTGGCCGCCACCCAGTTTTCAGAACGATACCCATCCAAAGATAAGTCTCCCAAAAGTGGATATCCCTTGCTCAGCAACCACTGACCAAGAGTCATACCATTGGGGCGCCAATGACCAGGTAACCCAGAAGCAATTCCGTTTGCCTCCTCTTGTGCAACTTCCATCAAAATTGGATTTACATTCAAAGGAGCTAACCCATAAGCAAGCCGCAGTGAATTGATCGCGTTGATAATTTCGCCTGGGTCTGGTGCAACCAAAGGTGCTGCAGGGGTCGGTTCTTGCGCTCCCACCCACTGAAACGGCGTGAAGGTCAATACCAACAAAATAAGAATAGATATTTTTTTTGAAGCAGACATCATATGAATATCACACAACTCCCTAATTCACATCAACTTATCATGGACGCCAGGAAGGCGCATACCAATCATAATCCATTGACAGGCCGGGGGCTTGTAGAATTTTTTGCTGTAAGGTGGCGAGATCAATGATGAATAAATGTCCACCTGTCGGTGAGTTCGTTTCTTCCACAAGGAGGTATCTTCCATTGGGAGAGAAAATCATTCGACCGATGGTCATGCCAGAATATACCAAAGATAATTTTTTTCCATCCCGCCCCACAGCATACACATCAGCCTTTGGTTGACCATCGTTCGTGGTGCTGTAATAGTTGAATGCTACTAACTGACTGTTCGGTGACCAAACTGTCGGATAAATCGAACCGCCTGTCAAACTGGCAAGGGTCACGGTATTAGCGCCATCAGGTTCCATTACTTTTATGAAATGCATTTGGGCATCTGTAGCATAGTCATCATACAAAAGTAAACTTGAGTCAGGAGAAGTGACAAACTGCGCTTTGGTTAACATCGTCTCAAACACCGGTCGCGCAACTCCATCACTTGCACGCACAAGATAAATCGAGCCGTTACTGCCAGGCAAAGCTGAGCGCATAATAATATTTTCTGTATACCAACCATCCATAATATACGGCTTGCCACTTACTGGTAAGTTTGTTGAAATACTTTTCAACTCTGAGCCATCTCGTCGCACCACATACACATCTTCGCCACCGAGTCCATCTTGAGTCCGAAACGCAATCCGTGAACCATCCGGTGACCAAAACGGCGGATCAATATATGGAAACTCGGCCAACGAAGTCCACGTCCCTGCAGTCGCATCCAATAACCATAACTTTGTAGGAGTGCCATTGGGATGATCTGAATAGGAAAATGCTGCATGCTTTCCATCTGGTGACCAACTCAACGGCTCGAGCGTAAAGTTAAAAGCAAATGGAACTTTGACGATTTCCATCGGTGGGCAATTCGCATCATAAACACAAACGCCAGAGACCTTTGCCAATTGAATAGATTGACCTGCCTGCCGCGGTTGTAAAAAGAAATACAACTCTCCCGCATCTTTATCTGACCCTGAACCTGCTTCTGTTACAACAGGGATTGACTCAACTTGAGTTGAGGTCGCCATTTGCGAAGTAGTTGGAGACACTGTGAACAGTGAAGCATCAAAAGATTCATTATATGCAATTTGATTCACCACTCGCTCTGACTGCAAAGATTGTCCGCCCTCTTTGCCAAATTCTTGAATTTTCAAAATTACAGATGTAGATGTATCCAACCAAACTTTAAAAGATGGCGAAGTATTTTCGATAAAGGTCCATTCAACAACAAGAGCTTCACGACCTGCAACTGTTTCAAGCGTCAACGCTTTGAAAGTCCCTTTATTTTGTGCAAAACTGGAACTAAACATAATTTCGCTTAATGGCGTTCCAATTTGTCCCCACAATGGATTGGGGTACGCCACCCCGTCTTGCAAAGGTGGAACATACTGCCCTACCCGCGCAGATTGTGGAAGGTCAATAGTCTCAGTGCTTCCAGTTCTCTCATTGACTGAATATATTTTTTGTCCATCACTTATCTTCAATGAATTTTGTCCATTGTTTGGACTAAGCATGGATCGAAACCGCGGTGTTAATTGATCAATCCAAACTTGTTCGTGATACGTTAACGTAGGTTGTGTTCCACTCGCATCGTACCAAGTGATGGTGCCATCCGCACGAATTTGCGTCCACTGGGTGGCACTTTGAAGCATGGCCTGCTGAATCTGCTCGGATGTAGAGGAAAGATTCAAAGTAGGCGTATCAGGAGTCGGATTAAAGAAAGATGCGGGTGTTTGAGGGGAAGAACAAGCTGTGAGCAATATCAAGATCGATAGAAGTAGTCGTTTCATTTTGCCTCCATATGAATAGACGATACCTTAAAACAAAAGTTCCCGCCATCTACCGACGGCGGGAACTTTGTGAAAATCTTTATGTTACGGTGTAGCTGTAGCAGTCGGTGTTGATGTTGCAGTTGGGGTTGTTGTTGCCGTTGCAGTGGATGGAGCTACCGTGACAGTTACTGTCGGAGTGGCTGATGCAGGTGCAGTTGTATTGGTAGCACTGGGGACAACCACAGAAGAACCGTTATAAATAATTGGGGCAACCCAAAGTGCACGGTCGCCTGCTGGGGAACCCGTGGAAAGTACGGTGAGAATAAACTTAACATCTTGCCCGGCAAGCGGAGTCAGGTCAATATTGGCAGAATAGAATTGTCCTTCATATCTTTCAACAAATGCCCAGAAGGTCTGAACATTGTTGCTACCAGCTACTGTATAGTCCAAGCGATACACCACATAACATGTTGTGGCACCGCCTTCACAGTTTACAGTTGCGCGGAACTTGTCACCAGACTTTACTTTGTAGGTTGGATAAATTCCTTGAATATATCCATTGTTGATATTCTGAGGGAAAGTCAACAAACCAGGGCGGTTGTCTATGGTGTTATTCTCCATTTTGGGAGTGTTTTGAATTAAGACAAAACCTTTTGCATCGCCATCAGTTCCAGGGCAGGGAAGTTGACCTGCGCCACTATACCAAGTAGCGGCACAAACATTGGCGACGAAGTCATAACTTGTCCCTGCAACGGGAGTAGCTGGGGTCACAGGGGTTCCCGGTGTAACGCTCACAGGTGTAGAGGGAACGGTTCCATTTCCTGAAACTTTAATCTCAACCCAGAAGGATTTGGTTCCACCAGAACCAATACCAAACGGAATATTGTTGCTATTCTTTAATTTCCAGTAACCACGATATGTTCCAGCTGTGGTTGGTGAAGTCAAAGAAATCGTGATGTCTACAGTCTGGCCGGGGGCAACGCTAGTTGGGATGACTGCTGAATCAGGTCCACCCATCTTTTCGCCACTGTCAAACATGATGCTGTAGTTTGTCCAAGTACAAGTACCAACATTCTTCAAACGCCAAGTTTTGGTAAACCCAATACCAGGGGCAAAAGATGTACCATCAGGAACGGTCACATCAGAGATGAATTGCGCACGATCACAAGAGGAAGGTGCAGGAGTAATGGTTTTGGTAACAGTTGCAGGAACGGAAGTTGGCGGCGTGCCAGTTACCGTTGGAGAAGGAGTGTTGGTTGGGCCAGTAGTAGCACCTGGGCGTGAAATAACAGGATTCACCCACAACGCACGGTCTCCTGCTGGAGAACCATATGCATTCACGACGAGAATAAACTTCACATCTTGATTGGCAAGTGAACTTAAATCAAGATTGACGTTGTATGTCAAGCCTTCATATTTTTCACGGAACGTCCAGAAGGTCACGACAGGGCCAGAGCCAATTTGATAGTTCAAACTATAAGCAACATAACAAGTAGTAGAACCATATTCACAACCGATGGTCGCCTGGAAGCGATCGCCAGTTTGCACACGGAAGGCAGGATAAATTCCTTGTGTGTAACCGTTAGTCACATTTTGAGGGGCAAACAATAAACCAGCTTGAGCAGAATCAATTCCACTTTCAAGCTTGGGTTTATCTTGCTTCAATACAAAACCACCCGCATTGTTATCAGTGCCGGGGAAAGTCAAAGCGCCTGCGCTACTTGACCATGTGGCAGAAGCAGCGTTCGCTGTAAAGTCATAGCCAGTGCCTGCGGAAGAATTGACATTAATCTCAACCCAGAACGATTTATTCGCTGTAGTGCCAATGCCAAAGACACCGCCCTGAGCGCTTTTGAATTTCCAGTATCCAAAATAATGACCAGCCGCACTCGGCGCAGCCATATCAACGGAAATATCCACAGTTTGACCGGGATTTACTGAAGTAGACAAAGCCACCGATGCAGGCGCACTCATTTTCTCGCCGCTATCGAAAATCAAAGAAACATCATTGCTGTTCCAAGCACAGGTACCGATGTTCTTCAAGCGCCAAGTCTTCTTAAAGGCAGTGCCAGGTGCGTAATTCGTACCATCAGGCACAGTCACATCAGCGACAAACTGAGCCCAATAGCAGGTTGCGGCCTTGGCAGTAGATGTTGCTCCAGGGGCATATGAAAACAAAAGTGCCAACAGAAGCATGGTTGTTACTAAGCGTGTTCCGAATTTCATTTCTTCCTCCATGCACAAATCAGGTGCTAAATAATAACGATGAATAAATTACAAAAGTTCCCTTTGACTATACGCCATCCCTAGTATAACTTTTCTTTAACAAATGTTCAATAATAGAACAGGGCAATTTTATAGCCTTTTTCTCCTATTACACTTGCAATCATTTCCTCTTTTCGTTGCACTATAATTACAGACATGTCCCGCACTATTTTACATTTAGATCTGGATGCCTTCTTCTGTTCCGTAGAAGAGATTCAAAACCCTGACTTGCGCGGGAAACCTTTTGCTGTAGGCGGCAAACCAAACGAACGTGGCGTGGTCGCCTCTTGTTCATATCCTGCACGCGCCATGGGAGTACGGAGCGCCATGCCGATGTCTCGTGCTGTTCAACTGTGCAGACAATTAATCATCGTGCCTGGAAGGCATCGTTTATATGGGGAATACTCAGAAAAAGTGATGGAAAAACTGCACAACCTGACTCCCCTCGTGGAACAAATTTCCATTGACGAAGCTTTTCTCGACATTTCAGATATTCGTGAAGACCCAACCCGCCTCGCCCTTGACCTGCAAGCTGATATCCGAGTCGAATTAGAGTTACCCAGCTCCATCGGAATCGCATCGAATAAACTCGTGGCTAAAATTGCCACAGAGGTTGGGAAAAAATCCAATAAACGAAAAAACGAATCACCCTTCGGGTTGACCGTGGTCCCTGCTGGCGATGAGGTCAACTTCCTTGCTCCCCTGCCAGCTGATATGCTCTGGGGTGTGGGTCCAAAAACATCTGCAAGATTAACTGAGCTTGGAATTTACACCATCGGTGACATTGCCAACTGGCCTGAAAAAGAAATGATTAATCTGTTTGGCGAAAACGGCCGCGACCTGTGGCAACATGCACACGGTATCGATGAACGTCCCATCATTACCGAATATGAAACCAAATCTGTCAGCCAGGAAACAACGTTCAACATTGATATACGCGATGAACATACTCTTGAAAAGACTTTGCGAGAACAAGCCATGGAAGTGGGAAAACAATTACGAAAAAATGACTTGGCAGGCAAGACCGTTAAATTAAAAATCCGCTGGTCAGATTTCACCACATTGACAAGACAAGTGACCCTACCAACCTCTACCAATAACGATGATGAAATTTTCCATGCGGTTGTTAAATTGATGAAAATCGTTCGGAAGCCAAATCAAGCCGTACGGTTAATTGGAGTCGGTGTCAGCGGAATTGGAGCTCCAGTACGACAGCTCAGTTTGTGGGACGAGGGAGGCGAAAAATCCCATAAATTGCAAGAAGTGGTGGATCAGCTTCAAGAAAAATATGGCAGAGATATCATCCACAAAGGCGAGGAATAAAGTCACTTGCAATACTAGAACGTGTGTGCTAGTATTGAATGGGAGGCTCTGATGAAAACTCTTGACTTGAAAAAGCAATTTAAATATCTATATCAACCTTCGGCCAAAAAGATTGAGGCGGTACAAGTTCCCAACCTACAATTTGCCATGATCGATGGTGCAATTGAAAAAGGTTCCGAGCCAAGTAAATCGCCTATGTTTGCTGAAGCAACACAGGCGTTGTACGGCATGGCTTACACCCTAAAGTTTATGCTGAAAAAACGCAAGACCAATGCTTATGATTATCCCGTGATGTCATTGGAAGGCTTGTGGTGGGTGGAAGACGGCTTTTTTGACATCGCGGTAAAAGACAATTGGTTTTACACCCTGATGATTATGCAGCCAGACATCATTACAAAAGAAATTTTCGAAGAGGCACGCGAACAGGTTCGCAAGAAAAAAGGTGAAAGCGAATTTCTATCTAAAATCAGGCTGGCTCATTATGAAGAAGGTTTGTGCGTACAAACCATGCACATCGGTCCTTACGCCACCGAACCAGCCACCATCGACCGCATGAAAGAATTTATGGGAGAGAATGGATTAAAAGATAACCTTGCCAGCCCTAATGGCAGGCATCACGAAATTTACCTCAGCGATCCACGTAAAGCGGCGCCTGATAAAATGAAGACAGTATTGAGACATCCTGTGATTAAGAAGTAAAACCCTTTAGAGGAAAGAGGAATTCATGAACTGCTTCTACCACCCCTCGGCCCCTGCCGTTGGAATTTGCAAATACTGTCAGCGCGGACTCTGTGCCGAATGCGCCGCTGTGGTTGATGATGTATTGGCCTGTAAACATCGCCACGAAGATGAAGTTCATCAACTGGAACAACTCACAGCCCGCAATTTATTTCAGTCCAAACGCGTGGCTTCTGGATATATGCGGAATGCAGTTTTCTATGGATTGGTCGCGGTGGTCTTTGGTGGTTTTGGTTTATGGCAATTGAAATGGCTGGGATTACAAGCCGTGGTCTTCATTATGCTCGGTTTATTTCTGTTATATGCGGCAGGCGCAAATTATTTTGAGGGAAGAAAACATAAATAACTGCAACTCTTTTTGCTTCTCTGCGTAAAACAAGTAGATAAAACGAAAGGAGCAAAAAAAATGAGCGACGTAAAAACCCTCACCCGCAGTAAATCCAACCGCATGATTGCAGGCGTATGTGCAGGCCTCGCCGATTATCTTGGCATGGACCCCACAGTTGTACGTTTGTTATTTGTACTTGGTTTCTTTGCCTTACATGGCGGTCTCTTAATGGCCTATTTAATTATGGCCATTGTTACCCCAGAAAAATAAATACAGATTAAATAAAGACAGGCTTGATTCCTCAAGCCTGTCTTTATTTAAGGGTAATTTCAACGAGCCAGTGAGAGGAATACATCTTCCAACGTCGCTTCCCCTCTTTCAATTCGATTCACTTGGATATGTTCCCGCTCCAGCCGATTCTTTAGCGCTTCTTCCTTAACCTGTGAGCTGATGACTCGTAAATGGTCACCCGCCAACCCGACGCGTTCGACACCATCCATGGCGGTGAGAATCTCAAGTCCATGCTCCAGAGGATTTGCATATACTTCCCAAACATCCCCTGTGATAATAGAACGTTTTAAATTCGTAGGGGTATCCATGGCAAGTAATTTACCATCACGCATCACCCCAACCCGCTCACAATATTCAGCCTCATCCATATAATGAGTCGTGACAAGAATGGTCACGCCTTCTTCAGCCAATTGATAAATTAAATCCCAGAAGGCACGACGTGCCGTAGGGTCTACCCCTGAAGTGGGCTCATCGAGAAACAATAATTTTGGTTCATGAACCAAAGCAATCGCTAGCGAGAGTCTTTGGCGCCACCCAGTGGACATATCCCTTGTCAGAGTTTTCTCATGCCCTTTGAGTCCGACCAGCTCCAACGTATGTTGGATGCGGGCTTTGTCAGTTATTCCGTACACGCCACCGTAAAAGGTCAGATTCTCAAAGGTAGTCAGATCATCATAAATCGCGAATTTTTGCGACATGTATCCAACACGCAAACGGACATCTTCGCTTTGTTTGAAAACATCATACCCAAGCACTGTAGCATTACCATCACTAGGGGTGAGCAAACCAAGCAACATACGAATAGTGGTAGTTTTGCCTGAACCGTTGGGGCCAAGATATCCAACAATCTCACCTTTTTTTACTTCAAAGTTAATATGATCCACTGCGACAAATTCACCGAAGCGGCGGGTTAGGTTTTTAACAGAGATCACGGTTTCAGTCATGATTTGACTCCGATAAAGCGATGAAAACATCTTCGAGGGTGGAAGGAATGGGGCGTAACTCAGTCATCTTCGCATTTTGTAATTCAATTAACTTTGGCAGTCGTGCCATTACATCTTTTGTCATGTTTTCTTTCACACGCAAATGAAGCTTGTCACCAAATGCTGCTACATCTTCCACATCCTGATCTTGGTGGGCAATGTGACGTAAAGCATTAATCGGTGATCCACGTAATTCAAGAACACGGTCTTTAAGACGGGCTCGCAAATTTGAAGGGGTGTCTTCTGCGATGATTTTGCCAGCCTTCATAAAACCAACACGATGGCAACGTGAAGCTTCATCCATATAGGGCGTAGAGATGATGACCGAAACACCATCACCTTCGCGGCCAGAGACTAACTTAATTACAAGTTGCCAAAAATCCTGGCGAGTGACGGGGTCTACTCCTGTGGTAGGCTCATCCAACAACAACAAGCGTGGACGAGTTACCAAAGCAGATGCCAAGCCTAATTTTTGTTTCATACCGCCGGAGAGTTGACCCGCGCGACGGTTTGTAAATTTATCAAGACCTACAAACTCAAGAATCTCCATGGAACGCGGACGCCATTCTTTTGCAGATAAGCCACGAATCTCAGCAAAGAAACGGATATTTTCCAGAACTGTCAAATCCTCATACATGGAAAATCGTTGAGAGAGATATCCAATAGTGGAACGTGCCTTTTCTACTTGCTTGTGGACATCAAATCCACAAATGCTGATTTCACCTTGATTCGGCAACAGCGCACCCACCAACATCCGCATGGTGGTCGTTTTCCCTGCACCATCTGAACCGACGAGACCATAAATCTCGCCAGCTTTGACTTGCAGAGATACCCCATTTACGGCGTGAGTATGACCGAAGGATTTGTGTAAATTTGTTGCGTTTACTAAAAAGTCATCCATTATGTACTTACCTTTAACTTAGGGGAACCTAAGACCATCCACAACATTTTTATTTGAACAACACATCCGCGGGCATACCAATCTTCAACTTTCCTTCAGGGTCTTCTACTTTCAGTTTGATGGCATAAAAAGTGGAACTGCGTCCTTCAACAGTTTGCACATTGCGTGGGGTAAATTCAGCTTGGTCAGAGATAAGCACAACACTGGCTGTGAAAGTTTCACCAGGGAAAGAATCCACACTGACATCTGCTTTTTGACCGAGGCTGATTTGTCCATAGCGATCTTCTGGAACATAGACAGTAATGGTAATTTGGCTGAGGTCAGCAATTGTCAATGCGGTGGCACCAGGTTGAACAAATTCACCAGGTTCGACATTGCGAGTGAGCACAACACCATCAAGTGGTGACTTGATTGAAAGCTTGGCAAGTTGAGTCTCAATCAAAGCAAGGTTGGCTTGAGCTTGTGTCAATGCACTTTTGGCTTGCTCTAACGCCTTACCAGCAGTGACGACGGCTGGAGAATTCAAACCAGTTTGCAAAGAAACATAACGAGCATAAGCGGCATCATAGCGTTGTTGTGCAACCACTAATTTTCCACGTGCATCTTGAACATCGGTTGCAGCTGAAGTTGTGAGCATCTCATTGTATGCATCCTGTGCATTTCGAAGTTCATCCAAAGCATCGTTATATGAGTCATCAGCGGCACTTTGTAAGCCTCCATTTTCCACGGCGTAATCTGCATTGGTCTTGACTGTATCAGCCACCAGAAACGCAGCGCGTGCATTTGCAAGGCGAGTCTCAGCAGCGATAAAGTTGGCGTTATTTATATTTGCAGAAACTGTTTCAAGATTTTTCACAGCTTCATCCAATGCTGTTTTGGCCGCGTCTACTTCAGTTTGTGCGGCAGTTAATTGCTCGCCTTGTTCAAAATACCAAGCGGGTTGATTGAACTCATCAGGAGCAGAAACTCGCCAGTCTTTGGCTTGCGAAGTTTGTTGGGAAGTCAAAGCAGCTTGCACAGCAAGGTCATATTGATTTTGCGCAGAAGCAAGAGCCGCTGTGGCAGTATCCACTTGAGCGGAAGCAACTGCTTTTTGAGCAGTCAACAGGCTTGGGTCGAGGGAAAGAAGCACTTCATCCTTCGTGATGGCTTGACCTTCGTCAACAAGCACTTCTGACACTTTCCCAGACATCTCTGGGGCTATATTTACAATCGTACCTTCAATAGAACCAGAGGCAGTGATAGCTCCGCTATTTGATGTATTGAGGGAGCGAAATCCAAAAAATGCAATGGCACCCAGTACGACAACAAGAATTGCGATACGAACAGGAATTGGGGGAAGTTTGTTTTCCATGAGAGTTCTCCTTAAGAATTAATCCAAACGTTTTCTAAAACGAAGTGCGGCTGCGGTCATAATCACGAACCCAAAAATGGCTAAGGCAATGACCTCACGCTGAATGGCTTCAAGGCCAACCCCTTTCAACATCAGCGAGCGAATGACAACGAGATAATATCGAAGTGGAATTGCATAAGCCACCCACTGTAAAAATTTGGGCATGGCTTCTAATGGAAAGAAGAAGCCTGAAAGAAAGATGCTCGGCAGGTTGTACATCATGACCGTCATCATGGCTTCTTGTTGTGTATTGGCGATGGTAGATGCCAACAACCCAATTCCAAGGCTCGACATAAGGAACAAGCCTGATGTTAGAAAAATGGTTAAGAGGCTTCCACGAACAGGAACATCAAACCAAAAGTGGCCAATGATAATGATTTCAAATGTTTCAACAAAGGCCAAAATTACATAAGGAAGCAACTTCCCCACTACCAACTCCCAGGAACGAATCGGCGTGACAATCAGTTGCTCAATGGTTCCACGCTCACGCTCACGGACAACTGCTGTGGCTGTAAGGATGGTGGTAATGAAAGAAAGAATCATTCCAATGACGCCAGGAATCATGAAGTACGCTGAGTTAAGGTCTGGGTTGTACCAAACTTGCGTACGAACTTCGACTGGTGGAGTCGGTGCACCACGTCCACTGAGGGCTGCTTGCTGAGTGAGTATCTTGGTCCCATAGGACTGCCCCACCAACCTTGCAGTGGAAAGAGCCGTGGAACCGATACTGGCATCGGAGCCATCCAACACCATCAATACCTTGGCATTGCCTTCAAGGACATTGCGGTCATAATCAGGTGGGATGACCAAGGCAACACGTGCATTTCCTGATTCAATCAGCTTCTGATATTCATCAGCTGAGTTGACCATGTAATCGATGGTGAAATAATCAGCTGCACGGAACGCATCCAATAATTGACGGGATTCTGGGGTCTTATTTTGATCCCACACCGCCAGAGAGATATTACGCACATCGGAAGTGGCTGCATATCCCAATAAAAATAACTGCACAATGGGAATCACAACCGCCAACGCGACAGTGCGCGGGTCGCGAAAGAGTTGTACAAACTCTTTGCGAATGATGGAAGAAATACGGGAATTGAACATTTAAATTCCTTTGATTAAGATTCTGGTTTCAAGATGCCATGTAGAAAAATATCGATATATGCATCTTTTGAATTTTTTGTCATCAGCGTGCTGATAATTGAATTGGAATTGGAGATAATCATCTCAGTAATATAGTAGGAAATAATCATTCCAAAGAAAGAACGCATCAACAAAGCGGGATTGGCAATTCGCAGACTTTTACGGTTTTTTACTAATTTTTCAAAAACAGGCAGTGCCTTGGGGGCAATCTCCTTTAACATCAAAGACCCATGTGCACCATTGAATTCAACCATCTCAATAAACATTAACTTGATAAAAACTGGATCAGGTCCCAACTCTCGCATTGCGATGTGAACAGCATTTCGCAAAAACTCCTCTGCAGAGCCTCCTTCTGCTTCTAAAACAGCAGGCAAAATGGTTTTGTATGGATGCTTATCAATAATGATGCCTTCAAAAATTTCATCTTTGCTTTTGAAATGGTTATAAATTCCACCGAGAGCCAAGCCAGCATGATCGGCAATTTGTCGCATGGAGGTGGCATGATAGCCCTGCTCCAGAAAAAGCTCGATTGCAGCATCCTCAATTGCCAGCCGCGTGGTTTCCCCTTTGGTTTGCACTTCTTTTGTCTTTGTAGGCATACATCCTCTTTTTAGAAATGAACGAACGTTCGTTTTTATTTTACGCGAAACCAGTTTTTTGTCAAGAGAATCCTTACCTAGTTTGGCAGATATGGCTTTCAGGTACAATCAACCAATGCTTACAAACTTGGAAAAAGAAATCCGACAGGATTTAAAACACAACATCACAGTCGGTCTTTGGGATGGAAGTTTATTTGGTGTGGCCTTGGGTTTTGCCTCTTTTGGAACCATCCTGCCTTTATTTGTTGCAACAATGACGAATTCCACCATCCTCATTGGCCTTGTCCCTGCCATCCATTCCGCGGGTTGGCTTTTGCCTCAACTTTTCACTGCAAGCCACGTTTCACGCTTGCGAAGATTTAAAAGAACAGTCGTGTTGACTACCATTCACGAGCGTGTCCCCTTCCTCGGCTTCGGGATTATCGCCTTGTCAATGCCCTTGATTGGAAAACAGGTCGGCCTTGTCCTCACCTTCCTATTCCTCATTTGGCAAGGACTCGGCGGAGGCTTCACAGCCAATTCGTGGGTTTCCATGATTTCCAAAATCATTCCCCCTGAAACTCGCGGAACTTTTTTTGGCATGCAAGCAGGTCTCGCAAACTTATTCATCAGCGGATCAGCAATCGCCGCAGGCTATTTGCTTGATTCCCTCCCCGCCCCTTGGAACTTTGCCGCCTGTTTCTTTATTGCGTGCATCTTCTTTGCCTTATCTTGGGTGGCGATTGCACTAACACGTGAACCTGAAGATACTGAAAAAATCATCCCCGAAGAAAAGACTCATTTCTGGGACGACTCGAAAAAAGTGTTGAAAAAAGATTCCAACTTCAACTGGTTTCTAATTGCACGCTTCCTCTCGCAATTCGCCACCATGGGATTCTCGTTCTACATCATTTATGCCCTGCGTCGGTTTAACATGGATGCCGTCACAGCGGGCTTTCTCACAGCCACGCTCACCATCTCGCAAACCGTAGCAAACATCGGCATGGGTTGGATCGGGGATCGCATTGGTCATCGCGCCATGTTGATTCTCGGCGCATTCGCTGCGTTAGCCAGTTCCATTCTTGCCTGGTTCGCTCCAGCAATTTCGTGGTTCTATCCCATCTTCATTCTGACAGGCCTCGCCAATGTTTCCATTTGGACAATCGGCATGACCATGACCGTAGACTTTGGAAACGAATCTGAACGCCCAATTTACATTGGCCTCTCGCAAACCCTCACTGCTCCTGCAACCATTATTGCCCCCATCCTCGGCGGCTTTATTGTGGATGCGGCTGGCTTCAATCCAATTTTTACAATTTCAATCGTGCTTTCAGCCGTGATGATCGGCATTCTTATCTTCCTCGTCAAAGATCCACGCAAATCATTAAGGAGTTCCCATGTCTCTCATTAAAGAAAAAGTAAACCAAGCCATTGAAATTCTCAAAGAACAGGAAACCGATATGTGGTTGACCTTCGTCCGCGAGACCAGTGGCGTGCGCGACCCTGTTCTGGATTTTCTCGTTGGCGATATCGACCTGACCTGGCCTTCGGCATTGATTCTCACCCGCAAAGGTGAAAAGATTGCCATCATTGGAAATCTCGAAAAGGATGCCTTGCAACGATTAAATGTATTCGATGAAATCATTGGATATGACACCGCTGTAAGCGGCGTGCTCAAGGAAACCATCACCCGCCTCAACCCTAACCATATTGCTGTCAACACTTCCAAAAACAATGTCCACGCTGACGGTTTAACGCATGCCATGTATGAATTCCTTATAGAATATCTGGCTGGCACCCCTTACACCGATCGTCTTATCAGCGCTGAACCTATTATCAATTCCATGCGCGGAAGAAAGACCGCAACTGAACAATTCCGTGTACAAAAAGCAATTGAAATTACCAATCAAATCTTTGATAAAGCATTTAACTTCATCAAAGTAGGTATGACAGAAATTGAAGTCGCCAACTATATGCACCAATTAATGAAAGAACACGGCGTAGGCTTTGCCTGGCCGCAGGAAAATAACCCCGCTGTAAACTCAGGTCCCCTCTCCCCCGTTGGACACAACGGACCCACTGACATCAAGATTGAACGCGGACATATCATCCACTTTGACTTCGGCGTGAAATATGAAGGCTACTGCTCTGACATTCAACGAGTATGCTATGTTTTGCGTGAAGGTGAAACAGAAGCTCCCATCGAAGTACAGCGCGGATTTATCACCATTCGTACCGCGATTGAGAAATCCCGCGAAGCGATGAAAATCGGCGTTGCTGGCAAGGAAGTCGATATCATCTCCCGTGAAATCGTCACCGACTCTGGATACCCCGAATTCAAATATGCGCTGGGTCACCAATTGGGGCGTGTGGCTCATGATGGCGGTGCGTTGCTGGGTCCGCTCTGGGAAAAATACGGCGACTCGCCCAATCAAAAACTGGAAGCTGGACAGATTTTCACCATTGAACCAGGTCTTGCAGTCACAGGGTATGGCTACATCGGCCTCGAAGAAGATGTAGTGATGACAGAAAAAGGTGCTGAGTATTTAGGCGACCCGCAACAAAAAATTGTTTTACTAAAAGGTTAAAAAGAAAGGACACGTTGATAACGTGTCCTTTCTTTTTATAGGGAGAAAAATAAACAGGGGAAAAGAACTGATTAAGCAGAGTCAACCGTCAGCAAAGACGAGGCGGATTATCCTAGTTTGTGTATGACCTCCATCACTGGCAGTAAAGTCATCGGATGATATACTTTGATTGTGAAATATTTCACCTAAAGGATATGCCATGACACCAGAAGACCCACGAATTTTGGAATTAAGAAAGATTCGCGCCAAAGCACTCGAAGGCGGAGGGGAAGAGCGCAATGCAAAACAACGCGCAAAGGGAAAGTTGACCGCGCGTGAACGAATTGACTTGCTCCTTGACCTTGGTACCTTCAATGAGATTGAGCCGTTCATTACACATCAAGGGGATGAATTGGATTTGTTGAAAGATAAGTTTTATGGGGATGGTGTCATTACAGGCTACGGACAAATCAACGGGCGGACAGTGTATTTATATTCACAGGATTTTACAATTTACGGTGGCACGTTGAGCGAGATGCAATCTCACAAGATTTGTCGCGTCATGGATTTGGCGGTACGCAATGGCGTGCCTTTTATTTCTTTGATTGATTCAGGCGGCGCACGCATTCAAGAAGGAGTGCGTTCCATGGGCGGATATGCCGAAATATTCAGACGCAATGCACAATACTCTGGCGTTGTTCCACAAGTGAGCATCATGCTTGGGCCTTGCGCTGGAGGCGCCGCCTACTCCCCTGCTCTGACTGATTTGGTCATCATGGTGGAGAAACAATCATTTATGTTTCTAACGGGACCCGACGTCATCAAAGCTGTGACAGGTGAAGTGATTGATGCCGAGTCATTGGGTGGTTCAGTGGTGCATAACTCAGTCAGCGGTGTGGCACATTTGAGCGTGGCTAGCGAAAAAGCCGCACTTAATATGGCGCGTCACTTCCTTTCCTATTTACCTTCAAACAACGTGGAAAACCCTCCTTATATTCAACCTGACGATTCACTTTCCCGCATGGATGAAGAACTCAATCACATCATCCCAATGGAAGCGAACGAACCGTATGTCATGCATCAGGTCATTGAAAAGATTATCGATAAAAATTCATTCCTTGAAATTCAACCCGATTGGGCACGCAATGCCATTATCGGACTTGCCCGCATCGGTGGACATAGCGTGGGCATTGTCGGTCAGGAACCTGCCATCATGGCGGGTGTGATTGACATCGATGCCGCCGACAAAATGACTCGCTTCGTGCGCATGTGTGATTGCTTCAACATTCCGCTGGTCACCTTTGTTGACTCGCCTGGATTCCTCCCAGGCATCGCCCAAGAACATGGCGGAATCATTCGTCATGGCGCAAAACTTTTATATGCTTATTCTGAAGCAACGGTGCCAAAAATTTGTATCATCACCCGCAAAGCTTATGGGGGGGCGTATGTGGTGATGTCCAGTAAATATCTCGGGACCGATGTCACGTATGCCTGGCCTTCTGCTGAAATCGCAGTTCTTGGCGCAGAAGGGGCTGCTAATATTTTGTTCAAAAGACAAATTGAATCCGCAGAAGACCCCACAGCAGAGCGCAAAAAACTTGCCAGTGAATATCGCGAGAAATTCAACAATCCCTATTATGCAGCTTCCACTGGGTACGTAGATGACATCATTGAGCCACGCGAATCCAGACCAAAGATTATCGCAGCCCTTTCCGAGCTGCGTGATAAGTACGCTCCTGCCCCTCCACGCAAACATGGGAACATCCCCGTATGAGCGACTTCATTCTCTCTCTACAAATTACGGCTCTCGGTATGAGCCTGGTCTTCGGTGCGATTCTTTTACTGTGGTTGACGATGGTCTTGCTGACATTTCTCACTGCGGAAAAAGAAACTCCAGTCGATGAAGCCGCATCCGACTCCCTTGAAGCTGATTCTGTTTCGACAACGGATTCTAAAGCTCAAGCCGCTGTGATTGCGGTGGCTCTGGCACTTGCCGAACAAGGCAAATCTTCTGCGCGCCCATTGCCTGAACCACCCACAGCGATTGTCTCTGCCTGGCAGTTGGGCATGCGGACCAGTCAACGCTCTGAAAAGGGAAATTTCAGAAGGCATTAATTCTGGAGCCCTTGCGCCCGCAAGTGTGACAGCAAGTTGTCACACTCCATAAGGAAGAAATATGAAATATAAACTCACAGTTAACAACCAAACCTATGAAGTTGAAATTGAAAACATCCATACACGTCCTATCATTGCAGTGGTGGACGGTGAACGGTTTGAGGTGATGCCCGACGAGACTGGTCCACTAGAAACAGGGAGTGAAGCGATTCAGAAAGTAGAGAAAAAAACTTTCAACCCGAATCCTATCAACGCGGCCATCTCTGCCCCCAATCCCGCCGTCCACGGAAATACTTTAACTGCTCCCCTGCCTGGAACCGTCATTGAAGTTTTTATCAAGCCCGGAGAACAAGTAGAAGCGGGACAAGTGGTGGTAATCATTGAAGCGATGAAAATGAAAAATAGTATTCGCTCTTTATATAGCGGAACGGTACAAGAAGTTCTCGTCAGCAAGGGACAAAGTGTGGCGCACAAACAAGCGTTAATCAAGTTTGCAAACTTGGGCGAGGATTCATGAATCTAGGTTCATTACTTCCTGATCTCATCAAGGGATTTACGCATTTCACCTTGGGGAATGCAATTATGATCTTTGCAGCCCTGGTTTTGATTTATCTTGCAGTCTTCAAAGAAATTGAACCTGTCTTGTTATTGCCGATTGGATTCGGATGTTTGCTGGCGAATATTCCATTGGCAGGCATGACCGCTGCGGAAGGCATGTCGAAAGTTTTATACGATGCAGGCATCAAGACTGAATTATTTCCCTTATTAATTTTCGTGGGCGTAGGCGCGATGATTGACTTCTCGCCATTGCTGGCACAACCACGCATGGTTTTACTAGGTGCGGCGGGACAATTTGGAATCTTCGGCACGTTGATGTTGGCGGTCTTGTTGGGATTCCCACTTAACCAAGCGGCATCGATTGGAGTCATTGGCGCCATCGATGGGCCAACATCCATCTTCGTAGCGACCAAACTTGCCCCTGAATTATTGGCACCGATTGCCGTCGCGGCTTATTCTTATATGAGTTTGATTCCCATCATCCAGCCGCCATTGATGCGATTGCTGACCACAAAAAAAGAACGTCTGGTGCAAATGGACTATGCGCCCAGACCCATCTCAAAACGGACATTGATTTTCTTCCCCGTTGTATTGACCTTGGTGGTGGGTCTGCTGGTGCCTGAGGCGACTCCATTAATTTCGATGTTGATGTTGGGAAATTTGCTAAAGGTTTCTGGCGTGGTGGACCGTTTGAGCAATGCGGCTCAAAATGAAATTATCAACATTGCGACCTTATTCTTAGGCTTGGCAATTGGTTCGACTATGAGTGCCGTGAGCTTTCTCAATATTTCTACAGGCAAGATTATGATTTTGGGATTGATTGCCTTTGCATTGGACACTGTGGCAGGGTTGCTGTTTGGAAAATTGATGTATCTTCTGACAGGCGGAAAAATCAACCCGTTAATCGGCGCAGCTGGGATTTCTGCATTCCCCATGGCGGGTCGCATCGCCGCCAAAATGGCGAACGATGAAGACCCAAATAATTTCATCCTCATGCATGCTATGGGAGCAAATACTGCGGGTCAATTGGGCAGTGTGATTGCAGGTGGAATTTTGCTTTCCGTAGTGAGTAAAATGCTGGGGATTGTGTAAATATGGTTTGATGGCAATTAAGTGAACAATACAGGGATTCCACCAACTCTCAGCGGGGTCAGAGACCCACGCCGAGCTGGGTTTATTTTTTCAATCTCTTTTCTATTTTCTCCAAAAATGGTTGAACCCACTGAGCCATTAAATCATGATCAACGGAATTGCGCACCACAACCGAAAGTACAGAAATGACATTATCGTATTTTTTTACAAAGAGGCACTCCTGAAAACTATCATATCTGGAACATTTTACACTGTCCACATTCTTTATATCTGAGCCTAGGTCAAACAAGTTTCCATTCTCTTGTTCGAAAACATAGAAACCATCTTGGTTGACGCTTGCGTTTTTGTTTATTAACAATAACCTATGGGAGATCTGAAAATATTCATTTTCAGGCAAGTGGAATGCGACAACCCATATAGATGCTTCTTCCAAAACTTCGCCTTGCATGTCTTTTTGAAAAAACTGAATATTATCGATCTTGTAATTTGATTTATCAAAATCGTTAACTTGAATCAACTCGTTAAGAAGTTTAGAGTCTTTATTTTTAACACCTAAGGTAAAAACAGGTGAAGAATTGTCAATTCGGCATGCCAACAAACTAAACGCAAAGCATATAATATATACAAAAAACAAGATATTCCTGTGCATAAACTTTTTCCTTATTCATCAAGGGTTTGATGGCAACCAAGAGAACAATATGGGGATTCCATACCAACTCTCGGCGGGGTCAGAGACCCGCGCCGAGCAGAGCAAACCGTTCTGGCAGAAATTCTCTCCTCTTAAAGAAGTGCAAGTCGTCCCAATAAATAATATCAAGGAGGGGGTAAAGACCCGCATCAAGCGAGATGTAATTATCTTCTTTTTTTGCGAATTTGATTTGATACAAGAATAACGATAAAAGCCGCCACCATTCCAGGTACAATAATAACCAATAAGTTTGCAACTTCATAAATCACTTTATTAAAAACTTGAATTATAGTGAAATCAGCATCATAATATAAATAAACTCCTCTAAGAAAAAAAACGAGAAGAACAGAAAGAATTGACACAAGAATCTCTAGATTAGTATTTTTCATATCTAATGCACCTCAGATTCGCATAATTAGATTATTTTACTTAAGTGCTATGTTGATTCTATTAAGGTTGCATACTAGTGATTATAAATATTTTTCATTTAATTTAATAGTAGTATGTTATAGGTTATATACCAAGTCTCTTTTGTATTACATTAAATAAATGGATTATAGGACAATCCCTCGCTCGGCACGGGTCTCTAACCCGCCGAGCAGTTGGTGGAATCCCCAAATTGTTCTCTTGAACATAAATTTAGTTATTAATACTTGAATTCACTCGTGGGGACTTCAACTTATCCAATAACTTCGTCACAAGCATGCCACCCGGAACTGCAAACACAAAAGAAAGCACCGCAGACAAAATCAAACCAGCCAGAATAAAAATGCCCAGCCAAATGACCGCATAAAGAATCGGGTCACTTTTTACGGTCTTTCCGCTGGCGTCTACACAATGCAATTCATAGGCAGTGGTTGGCTGTTCAAAACCATGCTCATCATGTGTTGTTGTGGCATAAGAGTAATTTTCAGGAGTTGTCCCTTCAGGGCATAACCAGGCTCCCGTGGTCTTGATGGTAAAGTCACTGAACGAACTCAAAATGCCAGCTACAAAAAATACAGGCATCACACAGCTGCTAATGGTAAAAACCAAAACAATCCAAATCAAACAACCTGAGACTGCCGTTGTCTTTGTGTTGCTCATGCTATTCTCCTATTGATAAACGATAACATGCGGTCCGCTTATGGCTCCGCAAAAAACGACACTTGATTTTTGCCCTTTCGTTTTGAAACGTACAGGGCTTTATCCGCCGCTTCCATCACCTCTTGACCCGTCAACCCATGTTGTGGATAAGAAGCAATTCCAATCGAAAGTGTAGCCTGCAATTCCTGCCCATTAAAGCTTTGATGTAACATCTGAAAAGCTCGCCGCCACTGTTGGGCACGTTTCAATGCACCCTCCATGGTGGCATTCGGCAACAACACAGCAAATTCCTCGCCGCCATATCTGCAACTGATATCCCCTCTACGAGTGTTGTACTCCAAAATTTTAGCCAGAGATCTCAACACCATGTCTCCCGCCGCATGACCATGGCGATCATTTAACAATTTGAAATTATCTACATCAATCATGGCAACACAAAAGTTTTTTCCGCTTCTTTGGGCATGCGCCACTTCACGGTCCAATACTTCTTCAAGGATACGGCGGTTATATAAATCGGTCAGCGGGTCGCGAATGGCTTGCTCTCGCAATTTATCCTGCAATGAAATAATTTCTTTCATTTGAATCTGCATACGGTTGTTTGCATTCTGCAGATCATTTTCCATGCGCTTACGGTCGGTGATATCCTGTTTAATAGCGATGAAATGAGTCATTTCACCATGGTCATCATACACAGGGGCAATCGTCATCTCTTCGACGTATAAATGTCCATACTTATGCCGATTGACAATCTCACCCTGCCAGGTTTTCCCTGCATGGATGGTATCCCATAAGTTTTTATAAAATTTCTCATCCTGCACCCCAGACTTTAAGAAGGAAAGCTTCTTTCCAACCGCTTCTTCCAAAGAATATCCTGTGATGGTGGAAAAGGCAGGGTTCACCCAAATACAGGTGCCACTTAAGTCTGAAATCACCACAGCATTCACCGCAGCGTTTAAGGCTGTGCTTTGCAACCGAATCAAATCATTGCGTTGATTAATCAAGAGGTCGATTTGATTCTTCTGCGTAACATCCCTTGCCAAGATTACAGAGCCAGCAGACTGTCCACGAGTATCGGTCAACGGGGTAACGGTCAACTCAAGGTCACGGGGAGAAGCGCCGCTCAGCGTAATCATCCGATTGATACTGGAATCCACCTTGTAGCTTTCCAGAAACGTGAATAATTCACTAATCAATTCTTTCACATGAACGCCCGTGGCATTCTTATAAGCAACACCCAACCATTCCTGTCCTACGTGATTAATATCCAACACTCGATCTTCCACATCCAAGACCAAAACCATCTCTGGAATGTTTTCAAAAACCACTTCACGCGCAATTGGAGCAAGATCTAAAAACTTTAAGCTAAAAATACCGATACTATATAAAATGCCGGTAGCCGTAAACGCAATCGGAGTAAAGTCAACTGGAATATATACTGTTGGAAAGATAAACTCCCCCACAATATAGTACAAGTTAGCAGCCCACGGAATTAGGACACCCGTTAATAAAATCAAGCTTTGCTCGCGATATATCCCAGGATATCGAATCACAGAGCGTAATATCACAAACATACCCAATAACAACAGAACATAATTCTGAGTCATCTGCACCCAATACCAAGGACCACCCGTAATGGTAAGAGGGCCACCTGTCAGAAAGTACATATGAATTTCTGAATAATACAGGTGATACAAAGGGGATAGCAATAAAAGCAAAGAGATGCACGGGACAATAAAAAATACAATAATGTATTTTTTTAGAAACCATCTGGCTTGTTGAGTATATTCAAAGGTAAATAAAAACCAAAAAGCGGGAAGCGTGGTGATGCTTAGGTTTTCCACTTTCAGCCAAAACAGTTTTTCTGCAAATGAATTTGAAATAATTTCAATTCCATATATCAAAGCATAAAACCCAGCCAAAAGCATGAGCAAGGCAAAATATTCCTGCCCCCCATGTGCGCGGCTACGCCAACTGCGCAAAGCAAGCAGCAAGCCGATAAAAAAATTCAGGAATAAAATTCCTGAAATCAAAATCCATCTTAGCTCCACATCCCTATTATAAAGAAAAAAATTAGATTGTGCGCTATAATTAAGTTGTCAGACAAATTTCCAGGAGGCTTCCCTATGACAACAATTGACCTCACCATTCACAAAGACCGCCGCGCCAATGCCATCAAACGCGCGAAGGAAAAAAACATCATCATCCCCACCTATGCCCAAATGAAAGACCCTTCCAAGATTCCTGCGAAGGTCAAGGATGAATTGAAGAACATCGGACTTTGGGACATTCACCCACGCAATCTGTTTCGCATCAATTGGCACAACCAACCCACCGCATCAGGCGGGACCTATGGCGGAGTCAATTTCATTGAGCTTCCCTCCTCGTTGACGGGAGTCAAAGCACGCATCATCGCCGTGGTTGGAAAATGGTTTCCTACTGGGGCACATAAAGTCGGGGCGGCGTTTAGTTGTCTCGTGCCGAGGCTGGTCACAGGTCAGTTTGACCCGACGACTCAAAAAGCAGTTTGGCCTTCTACAGGGAATTACTGTCGTGGTGGTGCCTACGACTCCGCGCTACTCGGCTGTGAATCCATCGCCATCTTGCCTGAAGGAATGTCGAAGGAACGCTTCGAATGGCTGGCAAAGGTAGCTGGCGAAACCATCAAAACCCCAGGCTCTGAATCCAATGTAAAAGAAATTTTTGACAAATGCAAAGAGCTGGCCAATTCAGGTCAGGACTTGATGATCTTCAATCAGTTTGAAGAATTTGGAAATTATCTTTGGCACTATGAAGTCACAGGCCACGCCATGGAAGAAGTCTTCAAACAAGTCGCTGGCAAGCATGGACGTTTCCGTGGCATCGCTTCTGCTACAGGTTCTGCAGGCACCATCGCCAGTGGTGATTACATGAAGCAACTGTATCCAGATAGCAAAATCGTAGCCAGCGAAGCGCTTCAATGCCCCACGTTATTAGAAAATGGATTTGGCGCACATCGCATCGAAGGCATTGGCGATAAGCACGTCCCGTGGGTTCACAACACCAAGAATACAGATCTTGTCACCGCCATTGACGACAACGCCGTGGTTAACATTGCCCGCCTCTTCAACGAAGAAAGCGGACGTGCCTACCTCGTGGAAAAAGGTGTGCCAGAAAATATCGTGTCACAACTTGACCTGCTTGGCTTCTCTGGAATTTCAAATGTTCTTTCCTGTATCAAGACCGCCAAATATTTTGAAATGGACGAGAACGATATCATGATCACCATGTTGACTGACTCGATGGAACTCTATCGCTCACGTCTGCACGAGATGCATCAAGAACTTGGTGAATATAGCGATCGCGACGCAGCCGCTGACTTTGCACACTACCTGCATGGACAATCTACCGACAATATGCTTGAGCTTACATACCCCGAACGCCGCCGTGTTCACAACCTAAAATACTACACATGGGTTGAACAACAAGGCAAAACATATCATGAGATTCAAGACCAATGGTACGAACCCAATTACTGGACTGATGTTCAAAAACAAGCAGATGAAATTGACGAATTGATTATGGATTTCAACAAAGAAGTTGGCTTGATTTAAATAAAAAGAGGAGTTCACCGTAACGAGTGAACTCCTCTTTTTATAACGATGCTTTCAGCCCAACCAACAACAGCACAATTCCTAACAGTTGAATCACATGGAAGATTCCGTTGTTGTCAAAATACCAAAGAATGGACTTACCTGCTTTTCCCATCGCCTGCACCGCTGCCGCAAGAATGGTAACAAAAATTCCAGCTAGCATCCAACCAGAACCTAACAATTTTCCAGTATAAAAAAGATAGGAATAAGCAATCAACGCAAATACCATGGCAATAGCTTCATAAGCAATGAAAGTCATAAATGATCCAGGTCGTAATACAGTAATTAGAAAAAACACAAAACCAATCGCCACCATAAACGGCAAAGCCTTACCTGCCACAGTCTCACCGCTCAAATCAAATAACGCACCTACAACAAATAACCCCAGCGTTATTCCAAGGGACAAATTTAATGGCATCCAAATTCTGTCATTTGTTTTTTGGGTCATCTCAAACCCATGGGCAGCGACGCCTAAAAAAGAGGAAAGGCCGAGCAATCCAAATGCCCATCTCCAAATCTCTGCTTTGAACCCTGAAAATTGTATGAGCTGATACATCACATAAAAGCTGAGAAGTCCCAACAACAAATCAGTGAATGCGGTCATTTGTTCAAAACGTGACGGGTGAATCTTCATCCCATACTCCTCAAGAAGTTATAATTAAATCCGATGATAAAACCCACTGACCTCATTCTGGTTGCCCTTATCCCCACTGTTCGGGATTTGGAAATTGCGCGACTGTTGGGCTGGTACCGCATCCCGCTTCGCACTGCACCGAAAGTTGTCGCTGTCGACTATTTGGCTTTTTATCAACCCTCAGCATTTGGCGAACACGGCGGGAAAATTGAGTTCGTCGCCCAAGTCAAAGGCCATGAGCTTACAACTCGTGGCGAGTTATTAAAAGATGAAGCCAACCATCCGCGTGCCCATGAAGAATACTACAAAATTCAGCTAGGCGGGTTGGAAAAACTTCAGACACCCATTCTCGCTGACAAATGGAAACGTCTCACCTTCTTATACTCAACAGGGGAATATTTACTGAATGCAAAATTGTTGAATGACCTCGTCGTTCAAAATGAAGAACGTACCATTCTCTGGAAACATCTGCGCGAACGTGCCGAGAATGAACAACTCTATAAAGTGGATCTTCCTGAAGCAGATATTCCCCCTGAAGTATTGATGGCTTTGTTAGGCATCAAAGAATCGCCTGAAAAATATACAACCTCCGAAACAGATGACTCATGACAATTGAAATGTGGTTGGTGACTACAGTGATCGTTGTACCGCTTCTACTGGTGATTTTCAACCAGTGGCGAGTGGATGTGGCGGCCTTGTGCATCATCGTATCTTTAGGAATTGCGCAATTCCTCGGCATCAGCATTCTTGGCGACACAAACTCTCCAAAAGATACCTTACTGGCGATCTCAGGCTTCAGTCAACCTGTCGTAGTGACGTTAATTGGTCTATTTATTCTCACACAAACTTTATCTTACAACAGTGTCATGACCTGGCTCGGGCAACGCCTTGCAGCCGCAGGCAGAGATTCCGAATCGCGCTTGATATTTTTATTTACATTCGCCTCTGCCTTGTTATCCCTCATGATGAATAATGTTGCGGTGGGAGCACTTTTATTACCAAGTGCCATTCAAGTGACGCGCAAATCAAAATTAAAACCTGGCAAATTGTTAATTCCGATTGCGTTTGGAACCGCTCTCGGTGGTATGGCAACCTACTTCACCACAGCCAACATAGTTCTCAGCAACTTGTTGACTTCTGCCAAACCGCCTCAACTACCATTGGGAGTGCTTTCTTTTGTCGCCGCTGGCGGGTCCATTGCCATCGCTGGGATTATCTATCTCGCCTTCTTTGGTCATCGCCTTTTGCCTAACCGCGAACCCGGTGTGGAACAAGCCATTGCCCGCCGCGCCAGCAACGAACTTGAAGCTCTTTATTCATTAGGAGAACGTCTTTGGGAAGCTCACCTTTCTCCTGCTTGCGAATTAAACGGTAGAACTTTAAAGCAAGCTCGCATTGGAGAAAAGTTTGGTCTGGCAGTCATCGCCATCTTACGTGGACGTCAAGCCATCTTCACTCCAGATGCAACCGAAAAGCTAAATACAAATGACATTCTATTGGTAGTTGGCCGCGAAGAACGAGTCAATGAGTTAGAAAAGCTTGGTTTCAAAATCGGGCGTGAAGTTAATGCCATCAGTCATTTCGATGTCACATTGATTGAGTTGATTCTTGCTCCCCATTCAAACTACGATGGCAAAACCATCAAACAAATGAACTTCCGCCGCAAATATGGTTTTACAGTTCTAGCCCTTTTACGCCGCGGACGTAGCTATCGAACCGATGTCGGTAATATTCCGTTGGAGATGGGAGATTCTCTTTTGATGATTGGCTCCCCCGAACGTGTACGTGATTTACGTGCCAATCCCGATATCATCACTCTTGAACCTGAACCCACACCTCGTGCCATTCCCCGCCGCCGCGCTATCATTAGCATTTTGGTATTCATCAGTGCCATTGTATTATCGTTGATTGGATTACCCGTTTATCTGTCAGTGCTTTCAGTGGCTCTACTCGCCATCCTGCTTGGGTTACTTCCCATTCAAGAAGTATATCGCTCCATCGAATGGCAAGTCATCTTTTTTATTGCAGGCATGTATGTCGCCAGCCTCGGTATGGTTCACACAGGCTTGGCTTCATTGATCGGTCAATTCGTTATCAACTTAATTGGTAACTCAGGCCCGCTTGGATTGGCAGCCAGCGCATTTCTTCTTTCTGCTTTATTAACTCAATTTATGGGCAGTCAAGCTACTGCTTTTGTTGTTGGTCCAATTGCCATCAGTGCGGCCATTCATCTCAATACAAATCCACAAGCCATCGCAGTCGCCGCAGCGATTGGTTGTTCTTCCTCCTTCCTCACCCCCATTGCACACCCCGTCAACTTGATTATGATGGGGCCAGGAAATTATCGCTTCGGCGATTTCTTCCGTGTTGGCATCGGTTTAATGTTAATTACTTTTCTTGTACTACTCGCAGGCATGATTCTATTTTGGAAACTCTAGGAGACTCCAATGCAAACTCTTATTAAGAATGGAACATTAATCACTGCATCTGACACATTTGAATCAGATATTTTGATTGAAGATGAAAAAATCATCCGCATCGGACTTAATCTGCAAGCTGATTCTGCCCAAGTAATTGATGCTACAGACAAGCTCATCATGCCAGGCGGCGTTGACCCCCATGTCCATCTCGACCTGCCGATGTTCGACACAGTTTCATCCGACGACCATTACACAGGTCACAAAGCTGCTGCGTTCGGAGGCACCACCACGGCCATGGATTTTGTTGTGTTGGAGAATGAAGGCTTCCAACATTCCATCGACTTGTGGATGAAGAAAGCAGAAAAAGCCGCAATTGATTATTCTTTTCACATGAATCTAACGCAATTCAATGACAAGATTGCCCATGAAATTCCATCTTTGATGGACATGGGAATTCAAACCCTGAAGGTCTTCACGGCCTACAACGGGCGTTTGCGATTGGACGATGGCAGTATTTTCAAGGCACTGCAAATTGCGAAAGAAAACGGTATGTTGGTGATGGCTCATTGTGAAAATGGAGATGTCGTTGACACTCTCACCCAACAGGCATTGGCTCAAGGTCACACAGACCCAATCTGGCATGCGTGGACAAGACCAAGTTGGGGGGCGGTCGATGCTTCTTTACGAGTAGCAGGCATGGCCGCAGACGCAGATGCGTCAGTCTATATCGTCCACATGAATGCAGGGGGTGAAGTCGATATGCTTCAATATGCCCGCGAGCGCGGCGTCAAAGTGATGGGCGAAACCTGCCCACAATATTTGTTTTTCACTGAAGATGCATTGGAACGTGAAGATGGCTCAAAATGGATTTGCTCACCGCCCATGCGCAAGGAACAGGACAATGCGCGTTTATGGCAAGGCTTGCATGATGGCACATTGCAAACCATCGGCACCGACCATTGTCCATTTTTCTTTGATGGCACACAACCCATTTTGTATGAAGGCAAACAAATAGCAATTGCAGGGAAAGAGTTGGGAAAATATAATTTCACAAAAATTCCCAACGGCCTGCCAGGCATTCAAGACCGCATGCCAATTCTATGGACATATGGCGTACAAACAGGTCACATCACGCCGAATCAGTTTGTAGCATACACCTCAACGAACCCTGCCAAGATTTTCGGGTTATATCCACGGAAGGGTGCTCTTGTCCCCGGCGCGGATGCAGATATCGTGATTTGGGATCCAGAAAAAAGTTTGAAATACGGAGTCGCCCATTCTCATCAACGCACCGATTACAATCTCTACGAGGGTTGGGATTTGAAAGGCTATCCTGAAAAAGTTTTCCTACGCGGTAAACTCATTGTGGATGGAGAGAAGTGGCTTGGCAAAAGTGGTGATGGAGAATTTCTGAAACGTAGCGAAGGCGAAGTTTTATAAATTTATTGATGATTACACCAAGACCATCAATAAAAAATCATATCGAAAATTTTAGAGGTACAGATGCCAGCAAAAAAACCAATTATTCATTGTGACGCACTGGTTGTCCATTGCATGGATTACCGTTTGCAGAAATTTATTCAACCGTGGATTACGGTCCGTTTTGGGTACGACAATTTTGATATCATTTCTTTGGCAGGCAGTGTCCATGATTATGAAATGGTCTTGAAGTATGTGGAACTGGCTGTCAAAATCCACACCATTGATACCGTCTGTCTCATCAACCATGAAGATTGCCGCGCTTATGGCCGCGATGGAACCTATAAGCGTCATAAACATGACCTCATGGATTCACAATCGAAAATCAAAGCATTGTTTCCACAATTAAAAGTAGAGACTTTTTACTTACATTTGGATGGAAATTTTGAGCCAATTTCTTAATCAGTAAGAAAGATTTTTGGTAAGAACGCCGTCATACAAGCTATGAAAAATATATTTATAAAATGGTTCATGGCAATTAATGCCTTCTTAATCCGCGCCACACGTGGGCGGCTTGGCTCTCAACTGGGTAAACAAACCATTCTGGTTCTAAATACCATCGGGCGAAAATCAGGGCAAGTTCGCAGTATCCCAATCGCATATTTTTTCCATGAAGGAAATTATCTCATTGTAGAATCTAATTGGGGTAGAGATAATCACGCAGATTGGTACTTTAACTTGCTAAAGAATCCACAAACCAGCCTTGAAGTAAAAGGAAAAACGATTAATGTCAACGCAAGGTTTGCGGAAGGCGAAGAATATGTCCGCTTATGGGAGTATTTAAGCAAAAAGCATCCTCCCTATGCAGAGTATCAGAAGATGACGACAAGAAAAATTCCAATCGCTATTTTTGAACCCATTGTCTAAATTTCTTATTTTTACTTAAGATACCTTATGATAAAATCTCCAAACGAAAACAAAGGACGCCTTGGGGGAGCACGTGTGCCGAGCAATTGATTCGGTGCGAGCACTTTGTCTATTTAACTTTTTCTGTTCGGAGAATTTTATATGCCTCGACGTTCACTCGTGCGTTTATATCGAGACGAGTTCACACACTATTCGCTTGCCAAGTTCTGGCAGGATCTATATGCTGGATTCAATGTCGCTTTGGTGGCATTGCCCCTCGCGCTTGCTTTTGGAGTTGCATCAGGAGCATCTGCTGGTGCAGGATTAATCACATCTATCGTAGGCGGAATTATTATTGGTCTTCTGGCTGGGGCGCCGTATCAAATCAGTGGCGCCAAAGCAGTGACCAGCGTTGTCTTGATCGTTCTCGTCACACAATACGGATTAGAGGGCATGTGGGTTGCAGGTATTCTTGCTGGCTTGCTGATGTTCATCATCGGCATGCTGCGCTTGGGTCGCTTCATCGGCTTCATTCCCGCACCAGTCATCAACGGATTTACTGCTGGTATTTCCTTAATCATCCTCATTCGCCAAACCGATAATTTCGCTGGCATCCACACCCCCGTCACCCAAACTGCAGCCCAAAAATTAATTGGATACTTTACCATCATAGGACTCCACCCAGACCTGCACAGCATATTGCTCGGATGTTTGGTCATTGGAATCATGCTTCTATGGCCTGCAAAATGGAATACTCGTTTCCCTTCTTCCTTGATGGGATTAATCCTAGTGGCGCTTCTTAACCGCGCCTTGGGCTGGTCTGCCGCAACGATTGGATTCATCCCCCAAACTTTGATTCTCGAAAAGCATTTCAGCTTCGCCAACATTCCATGGCAACATATGAGTGAGTTCATCGCACCTGCGTTAACTCTCACCGCGTTGGGCTCTGTCGAAGCCTTGATGACAGGTGCGGTCGGTTCAGATATGACAGGCATTCGCTTGCAAGTCAATCAACAACTGATTGCCCAAGGAACTGGCAATTTCTTGTTGCCTTTCTTCGGAGGCATACCCACCACTTCAGGGTTGTTACGAACCAAAGTAGCTATCAACTCAGGTGGGCAGACTCGTTTGGTTGCCATCATTCATGGGTTGGTATTAATGGCAATCATGTTCACGCTGGCACGTTTCCTTGAATGGATTCCCGTTCCAGCCTTGGCGGCCGTATTGATGGTCACAGCGCTTCGTTCCATTGACATGTCTTCCGTTCGCTTTATCTTCCGCAATCGCTTTAAAACAGACATGATTGCCTTTAGCATTGCATTACTCGCGACCGTAGCCCTCAGTTTAACCAATGCAATTCTACTCGGCACTTTTCTTGCAGGGGCAGTCTTCCTTAATAAAATTGCCAGCATTGATATCTCCATCCAAGAAGTAGACATTGACCGACTCAAACAAAAGGGAATTGAAACCACAGGCCAATGTAAACACGTCCGCGTGGCCTTTTTGACAGGTCCGCTATTCTTTGCAGCCGCTGGTCAATTCAACGAAACCTTTGCAGACCTCAAAGAAACGCACGCCTTAATTTTGTCCATGCGTGGCGTGCCCTTAATCGATACCGCTGGTTTGGAAGCAATTCAACGTTTGCATCAACGTCTACAAAAACAAGGTGGCACATTGATGTTTGCAGGTATTCACGACAACGCACGTCAAATGATGGAACGTGGTGGCTTGATCGAAATTCTCGGTGAAGAAAATTTCTTTTGGTCCAGCGATCAGGCCATCGTCGAGGCTGAGAGGCGGGGTTGTAAATTCTGTTAGAGACATTACTCAAAATAAAAGAATAGTTTTTTAAACATGGTTCCTCCAATATAAAGTTGATTTGAATTATTTTGATTCCCCTGTTCCCATCTTAAAGATTGTAAAGAACAGAGGAATACCGACAATCAGATATACGCCGATGTATAACAGTCCACCGGGATGCTGCGAAAAATCGAAGAGGCGAATATAGATGAAAGCAGCAAGAGTGATGAAAAATATCAAAGCGAGGGAAGCATAGCTATGATGGAGAGCAGTGTTGACGCTTCTTCCCAACATGAATGGAATGGCAGCAATTGCAATGGATAAGTAGAACGCGCCGAAGCTCCGCAATGTGAAGAGAGACATAATCTCAGGAAAAATTCCACCATTGGTTCCAAGAGCTCCAACTTGGACAGTTGCACCATACACGCCAAGGAAACCAACAAACAATACGAAGGCAACCGCCAATCTGTGTTGGAAGGAAGTTATTTTTTCGCCATGCTCTTCATTTGTAGGGCGTAAGCGAAGCCAGTCTACGATGCCAAGCACAGCGGCGATCGCATTGACAGCCAAGGTAGCAAGGTATAACCATGCAATAGGATGAACAAGCTGCAACTTGGCCCGGAAGAGAAAGAGAACGATTAGTTCACTCACACCAAAAGTCCAGAGATACAAAAGAGCCGTGTAAACCAAGCTCCACTTCCAGCGCCGCGCTGTGATGAATGCCACCCACCCATTCCCAATACACCAACCGCCGATGGTCATCGTTATAAAGGGAGTTACTTTCCATGCAAAGACGGGGGCAAGGCTCTCAGGCATGAGAAATAAAAACATTCCCAGAATCACATATAAAAGAGCGGCCAAATAAGTAATTAATCGGGAATGCAGGGATAGCATGGGCGGCTCCTTCGAATGATGAAGGCAAAGTTATTCACTTCACCTTCATCATTCAGAAACTCACTTTATGGTAACGGACAAGTAGAACCAAAGATATTGACTGTTGGCGCTGAGAATACATCACCTGATGGATTCGAGAACGTGACCACATTATTAAGAGTGATGGATACGTTTGAAGTGAAATTGTAGCCCCAGTCCTTATTATTGAACATCATCCCACACACAAGGGTGATCGTTCCCTTGGCCGTTCCAAATACACCTCTGCCAGCACCCGAAGTTCCATTGAAGGCCGCGGTTATTCTTGTGCCAGTAAAGGTTCCATCGGTATTGAAGAACAACCCGTTCAAGGAATTATTAATGAAGTAACTGGCTCCAGTAATGCTAATATTCTTTGCGACAAGCCCACCAGTATTATCCAGGCTTACTCCGCGGTGACCATTTTGATCGGCGGTGATGTTCGCCAGAGTCATGGCTCCAAAACTTTCCACGAGCAAGCCGCGGCTGCCATTTGAATTGAACATCCCGCTGGCCGTGACTGTGACAGACTGCTGAATGGTCGAGTTGAATTTATTCTTCAGGAAGGCTCCATGGACGCCGTTATTATTGGCTGTAATGTTATTGACAAGGATCGCACCAAGGCTTTGTACTGACAAGCCAGAGCTGAAATTCCCATTGAAATTATTCTTTCCCAAGAGTACAACATTACTGGGAGTGGTTATGGTGCACAGACCTGCGTTCGTCATGCAGTTATGCACCTGCACCCCAAAGCCCATATCAACAGTATTTGTCTGTCCGTTGTCATTCGCGGTGATGTTGCTAAGGGTCACTACACCGTTGGCGCCGATCACCAGTCCGCTATAACCATTATTATTGAAGCGGTTTACTCCTGTAAAGGTCACATTTCGGATCAAAGCGGGGTCGGTAGCAGTAACGATATTCACCCCTACACCACCATTGGCATCTGCACTTACCGAATTTGCAAGAACATTTCCTGAAGTAAAGACACCAAGCCCTGCAAAATAATTATTACTGAATGAGTTATTGCCTGCAAGAGTAAGTGAACCTGCAGAGATACTGGCACCGTTATTCGAGTTGTTGTTGGCCGTTAAATTGTTCAGCACAACAGCACCATCAGCAATAATATTGAGCCCATTTCCATCGTGAGTAGTTGCATCTCCGTTGAAATTGATCGTATTAATTCCAGACAGAGTCACGGAAGAGTTCACAAGGTTATTCAGTGTGTCCAAATCCACCCCGCCAAAGAAAACCGAAGTAATTGGGCTGATCACGGGAGCATTATTTGTGGCGGTTAGATTGTTTACAAAGATATTTCCAAAGCTCTGTACGATCAAACCAAAATCGCCATTGCCGACGATGTTATTATTTCCTGTGATCGTAACGCCCCGGGCAATATTTGCATCTGCCCGGTTGGTAATGCTCACCCCGCCTTTGGAGTTGAAATTTGCAGTCAGGTTTGCAACGGTCACAATTCCATCACTATTGACGAGAAGCCCGACTGAGCCATTTCGCTCGGCGATCAAATACCCACCGATCGCAACATTGCCCACCGCCGAAAGTTCATCATTATCCAGTACAAATCCGGCCGCAACATTGTCTTGAGCTGTACTATTCTGGATACTGATTGTTCGCAAGGATCGGACAAACAAACCGTTCAGTCCGTTCCCAATAAATTGATTCGTTCCTCCAAGGGTAAAGGTGCCATTGTTTACTATGTTTGCGCCATTTGCACCGTTCGTATTTGCAGTCAAACCAGTAATAGTCACGTTTCCATCCACAGTAATAGTCAACCCATCTCCACTATGTGCTACGGGGTTCCCATTAAAGTTTACAGTGGTCACCCCAGTCAATATCACAGATGAATTGGATAGCAAGTTATTGGAAATAAACGACGCACCTGCGACCAAATTTTCGTTGGCGGTTAGGGCATTGACAGAGATATTACCAAAACTGATTATATTCAGCCCCATCCCCCCATTGCCAATAAATGTATTCGTCCCAAGCAGGGAAACGCCCTTGGAGACACTGGGGTTGAACTGATTGTCGATCACTGCACCGTTGCTTCCATTATAGTTACTGGCCACATTAGTCATCGTGATCACACCGGCACTTGAGATTTCGGCTCCACTGAAGGTATTGTGTTCAGTGATCAAATACCCATTCACAGAGATATTGCCGGTAGATCCAGGTTCATTATTATCCAGTTTGACACCAGTTCCTGAGTTTTTACTTGAGGTAATATTCGTAACCGAAATATTCCCAAACGATTTTATATCCAACCCTGAACTGCCATTACTAAATATATTAGCCCCATTGACAACCACTGCTCCAAATCCTCCTGTTACCGTAACACCTCCCCCTCCATTGTTATGTGCAGTAATGTTATTCAAGGTTATGGGTCCATTAGAATGGATAACAAGCCCAACACCACCAGTATTAAGTGAAAAATTATTAACGCCATTAAGGGTAACTGATCCAGAAGCAGATATTAAAAGCCCGCCAAAAGTGGCATCCAATTTGGTAACCGTAATATTCCTTGCAGTCACCGTTCCGGAGGCAATCAAATGGCAACTTGATCCTATTTGAGTAAAAATCGATGAGCCGGTTAAGTTTATATTACGAGCTGTAATATTTATGCAATCTCCGCCACTCACCACTAAATTATTTACCACAACATCAACTGGGGTTGTAATATCCAAGCTGTGTATGCTGTTAAAAAACTGATTGGTCCCATTCAAAACAACATTCTTTGTTGTATCTATTTTCATCCCAAAAGTACCGCTAGAATTAGACACAAGAATATCGGAAATAGTAACCAGACCATTGGACTTAATGATCACGGCATCACCACCATCATTCTGGAAGCGGCTTGATTTTACAGTTACCGTTCCCGTGCCTGCAGAGTTATCAATCTGGGCACCGCCTTCAGTGGGGTGATTCGAGGAAATAATATTATTAAATAAAACATTTCCTTTGGTTTCTACACAAAGGGCAGATAAACATCCATCTGCTAAGTTAGGGTTATCGCCAGCCACACCACTTGCAGTTATATTCTGCAAAGTAACGGCACCCACCCAGTTAATAATGCTTAGGTTTTGGTTAAACGTGGAAACCCCATTAATTCCCGTAGTCCCTTGAGTACCATTCCAGCCGCCATTCAGGGTTAATGCAAAATTAGCGGCGGAAGACCAATTCCCTGTGCCAGGCGTGCCGTCAATGGTAATTGACCCAGCCGAGGCATCTGCTCCTGACTGAATCCAGATCACACCATTAGCCCTCGGAACAAAGTTATTCACCAAATTAAGCAGGTCAGGGAATGAATTGGAACAACCACCTATGTTTGCCTTAGGAGCGATTCCAACCGGGCACCAGATCGGGTCAATCACCTCAATGGCTTGCGCAGCTTCACTCGTGGCAAGAGGGATAGAGGTTCCATCTGTATCTGTAACTACCAATTCAGTAGTCACCGTTGATGGATCGCTCAAAAGCAAGTCCGCCTCACTCTGACCCGCAGCCTGATCCTCTACCACAATAGCATTCGTTGCATCTGGCACCAACGGCAGAAGTTCAGAAGATGCTGGAGCATTAAGTGGATCCGCTGTAACTACTTCCGTAATCGTACTCGTGGGCTCCGAAGTAATGGGATTTTCCACTGGAACAGGAGGTATCCCATCATCTGCATAAGCAGGGACAACATGCATGGCAGACAAAAGCACAACCGCTACAGATTGCCAGAAAATAAAAATGTTGATTTATGACTAAGGTTCATATTTAATCCTTTTCTGTTCTTTCACCAAGTGGAGTAGGTTAAAAGCTTGTATACATCTCGAAAACATAGTTCTAGAATCGTTCTTATTTCCATTTTTCTCAACGGTCTCAGTAAAAAGTTCGTCGAGCAAAATTGCCGAGGACTTTCCATCAATGCAATAATGCACCTCGCCTGTACGTACATCCGCAAGGCGCACGCGCCATTGCGGCGTGCGTGTTCTTATCGGCACTCCAAAGACGCAAAGTAAACAGGAGCGATTTTGTGCGAGCGCCAGCCTCATCGCTTTCCATATCACAACCTTTTAGGCTTTGCCCCTGAAGACAAAGAGCAGGGCGGTAAAGATAATGGCAATGATCGTGGGCGGACCGACCTGGGCAAAACTGGAGATGCCAGTCATCAGCCTGGTAGCCGAACACAAGAATGTGACCGCCTTCCACGAAAATAGGCACCCACACAAGCTGGGCATACTTCATTTACGTCAGTGGAGATTAGGTACACCGTGAGCGCGATATGTAACGGCACCTGCCCATAAAGCTGGTTCAAACCAGCATCCAGAATTCAACTGGAACGCCACCGCACCACTAAAGGGCAAGAGAACAAAACCTTGAGAACCCGCCATATAAATGGCAATGACCAACAGAACATTTTTAAACTTTCATAACAATTACCTCCATAAATGGTTGGGATATCCGAACTGTGCTCATTGTATGGAGGGGGCGTTTCAAAAGCTTTCGTAAGGCGTTTCGTGAGAAAGAAAATCCCCGCCTTTTGGGCGGGGACAGTTAAATTTGGAGGAGAAAAAAGAAAATTTAGCTGACGCCGAGCTGCTGAAACAAAACTGGCATCTCAAAATAGATGCGAGCGTTCTTCAATCACATTCATTTCTACATCGTACACCACGTTGATCGGCACACGTACATCCTTGTTCGTGGCAGGGACGCCGCAAACTCACCGACATGCTTGCCATGAAAAGTGCCTTCCACAAAGGCACTTGTTTCCCCGAATCAAAGTGCGGGTATCGGCACTGGCGTCAAAAGCGACATGGTAGAAATAGTTCAGCAAGCCTGCAACGGCTTCGCGTCCGTGGCTTTCCTGTCCCGTCGCCATGACGGTAAAGGTGACATCTTCCGCCAGGACGTTCAGGTCGCTGTGACCAGAATTCAGGTAGTTGTAATTACAGTTTGGGTAGACGCGATTTGCTCGCCATAAAATGGGTTAGATTACTATCCACAGTATAGAGAACGGGCGTTTCAAAAGCGTTTCACACGTTGGCTTTTCACACCACAAAGGAACCAAGGGTCACAAAGATATCCCTTTGTGGCGCTTAGTGCCACTGCTGGTTAAAGATCTTACAAAAAGCGATGTTCCTTCGCCCAAGCCACAGCCTTCTCAAGTTGCGACTTGACCTTGTCGTTCTCGCCTCGTTCCGCCGCCTCAATCGCTAATGTCAACCAGGCATCAACCGCCTCTGGAAATTTCTGCTGACCTGGCGCTTTCAACTGGCGGGCATTCTCCACAACCTCATTTACCTTGGATGATGCAAGATTAATATTCATTAGTGTCCACAAACCCATACCACCAGAAGGGATAATACTTACTCCAGCCTTTGGCAGCTTTTTGAGAAAGCTCCTTTGCGAGTCGCAAGTTACCCTGCTTCCATGCCAGCCAGCCCAAATTGGCAATCGCCGTAGCTTCAAAACTTTTATATTCTTCCTGTTCGCAAAGAGCAAGGCTTAGCTCTGCATATTTTCGGCATTCTTCAAGATCACCAAACCGTCGGTACGCTCCTGCGATGTACGTTAGACAATATGCCTGACGTTCCAAATGACCGATCTGTTCTGCCAACCGTAACCCCTCGTGGAAATATTTCAGAGCTGCCTCAAAATCTTCAAAGCAGGTAATTGGTAAAGCCATAACCAAAATTAGACCAAGATTGCAACTCAAAGTTCTACCATAAGCTCCAAGTCCAGCGACAACTTTGTATATTGGCGAGATGCTCTCGTCCACCAAATATCCGTCCTCCGAAAGATCATGGTCAGGAAGAGGAAATAATACTCGGCAAGCAAATCCGTGTCTTCGATACGCTCGATCTTGGGGTGCATTATGCTGAAAACTTCTTGCAGTTCCTTGATATTGTCGATGTCATACTCGATGCGCCCAATCAAATAAAGTTTGAACCAAGCGTTCCACCATTCTTTTTCGCTGTCCACGCGTTCTTTTCCCAATGCATCCAACGCCTGCAAAAAATATTTTTTTCCAAGCGAGTAATCAACCGAGTAGGCAGCCACCTTGGAAAACTTTGCCCAACACCCGCGTGCGTTCAAGGATCCATTCCTGTGGGATATAGATCAACGCGTCATCATAAACTTCAAAGACCTTTTAGCATTGCTTGAAAAATCATAAAGGTCACCGAGCATCTCACGGGATTTTTCAGCCTGTATCTTCTGATCTTCAGTAACGAGACAATTTCTCCTTCGACAAAATCAACGCTTTTTCCAAATGCGAGATCGCATCGCAGTCGCAAAGACCTTGCGTGCTGTTGTTGCCGCCCTGAGATACGCCTCGAACGCCTTCTGATATTCGCCCCGCCAATTCAAAATGACGCGCCACAATGGGCATCTTCCACCTGCGCCCCGCTCAATAACGCCTCGGCAATACGCCGATGGAATAGTAACTTTCGAGTTGAGTCAAAGCTTCATAAGCAGCATCCAGCAACTTCCATGAGTGAACGAATATGTCCCATCTTCACGTGTTTGAAGAATGCGCCTCCCCCACAATTCATCAACGCTTGGCCCGCGAATTGATTCTCATCATTTGGGGATGAACGCGCCAACAAGGCATACCCCAAACTCGCGTCCAATGTAAACCACGCCTACCAACTCCCGCGCCGAAGCGGACAATTGACTCAAACGCTGACTCAACACCGTCCGCAAACTTTGCGGCTAACACCTGTCTCATTATTTCGTAAAGGTCTCACAACAAAGAATGGATTTCCTTCGATCTCAGCAAACAACTCATCCTGTTTGGCTTGGTTCAACTCGCCACTCATCACTTCGCGCGCCAGCGAACCCAATTCCGTTTTACTAAGCGGCTTCAACTCGATACCGTCTAACTGCTTGCGCGCCGATACTGCCGCCCGCAACGTCTGCAATGGATGATCTTCTCCCAATTCCTCCACACGTTCGGTCAGCAAAATCATCAGCAGACTACCCGCCGCATAGCGCATCAGATATTGAACAGGCTTTCAACGTTTCTGATCGCTCCATTGCGCATCATCCAGTACCAATAAACGCGGCTTGCCGAACCAAGCAGTCCCTTTGCGCCACGGCTTCGAACAACCTTTGCTTTTGCCATTTCTTTTCACCCGCTTCGCCAACTCCGCTTTCAAGCTCGGGCAGCAGGCGCGCCAACTCTTTTTCCATAACGGAGCCAACGTTCCCAACTCGGCTTGTATCTCCTGGTGTACCGACCACGCCACCACTGGCGCAAATGACAGCGTATCTTCATCGGGTAACACTGCGCGAACGCCGTAGTCACACCCTGCCGCTTCGTCCATTGCACCAACTCACTCGCCAGGCAGACTTGCCCAGCCCTGCTTCCCCAGAGATGACGAACATACCCGCCTTGCCTTTTTGGATGGAAGTCCGCCTCCACCGCAAGCGACCCCATTCCTGCTTCCGTCAATGGCCGATACGCCTCTCGAGCCTGATTCTTCCCACTCTCTCTATCAGGCATCTCTTCCGAACGCACCAATTGTTCATGCAAGCGTTTGATATCTTGCGAAGGCTCCACGCCCAACTCGCATCAATACCGTGGAGCAGGTGTGATAAACCTGCAATGCCCCGGCACGGTCATCGTTCAAGGCGTGCAAACGCATCAACTGCAAATAAGCAGACTCATTCAGCGCATCCACACGCAAGAGACGGTTCCTGCTTGAATCGCATCAACATATTGACGAGCATCTTCATACAACTTACTCAACTCAAACAACGCATTGACATACGCCTGATGGCATTTCTTCCCGCGCCGCAGGTCAGTCATCATAAAAACCAGGCAGCAATTCGCCGCGATAATACGAAACCGCTTCCTGTAAATATGCTATTCGTTCAGCGTCACTCTTTGAAGCCTTCGCAAAAGCCAAGGCGGTTTTAAAAAGACCGAACATCGAGAGACAAGTCTGCGTCGAGCGGAGACGGATGAATTGAGTATCCACTTCAAGAATGGAGTCCAGTTCAGGCAGTGCCTTCCGCAGGTGCAGAATATTGCGCAAATTCGTGCGCGCTTGTTCCTCGGTGCTATCCGCCCAAAGAAAAAGATATTTGTTTTCGTGTCGGAGTTGAGTTGTAATGAACAAGCAAATAAGAAAGGAACAGCATCAGCCGTTCCGCATGCGAACCGCATCCTCCTCTTTACTGAATCCAAGCCGCCCAAAACTTGGGCATCAAATCTAGGCATTGCGCTTCGCTAATAATTCCTTCGTGCGCATGTGTTCTTTCTTTAAACTCCACGATAACTCTCAGGCAGCATCGCTGCAATCAGCACATGATTTCATCAGTAGCTTTCTGCATCGCCTCTTCACGACCCTTGCCTTTAGGGATATCAATAGAGAAAGCTTCGCCCGCCACAATCTTTATCTTTGATTTTCGGAAGCGCTTTAAATTTTCAACCACGGCACGATCTTCGGTACCAGTCAACGCAACAGGCAAAGCAGGTATCCACTTTTGCTAGCCAAAAAAAGCACGCCCATTTTCCCTTCCTGCAAGGCTTCGGTCTTTGAGCGAGTCCCTTCAGGAGCGATGACCATTAATCCGCCCTTCTGCATGCGTACTAAGATTTCTCGCAATGCGGCAAGTCTGCTTCAAAACGATTTAACCAAATCGCATTGACCGCACGACCGATGGCACCGAAAAATATGGATAAATCTTTATATTTCTCAGCCACAGCCATGATGATATCTTCACGGTCTGCAACACATAACAAAGCGGCAGTATCTAAACGCCCCAAGTGATTGGCTGCGACCAATACATTACCTTCAGGTAAATTTTTCCTTCCCCACTACTTCAACATCAGCAATGAGGCTCATAATAAAACGAACGATGGAACGAAAGGTTGTATATTTCATTAGGCTAATTTCTTTCCCTTCAATCAATAATTCTTTCAAGCGCGAGGATGTTCAGCATAATAACCACGATTCTTTTCGGTAACATCACACCCACGCGGCACATGATTTCATCTGTATATTGTTGTAAAACTTCTTCGCGATTACTCTTTTGGGAAAGGCGGCAATACAAAAAGTCACCAGCGACCAATTGTACAGGCGTTCGTTTAAAATCTTTTCAAGTTTGCTTTCAGAACGATCTTCGGATTTCCAATAATTGCCACTGGCACAATACGCCACTGCATTTAGACGCAAGATAAGCTACTCCAGGTTTTCCTGTGCCATCTTTTCATCACGTGCACGCGTACCTTCAGGTGCAATGACAAGAGTCTGGCCTTCTTCCATACGTTTCATCATTTCACGCATGGCCTTCAAATCGGGGTGAAAGCGGTCAATAAAAATAAGGTTGAGATGTTTGCCTAACCATTTCCAAACTGGATTCTCTTCCCATTTTTCTGCAACGGGAATAAACAAATTCCAATCATTCAATGCATAAAACGCCATGGGAACATCCAGAAAACCAAGGTGGTTCACTGCAATAACAAATCCACCATTGGCTGGAATATTTTCATAACCCGACGCATCAACTTTTGTAATTGCTTTCAGTACAGTATGAATTAACCAACGCAGAAATTTTTTCATCAAATCTCCAACCCGATTCTATATGAAGGCTTGTTTTTATGCAACAAAAAAGGAAGCTCCGTCAATGGAACTTCCCTAACATTTTAATAAAAAACTTTAACTATACATATATCCAGTACTGTTACTGGAAGTGGTACTCTTACTACTGCCATAAATATTAAACATCTGCACAAACACATCATAATCTGATGGTGTCATATCTACGACTTGAAACCCTACATGATACGCACTATGGTCAATTTGATCACGCTCCACCCATCTTGCAATGGCTGTAATTACCATATAACTACGGCGTGAAATTCCACTGATTTGATCAAATCGCAAACGAATCGCTTTATTTAGAGGAATCGAATGACGCGCCTCTAATCTAAAACCAGCCGTGCTAATATCCAACAAGTTTCCAATGGTTTTTCCAGAACTTTCATCTAGAACACGCATGTAATAAGATAAATCGCGGCGGGATAAATTCCGTCTTTCTTCGCCCATACATTACTCCTTGCAAATCTGTTAAGCAATTCGCAAGTATAAAACAAAATAAAACTCGGTGCAATAAAGTTACATTACAGATTTTAAGATGTGCGTCAGGATAGTAGCTCCTGAGCCACCGATATTTTGTGCCATACCAATCTTTGCACCATCCACTTGTGTCTTGCCACACTCCCCTCGCAATTGCTGCGCCACTTCTACAATTTGATACATTCCCGTTGCACCTACAGGATGACCTCGGGCCTTTAATCCACCACGAGTACAGACGGGCACACGGCCCTGAGGGCTGATCTCGTTATCCAAGCCTAACCTTACGCCTTGACCTCTTTCAGCAAATCCGCTGGCTTCGAGAGAAAGTGCCGCCATAATAGAAAAGGCATCATGCAATTCAAAAACATCAATATCTTCAGGGGTCACGCCCGCCATTTCATAAGCTCGCTTTGAAGACTCGTACGCGGCCTTCAAAAATAATGGGTCTCTGCGCGAGTGAACCGCAATAGTATCAGTAGCCGCTGCAGAAGCCGCTACTTCAATGCGAGGCTGACGCATTACCTTATCGGCGGGAACAATAATGGCAGCAGCAGCGCCATCTCCAGTTGGGGAAGCGTCCATCAAATTAATGGGCGTTGCCACCATGGAAGATTTTTCAAAACGCTCCACGGTTAATTTTTCATGTAATCTTGCATATGGGTTATGCATAGCGTTGGCATGAGCATTCATTGAGAATGGAGCGAAGTCTTCGTGTTTCCAACCAAATTCATGCATGTAGCGACGCATCACCAAAGCATTGATACCTACAAAGGAAATGCCCTGTTCCACTTCATAATCTGCATCGGCGGCAGTTGCCAGGGATGCAGTGACATCACGCCCCGCTTTGTCGGTCATTTTTTCAACGCCAACTACCAGCGAAGATTCTACGTCGCCGGAGGCAACAGCCATCAGCGCGGCCCGAAACGCAGCCGCCCCTGATCCACAGGCCGCTTCAATCTTAACTGCTTCCTGTTTCCACAACCCAATCCAATCTGAAAAGAAAGTTCCAAGTTGATTTTGTCCACTTACAATCGGGGATAACATATTCCCCACATACAGCGAATCTACTTTATCCATGCCTGCGTCTTGCATGGCGGCAAAGGCAGCCTCTCCGCCGATTTCTCTTAGGGATTTATCCCAGTGTTCATCAATTTTGATCTGACCAATTCCAAGAATGGCAACTTTTCGCATACAAATCTCCAAATCAAATTTTACCTTATGGTTCTATCAAGAACTATCCAAAATTTTATAGGAACAAAGTACATTGCAAACCCGTCCATTTGTTGATATTCTATTTCTAAAAGAGCTGGAGATTATATAATGCGCAAAACAACAATTATCGTTTTTTTTGTAATTTTTATTTTAGGGTGCAAAGCTATGACAGGGGTACTTCCACAACCTGCAAGCACAGCCACCCCTGAACCGCAAAAAACCAGCCTTCCTTTTCTCGCTGGAGATTGGCAAATCACCTTACATCATTCTGGCGGCATTATGGGATTATCGCGTTCCATCGAAGTTTCATCTGATGGGACTTATACAGTCACCGATGAAATATCAAAACAAACCAAGCAGGGTCAGCTTTCAAAAGAAGAGTTAGATAACCTCTTAAAGATAGCCACATCAAGTCAATTTTCTCCAAACACAGAGCAGTATGGCTGTGCCGATTGTTTTATTTATAATATCGAAATCTTGAGTGACACAAAGTTTTCTGCACAGGTAGATGACGTAACGGTAGAAGCATCAGGTCTGGAGCCATTGATTACCAACTTGCGTGAAATTATGGAAAGAGAGTTAAAACAATAAATCAATGACCGACGCAGAATGGCTTGAACAATATTTTGAAAAAGTAGCCCAATCTTCAGATGAAGGCCGTCAGGCTGTAGAATATGTAAAGGAAAACAACACTCCAGTTAGGTTCAAACGTGCCCGCAAAAGCGTGGGAGCCTTCTGGACTCTGAACCGCAGATTTTACATAAACTCATTTCACTATTCAAAAGAGAGAACGCTCAACGATCCACGAGCATGGACTTTGTTTGTCCACGAAGTGAGACACCTACAGCAAGGTCCAATTACAGCCATCTCTGTATATGGTGAATTGGACGCCTGGCAATATGAATTTCGTTTGTATAAAAAAATAACTGGGGTGACAACCCTGGTCCCTGCTTTGGAAGAATTAATTGGCTTGCCTTTAAACTATGACCGTAAAAATTTACAGCGGGCTAGAAAGCTAATGACAAAGTTTGCAGGTATTTGGTATGGCGCGTGGATTCTTCCGCTGTATCCAATTACAAAAGAAATAAAGTATTGGCTTACACGCAGTTAAAGAGATTACAAAATTAACAGCATTTTTTAATGTATTGCCTCCTCATTCGTTGTACGATATGTACAGAGTTACAGAAAGGAGGTTGCGATAGAAGTACCACCTGAACTATCAGACAAGGGAAATGCCAAATTGCCCTACCCTGGTAAAAGTATGTAAGTTGCGCTTTATCGCCAGACGTTCTCCAAACGAAATGAAGGTTGCAAAAGGCACTTTCCCCGAAATAATAAACCGACGGATGGGTGACACCCATCCGTCTTTTTGTTTAATCAAATTGAATTAAAAGCTTTATTCATTCGATCCAATCCCTCTTTCAATAGGGCACGGGTGGTACCAAAATTCAAGCGGATATGTCCCTCCCCTGCTTTCCCAAATATCTTCCCTTCACTTGCGGCCACCTTTGCATTTTCCTTGAAAAATTCAAAAGGGGAACCCACAATATCGGTTTGGGTAAAGTCAAGCCAGGCCAGGTAGGTTGCGTCTGGAATCGTAGTGCGGACATTCGGCATGTGTTCGCTGACATATCCAATTACAAAATTACGATTATCAGTCAAGTAGCGACGTAAATCTTTTAACCATCCATCACACTTCCCAGAAAAAGCTGTATTGGCAGCGTGCAACCCCATGCTGCTGACATACAACCGCATATGATTTAACTGAGTTTCAAAGCGGCCACGTAATTCTTTGTTTGGAATAATTGCAAATCCACAAAACAGACCAGGCACGTTGAACGTTTTCGATGGTGCAATCAATGTGATTGTATGTTTTTCAATTTCACGAGAAATCTTCGCCATGGGAGTAAATGTATTCCCATCCAATAACAACTCAGAATGAATCTCATCAGACACAATCAATACATTATGCTTAATGCAAATCTCTGCCATGCGAGCAAGTTCTTTACGGGTGAAGATAATTCCCAACGGATTATGGGGATTACAAAGCAAAAACAATCCAGCCTTTTTCACTTGCTTTTCAAATACATCCCAATCAATTTCATAACTCATGATATTTCCACTGACGTGCTTCACCAACGGAATATCAATTTGCGGAATCTGCACATTATTTTTCACTTCATGAAATTCGTTATAAACTGGCGTCTGTATTGCAACACCTTTCTTTGGGTTACAGAAAGCATGGGCAGCGACTGTAAATCCGCTCACGATACCTGTCACAGCCACAACAGCTTCAGGCTTTACTTTCCAACCATATAACCGCTCCATTCGCGCAGCAACTGTCGTCTTCAAACCAATTTCAGGCAGTTCATATCCAAGCACCCCATGATCCACAACTTTATGAAGAGTGTCCAAAATGGGCTTCGGCGCAGGAAAATCCATATCAGCCACCCACATAGGCAAAACATCTTTTGGATAATACGTCCACTTTGTGAACATAATATTCTTGCGACGATCTGGGACAATGTCGAAATTGGTCATGAAGTCCTCTTTTATTTTTTATAAGCTACGATCATTCCATCTCGCATGGGCGAAAGGGAAACAATCCAATCTTTATCCGTAGTGATTTGACGGGTAAATTCAAGTACGCCTTTTGTCGTAGGGGTGGAATCGGTCGCATCAAAAATACGACCACTCCAAAGCATATTATCAATAATCAACAAGCCACCGCTTATCAATTTCTCTTTAATAATTGGCAAAGACTCAGGATATGCTTGTTTATCAATATCGTTGAAGATGATATCAAATAGTCCTTCTGTCTTTCGCAGAGTCTCAACTGCCTCTGCGACATGAAAACTGACAACATCAGCGCATCCCAACTTAATCAGAGAGTTGCGTGCCATCTGGGAAAGCTCCTCATCCCAAACCGTGTGATGGACAACGCCTCCCCCATTCTCTTTCACCGCCTTGGCAAACCAAGCCGTAGAATACCCATATCCTGATCCCAATTCAAAAATAGACTTGGCCTTCATCATACGTGCCAGTTGATAACAATAATATCCACAAGCTGGCCCGATAATCGGAAAGCCATGACTCTCAGCATAGGCTTCCATCTCCAGCAATTCTTTCTCGCGCTGAGGAACCAAAGAAGCAAGGTAGTCTTGGGCAGCTTGATAAGTCAATAAATTTTCGCTCATACTATCTCCTATAAAATGTCTTTCAAATTCTCCAATTTTACACCCCAAGCTCAAGTTAAAGAATCAAACCCTGCTCTCATTCCATCTAAATAAAAGTATAATCAACTCATGAAACAAGATACCTTTGACAAAGAAATTTTCATCCATTCCGATGTAAAGACAGTTGTTGATTTACTTTCAGATTATAGCCAACACCACAAGATTCACCCACTGATTGAAAAAGTGGAAAGAGCAACAGCGGAACCTGCTGGCGTTTTAAAAAGATATTTCATCACCGACAACTTAAAATGGGGACCATTTAAATTCAAAATACAATATCGCGCAGATATCATGTCAATTACTGAAGATTCGATTTACACTGAAGCCTATCAATCTCCTGGCACTTATATCAACAATCTCACAAAAGTTTCCCCAACCGATAATGGGATCCTATTACACGAAACAGTCACACTCAAAGCTCCAAACTTATTATTTGGATACGCATTTCAACAAGCCCAAATCGCCCACGAAGAAATGTTTAAACGAATCAAAGCCTTCATAGAACGTTAACCAAATCCACAAGATATGACCCGATAATTGGTGATAGAATACTCAAAAAGGCCTTACGGCCTTTTTGCACGTATCAAAAGCAAGGATATCCGCCCTACATGAGATACAACTTTCGCCTTTTTTGGCGCACCTTCTATCGTTCATTCTTCAACTCAAAAAACACCACAGCCCGCCTCACCCGTAAAAGATTTTTATTTCTATTACTTTTCTATTTGGTTTGGCCAATCGGTAGTTTGGTACACTGGTTTTGTTTTGCACTCGATGACATTCTCTTCCCTGCATACAAAAATCATCCCATTGAAAAACCTCTTTTCATTCTTGGAAATCTTCGTAGTGGCTCAACATTTCTCCATCGCCTGCTTTCAAGAGATACTGAGACCTTTACCAGTTTAACCACCTGGGATATTTATCTCACTCCTTCTGTCACACAAAAGAAAATCACCCAGTTCATTGCAAAGCTGGATGACAAATATTTCAAGAGCACTCTGCACAAATTACTTTATAAATTTGACGCAGCCACACTTGGAAAAATTAAAATACATCCCATCTCTTTCTTCCAACCAGAAGAAGATGAAAACATTCATTTACATATTTGGGATGGTTACTTCGTCACCTTCCTTTTCCCATTCATGGATGAAATGCCGAATTACCAGCATTTTGACGAAGACTTGAGCCCTGAACATAAAAAGCGCATCATGACTTTCTACAGATCCATGATTCAGCGTCACATGTATGCCACAGGGAAAAAATATTTCGTAGCTAAGAATCCAGCTTTCAGTGCAAAAATTGAAACGCTGGTTGAATTCTTCCCAGAAGTGCGCATTATTTATCTTGCCCGCAATCCACTGGACATGCTCCCTTCAACAATCTCATGGATTAATTATGCAAGGCGTCAATTCACTGACCCTGGTGAAGGATACTTCTACATTGATGAAATTGTAGACATGACCAAACACTGGTACAGTCACCCACTTAAATATCTAGATGCGCATCCATCCCCCCGACATTTGATTCTGAAATACGATGACTTAATCCAACGTCCAGAGGAAGTTATCCGTAAATTCTACGAACAATTTGGCTATCCCGACAAACCTGGCTTGCCCATCATTATTGACCAAGCTGTAAAAGAAACCCTCACCTTCAGCAGTGATCACAACTACTCACATGAAGAAATGGGATTCACCCGTGAACAAATTGTTGAAATGTATGCTGAGGTTTTCGAGAGATTTAGTTTTGAGACCCGCGAGCCAATTCCATCTCAAAGTGTAAAAATTAGTAAATAAAAAGAGAGAGCGAATTAATTCGCTCTCTCTTTTTATTATTTCTTTGAAGTAGTTGTCTTTTTCACCGCTGGTTTCTTTGCATCTTCAGCTTTTGTTGCAGGCTTTTTCACAGCAGGTTTTCTTACAACCCGCTTGGGTTTTTCTTCAACAACCTCTTCTACTTTATCCTCAACTTCTGTTGCAAAATAAGTAGCTGGGGTGACAGGAGTGCGTGCTTTATTTTCAACTTGCTTTACTTTGTATTCTTCTTCCCATCCCTCAGCCAAAGCAAGGCGGATTTTTCCATAACGAACTAGCAACATCACCAAGCCAACAACTGCCATCAGAAATGACACAATCATTGTGTAACTAATGAAGGTATTGCCAATACGAGGTTGGTCTGGGCGGAAAAGCTCAATGAAAGTACGGGAGAGGCCAGCCAAAATCAACCAAGAGCTAAATAAAGCACCGGGCTTTAATTCCTCTTCATAGCGGCGTGACAACCACCATAAAAACAAAACGATCAAGATATTTAAGATCATTTCATAAGCAAAAGTTGGATGAAAACGTGTCGAAGCTACAGGATATGCACTCAAATCTGCATATTGTTGAAGGCGATGGCTTGCCTCAATAGGAATACCCCACGGAAGTTTCGTAGGTTGGCCATACAATTCTTGATTAATAAAGTTTGCAGGTCTTGCCAAGGCCTGTCCCAACAAAGTGGCAGGAGCAATTGCATCTAAAAACAGCCAAGTGTCCATTCCATTTTTCTGCAGGAAAAAATACAAAGCAATCACGCCAAAGAGCAATCCACCGAAGAAATGCAATCCGCCTTCGGGAATATCAATAATTTTTATTGGATTGTCTGTGTAATAGGTGCTACCCCCTAAAATATTGTTGACCACATACCACAAACGTGCACCAAGAATACCCGCAGGGAGTACCCACACCATGGCATCCCAAATGGTCTCGCCATTTTCGCCACGGCGTCTGATTTCTTTTTCAGCCCACCACGCCCCTACTACCGCACCCAACATAACCAACACGCCATACCAGCGTAAAGTGATGGGTAAATTAAACAACTTAAATGAAAAAATTATGGGATCAATCATGCATTACCTCTGAATATTTTTCGAAGATTATATCTCAACTTAAATCCTAAAATCCGCTGCAAAACAAATCCTTATTTAGTTTTCATACTAACTCAAAATAAGTTCTACGGGGCAATGGTCAGAACCCAGAACCTGATCATGAATTATCACATCTTTCACCCGCGGCACCAATGACTTGGAAATCAAGAAATAATCAAGCCGCCAACCAATTCCGCGTTTGCGAGCATCCAGACGATACGTCCACCATGTATATTGAACACGGTTGGGATACAAATACCGATAAATATCCACAAAGCCATGGTCTAGGAATTTTTGAACCCACTCCCGCTCTTCAGGCAGAAACCCTGACGTTTTTGCATTGGCTTTTGGATTTTTCAAATAAATTGGCATATGTGATGTATTGAAGTCACCAGTAATAACGATGTTCTCCCCTTTTTGATGCAACTCATCACAGCGATTAAGCAAATGTGCAAGAATGCCAATTTGAAATCCACACGCTCTTGTCCACGCTGCCATTCGGGAAGTAAATGTTGAATAGACGCAGACCAGATTGAACGGTTTGAATGACGCGGCCTTCTACATCAAAACTTGTATCACCAAGCCCCATCACAATTTCCTGAGGCTGTTCCTTATAAAAAGTAGTGACACCGCTATACCCCGCACGTTCTGCAGGGTTCCAAGCAAAAGGTAATTTCAACATCTCTCGTTGTTCATCGCTAAGTTGCTCGGGGCGAGCCTTCACTTCCTGCAAACATAGTGCATCAGGCTGTTGGGCAAAAGCCCAATCCAACGCACGTTTGCCAAGCGCAGCACGAATTCCATTCACATTCCAAGTAATAATCTTCATGATTTTTATCACATCGCTTTTATGGTAAACTTATTTTTGATTACAGGAGCTATCCCATGAGTGCAAAAAAAATTCTTTGTATTGAAGATGAAGCAGAAATGATCGATCTGATTCGTCTTATTCTAGGCAGGCGTGGTTTTGATGTTCATGGTGCAGCAGGTGGCGTGGAGGGAATTAAGGTAGTAAAAGAAACTCATCCAGATCTTGTATTACTTGATTTGATGATGCCTGATATGGACGGATGGGAAGTATATCAACAAATGAAGGCTGATGAATCCACAAAAAACATCCCAGTAATCGTTGTTACAGCAAAAGCACAAAATATAGATAAAGTTCTTGGTTTGCATATTGCAAAAGTTGATGATTACATCACCAAGCCGTTCGGCCCACAAGAACTTCTCACCAGCGTTGAAAAAATCCTAAATCAAAAATCCTAGGTCGCGATTGCTTATCTCTAAGTGGTAAAACAAACCACTTAATTTAACTTAACCTCATGCCTCTTCCCATTCTTTTAAAAAATAGAACCACCCCACTTGAAAATCCAGCCCGTATTGGATACTGCGACTCATTCCTCACCAAACTACGTGGATTGATGTTCCGAAAACGCCTCGACCTTAATGATGGCTTGCTCCTGGTCGAAAAGCGGAATTCCCGCCTCGACACGTCCATTCATATGTTCTTCGTTCCATTTGATTTAGCTGTTTTTTGGATTAACTCTGATATGGTAGTGGTTGATAAAGTCATCGCGAAATCTTGGCACCCTGCTTATATGTCCAAGGCAGATGCGCAATACACTCTTGAAATACACCCAGACCGCTTCGGGGACTATCAAATTGGCGACAAAGTAGAAATACAGTATGTATAAACGAACCCTCATTCTTGTTCTATTAATTTCAACCCTTGTACTTACAGCTCAACCCGTGCAAGCCCAGGATACCACTGGCGGACCTATTTACGTTGTTCAAGCTGGTGATAGTCTTTCCTCCATTGCTGGGCGTTTTGATGTCAGCCTCGATGATTTAATGGCTGCGAACAGTATTACCAACGCGAACCAAGTTTCCGTGGGTCAACAATTGGTAATTCCAGGCTTGGATGGCATCACTGGAATCCTTGATGCGAAATTAATCAATTTCGGAAACTCCTATCGAACGATGGTTCGACAAACACAAGTTCCAGAGAACCTGCTCAGGAAGTTAAATCATATTGTTAGCCCAAGTGAATTTTACGTAGGGGTTAGTATGATTGTCCCAACCCAAACGGGTGGACAAGTCTTAAGTAATCGTATCAGTCCCACTGCCGGGCAATCCATGTTGGAAATGGCAGTAAAGCAAAACAGTGATGTTTGGTCAATGCAACATTACAACAATTTGCAAGGCTCCTGGGATATAGTTCCAGGCGATACTCTTTTTACACCTGGTACTGGTACAGACACCACGACAAGCGGTTTACCTTCTGCCTTTATCAGCGCTGAAATTCGTGACCTTCCGCTCAAACAAGGTGGGACCGGAGTAATCAAAGTAAAGACCATTCCTGGTGTTACGCTTGGTGGAGTATTGGTTGACCACCAATTACATTTTTTTCCTACTGAAGATGGAACACAAGTTGCTCTTCAAGGTGTGCATGGGTTGTTAACTCCTGGCATCTATCCTTTACGGTTGGAAGCTACCTTACCCGATGGCTCGAAACAATCTTATGAACAGCCGATCTTAATTGTCTCAGGACGATACCCGAACGATCCTGTGCTTTATGTCCCTGCAGATACACTTGACCCAGCCGTCACTGAACCAGAATTACAACAGCTGGTTAATATCACCCTCCCTGCAACTCCAACAAAATATTGGACTGGTGATTTCATATCCCCTGCTATTCAATATTATGAAAACACCTACCCCTCTTCAGGGTATGGCAATCGCCGTATTTATATTGGCCAAGGCACTGATATCAAAGTATCTGGCTGGCATACTGGAATAGACTTTGTTGGCGGGGTCGGGTTGCCAATTACGGCACCAGCTGCAGGTGTAGTTGTTTTTGCTGGCCCATTAACTGTCCGCGGAAATGCCACCATCATTGATCATGGCTGGGGCGTGTATACCGGCTACTGGCATCAATCTCAAATTAATGTGCAGGTTGGTCAAATGGTGCAGCCAAACGAGGTGATTGGGCTGGTAGGAAAAACTGGCCGTATCACAGGGCCACACCTCCATTGGGAAGTTTGGGTTAATGGCATTCAAGTGGATCCATTGGATTGGTTGAACAATACTTACCCGTAGGAAAATGCCCTCGTCCAGTCACAGGCTGTCAGAAGTTTGAAGCGTTGCACTTCATCCTCGAATATGTTAAACTCTCGTAAAGGATTTCCACTCACATGAATGCTCTCGTCAACTTTCTGAAACAAAGTGATATTTTTTACCAGCTCACCCCCACTCAATTGGAATTGGTCGCCAATCTTTGCCAGGAAGTTGTTTTCAATTCTGGAGATATTATTTTTCAAGAAAATAGTAGTAGCAAGGAACTTTATGTGATTGCTCAAGGGGAAGTTGATATCTTAATTAATCGCTCCAGCACCGGAGATACTGAAAAAAAGGAAACTGCTGTGGCCCGTCTAAGACGTGGCCAGTCGTTTGGGGAAGTGGCTCTTGTAGATGAAGGCTTACGGTCGGCTTCTGCCCGGTCAGCTCAGAAAGATACTCGTTTATTGGTTATTCAGCGTGACAAGTTGATTATGTTATGCGAGACCTACCCACAACTAGGCTACCGCCTTATGTATAATTTGGCAGCTGACCTTGCCATGAAAATCCGCAATACCGACCTGCGTATTCGGGAGCAACTGCTCTATAAACCTCAGGAAAAAAAGTAGCTTTGAGAGGGTGAAAGTCTAGTAGTAAATCCTTGACCTGTTATAAAAAACACCTTATTATTACACAATTAAAAATAATGCAAAGGGCCGACTCGGTTTCATTGTAAATTCAGCCTTGAAAATCCAACTGAAAGGGTTTTTTTAGGCTTTATTTTTAGTAATGGCTATTTAAAATCATCGAGAGGAGGTGAGGCTGACACCGTAAGCATTGTCCGCTTTTTGGTTTGTCCCCGCATTGCGGGATTTGAATTCACCTAACAAAACTTTTGGAGGAGTAAGAAAATGTCTAAGCGTTTCTTCGCTTTGCTCTCAGTGCTCGTAATCGCCAGCTTGGCACTCGCTGCCTGTGGTGGCGGCGGTGGTGCTTCTGCCACCCTTAAGATCGTCTCCAGTCTCCCCATGACTGGTTCTTCCCTGACCCAGACACAAACCATTGTGAACGCCATGCAGTTGCGCCTCGAACAGGCCGGCGGCAAGGCTTGTGGTGGCAAATACACCGTCACCTACGAATCATGGGATGATGCTTCTGCCGCTCTCGGCAAGTGGGATCCCGCTGTCGAAACTGAAAACGCCAACAAGGCTGCTGCTGACAAGTCCATCGTGGCTTACCTCGGTACCTTCAACTCTGGCGCTGCCAAGCTCTCCATTCCGATTTTGAATGCTGCTGGCCCCTTGACCATGATCTCCCCCGCCAACACCAACCCTGGCTTGACCAAGGCTGACAAGGATCTTCCTGGCGTGACCGACTCCTATTATCCCACCGGCGTGCGCTCCTACGCCCGCGTCGTTGCTGCTGATGATATTCAGGGTAAGGTTGCTGCTAACTTCGTAAAATCCCTCGGCGCCTCCACCGTTTACATCCTCGACGATCAGGAACTCTACGGTAAGGGTATTGCTGATGTGTTCGAAGCCACCGCCAAGGAAATTGGTTTGACCGTTGTTGGTCACGAAGGCATCGACCCCAAAGCTGCTGACTACAAGGCTTTGATGACCAAGATCTCCACCAGCAACAATGGCGCTGCTCCAGATGCCATTTATGTTGGTATGGTCGTTGACAACAACGCCGCTCAGCTCTTGAAGGACAAGGTCGCTATCATGGGCGACAACGCAACTGTCAAGTTCGTTGGTCCTGATGGTATCCAAACCCAGGCCATGATTGATGGTGCTGGTGCCGATGTGGCTGAAGGCGTTTATGCTTCCGTCGCTGGTGTTCCTTTCGAAGAACTTCCTGAAGCTGGTAAGAAATTCAAGACCGATTACGAAGCCAAGTTTGGTCCTTTGACCGAACCCTACTCCGTGTACGGTTATGAAACCATGAGCGTAGCTCTCAAGGCCATTGAAGATGTCTGTGCCGCTGGTGGCGACCCCACTGACCGCGCTGCAGTTAACACTGCCGTACATGCTATCAAAGACTTTAGCGGTGCTCTTGGCACTTGGTCCTTCGATGCAAACGGTGACACAAGCTTGACCGATATGGACTTTCTATCAGGTTCAGGGTGGCACCTACGTATCCGTAGGTACCTTCAAATAAGTCTCGTGTGCTAGTTTTGGGGCGGTACATTATGTGCCGCCCCCAACTTTCTATTAAGGCGACGGGCATAAGAGGACAACAATGGAAATTACAAAAAAACGATTCAAGTTTAACTGGAGAAGACTGGCTATATCTGCTCTTGTTTTATATATTGTATTTTTAATCGGGCCAATTGCCGGTCTGGATGTTCCTGCGATTGTTACAAATATTCAATCCAATCCAATTCAACTGATTCAATTTTTAATCATTGGAATCTCGAACGGCGCAATTATTGCAATCATAGCCCTCGGTTATACAATGGTATATGGAATTATCGAGCTAATCAATTTTGCACACGGTGACGTGTATATGATTGGCGTTTTTACATCACTAACAACTCTTTCTCTCACTGGAACCTTGACAAGCAAAGATCCAGTTCGCGTTTTTCTTGGCCTTATTCTCGCTCTCGTTGTCTCAGTGGTTGTTTGTGCAGTTTTAAATGCTTCCATTGAAAGATTAGCATACAGGCGTTTGCGCAACGCCCCCCGCCTCGCACCACTCATCTCAGCCATTGGTATGTCATTTATCATCGAAAACATTGGCTTGATTTGGGCTGGTCAATCCTGGCTTGTTCCCTCCTTCGGGACAACCGGTGGTGCATCACAAAAATCATTTCCAGATATGCTGGGGGTTTTGGTACAGCTTACCGGCTTTAATGGCGGGGATGTCAACTTGCTTGCTTCCACAGGACTGCCTTTAAGCCTGAATGTAAAGGACCTTCTCGTTATTGTTCTGGCCGTTTCATTAATGACTGGCCTATATTTATTTGTTCAACGTACAAAACTTGGTAAAGCCATGCGTGCTACCGCCCAGAACCGTGACGCGGCCAAAATGCTTGGCATTGACATTGATTGGGTCATCACAGCCACCTTCTTAATCGGTGGTGGCCTTGCAGGCGCAGCAGGTTTGATGGCTGGTTTATATAACAACACTGCTTGGTGGTTCATGGGCTTCCGTGCTGGTCTTCAATCCTTCACCGCAGCTGTTTTAGGCGGTATCGGAAACATCACAGGCGCTATGTTGGGCGGCTTCCTAATTGGTATGTTGGCCTCATTTAGCGATGGATACTTGAACGCCCGCTGGACCAATGCCTGGGTGTTCGCAGTATTAGTACTTATTTTATTATTCCGCCCGACTGGTCTACTCGGCGAAAACACCACTCAAAAAGCCTAAGAGGTGATTCTCATGCAACCAAATATTAAATCAGGTATCACTTTTGGCGTTATTGGCGGTCTCCTTACCTTCCTTTTCGGTGGATGGTCTGTTGCCGTCATTGGTATGTTTATGGGAATTGGGTTTGGCTTGGGGCTGGGTGGTCGCATCAGTAAGAGCACTCCAACTCAAATGGCGAAAGAGGCGTTTACACCAGCTTTGGTTTCCGCGGGTTCTCTCGTTGTATTAAGCCTGATTCAGAACTTTTTCATTCAGGGCATCATAGGAAAAGCCCCATCTGAGCTAGGCGTAACTATTTCCGCAAACCTCATTGGCTTCCTACTATCAGCAGGCTTGACCTGTTTGGTGGTTTCATTTGGTGGTTTGGATAAGAAACAAGAACGAACTTACAAAATGGTATTGCTTGCTGTTGTGGTAATTGCATTCCCATTTATCGATAGTTTCACAGAACTGCGTTGGACCGCCCAAATTATTTTCGCTTTGATCTTCGTGATTTTAGGATTGGGTTTGAACATCGTGGTTGGATACGCAGGGCTGCTGGATCTTGGATACGCAGCATTTTTTGCCATTGGTGCATACACCACTGGTATTCTATCTTCCCCAGTCCATAACATTCAATTGAATTTCTGGTTAGTGATATGGATTGCAGCTGCCATGGCTGCTTTATGGGGCATTATGTTAGGTGCCCCAACCCTCCCCTTGCGTGGTGACTATCTTGCCATCGTTACTTTAGGCTTTGGTGAAATTGTCCCGGTCTTATTCAAAAACCTGATTGATGTAACCATCAAAGAGCCTTTCACTTGTTGGATTCTGCCTCTCTTTGGTGCCAGCACAAAATGCATCACCTTTTTTGAACATGCAGATTTAACCCTCGGTGAAAAAGGAATTAGCCCCATCGGAAGACCGTATCTTCCCTTTATCGGTGAATTTGAATCAAGCAACCCAGTGACCTGGTACTTCCTGATTGTGGCTCTTATTCTTCTTTCTGTATTCATCATCAATCGTCTGCGCGACAGCCGCCTTGGCCGTGCTTGGATGGCAATTCGTGAAGATGAACTCGCTGCTGCTCAAATGGGAATTGACCCAGTCCGAACCAAGTTGGCCGCGTTCGCAATGGGCGCCACCTTCTCTGGCTTTGCTGGGGCGTTTTATGCCGCATATATTCGCGGTATCTTCCCAAGCGTGTTTGACTTTAGTGCATCCATCATCATTCTTTGTGTAGTGATCCTTGGTGGTATCGGAAACATCAACGGCGTAATCGTCGGTGGCCTTGTTCTCATGACTGCTGACCGCCTCTTCCTGCCAGCACTTAAAGACTTCCTAACCGCGTTACTGACACATACAGTTCTTCCATCCATGGCATCCAATCCAACATTGCAGAATGCCGTGAAGGATAATGCAAATCCAATTCTATACAGATTTCTTCTCTTTGGCTTAACGCTCGTGATCATGATGGCAGTTCGCCCTGAGGGCTTAATTCCCAACGAGCAAGTACGGGCTGAATTACATGCCGAAGAAAAGAAAGGCTAGGAAATAACCATGGCATTCTTTGAAGCAAAAGCAATCACCATGACCTTCGGCGGTTTGACCGCTGTCAACAAAGTGGATTTCACTCTCGAAAAAGGGATGATCGCCAGCGTCATCGGTCCAAACGGTGCAGGCAAAACCACTTTCTTCAATACGATTACCCGTGTCTATACTCCCACAAGCGGAGAAATGACTTTTGACGGAACTAATTTGACTGGGTTCAAACCTTTTCAAATCACCAAGTTGGGAATTGCTCGTACCTTTCAAAATATTCGTCTCTTTGCAAACATGTCTGCAATGGAAAATATTTTGGTTGGTGAACACTGCCGCATGAACTCAAATATTCTTGGGCAAGTACTTCGCAATGCATCCACTATGAAAGAAGAAGCTGATGCCCGAGCCCGTGCATTGGACCTCTTGGAATATGTTGGTTTGCGCCGAAGCGACGCGAATGTGACCGCCAAGAATCTATCCTATGGTTTACAAAGACGCCTCGAAATCGCCCGAGCCCTTGCTTCCCAACCCAAGATTCTTCTGCTCGACGAACCCACCGCTGGCATGAACCCCAACGAAACCATTGACCTGACCAACTTCATTCAGCGCCTTCGCAAAGACCTCAACCTCACAATCCTATTGATTGAACATCACATGCGCGTCGTGATGGCCATCTCAGACCGCGTTTCTGTTTTGGATTATGGTGAAAAGATTGCAGAAGGTTCTCCATCTGAAGTACAGAAGAACGAACGCGTCATTGAAGCCTATCTCGGTAAAAACACCTCCACCAAATAAAGAGGCGAGGAATCAACATGCTTGAATTAAAAGATGTACATACCTACTACGGCAACATTCACGCCTTGAAAGGGATTTCGCTGACCGTTAATGACGGCGAAATTGTGACCTTGATCGGTTCCAATGGAGCTGGCAAAAGCACTACGCTTCGAACCATTCAAGGTTTGAACAAGCCCCGCACTGGAACGGTGACTCTGGATGGCGTCTCATTGGAAAAGATGGATGCACACAAAATTGCAGAGTACGGTGTAGCCCAAAGCCCTGAAGGTCGTATGATTTTCCCACGCATGACCGTGATGGAAAATCTTGAAATGGGAGCTTACGTTCGTAAAGATCTCACCAGCTACAAAGATGACCTTGACCATGTATTTTCGCTCTTCCCACGCTTGAAGGAACGTGTCCACCAAAAAGGCGGTACCCTCTCTGGTGGTGAGCAACAAATGCTCGCCATGGGACGTGCCATGATGGCCAAGCCAAAGATTCTTCTTTTGGATGAACCCTCCATGGGTCTCGCTCCCCTACTCGTAGAGTTAATCTTCGATATCATCAAAAAACTGAACGAAGAAGGCACCACCATTCTGTTAGTAGAACAAAACGCCTTAATGGCACTCTCCATTGCACACCGTGGATATGTACTTCAAACTGGCGAAATCGTTCTGGCAGACGATGCCAAAAAGTTGATGAAGAACGAGGAAGTTCAAAAGACATACCTCGGCGTCGAATAAAATCAGACCTCAAATCATCTGTCAGAGACCCGTTTTCCGCCACAGCGTGAAAACGGGTCTTTTGTAAAATCAAACTTGTCCAGTCAAAGAAAACAAAATGAGCCTACCAAATACAGCAGACATTGTCATCATCGGTGGCGGAGTGATGGGAGCCAGCGCAGCCTATCACCTCGCCAAGCGCGGATTTAAGAACATCGTTTTACTTGAGAAAGAACAATACTTTGGCACAGGAGCGACAGGCCGATGTGCTGGTGGCGTTCGCTATCAATTCTCGACTGAAATCAATGTCAAGCTTTCGATGGAAAGCCTGCCGATGATTGAGCGCTTCAAAGAAGAAATTGGACAGGAAGTCAATTACAGGCAATGTGGATATTTGCTTGTGGCAACCAATGAAAACGAAGCTTCCATTTTCAAACACAATGTAGAAATGCAAAACAAACTTGGCGTAGGGACTCAGTTGCTCAGCGGAGATGATGTCCGCGCACGATTGCCGTTGATGAAATTTGAAGATGCCATTGCAGGCACATTCAACCAAAAAGATGGGACCGTTGACCCTAACGGCGTGGTAATGGGATATATCACTGCAGCCCAGAAGTTGGGAGTAAAAGCCATTTCGGGAGTTGAGGTGATTGGAGTCACCGTCAGTGGCGGAAATGTGGAAGAAGTGCAAACCAGCCTCGGCGGAATCAAGACGCGCACCGTTCTCAACGTCGCTGGGCCCTGGTCGAGTCAAATTGGAAAGATGGCAGGGATCGAAATCCCAGTCACTCCCCTGCGCAGGCAAATGTTTACCACCAACCCATTGAAAGAAGTGTCTGAAGATTTTCCATTTGTCATTGATTTTGCGAAGTCGCTTTATTTTCATCGGGAAGGCGAAGGTTTGTTGATTGGCATGAGCAATCAAAACCAAAGCGCTGGGTATGACCAAACCGTGGATGAAGATTTTGAATTGGTAAATTTGGAAGCCGCTATTGAACGAATGCCGCTCGTGGAAAAAGCCAGTCGTGCTTCGCATTGGGCAGGTTTGTATGAAGTCACACCGGATGCTCACCCTATTTATGGAGCAACAGATGTACATGGCTTCTTCCTATGCACAGGTTTTTCAGGGCATGGCTTTATGCACGGACCCATCTCTGGGAAATTAATGAGCGAGTTTATTTTGGATGGAAAGTTTTCAAGTGTGGATGTTTCGATGCTCGACCTAAAGCGCTTTGCAGAGGGGCGATTAATTCAAGAGTACAATGTAGTTTAAAACTTTTGCTCAATAGGGGCTAAGCCCCTATTGAGCAAGCAGATAGATGAGAAAATTATGACATCAGCAGAGATTATTACAATTGGTACAGAAATATTATTGGGTGAAATTGTAGATACCAACACTCGCTACATCGCCAGAAATTTACGCGGGTTGGGTGTGGACTTGTATCGCACCATCACCATCGGCGATAACACAGACCGAATTGCAGAAGTGATTCGGGATTCAATGAGCCGTGCAAATATCATCATCACCACAGGCGGGCTTGGCCCAACCGTAGATGACCCAACACGCGAAGCCGTTGCAAAAGCCGTTGGAGTTGAAACTGAATTCCGTGAAGACTTGTGGCAGCAAGTGGTTGATACCATCGCACGCTATGGACGCAAGCCATCTGAAAATCAAAAGCGACAGGCGTATGTTCCCAAAGGTGCGCTAGGATTGAAAAACCCCGTCGGCACGGCTCCCTGTTTTATTGTTGAAACCGAAACCAATGCCGTGATTTCATTACCAGGTGTGCCACAAGAAATGGAACACATTTTGCACGAGTCGGTGATTCCTTATTTGCAAAAAAGATTCAAGCTTGATGAAGTCATCAAGGTGCGTGTGTTGCATTGCTCAGGTCTCGGCGAAGGCATGATTGATGAAAAGATTGCAGATCTCGAAATGCTGAGCAATCCAACGGTAGGCCTCGCCGCGCATACAGGCGTTGTGGATGTACGCATCACGGCGAAAGCAAAAAGCGAAAGCGAAGCCAATGCCATGATTGCCGAAATCGAGTCACAGGTGCGTGAAAGACTCGGCTCTGTCGTCTTCGGTGCCGATGAAGACAAACTCGAAGAAGTCGTATTGGACATGGTGGCTAAGCGCGGATTAACTCTGACTGCAATTGAAAGTGGCCTTGATGGATTGCTAGCTCGCAAAGTTCCACACACCGCTTCCCTTCCCAATCTGACACCTGATGCACTGATGCAAGCATTACGCTCCGCTCGCGCAGACTCAAACGCTGATATTGCTTTGGGTGTTTCGGTTTTCACTGAAGAACGCGCCGCTGAAATGGCGATAATCACAACCAAAGGCGAAAAGACTCATCACATCACCTATGGCGGACCTCCACGCAGTTTGCCGCGCTGGAGCATGAACCTTGCTTTGAATTGGCTGCGCACTACGTTAGAGGAAATGAATTGATATGCCGCCACGTCGCCGCAAAGACACGATTTGGGTGGCGCTTGCCTGGGGTTTGAATATCGTTGGTGTGTTAAGCATAGCCTTGGTATTCTTTATTTATTGGGCTATGAACCCTGTTTCGGCAGCCGCACCTCAACCAGCCCAACAGCAACTTCCCCAGCAAGGCAACATTCCAGTCCCTACGGCTACATTTCCATTTGGAGACTTTCCGACTCCGACTTCATCAAGTTATGAGATTCCAACGATTACACCCAATCCACTATCAACGATGATTGTGGTGCAAACAGCCACCCCTTTTATTCTTCAAGGGAATGGTCAGCCAATGACTCGCCCAGTCACCATTGGCTATTCAGTTTCAGGCAGACCCATTGACGTGTATAGTTTTGGCTATGGAAAAAAACAAGTGATGATTATTGCGGGGATTCATGGCGGCTATGAATGGAACACCATTGCCTTGGCCGATGAATTAATTCAATACATCTATGAAAATCCAAATGTGATTCCAAAAGATGTGACTTTGTTCATTTTGCGAAACTTAAACCCTGATGGCGATGCTCGTGACCACGGCTACGACGGAAGGGTAAACGACCATGGTGTGGACTTGAATCGAAACTTCCCTACCAATTGGGCTGCTACTTGGGATCGTGATGGATGCTGGAATTATGGTCCTTCTACTGGTGGAACAGGACCAGGCTCGGAACCTGAAACAAAAACTGTGATGAACTTTTTAAAAACACATCAAATAAAAACGTTAATCAGTTATCACAGCGCGGCCTTGGGCGTTTTCCCTGGTGGTGAACCTTGGGAAGAAAATTCCTATCGTTTTGCAGAAGCACTTGGTGAAGCAACAGGCTATCCCTTTCCTCCCGTGGACTTGGGATGTGTCTTTACTGGAACCTTAGCAGACTATGCTGTTGAAATGGGTGCTACCTCTGTGGATATGGAACTTTCCACTCATACCTATACAGACTTCAAACAAAATTTGAAAGCATTGAATGTTTTATTAAATTGGGAAAATTAAACTACTCTAAAGAAAATAAAAGGAGATTGAATGACTCAAACTGTCGATACACTTTTCATCAACGCCACCGTTCTTACAATGGATGGCAAATTAAATCAATATGACCCTGGTGCAGTAGCAGTCAAAGGGGATTCAATTGTTGCGGTTGGACCAGAGGCTGAAATTAAAGCCAATTATTCAGGGAACGAAATCATCGATTGCAAAGGCAAAGTGCTCATGCCGGGGTTGGTCAACGCACATACGCATGTGCCCATGACTCTATTGCGTGGCCTTGCCGATGACTTGCGCCTCGATGTGTGGTTGATGGGCTACATGTTACCTGTAGAGCGCGAATTTGTTTCACCTGATTTCGTCCGCCTTGGAACACAAATCGCCTGTGCTGAACAAATCCGCAGTGGCGTGACCACTTTCAACGATATGTATTTCTTTGAAGATGACATTGCCAAAGCCACAGCCGATGCGGGCATGCGCGCCGTCTGTGGTGAATCAGTGATGAAGTATCCAGCGCCCGATGCGCCCGCATTTGAAGATTCAATTGCCTACGCGCGCGAATTCATCAAAAAGTGGAAGGGACATCCACTCATCGTCCCAGCCATTGCACCCCATGCGCCGTATTCCACCACGCCTGAAATTTTGCGAACTTGTTCGAATATCGCGCAAGAATTCGATGTACCACTACACATCCATATTTCTGAAACTGCATTTGAAGTGGAAAATATGCGCAACGAACAAGGCATGCCTGTTGTTCCATACGTCAAGAAGCAGGGAGTGCTTGAAGCGAAAGTCATCGCCGCGCATTGTACTCACATCGATGTAGGTGAAATCAAAACCCTACAACATGTGAACGCTGGCATTTCACATAATCCATCATCCAATCTCAAGCTGGCTTCGGGGTTTGCGCCTGTACAAAAAATGCTTGAAAACGGAGTCAACGTGGGCATCGGCACCGACGGCCCCGCCTCCAACAACGACCTCGATATGTTTGAAGAAATCCGTCTCGCTTCTTTCGTAGCGAAAGCTTCTTCCAATGACCCAACCGTTGTGCCTGCAGCAACTGCTCTTTTGATGGGAACGCGCCTCGGCGCGCAAGCGCTTCACATCGGCCATTTGACAGGCTCGTTGGAAGTAGGCAAACGTGCTGACCTGATCATTGTCGACACCTCCCCTATTCACAATTCTCCACGCTTCCGTCGTGACCCGAACAATGCCTACGCTCAATTGGTGTATGCATCTAAATCTACTGACGTGACCGATGTGATGGTCAACGGCAAATGGCTAATGCGAAATCACAACCTGTTAACTGTCAACGAAGGTGATCTGCTCAAAGAAGCACAAAGCATCGCTAAGAAAATTGACACCTTCCTGATTGAACGTGAAAAGTCTGTGCTTTCGAAATTGATTGCATTGGGCGGCTCGGCTCAGGAAGAATCGTTTGAGGTGCAGGTCAAGGTCAAGGTAGCTGACCCAGTTCAACTGGTCGAGAATATGAAGCGTTCTGAAATTCAAATCAACGCTCACAAGCATTATCAACAATTCGATGATTATTTCATCTTCGAAGATCCATCACAGGGACGTTTACGTTTCCGTGAAGATAATCTCATTGATGAAAAGGGACTCTCGCAAAGCGTCCGCTCACGTTTGACTTTGCTTGGGCAAAAACGGGAAGGGGAAATCGGCCACGATGTGTTACTTTCCCGCAGTCGCTATATTGCCCCCGCCATTCACACCTCACGCTTTTATCGAGAATACTTTAAACCCGCGAAAGAAATTTCAATTGTGAAAGATCGTTTGCGATGGCACATCACGTATAAGAAAACTGAATTGTTCGTGAACCTTGATGAAATTAAAGAACCCGCCATGGGACATTTCCTTGAAATCAAGAGCCGCACTTGGAGTCGCAAAGATGCGGACAACAAAGCACAACTCGTCAGTGAGTTGTTGGAGTTGCTTGGTGCTGAAAATGCCGAAGTGGTCACCCAAGATTACATCGAGATGTTGACTGCGAAATAAAGGATGCATCCCCCGCTTGATTGGGGGCTGAGCCCCCAATCAAGCGAACCCTTTGGAATTCATGAACACTCTCAAAAAACTTTTCTCTTATCTCTTCGCATTTCTCTTCATTCTGACCGCTGTACTGGCATTGGTGCTCTTTACCTTTGACCGCCGTGCATTTCGCGCGGAGACCTATCAAACTGTGTTTGCCAATGAAGCTTTTTACAATCAAGTTCCAGCATTAATTGCCAAGACCATCACCTCTTCAGATTTAACCAACTTGCCCCTCACCATGCAGGGCATGAGTGACCAAGCCTGGGAAGCCTTCTTTAGAAAGATATTGCCGCAAGATGCACTCACCACAATCGGCAATGATGCGCTCGCATCTACCTTTGCATATCTCAACATGCAAACAAACTCGGCGCAAATTTCTCTCATCCCCCTCAAAGCCAACCTGACCAACGACGCAAGCGTACAAGCGGTCTTTGACTTGTTGAACACGCAGCCTGATTGCACCATCACACAGCTCGGACAGATGACTCTTAACCTGTTGACGAATCAGCAAATGCAATTCTGCAAACCACCTGAATCCATGCAACCGATTCTCACGCCGTTGATTCAGACTCAATTACAGACCGCCGCGTTGGTGATTCCTGACCAAATCACAATTGCCAGTTCCGATGGGGTTCTTCCAGAAAACGACCCGCGTGTGAAACTACAAAACATCCGCTTCGGGATGCGCCTCAGCCCGCTTCTGCCCATCGG
>JAXLVT010000014.1:0-96810 GCA_046328925.1 Anaerolineales bacterium
GATCCCCAACGGCACCGTCCTCAAAGTGGGTGACATCATCGACGTAGAGATCCAGAAGATCGAAACCGAACGCGGACGCATTGGTCTGGGTTGGGTGAAATAGTCTTGTAGGAATACAGCGCCGCTGTGTCCCAATGGAATACGATAGATAAAATGCAACTCCCCGAAACCTTCATTTCCACCATAAAAAACGTCTACAAAAAGGACGGCGAGAGATTTCTCGCTGTCCTTCCTGTTTTAATAGATGAGGTCTCAGACCGTTGGGGATTGACGAAGGTAACTCCTGTTCCCAATTTATCTTTTAACTTTGTCGCTTTTGCAAATCGAGGTGATGACGAGGTCATCCTCAAAATGGGAGTCCCAAACCCTGAGTTGACCAGCGAAATGACCGCGCTGAAATTATTCAACGGTGACGGTGCCTGTCAATTGCTCGAACATGACGAAGAGCGCGGGCTTTTGTTGTTGGAACGCCTCAAGCCTGGCAAGATGCTTGCCGAGCTTGAAGATGATGAAGAACGCACGATCATCGCCGCCGAGGTGATGAGTAAGCTATGGCGCAAAGTTCCAAGTGACAATAAATTTATTAAATTATCAGATTGGTTTGCTGGGTTGAAGAAGATACGTCCGCACTTTGATGGCGGGACGGGGCCATTCCCAAAAAAACTTTTGGAGCGAGTGGAATCATTTTTGCCCGAGTTATTTGCCGATACCGATGTGAAATTAATGCACGGCGACTTTCATCACTTCAATATTCTTTCATCGGAGCGCGGTTGGCTGGTCATTGATCCGAAGGGAGTGATTGGGCCTGTTGGGTATGAGGTAGGTCCGCTCATGCTCAACCCATGGAGCAGCATTTCGGACTGGAGCAGGTTCAAGGTCCACGCTGAGAGGCGGGTGAGCATCCTTGCCGAAAGGTTGGGCTGGGAGCGCGAAAAGATCATCAAGTGGTCAACGGCTCACGCCATCCTGTCTGCATGGTGGAGCATCGAAGATAATATGGAAGATGTCAACACGTTTCGGTACGCAGAGATATTGTCTGAACTTAAATAATATGACCTCCCATGAAGGGAGGTCATATTATTTTTTCTAAAGTTACATCCCAAGGACGTTAAAGACAAAGATACCCAGTGCCAGTATCCCTGCGATTTTTTTGAAAAGATCTGTGTTCAGTGCAGGGATAAAAGTAGCCAAACCATACCAAAGGAAAAACAACCACACACACCAGCTTGCAAGGGAAGTCGGTAAATGCATTTTATACTCTCCTGAAAAATAAATGGGCTGGCCGAATTGCCTGCCTAAATAAGACAACCCCTATCTGAATTGATGGTTGCGAAGATGGAATATCTAAAAATGGTACAATTGTTCTATGACTTCTACTACTACCATCCCTGCAGAATTTACCTTACAACGTAAAAATAAATATGAACATTCAACCGCTATGCGTTGGATTCTTTCCCATGTGCGCCCGTATTGGTTAATTATGATTATGCTCTTTTTGGGCGCAGTTGGGAATGCAGTGCTCGCCGCGGTGGTCCCTGTTCTTACAGGTGATGCTTTCAATGCTATGTTGAAACCTTCGCCTGATACTTCTGTTTTGTTGCCACTGGCGCTGACGATTGGCATTTCACAAATTGTGCGAGGTGTATTGCAATTTGGAAGAAATTTTGGCGCAGAGTTAATGGCACAAAAAATGGAACGCGATATCCGCGATGAGTTGTACTTGTCTTTACTGGGTAAGAGTATGACCTTCCATAATTTGCAGCCTGTTGGCGATACGATGGCACGTGCCACAAATGATGTACGCGAAGTGAATTACATGTTTAGCCCGGGAGTCAACCTTGTAGTGGGTTCTTTCATGTTTATTCTTATGCCGATTTTCTTTGCGCCACGCTATCACTTCTCGTTAATTGCTACTCCACTTGCTTTTACGATTATATATTTCATCGCATTGACGCGTTATCTGAAACAACTGTCACCGATTACGGATGATGTGCGTGAGACTTTTGGGAAAATGAATACGCATCTTTCTGAATCTTTGGATGGGGTGGAGATTATGAAGGGTGCTGCCCAAGAGGTTGCAGAAGTAGACCGCTTTGGTATGAATGCACGCGAAGTGCGCAATGCCTTTGTGCAACAAGGTGATTTGGAAGCCAAGTATGTTGGCATGTTGTTATTGGGCATGGCCTATGCCACAGGTTTGGTGCACGCCATTTTGCTGTATCGTGCTGGGTTGATTAATGTTGGCGCGATTATTGCTTATTTTGGAATTCTGCAGCTTTTAGGTTTTCCAACTTTTACAGCAACTTGGGCATACTCACAAATTTCTTCTGGATTTTCCTCTGCTCGCCGTATTCTGGAATTAATTAATAGCGAGACCAAACTGGATCAAAACGCTTCAGGGCGGACCTCGGAAATGCGCGGCGAAATTGAATTTCGCAATGTCTCGTTTAAATATCCCAATGGTGAGAACGTACTAAAAAATATTTCATTCAAAGTACAACCAGGTCAAACTGTGGCCATTGTAGGGCAAACGGGTGCAGGCAAAACTTCACTGGCAAAATTGATTAACCGCACCTATGACATTTCTACTGGACAGGTTTTGGTAGATGGTGTGGATGTACGGGATTGGAACCTTGCTTCACTGCGTGAGCAAATCTCCATCATCGAACAGGATATCTTTTTATTCTCGCGTTCACTCAGCGATAATATTGCTTTTGGCAAACCTGGCGCCACCAAAGATGAAGTCATGGCTGCGTCTATTGCCGCACAGGCTCATGATTTCATCCTTGATTTTGAAGATACCTATGCCACGGCTGTGGGGGAACGTGGCGTGACTCTTTCAGGTGGACAACGTCAACGCATTGCACTAGCGCGTGCCTTCCTCACGGATCCACGTGTGTTGGTGCTTGATGACTCCACCTCTGCCATTGACTCGGCTACCGAAGATAAGATTCAACGAGCCATTGCCAATGCATCTCGCGGACGTACTACTTTTGTCATCACACATCGCCTGTCACAAATCCGCTGGGCAGATTTGATTATTGTTCTCCGCAAGGGAGAAATTGTCGCCATTGGTTCACACGATGAATTGATGAAGACATCTGAAGCGTATTCGAGAATTTTTAGAGAATAAATAAAGCTAAAGGCTAACTACTATGGGTTTCTTTGCAGGACTTGAAGACGAAAAATATGACCGTCAATATACAGACCGTGTATTGATTGGCCGCATGGTGAATTACTTTAATACACAAATTTCACGGCTGGTGTATGCATCCATTGTCATTATTTTATTGGCGATTATTGGTGCATCCCTGCCTGTTGTAGTCAGCCGCATGGTGGATTTGATTCAACACCAGCCAAGTAACACCGCAATCGCATGGGTGGGAGCAGCCTTGGTCGGTGTGGCGTTTGGCTTGTGGGGATTGAACTGGTTGAGGCGCGGTTTGATCGTGCGTGCAGTTGGTGATGTCGTACTCGATATGCGTACTCGAGCCTTCCGTGCTGCCGCCGAGCATGACCTTTCTTTTTATGATCAATTTTCTTCAGGTCGTATCGTCTCGCGCATTACATCCGATACAAATGATTTTGGACAACTGGTTGTCATTGTTACCGACGTTGTTTCTCAAATTATTCAAGCGTTTTTGGTTGCCATCGTTCTATTTCGCACGGAATGGCGTCTCGCCTTGTTATTGATTGGTTTCCTGCCATTTATTTTTGCAATCGCTTCAGGTTTTCGTGTGCTTGCAAGGCGCGTGACCAAAAAAGGCATGAAGGCCATGTCTGATGTGAATGCCGCCATCAAAGAAACCATTAGTGGAATTTCCATTGCGAAGAACTTCCGTCAAGAGGCCAGCATCTTTGCATCTTTTGACGAATCGAATCAACAATCCTATCAAGTCAATGTGCAACGCGGATTAATTCTGTCCTTGGTCTTTCCTGTGTTGAATGCCATTGGCGGTGTCTTTGTAGGAGTATTAGTTTATGTCGGTGGTTTGAGTGCGGCAAGTGGATTGGTGAGCATTGGCGCATGGTATCTTTTTATCATGAGCCTTGATCAGTTCTTCTTCCCTGTTTTAAATTTAACTTCTTTCTGGGCTCAAATTCAATCAGGATTATCTGCCGCCGAACGTGTCTTTGCTTTGATTGATGCAGATCCAAATGTGATTCAAAAAGAGACAAATGATGTCCCGCGCCTTAAAGGTGAGATACATTTTGATCACATGCATTTCCGCTATTCGGATAAAGAGCCGATTCTCACGGACTTCAACTTGCTCATCAAACCCGGAGAGACTCTTGCTCTGGTAGGACATACCGGCGCAGGCAAATCTTCGATTGCAAAATTAATTGCTCGCTTTTATGAATTTCAACAAGGCCATTTGATGATTGACGGACGTGACATCCGCACCTTGGATTTAAGTCAATATCGTCGTCAATTGGGAATTGTTTCGCAAGTGCCATTCCTGTTTTCAGGAACAGTAGCAGATAATATCCGTTATGCCGCCCCAGGCGTTCCTGAAGAAGAAATGCTTCGGCTTGCTCGCAAGATTGGGGATGGTGAGTGGCTTGAAACCTTGCCCGATGGTTTGCATACCGAGGTGGGGGAGCGTGGCGGCAGGCTCTCGATGGGGCAGCGTCAACTGGTAGCTTTGATGCGTGTACTCGTGCAAAATCCAGCCATTTTTATTTTGGATGAAGCGACAGCCAGTGTGGATCCATTTACAGAATGGCAAATCCAACAGGCCTTGAATTTGATTCTGAAAAACTCAACCAGCATTTTGATTGCTCATCGTCTTTCCACGGTCAAAGCTGCAGACCGTATTGTTGTGATGCGAAAAGGTACTATCATTGAAGAAGGTAGCCATGAAGGTTTACTAAATCAAAAAGGTCATTATGCCGAGCTGTACAATACATATTTCCGTCATCAATCCCTTGCTTATGTGGAGCAAATGAAGGAAATGGTTAGCAAATAAACCGATTTCCTAAACAAAAAAGCGGCCAATCTTTGGCCGCTTTTTTGTTTACACTTCCACATTCCATTTTTGATATTTTTGATTTTTTGCTCTTACGACATCATCAAATAATTCACGTAACTTCGTTGTAATCGGTCCCATCTTTCCAATTCAATGGGTCGATGGTCAACCTTTGTCACTGCAACAATTTGAGCTGCGGTGCCAGTCATAAATAGTTCTTCTGCAATTGAAACCTCAGTGCGGTCAATGGAGCGTTCCATAACCTCAAGCCCGAGTTCATTGCGTGCTAATTCGATAACGGAACGGCGCGTAATGCCTTCCAAAATATTATCCGTCACAGGGGGCGTGACGAGAACACCATCGCGCATCATAAAAATATTCATGGCCGAGCCTTCAGAGACATGCCCATTGCTGTCGAGGGCCAAGGCTTCATCGAAGCCAGCGCGATTGGCATCTGTTTTTATAAGCGCAGAATTTGCATATGCTCCTGAAACCTTGCCACGTGCAGGAATGGCATTATCGTCGATACGTCGCCATGAAGAGAAAGTCACATGGGCGTTTGTATCGTTGTTGACATATTTTTCGAATGGCATCACAAACATGCAAAATTCATCTTTTAAGTTATGCAGACGTACTCCAATTCCCATATCTGCCTTATAGATTGTGGGGCGTAGGTACACATCTTGTTTCCAATCATCTGTACGTAATAAATTCAAGGTCAAGTCTATTAAGCCCTCTTCATCATATGGAATTTCCATTGCCATCATGCGGGCTGAATTTAGCAAACGGCGGTAATGATCAAATGGGCGAAATACAAAAAGTTTCTTTTTATCTTCATTCCAATAAGCACGCATTCCACTGAAGACTGAAGTTCCATATAAAAAGCCATGCGTGGCAATATTGATTTTTGCCTCGCTCCAAGGGACAATTTTTCCCTCAAAAAAAGCATGTGTTGAAAGATCCACTAACACCTCCAAAACTTAAAACATTGATTTTGAAATTATAACTGATTCAACCCCATACTCTTTCGGACGCTTCGCTTCTTTTCACGTTTGAGCCTGTTTCTATTTCAAACGGCTCTTGACAACCTTTGAAAATCCCTCTAAAATCTAATTTGATATATATCGAATTAGATTTACGGATGTGAAAAATGACTGAAATCCTTGATTTTGTAAAGGCCATGTCCAACCCGGAACGGTTACGGATTATTGGCTTCCTTTCTCAAAAAGCTGGTACTCGTGCAGAAATTGCAGCACGTCTAGAGCTTTCCATACGTGATGTTGTGGATCACCTTGCATATCTTGAACAGGTAGGGGCCGTTTCTGTGAATGGTGAAAGTTATTCTTTAAATGATGACCGTCTGGCAACATTGGCCCGTGAAAAACTTGCTCAAGATCGCCCAACTTTTGTCCCAGAGGATGGGATGGATGAAACTGCTAAAAAGGTGCTGAAGGCTTATCTCAATGCAGATGGAAGCATTAAGCAAATTCCATCTCAACCAGCAAAGCTGAAGGTGATTTTGAATTACCTTATTGATCAATTCCAGATGGATAAGAATTACACCGAGAAGGATGTAAATACCCTTCTTCGTCGTTTTAATGAAGATACCGCGGCTTTGCGCCGTTATCTCGTAGATGCTGGAATGCTCGGTCGTGAAGGTGACGGTTCGCGATATTGGAGAGTATAACTAATGAAGAAGCCTTTGTCTTTTTATATATTGGCCTTGCTGGCTGGGTCATTTATTTTTCTCGGCTTGCCATTATTGGGTTGGGGACTCTCTGGAATTCCTCAATTTTTTAATAATCCTGCCAGAGTAAGTTATGCGGTTATTATTCTCTTATTACAATTGTTTGGAATTTTATATAACCCGCAAGCTGGAACGAATAGGGGCCAGGAAAAAGATGATGTCAAGAAAAGCAGGATTGACCTAATTCTGATTCAAATCTTCAGTTTGGCAGTGGTTATCCTTGCCCCGTTTTCAGATGGACACTCAATCGGAGTATTCCCCTTTGGTAATGCAACTAGATTTTTGGGATTTCTGCTTTTGATTCCAGGCTTTCTCCTGATGCAAATTGCAGAAAAATATCTTGACGAACAATTTAGCATCAAGGTGACTCTTCAAAAGAATCATAAACTTATTCAGAATGGTCCCTATACTTATATTCGTCATCCACGGTATTTGGGAATTCTGGTCTTTTTTACGGGAATCTCTATCGTTTTCCGATCCTATCTTTCAATCCTTGTTGTGGTCGCTTTAAGTATTGTCTTGATATGGAGAATCTATGCAGAGGAATCGCTGATGCAACAGGAGTTCGGACAAGAATGGGAAAGCTATCGGAAGAAATCCTGGCGCATCATTCCATTTATTTTTTAAAAAGATTGAGGTTGTGATGGAAAGTAAATTAAAAACGAGAAAAGAACTTAATCGCGAATACCAAGAACGAGTCAAACCTGCTGGGGTGTATCAAGTAAAGAATCTTGTGAGTGGGAAGATGTTACTTGGCAGTAGCCTGAATCTCGAAGGACCTTTGAACCGTCATAAATTCATGTTGAAAATTGGAAGCCACACCAGTAAGGCGCTTCAAAACGATTGGAATGAGCTTGGCCCTGATCAATTTGTGTTTGAAATTTTGGAAGAAGTGAATATTAAAGAAGATCCAAATTTCAATTTGAATGATGAATTGACGTTATTGGAAATGATTTGGCTGGAGAAACTTCAACCCGTTGAAAATGGATACAATCTTAACGCAAGGATTCGAGAAGCATGAGCGATGAACTGGTAACTTTCTTCAAAGCACTGGCAGATGCCAATCGCCTCAAGATTGTAGGGTTGTTGGCTCAACAACCCTATAGTGTGGAAGAGCTTGCGGCTCTGCTCAACCTTAAACCTTCAACGGTTTCCCATCATTTGGCTAAGCTTGCGCAGGTAGGGCTTGTGAGTGCCAAGGCAGAAAGCTACTACAATGTATATCAATTGGACGAGAAAGCCTTGGAAGAGAAATCTAAAAGCTTATTTTCACAAGAGAATCTTAGCGCTTCGGTGGCAGATGTGGATGCAGATGCCTATGATAATAAAGTGATTAAGGATTACACCCGTAAAGACGGAAGTTTGAAAACAATCCCTGCGCAAAAAAAGAAATTGGATGCCATACTACGCTATCTGGCACAGGCGTTTGAATTAAACAAGAGATACAGCGAGAAGAAGGTAAACGAAATTCTCAGCAAATATCATGAAGATGTTGCCAGTTTGCGGCGTGAATTGGTGGGATCAGGCTTAATGAAGAGAGAAGGTGGTGGGGGAGATTACTGGCGTGAATAAAAAACGTTCCAATGCTTATGCATTGGAACGTTTTTTATGTAAGAAGAAATTTTCGTTTCCAGCGAGGGAACGGTGGAGCGGTTCGCTTTCCAAGGTCATCACTTTACTGTTTGCGAAAAAGCCGAATTCAAATTCAGTGACGTCCCCTGCTTTTTTGCCAGGAACAGGCATCAGCCGCGCGGTGAGCGGTTTGTCCAATCGCATGGCTAATGCACACAAATCCAAAAGTATTGGTGTCATTTCTTCTGCGGTGGTATCGCCAGGCAAAGGAACTGTGTCCAAGCCCGTGCCACATACTGCAGAATATAGCAGAGCATCCTTAATGTTTAATGTGCCTTCAGCCGCGCGTTTTGCCAAAACTGAGTCTTCAAGAATCGGTTGCATGAAACCGCTAAATCCTGTGTGTGGGAAATTAGCGCGATCTACAGCTTCGGTAAGAATCGCAGCAGCAGCTAATGAACCATGCAAACCAACTTTTGGAATTCCGATTTTTTCAACTGCATTGCCCAAAGAGTGAGCATCATCAGGGAATGGCGCAAGAGAGAAATCAATACCAACAAAGTGAGTATCTGATAATTCTTCTTTTGATATTTGCGCAATGGCTTTCCCGTGTTTCTCAATTTCAGAAATTAAATTTCTTCTTCCATCTTCCAAGGAATTTGTGTTTTCAAATGCTGCTACAGCCAAATCGGCTGATTCGACTGCGATTGCAAAAGCAGGTTTATCCTCATTCCAATATGCGGCAGGAAAGAATGGTGCCCCCGCCTGAACATTTGCCAGTGCAGCAAAACGCAAATTTGCAAATCCATCTGCCGTGATGGTGGATGATTTTCGAATAATTTCTGCACAAGCGCGAATGGCTTGCAATGAAATGCCAGATGCCTTATTTGCCATTTCACCGCTGAAAAAAATATTTTCAGCGGCAGCGATTGCTTCTGGAAGAATGGAATAACTATTTGAGGATTCGATTAATGCGGGACCCAACGCAGCATACTCCACTCCAATTTGATTCAACATCTTCGATATGTTCTGTGCGAAGAGAGGAGTCTCTTCGAGTTTGCCGTGTAGAGTTTTTGAAAATGGGGTAGTGGCAAGGCGAGTGGTTTGAACTTCATAGCCAGCAGCAGCGTAGGCTTTTTTTGCGTTTGCAAGAAATTCACCTGCCTTACGGAATTTGGATTCATCCAAAGGCCAGCCGGGATTTAAGAAATAAGTAATTGAACGAATTTTCATAAGAGTTTTGCCTTAAAAACAATCGCAGGGAAAGTATCCCTGCGATTGTTTATCATAAAATCATTTACCAAAAACGAAAGCCAGACCAATTGACAAACCAGGTATGCAGACTCACGTAAAATTGAAGACCAACAATCCCTACGATAGTTCCGAGAATGGCGCCAGCAATAATATCTGATAAATAATGCACGCCCATTGCAACACGAGCCAGCGCTACCAGTGGAGCCCACACCCAAAGAATGAGAGCCAGCCAACCCGGAGCAAGAGCCGTGGCTACAACAGCGAGAAGAAAGGCACGAGCAGCATGTCCAGATGGAAAGGAGTGTGGATCTGTATTGCGATAGATTCCACCCCAATCGCCTTCAGGGCGTTTACGTTTCACCATAAATTTAATTGCAAGGACCACTGCGGCGAGTCCAGCAAGCCCCATGAACTCAACGGTTTCCCATTCTTTCCAAAAGTTGGAACTAAAAAACCAAGCAATGATGAGCGCCGCCGCCCAAAACCATGAATCACCGGAGTGGGCAAAGAAAACAGCGATGTTGCGTAAAAGACCCGGCTTTTCGGCCACGCGTAATTGGTCGGAGAGCCGGGCATCTAATTCCAATAAAGAACGAAAACTCATTTGTATATAAAATTCACTTTCATGATTTATTTTGTTGTGCAGTTAAGTCTGCACGCATCAACTCAAGTTGATGGGGCTTATCAACGTCCATACAAGGTTCGGCACGATCCCAAATGATAGCACGGCCTTTTATGCCGATGCGTTCAGAGGCCCGTTTGACCAGAGCTTGCAAGTCGAATTGACGTGTAGCCAGCTTGAACAATGTATCCCAACCAATAACAGCAGCTTGGCGGAGTGGACTTTTGCGATTGCCGATTAGCTGTTCCCACATATCAAGATGATCTGTTGCCATGCTGACGTGGATGATATTGATATCTGCCCCGCAGACTTCCATATCTTTTAATTTTGTGTAAGTGCGATTTGATGTGGGGAATCTGGCTTCCATCACAGGGCGTGGGCAAACACCATAATAAATGTCATCTTGTGTTGTCTTGGATGTTTCCACAAGCCAATCAACCATTTCTCCCTTTAAGGAGGGAATATCCGAAGAAACAATCATGACATATTCATTGTCTTTGTTTAATTCCAAAGTTTTATTGACACCCACTACAATATTGGCTAACATTCGCCCTTGGTTTGGAATGTAGTGCACTGGTTTCTTACAGTTAACTCCATCTTCAGGTGATAAACCTATAATGATGATATTATCCACTGATTTTGCTTCATCCAAAGCATCCAAAATCCATTGGATCATTGGTTTGCCAGCGACATCAATCAATGCTTTTGATTTGCCGTTTGAGTAAGGATATAGGGGTTCTTTCGGTTGTGGGATTCCACCTGCAGTGACGATCGCATCCATAATTGCTCCTGGAATTAGAAAATTATGTGTTCTTATAGAAACAAACAGGTGTTTTGTGAACACCTGTTTGTTTCTTATTTACTTTTAGTTAAGTTCCTGCATTTGTGGACCAAAGCCAAGTTTATCAATCATCTCATTCAACTCACTCCAGGTCAGTGAGCGGCCTTTGCCCGCCAGTGCTACAAGCGCTGCTTCCATCATGTTGGTCCCAAAGGAGCGGCCTTCTAATACTGGGGTTGTGGTGATTAGATATTTCACACCAAGTTTGCGGAACAATTCCACATCTTCAGCGGTGGTTGTATTGGTTAAGACAATTTTGCCTTTCATATCATCAGGCATACAGCGTTTGATGTAGTGACAGTCGCCTGCGATGACTGTGGCTTCGCGATAATATTTTTCCCATTTTGGGGTGCGCTTCTCTTGCTTCTCGCCAGTGGGGTAGACCCATTCAAATGGGACACGTCCCACAATTGGCATGAGGATAGCAGCAAGAGTCTTTAATTGCTTGGCGGTGTGCAAAGCTAAAGGAATTTCCAGAGCAAACATAATGTCGCCAAATACGCATTCATAGCCAGCGTTTAAGAATGAGGAAGACATGCCCCAACGGTCTGCGCCACTGACGACAAACACCTTTTTTCCACCATTCTTCTCAATATACTCTTTGAGATTGGCTTCAAGGAATTGAGCAGACTTAATTTCCAGGGTGTTCTTTAAACCAGTGCCATCTACAAATGGAGTTTTTTTAATTAATCGCACCATGGGTTTGACTGAATGCAAGGGGTACCATTTTTCATCTACCATCAACCCAAGGTCAGCTCCGCCAACACCAAAAGCATCTACTACACCATCCAACTCTTGATATTTTAGAGCGGCCGCTTCCATATCCCCATCCATACCGATGCGCTCGATACTTACTTTTTCCCCAAGTAATGTCACTTCCACTGCCTTGTTACGTTTAGACGAACCAATGCTGATACTGACTGCTCTTTTCATAAAAAGCTCCTTGGATGATAGATATTGCCAGTTATAACATGAATCAGGCTTCGGGTCCCGTTTGAAGCGTGAAGTAGAAAGTGGCGCCTTTTCCTGGCTCACTCTTGACCCAAATCCTGCCATTGTGTATTTCAATGATACGTTTTACGAGGGTCAGGCCAATGCCTGTACCTTCTGTAGTTGCGTTTAATTTGTTGAAGAGACCAAAGATGCGGTCATGATGTTCAGGTTCAATCCCCATTCCATTATCGCGGACAAAGAAGATGGGCTTGGTATCTTCGTATCCTTCCTGACCAATTTCAATGAGTGGGTTGGTTTGGTCGCTGCAAAACTTTGCGGCATTGTCAATTAAGTTTTGCAGGGTTTCCACAATACGCCGTCGATCGACAAAAACTCGAGGAAGGTCTTTTTGAATTTTCACATCAGCTTTGGTTAACAAAAGGCGCCCTTGAACAAGTTCAACAGCTTCATCAATTAATTCATTAAGAGGTACAGTTTCTATTGGATTAATCAGACGTCCAATGCGGGAAAGTTCAAGTAACTCACTAAGTAAGGATTGCATTTTTTCAGTGGCGTCTGAGATACGTTTGATATCAGTTTTGAGACGAGCTGTATTTCCATTGATGGCATCTTGCTCAAGGAAACCAAGAAATCCTTTAATTGTGATTAAGGGGGATTTGAGATCGTGAGATACAGTGTAGGTGAATTGTTCAAGCTCTGCATTTTTTGTTTCAAGTTCTTGAATTAAGGTTTCGCGTTCAGTTTCAACCCATTTTCTTTGGCTGATATCGCGAATCATGATAATCACAGTTTCTTTTGTGATTGCAGTGACACGAGCCTCAAAGAATTGAATCTCCTCCCCTGGAGGGAGGCCGTATTCAAAGGCGTGTAATTGTCCACTGGAAAGAGCTCGCTCAATGGCAAACATGGTTTGTGATGTGATATTTTGAGAAAAGAGTTCGCTGATGTTTTGTCCAAGGAATTGCTCGGGGGGAATCAGGGGCTGTAGATCTGAAGATGCAATGTAACCCAGTAACGTGCCTTCCTTGCTTACTTCGAAAATCATATCTGGAATTGCGCTAAGAATTGCGTGAATGCGGGCTTCACTTTCACGCAGTGCAAGTTCGGCTTGACGTTGTGCTGTTACATCATAGAACATTGAGAGCACACAGACTTGATTCTTAAGGTCGATTAGTTCATAAAAAGCAAGAGCTGCGCGAGGTTCTTCTTGCGTGGTGGTGAATTCATAATCGGGGTTGTAAATGGAGCGTTGTATTTTGATGCGGGCAACAAAATCACGGCGTTCTTCTGGACTATCCCAAAACACTAATTCTTCAGAGGTTTTTCCTATGGATGTTTTTGGATCATATCCACTCATTTTCCAATACGAATCGTTAGCATCCAATAGACGTCCCTCGTTGAGCGTCGTAATGCAGATGGCAACTGGGCTGGCTTGGAATACTTTTCTAAAGCGCTCTTCACTTTCACGCAATGCCACTTCCATTGCTTTTCGTTCGTTTAACTCATTTTGTACCTGTTCATTGAGGCGTGTGTTGTGAATGGCAAGTGCTGCCAATGCAGCAAATCTTTCCATCAAATTGGTCTGTTGGGATGAAAACACACGGTCTGGTTCAGCATAAGAAACTGCAAGCACGCCAATCACCTGGTTTTCCACGATTAAGGGCACTCCCAACACAGCTCGAAAACCTGTTGAGATAAAACCTGGAATGCTTTTTTCCCATTTCAAATAATCTTGAACGATGATGGATTGTCCACTTGCCCAAACAGTTCCAGTCACTCCCTCATTGCGCAAGGTAGTGGAACCGTTGAATTGAGATAAGATGCCATGCCCTACTTCTTGTCGAAGGGCAGAACCGTCTGGGAGGACTAATTCAATTAAGCCATGTTCGGTGTTGAGCAGATCACATGCTCGAATGAGGATGGATTTTAACAAGGGCATTAATTCTGAGCGATTTAACAATCCTAAAGCTGTTTCGTGTAAAGCTGTTAAATAATCTGCCTGTCTTTGGAGATTCTCTTCTGCACGTAGACGTTCTTTTAACTCAGTACGAGAGGCTTGCAAAGTACGCTGCCAACCACTCACTAGTAAATAAATTAAGGCGCCAATTAAGAAAAAAGCACCGCTAAGGTCACGTGCATAATTGATAGGTGTGTCAATGTGTAGGGCACGCCAGCCTTTGTATTCTGCAAAGGCAAAATACCAAATGGTAAGTAGGCTTATGATCCCAATTGAAGTGACAGATTTCCATCCTACTAAAAAACTGGCAAGCAAAATGACAATTACATATCCAAGAATTGCAATATCGCGAACACCATCTGCTTGTGCTGCGAGATAGGTTAATGAAATCCATAAACTAAATAGGATGAACAGGCTGGCTACTCGGACATACCCCCGTTTGGTAATTTCTTGTACGATATAAATAATAACGATCATCCCGGTAAGAATAAGGGTTGGGGCAATCGTCTGATCTGTTTGCGAAAATAAGCGGCTTACGAGTAGTAGCGAGATAACTCCCATCGCAATCCATGAAAAATTCATCATGAGTTGAGAGATACGAGTTTTTTCTTCGTTTTCAAATATTGGGGACGTAAACAAACGCCGCAGCTTATTTGGCATGATAAGTTATTATAATCATGACCAATTCAATTTAGTAAGGGTAGAAAAAGAGCGGAAGAACTCTTCCGCTCTTTTGGTTAATAAGGTTCTTTCAATAACCCATCTAATACTTTTTTAGAACTGTCGTCAATCACGGCATGTTGACTCCCGCCATGCGAATCCATGGTGACAACTACGGGGAAATCCTTGACTTCAATGACCCACATCGCCTCGGGCACACCGAAATCCATCTTAAATACTCCGTGTACCTTTGTAACCGTTTGGGCAATATAGGAAGCCGCGCCGCCGATTGCGTGGAAATATACCCCGGGTGTTTCCTCACAGCCTTTCAACGTCTTTGGTCCCATGCCACCTTTTCCAATTACGCCTTTGACATTGAAATGTTTCATTACATCAGCCTGATAGGGTTCTTCACGGATGGAAGTCGTTGGCCCGGCTGCGACAAATTTATACTCTTTCGTGTCCAATCCAGAGACGACGGGGCCGCAATGATAAATGACAGAACCATTCAAGAGTTTTTTCAACTCTTCGTACACTTGCATATCATCGCCCTGTGGGGGACGGGTTTTCTTAATGAAAGTTTCAATCATCCATTTGTGTGCGGCATCACGTCCGGTGACCATCATACCGGAAAGCAAAACCGCATCACCAACTTTTAGGTCACGAATTACTTCGTCAGAAATGGGAGTGGTGATATTTTTCATGCGTAGGTAATCTCCTCGCCTTTCACCGTCATTTTGCGGCGGCGATAAGCCCAACACATATAAGAAACCGAGACAAAGTAGGAAGCTGGCAAACGGCTCAAGCCCACAATTTTTGTATCCAACACAGTGGTCTTGCCACCAAAGCCCATGGGACCAATGCCCATTTCATTTGATTCTTTGGTCAGGCGTTCTTCTAACTCGGCAAGTTTGGGATCTTTATTGCGCGTGCCCATTTCGCTGAACAAGACTTCTTTTGATTTGATATAAGACGACCCACGATCCCCACCAATGGATACTCCCAAAATACCAGGGGCGCAGCCTTGACCTTGCGCTTTTTGGACGGCATCTAAAACTACTTTGCGCACGCCTGCCAAATCGCGGCCTGCACCGACAGAATTATCTGGTAAAGAATATTGACGCCCGACATTTTCACATCCGCCACCTTTGAGCATTAACTCAATGGTCAGTTCATCACTTTCCACTTCTTCAAAATGGACGTAGGGGAAATCATCACCGCCAAGATTATTGCCTGTGTTTTTATCATAAATGGCATCGACAGCATTCGGTCGCATATAAGACCGTTTGGTTGCTTCTGCCATCGCGGCACGAATCTGCTCTTTGAGTTTGATCGTTGACCAACCCATCGGATAGTGTACGTAGAAAATAGGCGTGCCTGTATCCTGACAGATGGGTGTGGAGTTGGCGCGTGAAAGGTCAATATTTTTGAGAATGGTCTCCAGGGCACCCCGAGCGGCTGAACCTGGTTCTTCTTTTTCAATCGATTCGCGCAGACGTTTTTCCACATCCGGTGGCAAAGAACTGGATGTTCTTCGAATCAGTTCAAGGATTTCATTTGTTAAATCTCGCATGATGTTGCCTCCAATACTTTCTGGAATCATAATCCCGAAGTCGGGAAAATGCCATTATAAATTCTATAATTCTTTGATGTGTTTGTGCGATACGCCCCTTACCCTTTAAAAAGAAACTCACCTGCCAACGGCAGGTGAGTTTTGCTTGTAAATCTAGGCCTCGTAATCGCCCGCATCTTCTTCCATGGATATCATGGGTTCATCTGCGGATTTTTTATCGAGGAATTGCAGGGTTTGTGCCACGATCTTGGTAAAGAATTTGGTCTCACCTTTATCTTCGTAGCGGTCTGTTTTTAATCGACCCTCCAAAAAGATGAGGCTGCCTTTTTTCAAATACTCCTGACAAACCTCGCCCAACCTTCCCCAAGCTTCAATATTGACCCATTCGGTGGATTCTTTCACTTCACCATTCTTGTCTTTCCAGTGATTGCTAACTGCCAGACTGAAATGGGTCACTTTTTTGCCTGTGGGGGTGAACTTGCTTTCAGGGTCTTTTCCTAAACGGCCAATCAATTGAACTCGGTTTAATGTTGGCATGGCATCCCCGCTTTCATTTCATAACTTTTAGATACATGTGTACGTGTCATAATAGTCTCCTTTTTCTCTAAAAGAACAATTCAGTTGTGTCGAACAGGGTTATACTTTAACTAGCTTTCGCCTTCTTTAGGAGCCTCAGCAGCACCTTCGGCAGCGATTTTCTTGAGGACGGGCAAGCCAGTCTTCATTTCAACGACATTGTAGCCGGCAGGTACTGCATCGAGAGCACCTTCCTTGATTTCCTTGGAGAAGAAGAACATTCTTCCCTTGGAGTGCAAATAGTAGGTAACGCCTTTTGAATTTGTGTGTCCGTATGCCATTTTTATATCTCCTTTTTATCTAAGTGTAATAAGAGTGTAGAACAAAATTTCTAGCCTGTCAAGCCCCTTTATGGATATTTGTATATACAAATTCGGGAGTAGATATGAAAACCTTAATTACCCTAACTGAACTAAGAACTGCCCGCCTCTCTCTCAAGGGGACATTTGGTCTTGTCCCGACAATGGGATATTTACACGAGGGGCATCTCTCTCTGATTCGCCAAGCCAAGGCTGAGTGCGACCATGTAGTCGTGAGTATCTTTGTCAATCCCACCCAATTTGGACCTCATGAAGATCTCTCGAAGTATCCGCGTGATTTAGAGAGAGACTTGAATTTGATTCGGCCTCTCGGTGTGGATTTCGTCTGGACACCCACAGCGGAGGTGATGTATCCAACTGGCTACCAGACTTGGGTGGAGGTAGATGCGATTACCCTTCCGCTGGAAGGTGCGATGCGCCCTGGTCACTTCAAAGGGGTAACTACCGTGGTAGCGAAGCTATTCAATGCAGTCCAGCCGCATAAGGCTTATTTTGGTCAAAAAGATGCCCAACAGCATACGGTCATTCGTCAAATGGTCAGAGACTTGAACTTTCCTGTTGAAGTGGTGGTGTGCCCAATTGTGCGTGAAGCAGATGGGTTGGCTTTGTCGAGCCGCAATAAATATTTAGAAGGGGACGATCGTCAGTCTGCGACTGTCTTATTCCGTGCGTTGAGCGCCGCTAGAGAATTACATGAAGGGGGGGAGCGAAATGCTGAGAAACTACGGGCAAGAATGAAAGAGGTGATTGAGGCCGAACCCCGTGCCCAGTTGCAATATGTTTCTTGTGCCGACTTTGACACGCTGGCAGAATTGGATAAGGTGAGCGGTAAAGCTTTGCTTTCCATGGCTGTGTTAATCGGGAAAACCCGTTTGATTGATAATTTTGTTTTGTAGAGGGAGCCTTGAACCCCAAGACTCGCTATTGGATTAAGTTAGTTTCTTTTTCATTGGTTGCGCTTCTCATAGCGTTTTTCTCAGTATGTTTATATGTCAGCCGTCAATGGGCTTTGAATTTTCTTCATCCTGCGCGAGAAATTTCAGCAGGAGATTCGCTAAGAGAGAATAAGATTCCTTATCAGGATGTTGAACTTATTACCAAAGATGGCGTCAAATTATCTGCATGGTATACACCACCTCAAAACGGAGCCGTGATTTTAGTCGCACATGGATATGCTGATAATCGCCCAGAACGTGTTTATGTAATGTTAGCTGAGGCGGGCTATGGTGTGCTGGCATGGGATTTTCGGGCTCACGGTACAAGCGGTGGAGATATATCCACGCTAGGATATTTTGAACAGTTGGATGCAGAAGCTGCACTCGATTATGTGTTGGCTCAACCTGATGTAAAGCATATCGGCGGATGGGGTGGCTCGATGGGTGCTTCAACTTTAATTCTGACGGCCGCAAGGAGAACAGAAATTGAAGCTTTGGTGAGCGATAGCGCATTCCCAAGTTTGAATGATGTTATGCAGGTAAATGTCCCCTTTGATTTTCTTCGCCCGATGGTTAAGTTTTGGGGAGAATCCTATAGCGGTGCAGATATAGATGCGGTTAATCCTGTAGATGAAATTGGGAAGATTGCTCCGCGAGCCGTGCTTGTGATTGATGGGTGGGAAGGGGCCGCTATCATTATGAATTCTCCCTATCGGTTGTATGATGCGGCCAACGATCCTAAAGAAATTTGGGCGGAAGATGGAGTTCCACATTTGGGAACTTTGGCGAATAATCCCCAAAAATATAAGCGAAAAGTAATTGGCTTCTTTGATGAATATCTCTTAAACCAGAAGTAGAGATTTCTTAAACAAAAACAAAGACGTAAGCAAAGCAGGAAATCTCCTGACGCTTAACGTCTTTGTTTTATTTTCTTCGTGATTACACTTGTTCGAAATGCTGAACGGGGACAACGAAAAGTGTAGCGCGCTTTTGGTCTCCTTTGGAGGGGAAGTGAATCGCGCTGGGCCAGATCACCCATCTACTTGATTGTCGTCTACGCCCAATAACATGGTGACCACACCACTACGCATAAAACCGCCCGTCAGGGAATACACGGTCACCTGGAAATTTCTGCGGTAAGAGCCTGTGTCAACGTATCGGCGTCGTTATCTTTGATGATGACAATAATCATTTTCATGTTGTTTTCTCCTCTTTAGTCCTTAAAGGTTATAAACTCTTAAGACCCTGTTATTAAAATTGTTCGAAACGATCTACCGGTAAAGCAAACACAGTTGCGCCACCCACAGTCACTGGAACAGGTGCAGGCATGGGCATCGGGGAGCCTTCCAAAGGAAGGGTCATATATTCAATACGCTGACGACAAGATACCTGTAACGCCACCAGAGCTTCTAATTCCCGTTCTACTGGCAGACCGATTAATAATGTGGCATTGCGCCTGCCAAGAAATCCGCCCGCGCTGGAAAGATAAGTCACTGGGGCACCAATGTCTCGCAAGGCATTAGTCGCAGCATCCAGATCCTGATCTTGAATAATGGCGATCAAAAGATAATGAACAGGGTTTGATGTTTCCATCTTAAGCTCCTTTGAATGAAGAACCGCTTCCTACTTAGCCTTGAGCTGTTGATTCTTTCAACAGGCAGTTCTTGGTTGTTATATTATCAGATGTTTGTGGATGATTCAACCTTGCAGTTTTACTCAAACAATTTAGCTGAAGGATTTGTATCGATTAATGACTCATCTACTTCGCCAATCAATAGCGAATAGGTGTCTTCTGAAATGGAATTCCATCTCGTAGCAGACCCGTTAATGCCGTGCGTTGAGCACGTAGAACTCACGATAGGCCGTATCAATTCCTCAGCTTCTACATCAGGTTCTGAACTCATGAAGCTTCATCTCTTGCATCAAAGTTTCATTTTGTTGTTTCATCACTTGCGAGAGTCTTTGCCAGGCATGTTCCGAAATCATGCCCTCCTGACTCCTACGTCGTAAGTAGTCGTATCCCGCGCGGTTGGCAACTAGGCGGGCATGACGTCGTTCATACTCATCCTGTGCAGGCGAGCGCACGATCAATTTCAACCGCTTCACCAGCCAATCCATTGAAAATCCTTGCACCAATAAAGTGAAGAGAGTCAAACCAAACGCCATGGCTTGCAATTTGCCTCTTTCAGCGATGAAGATGCCTGCATTAGGCAGAGTCAACGCGAGGGCAAGTGTGATCGCGCCGCGCAATCCACCCCAAAAAAGGACATGTTTCCATTTGGGCGGAATCTCATATCCAAATAAAGAAAATCCATAAATGCTGACAACGCGTGCTACCAATGCTGCGATGATCCCCCACCCGATGGCGCGCCAGTTTTCAAAGAGCACGGTTAAGTCAATTGCCAACCCAATCAATAAAAAGATAAATGAGTTTGCTACGAAGGCGGCATATTCCCAAAAGTTATAAACAACAAGCCGTGTGGATGCGGTCATGGTATGTTGACTGGTGTTTCCACTGATGATACCTGCAGTGACCACGGCCAACACTCCGCTGACATGTAAATTTTCAGCCAGTAAATAAGAACCAAATGCAAGGACGGTGGTTAACGTTGTTTCTACTAATCCATCATCAATTCGTTTGATAAATTGTGAAACGCTTAAACCACAGACCAATCCTACTACGACACCGCCGCCTGCCACTGTAATAAATTGAGTGACACTTTGGCGAAGATCAAAGCCACCATTTAATGCAGTGGAAAGCATCAAACCGAACATCACAATGGCAGTCCCATCGTTTAGCAAACTTTCTGATTCGAGCAAAACTTGTAAACGGTGAGGTGCGCCCAATCTGCGAAATAAAGCAACCACTGCAACAGGGTCTGTGGCAGCCACAAGAGCGCCAAATACCAACGCGGCTTGCAAGGCAAGGCCTGTACCCCATGAGACCATCCAGCCGACTAGCAAAGTTGTGAGCACCACCCCAGGAACAGCTAATAGCATGATTAACCAGAAATCACGGCGTAAATCTTCAAAGCGAATGTGAAATGCTGCTTCAAAAATAAGAGGAGGAACCAGCAATAGCAAAATGATTTGTGGCGCAAATTCCACCTTTTGTGGGTTGAGCAAAGTAATGACCAGCCCGATAATGACCAGTCCCACCGTATAAGGCACACGGAATCGACGTGCTGCCACAGCCACTGCTGATGAAATCAGCAATAATGCCACAATAATTTCTTCGATGAAGATAATATTTTCTGTGTTCATGATTTTAAATTTTATACCATGACTTTCCCCTTGTATGATTAATTCCTATAAAAAGGACAGGCATCTGAAACCAGATGCCTGTCCTTTAGAGATTCATTTTATGGAGTTACATTTCAACAATACACGGGCTTTCTTCTTTGACAATCACACTTTCCCCGTTGAGGAATGTGACCACCGTTTGGTCAGAGCTTCGCACAATGGTAAGTCCTTTATACTTAATCGTCACAGGCCAGGGAAATAAGTTTTTGCCTTCGAGCTTTACTTTCGTGGCAGAAAGAATGGTCACACCTAGTGATTGCATAAATAAACCCACAGGGGCGAGTCCTTGCAAGGAATGTCTTTCTCCAATCCCTGCGCCGCTTTCTGCATGATAACGCTGAAAGAATGCGTGACTTTGTTTTAAATTTTGAATTACTGCATTCATCATATGGGCAGTTAATCGGGTTGCTTCGGCGCGGAAGCCATGAGCAAGCAAGCCTTCACCGATTAATTGATTCCACGGGAAGTGAACGCTCATAGAAACAAGGTCCGCTTCGGGGTCGGGAGAGGCGGGGAGTGAAGGTAATCCAAATGGCCTGTCAAAACGATCGGCCGTCATGATGTTACGCCCAATCAGCGCATACGCTTTTTGTTGATCTGGAATTTGTGCCCACATCGGCAACGCCAACGTGATATCTTCGCCAGTTGTGTCAATCACCTTGACGTTAATCTTATCTTTTTCATCCAATCCACTGACTGCAACTCGACCAATACGTTTATATATTTTTTGACTGGTGGCTACCAATCCGCCTGTGCGCCATTGAAACTGATGCCCAAGGATGGTTTCCACTTCACCTTTGGTCTTGGTAAAGTATTCGCTGATTTCTACTTCAGGTCGCCTCGCGGCTGGATTTTTGGTTTGAATCTCAATCAATAAGCGGACACCACTCTCAGACTCAAACTTCGGGCGCATGTTGCCATCGCCTTTTTTCTTTGCAATCACTTTGCCTGCGGTGGAAATCCCAGTTTCGCGGTCACGATATGAATAAAAACTTTGATTGGCATTCCAACCAGCATCAAGGGATGCCCTAAGTTTTTCAGACTGCGCCAACACCAATGCAGTTTCTTCATCAGGTTTGCCAAGTTGTTTGGCAATTTTTGAAATGGATTGTGCTTCACGGAATAACATGGCTTCGAGCGATGGGCTGTGGACTAAGGAAATATCCAATCCCTGTGACCATGGATGCCAGACATCGAAAATGGGGTTATCGTCAAAGCCAGTTTGCAGGATGTGATCCCATTCTGGGACGCCATCTCGATTGCGGTCATGGGCTGAGGAAAACCAAGACCAGAAAAACTTTAATAACTTGGGAAAAGCTTCTGCAAGAAAATCTTCATCTTCCGTGGTTTGATAATACTTCCAAGTTAAGCTGGCAAGCAGGGGAGCGGCTAATAACTTTCCGCGTTGTGCGGCGAGGCCGGGTTTGTTATCCACTTCGCCATCTTCATCTTGAGTTGAAAGAAAATTTTGTAAAAGATTTTTTGTGACTTTTGGAAAGCCATGCAAAATATTGGAAATGTAATAACTCTCCAATGGAGATTGACCACTCCAGGAAGGGGGATAATCGGTGCCATCCCCTTTGCGAGAAAAGCCGTGGTCAATGTGACGGGTATGAACAAAAGATGGGTTTGGCAATGACTCGCTTCCGTTGAAGAATAATCCATGCGCAGTTTTTTGGCTGAATGCCAGTGCTGCATCCCAATCAGGGTCGCCTGTGCGAATATCCAATACTTGCGATGCATCGATCATTTCAATGCGAGTGCGTTCGGCTTCCCATGGGCGGGCCGCTGTTTTACGTGCGAGTTCAAAGGCTTCGGGGATGGTATCGAGAGCTGCTTCAGCGAAGGCCAATGTACGGGTGGCACCGGGACCCAGTTCTAAGTCCAAAAGAAGCGATGGGTGAGGGCCAGGTCCGTGCTTGGGGCCACCAGTCATAAAGATGACAGGTGCGATTCCGCTGGTTTGTCCAGCAAGGATGTTGACAAGTTGTTGTTGTGTGGGGATGATGGATTGACCATCAAGAGGGGCAAGTAATGCACAAACTTCTAATTTGATTTGACGAACCGCAGTGCTTTTGTTGGTGAGTGTGACACGTCCGGCGACGGCATGAGATTCAGGAACCCAGAAATCTGTACTCACAAAAAGGTTGTCAAAGGGAACAAAATCGAGGGTTAGGAAGTTTGGATAGAAACGTCGCAGAGACGGTTTGCCAATAAAGGTGTTAGGGTCTGTGATGATGCTATTCCCTTCGGTGAAACGAAGGAAGATGCGCATGGCGCGGGCACGCAGGCCAAAGGTAGTGAAAAGTGAAATTGCGGCAGGGTCAGAATTGCCGAATTGCACTTCCCAAATGTGGTCGTTGACATAATCTGGCTTGCAAAGACGAGCATCCGCTGCCAGCGTGAGCTGAAGCGGGTCGCCGGGATGGAGTGACCAATCGCGCATGCGCTCAATTGTACGGGCAGAATGGCCTCAGGTCAAACGGGTATAATCTTGTAGAGAATAAAAAAACAGAGGAGAGAATTATGGCTGGACTTTATTTTGAAGAATTCACAGTAGGGCAAACCGTGAAAACGGCTGGACGCACCATCAGCGAAGATGCGATTTTTTCATTTGCAGGCCTTACGGGCGACTATAACCAGATTCATACGGATGCGTCTTTTGCGAGCAAGACACAATTCGGTCAACGCATCGCACATGGACTTTTAGGATTGTCAATTGCAACTGGCTTAATCATGCAGACAGGTCTGCTGGAAGGTACTGTGTTGGCTTTCCGTGAAATCAATGAATGGAAATTTGTGAAGCCGTTTTTCATTGGAGATACCGCTCATGTGATTATGACAGTAGCAGAAACCAAAGCTTTGCCTCGTATTGGCGGCGGATCATTGATTTCTTCTGTTGAAGTTCGTAATCAAAATGACGAAGTATGCCAGCGTGGTACTTTAAATCTACTGGTATTGAGCAAGCCTAAAGAATAGTTAATAACGCAGGTTTTTTCAAATTAAGATTTTATGAAACCTGTAGATTTGTTTTGAAGTGAGTAAAGATGCCTAACGAAGATAACGACAGAAAACGCCGACTTTTAAAATCTGAAGAAGAAACGCAGGGAGTCTATAAACCTATTCCACCAGAGACTCCCTCTTCTACAACTTCCAAACAACAATATCGTCCACGCTTGGATGAGGACAACATGCCTCTTCCTCGTCGGGTAGATGAGAATGATGTGGAAGGTACACGCGTTACGCGTGCGGCGTATGAACCTGTCACCAGCAATCGGCCTGCCTATGTACAGCAACAGCAGCCAGCGTCAAAGCCACGACCTACTTCGACAGGTTTTAATTTCAACGACATCTTTAAAAACTTCAACTGGCGTGGAAACACAGGTTGTCTTTTACGGGGTTTAATCATCTCGGCTTTTGCTGTGTTGATTGTCGGTTTGTGTATGGGGTCTTACCTTGTTTATCAATACTATAAAATTGCCAGCACACTTCCTGAAATTAGTGATTTAAAGAATCGTGCTTCTCAATTTGAAACCACGCGCATCTTGGATCGAAATGGAAATGAACTATATGAAATTCTTGACCCAAGCGCTGGACGCCGTACTTACATTCCCATTTCTGAAATTTCCCCGAATCTAATCGCGGCGACAATTGCTACTGAAGACAAGGATTTTTACAATCACCCAGGCTTTGATCTCTTCGCCATGATTCGTGCGTTGTGGCAAAACTATCAAAGCGGGGGAACGGTTTCAGGTGCATCCACCATTACCCAGCAGTTGGCGCGTGCTTTGTTGCTATCTCCTGAAGAACGTGTCGAGCGAACGTACACTCGTAAGGCTCGTGAGATTATCCTTTCTGCTGAAATCACCCGTCGCTATACCAAAGATGAAATCCTTGAGTTGTATCTCAATGAAATTTATTACGGTAACCTTGCTTATGGAGTGGAAGCCGCCTCTGAAACTTATTTTGGAAAATCAGCCAAAGACTTAACTCTTGCTGAAGCATCTTTCCTGGCGGGTTTGCCACAATCTCCTGCGGTATATGATATTTACACAAACTCTGAAACAACATTGTTGCGTCAACAACAAGTATTGGTGTTGATGTTCCAAACCAGCAGTGAGCAGGGTTGTATCAAAGTGAGCAATAGCCCTGAACCTGTTTGTGTTGACCCAACTGCTGCCACCCAAGCTGCAGATGCGATGAAGGTCTATACCTTCAAACCCCTTTCCTTTGACTCAAAATATCCCCATTGGGTGAACTTTGTCCGTGCTCAGTTGGAAAAGATGTATGATGCACAAACCATTTATCGCTCAGGTTTTGTAGTCTATACCTCACTTGACCCTATCATGCAGGATAAAGCTCAGCAACTGGTCACAGATCAAGTAGCCGCCTTGGCGAGTAACAATACACATAATGGCGCATTAGTGGCAATCCGCCCATCGACGGGAGAAATCCTTGCGATGGTGGGATCCCCTGATTTCAATAATGATGCGATTGCCGGACAGATTAATATGGCAGATAGCCCCACACGTCAGCCGGGATCTTCCATCAAACCCTTTACGTATGTCGCTGCTTTTGAAAAAGGTTGGACTCCTTCTACATTAATTTGGGATGTTCCCACTCAATTTCCAGATGGCGCCAACCCACCATATGAACCAAGAAATTATGATGGCAAATTTCATGGCGCGGTGACTGCTCGTATCGCCCTTTCAAATTCTTTTAACATCCCTGCAGTTAAAGCTTTGGAATTTGTCGGTATTTACGATGATCCCAACACGCCACAAAAAGATGGCTTGATTGGCATGGCAGAAAGACTCGGCATCACTTCTCTGACAAGAAATGACTACGGTCTTTCTTTAACTTTGGGTGGTGGTGATGTCAGCTTGTTGGATATGACCTCTGCCTATTCTGTCTTTGCAAATGGTGGTCAACGCATGCCCCCAGTGGCCATTCTCAAAATTACAGATTTTGCAGGCAACATTATTTACGAATACAAACCGCAACCCGGTGAGCAAGTCATTCGCGCAGAACATGCCTATTTAATTTCATCTATTCTTTCTGATAACAATGCGCGCTCGTTGATGTTTGGTCCCAACTCGCCGTTGAATTTATCATTCCCTGTTGCTGCAAAAACAGGAACCACCAACGACATTCGTGATAACTGGACCATGGGCTACACTCCAGACCTTGTCACAGGCGTATGGATTGGGAATGCTGATTACACACCAATGGTAAATTCATCTGGCCTTACCGGCGCTGCTCCAATCTGGTCACAGTTTATGGAATTTGCTGTTCCATATCTAACCAATGGCGCGCCTACACCGTTTGCACGTCCCTCAGGCATTGTTGATAAAGTCGTATGCCGATTGTCTGGAACCGAGCCTTCCAATTTATGCGGTTCTCAATATACAGATGTTTATGCTTTTGATCAACTTCCTTTGCCAGCCAGTAAAGATCTTATACGCCGTGTCAAAATTGACTTATGGACTGGGTATGAGGCATCCGATGCATGCAAAGGTCCAAGCGAAGATGCGAAAGTACTTAATGTCACCGATAAGTGGGCGCAGGATTGGCTTGGAACCGAAGATGGAAGAAATTGGCTGGAAGCACACGATTTGCCCAATAAGCCACGTTTTGCTCCAGACCGCGAATGTCAGGCTGGTGATCCACAACCTGTGATTGATATTAATTTAAATGATGGTCAAGTGATTACAACGACTACTTTGGATATCAAAGGTTCTGCCGCAGCTGACGAAGGATTTAAGAGTTGGAAGCTTGAATATGGCCAAGGAACAGACCCAGGTTCTTGGTCTAATCTGGCCGTGAGCGATTCTCCTGTCAAGAATGGTACATTGTATTCTTGGAATTTGACCAATATGCCAAATGGTATCGTAACCTTACGATTGACCTTGATTGGAAACAAAACAGAAGTAGAAAAGCGCATCACCTTAAATCTCAGCCTGCCTATTCCAGATACAGCGACTCCTACTCAAACATTTACTCCTGAACCAACCGCTACGGACACACCTGTACCGATTATCATTCCGCCAACGGATACGCCTGTTCCAAGTGAAACTCCAACAGAAACGGCAACAACATTTCCGTAGAATGTTGTGGTGTATGGATTGTTTGAGGGAAGGCAGAACAGATTTCAGATAGGAGAGTGGCGTGAATCAACCTTAAAGTTGGTGTCTCTTCAATAGTTAACACCCTTGACTCACGTATCCCAAATGCGTATAATCCAAGAGTTGGATATAAAAACCGAGTCACTTACAGCAAGCGCTTAAGGAAAACCCTTAGAGCGCTTGCCTTTGTTTGTCTCTTGTGTATGCCGACTACACGCTGCACAGAGCCGTCTCGATCATCTCTATTTTATAGGAGAGTACCAGTGGAAACTAAAGGACTGACCGCACTTCGTATCAGCCTGGCATCGCCGCAAACGATCATGTCTTGGTCGTACGGTGAGGTGCTCAAACCAGAAACCATTAATTACCGTCGCTTACGCCCGGAGAAAGACGGCTTGTTTTGTGAAGCCATCTTCGGACCCACACGTGACTGGCAATGTTATTGCGGTAAATATAAGAACCCGCGTTATAAAGGCATTACCTGTGACAAGTGTGGTGTAGAAGTGACACGTGCTGCTGTGCGCCGCGAGCGCATGGGGCACATTACCCTTGCCACCCCAGTTGCACATATTTGGTATACCCGCCGCATCCCATCTCAAATGGGTATGTTGTTGGATGTCTCACGCCGCAACTTGGACCGTGTATTGTACTTTGCTCAATACATCGTTACTTATGTGGATGAAGAGGCTCGTAACAAAGCCTTAAAGCGTTTGGAAGATGAAATATCTGTCTCCGAACGTGAGCAAGCCGCTGATGTTAATTCCAAGATCGCAGAAATCAAGACCAAACGCGATCAAAAGATGAACGAAATCAAACAGAAGCAAGCTGCTCTTGAGCAGGGATACGATGAAAAAATTGCCGAGCAATTAGACCCCATCATCAAAGAAGGTCAGAAGCTTGAAAAGCTTCTTCAAGACCAAATGGGTGAGGGTGCTAAGAAGGCTATCGTTTTCGAGTCAACTGGTGAAAAAGTCATCGATGCCGGTGATAAGGTTGCCAGCAAGCACATTACTCAAGTTCAAAAGAGTGTTCAGAAGAAACTCGAAGCTCTTGAGAATGAATTGAAAGATAAGAAACAGCGTGAAATTGATGACCTCAAGACTCAAGCTGCTACGCTCAAAGCCAAAGCAGATCAAGAGATGGAAGCTTTGCGCGGTGAATTGGAGAATCAAAGTTCCGCTTCATCGAATCAAAGCTCACGCCTGCGCGATGAACTTTTGGAACTTCGCCCCTTCACCTTCATCAGCGAAATTCGCTATCGCGAATTAAAGCAACGTTGGGGACAGGTCTTCCGTGCCGACATGGGTGCAGAAGCCTTCTTTGACATTCTCGAACGCCTTGATCTCGATAAGCTGTCTGAAGAACTCTGGCATGAGGTCCGCACTACCAAGAGTAAGCAGAAGCGCAAGAAATCCACCAGCCGCTTGAAGATTGTGGAAGCTTTCCGCCGTTCTGGCAACAGCCCTGCCTGGATGATTCTCACTGTTCTTCCCGTAATTCCTCCAGACTTGCGCCCAATGGTTCAATTGGACGGCGGTCGTTTCGCCACCTCTGACTTGAACGATTTGTATCGCCGTGTGATTAACCGCAACAACCGTTTGAAGAGATTGCTCGAACTCGGTGCACCAGATGTCATCATCCGCAACGAGAAGCGTATGTTACAAGAAGCTGTCGACAGCTTGATTGATAACAGCCAGCGCGGAAAAGCTCTCTCTCGCCGTGGTCGCCGTGAACTCAAATCTTTGAGCGATATGCTCAAAGGTAAAAAGGGTCGTTTCCGCCGCAACCTTCTCGGTAAGCGTGTGGACTACTTCCGCTTGCTCGTAATCGTGGGTCGGTCCTACTCTTAAACTCAATCAGCAAGTGGTCTTCCCAAGAGCATGGCTCTTGAGTTGTATCGTCCATTTGTCATTGCTCGCCTTGTGTTGAATGGCTATTATGCCAACGTGAAGGGTGCCCGTCGCTTCAATTGAGCGCAACCGTCCTGAAAGTTTGGGAAGCGTTGGAAGGCGTATCGGCGAACGCCCAGTTCTTTTGAACCGTGTCTTCTACTTTCACCGCTTGCATCCAAGCCTTTGAACCCATTTTGATTGGAAGGTTCTTGCCATTCAATTACATCCATTGGTAACCACCGCTTTCAACGCTGACTTCGACGGTTTTTATCAAAATGGCTGTGTATGTTCCACTTTCACAGAAGGCTGTGAAGGAAGTCAGAAATAATGCTCGCTTCCAGAAACTTGCTCGCTTCGCTGATGGTGAACCAATCATTTCACCTTCCAAGGATATGGTTCTCAAGTGTGTACTACTTAACCATGGAACAGAAAGCTTTCGCTCATCGGGAGATGTGGACGCGCTTTGCTGATATGGATGAGGTAGAACTCGCTTATACTTGACCAAGTGGATGTACATTCCGAAATTAAACCTCGTGCATTTACCTGGTACGATGACAAGGGTGATCGTTTGTCCGAACCTCAAACCCGTGTCATTACGGTAGCAAGCAACCGTTGACGTGTATTGACGAACTGGAAGGTAAGCCTCTCAGGAAGTACAGTTTGTCAACGAAAAATTAGACAAAGGCGGCGTCATGATTCATCGCTGAAGTCTATGAATCTGCGGACAAGAAGTTACTACCAATGTAGCAGACCGCGTAAAGAGCATTGGCTTTGAGTTTGCGAAATCCGCGACTACGCTCGCTGTGGCCGATATTCTCCATTCCACCGGAACGTAAGCCTATTATCTACGAAGCCCTCAAGGCCGTTGAAGTGGTTCTGCGTGACTTCCGCCGTGGTTTGTTAACCGAGCAGGAAAAGAACGAACGCGAAATTGTGATTTGGCAAAGCACCACAGATAAAGTAGCTGATGCTGTAAAGCGTCACATGGACCCAGATGGTAATCTGTCCACAATGGCTACTTCTGGAGCGACCAAAGGTGGTTTCTCCACCATTTCCCAGTTGGCTGGTATGCGTGGTTTGATGGCTGATCCTTCGGGTCGTATCATCCCCATGCCAATTCGTTCCAACTTCCGTGAAGGTCTGACTGCTCAGGAATACTTCATCTCCACGCATGGTGCCCGTAAGGGTCTCGCTGATACAGCCCTTCGTACAGCTGACGCGGGTTACTTAACTCGTCGTCTCGTGGATATCGCACAGGATATCATCATCAACGAACATGATTGCGGTACACACGACGGTATTTTGATCCGCAAATCAGATGATATTGCTGGTCAGTCCATGGCCAATCGTATGTTCAGCCGCCTCATCGCTGAACGTGTGATTGATCCCAAGACTGGTGAAGTCATTGCTGAATATAACGATGTTATTTCTCATGACCTTGCTCGCAAGATCGTGAATGCTGGTGTCACCGAAGTAAAAGTTCGCTCACCACATGCTTGTGAATTGAAGCATGGAATTTGTTCCAAATGTTATGGTTTGGATTTGGGACGCGGCGCCATGGTGGAACTTGGTTCTGCTGTAGGTATCGTAGCCGCCCAGTCCATTGGTGAGCCTGGTACTCAGTTGACACTCCGCACATTCCATACAGGTGGTGTGGCTGCTACAGGCGCCACTGACATCACAACGGGTCTCCCCCGTGTGGAAGAATTGTTCGAAGCTCGTAAGATGCCGAAGGGCGAAGCTGTTGTCGCTGAGATCGATGGTGTGATTCGCATTGCGCAATCAGAGAAATACGCAGACATGCGCGAACTTCACATCGAACATGCCGAAATGATTCACGATGAATATGCCATTCCTGAAGATTGGAAATTCTTTGTCAAGGATGAAGCCGAAGTTCAGGTTGGCGATGTGCTTGCCACAAAAGATAAGGCTTCCATCACAGCCCAACATGCAGGACGTGTTGCTGTTGAAAAGAAAGAACACAAGGTAATTGTGTCCTATGAACAGCGCGAAGAAATTGTTGAAGAAATTCCGAACACTTCCCGTTTGTTGGTGAAAGACGGCGCGCATGTGGAAGCTGGTCAACCATTGACAGAAGGTTCTCTCAATCCTCATCGTGTTTTGAAGATTCAAGGACGTGAAGCTTGCCAGATTTACCTTTTGAACGAAGTTCAGAAGGTGTATCGTTCACAAGGTCAGAACATCCATGATAAGCATTTTGAAGTCATCATCCGCAAGATGATGAGCAAGGTGCAGGTGACTCGCCCAGGTGATACTAAGTTCTTACCTGGTGACCCAGTGGATCGTTTAGAGATGCGCAAGATCAACGAACAGTTGATTGCAGAAGGCAAGACCCCAGCTCGCTTTAGTGAAGTGTTGCTCGGCGTGACCAAGGGCTCCTTGAGCACTGACTCCTTCCTGTCAGCCTCCTCCTTCCAACACACCATCAAGGTGTTAGCCAGTGCAGCGATCGGTTCCACCACCGACCCGTTGTTCGGCTTGAAGGAAAACGTGATTATCGGTAAGTTGATTCCTGCAGGAACAGGCTTTGTTCATGGTCGTTTCTCTGAACTGGATGAAACGATTGGTAACACTCCTGAAGAGTTGCCAGATACCACTGTTGGCAATTAAGTAGATGAAACATAAAAATGCCCCGAATGAATTTCATTCGGGGCATTTTTTTATCTAAAGATTCCCTTTCTAAAAATTCTTTATAATAAGTACATATGAAGAAAGTAATAAGTAAAAAACCTGAAGGACAACCAACACGTGGAAAAACTGCTACGAATCGACTGAGACGTGTGGATAATTTTGTCGTACTCTATGAACCGTCGCTTCTGACGCGGACCGATGGTCTGTTTGCTGATTCTCTATTTGTTGACCTTGGCTACGGCTTTGATGCACGTACCACCCTCGAAAGTGCCGAACGCTTTCGTAGAGTGAATCCAAATCTAAAAATCCTTGGGGTTGAAATTGACAAGGAGCGAGTGGAAGCCGCGCTCCCTTTTGCAGATGAGCGAACTTTTTTTCGGCTAGGTGGATTTAACTTGCCTTTGCAATCAGGCGAGAGTGTGAAATTGATGCGTGCATTTAATGTCTTGCGTCAATATGAAGAGAAAGATTTTGCGCCTGCGTATGAACGTCTGGCAGAATACATGTTGCCTGGCGGTTTGCTGGTGGAAGGGACATCCAATCCATTTGGCAGCATTTGGTCTGCGAATGTCGCAAGAAAAGTGGAAGCAGGGTGGAAGTTTGAAGCATTGGTTTTCAGCACAAACTTTCGTTTGGGATTCGATGTGGAGGAATTCCAAACCATTTTGCCTAAAAATTATATTCACCATGTTGTACAAGGGGAGCGGGTGTATGATTTCTTTGAAACTTGGAAACGTTCCGTTGCAGAGACTGTACACATTAAACCGTTTGGACTGCGGCAATGGTTTACCTCTGCCGCAGAGCGTTTGGCTGGGTATGGCTATGAGGTTTCTGTGAAAGATAAGTGGTTATCCAAGGGGTATTTGATTTGGAACAATCCATAGCTGGTGTACGTCATTTTGTAAGTATATTTCTTAAGGATGTTCGATGCAAAAAATTAAACCAATTCATTCTTTTATTATTTTTTTGTTATTTGCAGGGTTGGCTTGTAGTGAGACAGCACAGCCAGTTGTGATTCCCACACAAGTGCCTGGTGCGTTGAATACCATCATTGTGGAGACTGCGGTTGCCGCTATGACGCAAACGGTACAAGCGCTCCCTTCCAGCACCACCATTCCCACAGAAACATTGACGCCCCTGCCTCCGACCGATACCCCAACCATTACGCCTACTGCAACATTTCCTTTTACACCCACCCCAGAGGTTCCAATTATCAGTGTTTCTGTAGCGACCAATTGTCGCAATGGACCAGGGAAAGTCTATGGATATGAAGGTGCCTTGTTGATTGGTCAAACAGCAGAAGTGTTGGCGCGTGATCCAAGCGGTGAGTATTGGTACATTCGCAATCCTGAATCTTCTGGAAGTCAATTTTGTTGGGTATGGGGAAAATATGCGACGGTTGTTGGAAACGTCGTAATTTTGCCTGTCTATACTCCGCCTCCAACGCCAACCCCAACCATGACACCGACTCCCTCGCCGTCATTTAATCCCTCTTATTCTGGGTTGGATACTTGCGCCCCAAATTGGTGGGTGGATGTGAAGTTGAAAAATAACGGTTCCATTCCGTTTAAATCAGTTGACATTGTTGTGAAGGATACCGTCACTAGCGTAGTGATTGAAAATCTTTCAGATGGTTTTACCGATATTAACGGATGCTTGAAAACTACAACGAAAGATACCTTGGGGGCAGGAGATACCTATTTACTAAGTTCTCCTATGTTTTCTTATGACCCCACAGGCCATAAATTGGTTGTGACCATTACATTATGTTCCAGCACTGGACAAAAAGGGCAGTGTACTAAAAAATCCTTTGACGTTACTCCGTAGGAATAAAAAATGCTGTCGAACAGACAGCATTTTTTATTCCAGAGATGATAAGTAACTTTATTTTTTACGAATGAATATCCAAGGCAGGAGCATGAGAGGTATGGAAATCAGGATGCCAATCAGTGCTCCAATGCCAAACATACCGCCAATCGAAGCAATTGCAAAATCTTCATTGAGAATAATTTTTGTACTGCCATCTTCATAATAGCAAGTAACTTCAACCGTATGACCATAGGTGCCTGATGGGCTGGTTGTAGTTTGTGTAGATGCACCTTCTTTTAAGGAAGTGTTTTGTGCTCCTGGGCAATACCAAGTGATGGCAATCTTGTCACTAAGTCCTGGAACAGCAAAGAGGGTAGGGCCAAGGATAAAGGTGGAACCAAAAATGATGCCAAGAGAAATACCACCTAAAATAATCCAGGCAATAACACGTGCAATCCAAACTTCTTTTGATGTGTTAAGTTTCATAGGGCACCTCATATAGGTTGATTATTCCATAAAAAAATCAATTGAGGTAAACTTTATCTTATAAGTCGATAATTTGCTTTGGTTTTATTAAGAAAGTTGGAGGAAAAATGAAAAAGGCATTCTTCCTATCATTATTAGGAATAATCACTTTGTCTTGTGGGTTATTGCAGCCAGAACAAACACCAACAGCTACAGAAGTTAATAATGTTGAAGAACAGACACCATTTACACAAGAAGGTATTCCTGTTCAAGAATTTTCTTTGGATAGCGTTGATGCTATTTTACCTGAAGATGTTCAAATAGAAATATCATATGCTCCTCATGGTGGCCCAGATGATACAAGTTATTGCATAGATGAGAATAGTAACCCTGTAATATATTCAGAGCCTACTATAGTAAGCAACCCTATTGATAGTGAGTTGATGATTAGAAGTGAGATGATTATTTGTGGTTGGCAAGACAGAGAAAATCTAAAAGGTGAAATTAGATACCCAGATGATAGAAAAAAAACTTATGAATTAACAGCAGGTGATGACGGCTCTGTAGTTTTAGCATTTGCCCCGAATTTAGATGACCCAGAAGGAGTGTATACATATAGTATATCGAATGGGGATACAACACTACAATCTAACGCTTATTTTTATGTTCCGAGAGTTCCTCGCTTGTATTACTTAAACGAGAATCAAATTTTATTTCATAATTTCCCTTCTCATGAACCTGTACAACTAATTATATTTTCTAATTATTCAGGAGGCGACCAAGAAGCGGATGGTGGTATGAATTTTGTAATTGGCAATACAGGTGAATTAGTTGTTACCATACCCGATGTGCCGAAAAGCGTTTATGCGGGTTTTGTTGATGGTTTAATTTATGAACCAATTGATAATATTGACACCAGTCATGGTGACTTATTAGGTAGATGGAATGAGATAACATTTCCATTAGGATTTTTTGGGTCAGATAATGGAATAGAGTATCTTGAAAAGCATAAAGAGTTTGAAGCAAGAGCAGTTTCTTATAAAGCCTGTCAAAATAACATAAGCACAATTTTTGAATCGGTTGATTTTATTAGCCAATATGCTACAGTAGCGCCAATTACTGACGTTATACAACGAAACCAGATATTCTGCACCAATACTTGGAACAATTAATGTTGGGCAACAATTGTATCTAGTAGGTGGTCCTTTCTGTTTTGATAATGCAGTATGGTGGGCAGTAAGTCATCCTGATTTTCCCAGCCATTTCACTAGAACTAATGGAAGATTAGTTCAGATTAGCGGTTATGTAGTTGAGATTGATAGTGAGAATAATCATTACTTAGAAAAACAAAGTTGCGGAGATCTTCCAACACGCTTATCTTCTAATACTTGGGCGCGTGTCGTTCATTCAACTGGCCGTAAAAATGTTAGAGAACAACCAGGGTTTTCGGGAACTATAAAAACGACAATTCCTGAGGGAGCTAGAATAAGAGTTACAGGCGATTCTAGGTGTGTAGACGATAACCGATGGTGGCCAATTGAAACAACCGATGGGATTGAAGGTTGGATGACTGAGACACAAGATGGGATTTATTTACTCGAACCTGCGCCAAAGTAAACAATAAAGCGATAGAGGATGCTATGAAAACAAAAATTTCTTGGTTCTCACTTTTTGGGATCATTGTACTTTCATGTAATGCTTTCTCACCAAAAGCAAGCGCAACAGCAGAAACGCAAACCTCTTATGCTGGAAATACAGAAGTTAAATATCAAGATGGGATTCCCGTGCAAGAGTTTTCTTTGGATAATGTCAATGCTATTCCACCTAAGGATGTATTGATACAAATTGAATTTTTTAAAGGAGGAGGTGGTGGAGGTGATTCATACTGCAAAGACGAGAGTGATGTTCCTTATCAATATGTTCAACCAACTCTTTATGAACCAGAAGACGTTGAGTTTATGCTTGCTACCTTTATAGAAATTTGTGGCTGGATACCTAACCAAGATATTAACGTGAAAATAACTTACCCAAATGGCACATTGAAAACAGAAGAATATAAAACAGACGATATAGGCGCACTTACGTTTAGTTTTGCTCCAAAATGGGGAGACCCAATTGGCGTTTATTCCTTTGAAATATCAAACAGGATTGATACATTTGCAACGAATGTTTTATTCTACGAGTCTAAGCTGCCACATATTTACTATATCAATCAAACTCAATTGCTTTTAGAAAATTTCCGAGTTGGTGAGACTTTGCAACTTTTAGCTTTTAAAGTTAAGGATCACAGCCCTATTGGTGGAATGAAGGTAATTATTGATGATTCAAATGGCAAGATTGTAGATATTCCTTCAACTAGAGATTACATTTATGTGGGAATAGACCAAGTAGGCGTTGTATATGACAGCATAGATTTAAATGGGTATAGCGTTTTAGATAATCTTGATTCTCATGTTGCAGACTGGCGTTTAATACGAGGTGAAAAATATGAACAAAAAATATCAGAGTACGAAACTGTAAAAAACTCTCGCTTAGCATGTCCCACAAATACTGCAAGTATACTTAATGATGAAGAACTTAAGTTTTATAAAACAAGATTAAGTGAGATTGAATTTTATTTTAAGCCACGTCTTTCAGCCAAAGCCATTCTGCTTGAAAAAAATCAACCAATTTGGATATCAAGTAATTATTATTGCTTTGATAATTTAGTATGGCGATCAATAGAATTGCCTAATCTGTCAGGATATATTCTAGAAAAAGATTTTCAGCCTAGAATGTTAGAGGAACAAAGTTGCGGAGAACTTCCAACACGTTTATCTTCTAATCAATCTGCGCGTGTTTCATTTGCTAATAGCAATAACAAAAATGTCCGAAAAGAGCCTGGTTTTACAGAAGATATAATCGCTCAAATTCCAGAAGGGACAGCAGTTACCGTGTGGAATGATTGGTGTGTAGACAATACACATTGGTGGCATATTCGAACTTACACTGATAATCTGGATGGCTGGATGACTGAGTCGCAAAATGGTGACTACTTTCTTGAACCTATACAGTAATTGAAAGGATTGCTATATGCCTACAAAAAAAACAACTAAGAAGTCAGAAAAAAGAATAAAAAATCCAATAGGGGATACGATTACGATAAAGGGTGTTGGTGCGGGGGCGGCAGTTGCAGCTGGGAGAAATGCTTCTGCTTCTATTGTGTCAACTACTGGTGCCTTTGAAAAATGGACAGAAAAAATTAATAAAAAGATTGATGCTTTAACCCTGTCGCAAAATGAAAAAGGGGATTTGAAACGACAAATTGAAGAAATTAAAAATGAAATAAACAAAGGCAGTAAGGCTGAGAAAAGCCGCTTGGAAAAATTGATTAATACATTGTCGGTTATGTCTGGTGATATTTTTGAAGTTGCAGTAACCACATTGCAAAATCCATTGGCAGGTATTGGCTTGGTTATTACAAAAATTAATGACAGAATTAAACTAGAGAAAAGTAAGTAAAAGGGTTGAGGCAACATGGCAAAGAAAACCGATTCAACGAAAAAGCGAACCCCAAAAAAAGAAAATACAAGAGATGTAATTTCTGTTTCTGAAACGGGAAGTCAAAGTGCCGTTGCTGCAGGAGAAAACGCCAAAGCCAATGTCATTATTTTTAATGACGGTTGGAAAGTCGTGATTGCAATTTTGGCAATCGCAATTGTAGTCCTTGGATTTTATTTTGGCTGGCAATGGTTAAACCCTGAGAAGATGACTGGCGCTTTTCGTATTGCAGTGGCTGGATTTGAAACAGAAGGGAATTCAGACTCGGTAGAAATTGGTCAAGAGTTATCTTTTAGCATATTTCAAAGTATCGAAGACTCGCTTTCTACGATACAAAAAAAATACGATATTCATATTTGGGGACCAGAACAAATTGGCAAAGTTTCAGGCAATACGCCCGAAGAACGCTCGAAGTCTGCTCAGGCGATTGCCGAAAGTATCAATGCCAATATTATCATCTATGGGTATATAGATGCGACTGCCCCCATTTGGAAAATTTATCCAGAGTTTTATATTTCATCTACCAACTCAGTAGAAGTGGAAGAAGTAACAGGCCAATATGATTTTGGTCAAGCTATTGAAATTTCAGCCCAAGAGAATGATGCACGCCGTTTTGAAATTAACGAAAAATTTTCGGCAAGGTCGCAAGCCATCTCAAACATGATGATTGGCTTGTTATATTTTTCCATTAGAGATTATGCCAAAGCCTTGGAAGCCTATCAATTTGCTGAGAAAATAGAAGGTTGGGAAGATGATCAAGGGAAAGCTGTTTTATATCTCTTAATGGGCAATGCTGCGAGCAAAGGGGGAGAATTGGATTTGGGCTTAGGTTACTTAAATGACTCATTGAAAATTGATTCCGAATATGCTAGACCTTATATAACTATTGCAGGTGTTTATTATTTGCAAGCCATGAATAAGTTTGATGAAAGTGGTAATAAGAATGATGTTGATCAACAATTGTTGTTAAAGTCTATTGATACTTATAAACAGGCTTTATCTGCAAAACATAAACCTAAATCTTCTGATGTAGAAACCAAGGTTCACTTTGGCTTAGGTCAATGTTATTTAATGCAAGCTTATGGAGGAGAAAAAGTTAATCCTAACCTTGCTGCTTATGAATTCCAGATTGTGATTGATGCTTATAGAAATGGCGAAAATCCACGCGTGAGAGAACTTGCAGCAGAGTCTCACGCACGTTTAGGATTACTATATTTATTTTCTGGAAAACCGGATGAGGCATCAGGAGAATATCAGTTAGCTGCAGATTTGCTGTTTGATAATCCTGAAAGGCAACAACAATATCAAAGCCAAGCAGATAAATATCACTAATCATAATGTAAAGAGAGAAAAATTATCATGATAAATGCTAAAAACTCTGCCTTTTTCTTGGTTTTTGCAAGTATTGTAGCGGCTTGTTTGCCACTTTCAGCAAATAGTCTAGCAGAGCCAACTACTATTGGTCCTGTAGTTGATGCTTCCAAAACGCCAGTGATTAAAGAAACTCCTACTTATAATCCGCCGCCATCGCAAATTTTTTCGATGGATGATGTAGATACCATACTTCCTGACGATATTTTTGAGGAGGTTTCATACAGTACTGCAGGTGGAGGAGGTGGGCCAAGTGAATGCCCTTATTATGACCCTAGCTCTCCAACTGTTGGGTTCTATGGGTATATAGAAAAGAATGACAATGGAATACAACCAATAAAGTTTCCTGTTTGTGGTTGGGAGTTTGATGAAAGAGTTGAAGTGCGGGTTACATCCCCAACAGGTAAGGCAAGCAAAGAGATAATGACCGCAACTCGACCTTTTTATAGTGAAAACCCTGATAGTACTCTGCATTTTGCAGTGATTGACTATGAATATATTCCTGTTAATGGTGAGTATGGAAAATATGAATTTTCTTTTTCTGGAAAGAGTGGCTTCTTAAAGTATTTTGTTTATTTCAACTCTCCTAATTTAGGAATGAAGTATCAATCCGATAATTCTGGCGAAAGATATTATATTCAAGGGCTTTACCCCAAAGAAGAAGTGGAATTGATTTTTTATAAATCTGTTGGGCCGAACGATACTGAGTATAAACCAGGGTTAAATACCTTTAAGTTTGTAGCTTTTGCTAGTTTTATATCCAGTTCTAACGGAGAATTAGTAATAATAATTAATGCAAATAATGAATCGTTTACCTATGATAGAGTAGTGGCTATGGGGAACTTATCTGGAAATATTCCAAACTATGATGGTTTAGGTGGAATAGAGAGAATATACCCTAGTGGTTCTTGTGTTGAAAATCCTTGGCGTAATTCAACGATTCCTACCCGTTTAGAAGTTGGCGATTTTGCTTACATTTCTCTTAATTCTGAAAAATCTAACCGCTTACGAAGTGGACCTGGGAAAGAGAATGGAATGATTGATAAAATTCATCCTGGGGAAGTTATTGAGGTTATTGATGGCCCAAAATGTATTGATGGTGTAACTTGGTGGCAAGTTAAGGGCAAAGATAGAGTTTTTGAAGGATGGACATCGGAAGGAGAAGATGAATATTGGCTTGTACCTTGTAGCCCTAAGAATAAGGCTTGCCCATAACTTTTTTCTACTTGACGCTTCCCCTTTTTGCCCGTAAGATAAGCCCCGCAATAGAACAAATATTTCACCTTGAAGGACACAAGGCATAAGTTTTGTGCCCTTTGTGGTTAAAAGATTTTGGGAGTACTTATGGAACTTGGTATTGTACGAAAAATAGACATTGATACGGAAATGCAGCAGTCGTACCTCGATTACGCCATGAGCGTAATTGTCTCGCGTGCTTTGCCTGATGCACGAGATGGCATGAAGCCAGTACAACGTCGTATTTTGTATGCGATGTACGATATGGGGATTCGTGCAGATTCAGCTTATAAAAAGTCTGCTCGTATTGTGGGTGAAGTGCTGGGTAAATATCATCCTCATGGTGATTCTTCTGTATATGAAGCGATGGCACGTCTTGCACAAGATTTCTCCATGCGTACCATGTTGGTGGATGGTCAGGGGAATTTCGGTTCTGTTGATGGGGATCCACCCGCCGCCATGCGTTATACCGAGGCTCGCCTTGCCAGCCCCGCTATGGAAATGCTGACTGATATCAACAAGAACACTGTTGATTTCAAACCCAACTTTGATGATACGTTAGAAGAGCCTGATGTATTGCCCGCTGCGATTCCAAACTTATTGGTAAACGGTGCAACGGGTATCGCTGTCGGTATGGCTACTTCCATTCCGCCGCATAACCTCGGCGAAATTGTAGATGCCATTATTTACATGATCGACCGCTGGGAAAAACTTGATGACATAGATGTTGAACAATTGATGAAGTTCGTGCAGGGACCAGATTTCCCCACGGGCGGAATCATCGTTCAGGAAAAAGGCGAAGAAGGCATTGAGTCTGCGTATGGCTCTGGGCGCGGACGCGTGGTTGTGCAAGCCAAGGCACACGTTGAAGAAATGGAAAGAGGCAAGAGCCGCATCATCGTCACCGAATTGCCGTATGCAGTTAACAAGTCTAGCTTGATTGAGCGCATTGCTGAATTAGCGCGCGATGGTCATCTCGAAGGCTTATCTGATTTGCGTGATGAATCAGATCGCACTGGCATGCGCATCGTCCTCGAAATGACGAAGAATGCCAACCCTGAAATCATCTTGCGCGACTTGTACAAACGCACTCCCATGCAAAGCACCTTCAGCATTAACCTGTTGGCACTTGTCGATGGTGAGCCACGTACCCTTACACTCAAACAAGCCCTGCGTGTGTATGTTGACCATCGTATTGTGATTGTCAAACGCCGCGCTGAATTTGATTTGGAAAAAGCCGAAGCACGCGCACACATCCTTGAAGGATATTTGGTGGCGCTAAAGAATCTGGATGAATTAATTAATATCATCCGCACCGCACCAGACGTGGAAACTGCCCGGGCGAAACTGATGAAGCGCTACAAGCTGACAGAGTTGCAGGCGAATGCAATCCTCGACATGCAATTACGCAGACTTGCCGCTCTCGAACGCAAAAAGATTGAAACTGAATATAAAGAAGTGACTGTGCTCATCAAAGACTTGAAGACTTTGCTGAAATCTCCCAAGTTGATGCGTAATGTAGTTGCTGATGAATTGATGAAGGTGAAGGCTGCATATGCAGACCGTCGCCGCACTCAAATTGTAGATTTGAAGAAGGGTGGCAAGGCTGCTGGTGGCGCATTGACCACAACTGACCTGTTGCCCAAGCAAGTCATTTGGGTGGGTGTCACTGCAGATGGGGTTGTCGCTCGTACTCATGACGAAAAAGAACCTCGTCACTCTGGAAATGATGCCCCACGTTGGTTGGTGAAGACCACTACTTCGGATACGATTTATTTTGTCAGTAAACTTGGCAAAGCGGCGGCGGTTGCTGCGCACTTGATTCCTGAGTCAGATAAATTAAGCGGCGGGTCAATGTTCTACAAAGTTGCGCCGTTGAGTGATACTGATTCGTTGGCGGCTGTCTTTGCGTTGCCAGCGAGCAAGTCTGAGCTTGGAGCAGAAGCGTGTGTCTTGACCACCACGCGCTTCGGTATGGTCAAGAAATCGCTTGTTACTGAATTGCCCGGGCCATCCTCTCAATCGTTTACTTTGGTGCGTGTCAATGAAGGGGACCGCCTCGGTTGGGTGGGTTTGACCGACGGCAAGAAGAAGGACATTTTGCTCGTCACTGCGAGTGGTATGGCAATTCGCTTCAAAGAAGATGATGTCCGCCCTATGGGGTTGGTCGCTGCGGGCGTGAACGGGATTAAGTTGGAAGATAAGGATGAAGTCGTTGGTGTGGAAGTGTTGCCTGCGGATGGGGAGGTGTTTGTCATTACTAACGATGGCAAAGCCAAACGCCTTGACCAAAAAGAATTCCCAACTCAGGGAAGATACGGTAAGGGCGTAACGGTATGGGATTTGACCGGTAAATCAAAAATTGCGAGCATTGCCACTGGCAAGCCGAATCACATGGCTGCTATCCACTTGAGCAAGGGTGCACCAAAATCCACAAGGTTGGATGCGGCGGCAGTCCGCAAACGTGCTGCTAATAAAGGCGACCTGGTTGTGGAAGTGAAGCCCGGTGAAGAAGTGGTCTCTGCTACTGTTGGTTGGATGGTGGAGAGATTCATTAAGGTTGCCAAAGTGGAAGAGGAGAAGCCGAAGAAGAAAGAAAGTACGGCGAAACCGAAACCAGCAGCAAAGAAGGCTGCAAAACCTGCAAAGGCGAAACCAAAAGCTAAACCAAAAGCTAAACCCGCAAGCAAAAAGAAAAAGAAATAAAATAAAAATCTGCCAAACTTTTGAAAGTTTGGCAGATTTTTATTTTTACGAATTTTCAACTCCAAGCCACTTTTTAGCTTCATGTATGTCGCTGAAAATGCGGGCATTCATCCCGCGGTTGACGGCCACATTTTCTGCGAAGAAATTTAATTCTTCTTTTCGATATACCAGCGCAATTTTGATTTTGGCTCGAAAGATTAAAGTTCCTTGTATGCCTAGTTCAAAACGATCCAAAGTTGAGACCTTGCCTGGCATGTTGTAGATGGACACTAAAAGTTTTTCACTATGTTCAGCTGCACAAAAATCAGAAGCTTCTTTCATTAAGGCAATCAGGTTATTTAAGGTGTAGGGTTCATCGTAATTAATAAATATATATTCGCCTTTATTTTCAATGACCTTCATCTCAGGCCTGTTCTTTCTACAAATAAATTATTTCAATCGTTCTGCGACAATTTCAGCGACATCCTTCACTTGAATTGTGCCACCATCGGCTTTGGATGCATCCGTCATCATGCTCATGCAGAAGGGACAACCAACCGCAACGGTATCGGCTCCAGTTTCTTTTGCTTCAGCAAAGCGCGTCACGTTTACCCGAGCCGAACCTTGTTCTTCTTCTTTCCACATTTGGGCACCACCTGCACCACAGCAGAAAGATTTGGCTCCATTGCGTGGCATCTCTACTACTTCAATGCCCGCGGACTTTAAGTCATCACGTGGGGCATCCGTGATTTTGTTATGCCTGCCCAAATAGCACGGATCATGGAAGGTGACCTTCATGTTATCCCCTTCCAAATTCATGGAAATCTTCCCTGCACCCACGAGTTCGTTAATCAATTGTGTGTGATGAATCACCTGATAATTGCCACCAAAGGCAGGGTATTCATTCTTGATGGTGTGTAAACAATGCGGACAAGTTGTCACGATGCGCTTTGGTGCGACTTCATTTAATATTTCCACATTCTGCGAAGCCAACCCAAAGAAAATATCCTCACGGCCTGCACGACGAGCCGAGTCACCTGTGCATGATTCATTCTTACCAAGCACAGCGTAATTGACTCCCGCTGTATTCAAAATCTTTGCGAAGGCTTGGGCTGTTTTTTGCGCACGCGTATCGGTTGCAGGTGCACAACCAACCCACCATAAAATTTCAGGTTCAGCATTTTGTTCAATGGTAGGCACAGACATTCCCTCCGCCCATTTCATTCGGTCTGCCTGCGAAACATTCCACGGATTTTGATTGCGCTCCATTCCTTTGAACGCTGTTTCCAATTGCTTGGGGAAGGCGCTTTCCATCATCGAAAGATTTCTGCGAACTTCCAAAATATCGCGCATCGGTTCATTACCAACGGGACAAATGTCCACGCACGCACCGCAACTTGTACAAGCCCATACAGCTTCTTCCGAAATTAAATTCAGCATCGGCACATCAGTGGTGCCACCGTTATTAAAGTGATAGCGTTTGTTAATTTCCAATGCAGCGGGTGATAGTAGTTTCCCAGTATTGTATGCAGGACAAACTTCCTGACAACGGAAACACATGATACAGGCAAAACTATCCATGATCTGTTCCCAATGCAGATCTTTCATTTTTGCCGCGCCGAATTGTTCAATGGATGTATCGTCAAGATTGATGTAATTCAATTCACCAATCGATTTTCTTTCAGGCTTCAGTGCAAAATTCAAAGGTGCAAAGAAAAGATGAATATGTTTTGAAATGGGGAAGTAGGGCAGAAATGCGACGACTGCACCAATGGATAACCAAAACGCAATGTGCTCGCCTGCAACTAAGTACCGCGCATCCACACCTGACCATAAGCCTGCCACTGCCGAGATGCTGGGTTGCCATCTGTCAGGTTGACCTGCCAACGCCACCCCAAATGATTCTCCCAAAAAGCGCATTGAGTTGTGCACAAAGATGAAGGTAGCCACAATTGCAGAGTCACGCAGAATCCCAGCTCTTGCTTTCGGGTCGAGCAAAGTTGTATCGCGAGTGGAAAGAGTCGCAGGTCGCAGAATGAAGCGCCGAATGACCATGGCTACGATACCAAAAATGATTGCGACGTTTGCAAAATCTGCCAACAGTCTATATGCATCCCCAAATAATCCTGTGTTCTCAAGCAGTTTGAAACCAGTGTAGGCATAAATTAAATCTGCAAGATTGATGAGTAGAAAAGAAAGAAATCCCCAACCAATCAACCCATGTAAAATGCTGGGGCCTAATCTGAAACGAAAAACGGGTTGGAACAATCCCACTTTTACAATGAGTTCGCCAATCCGTTTGGGTAATAATGACCAATCTACTTTGCCTTGCCCACTGGAGATGTGACCGATAATTTTCATCACACCTTTGTATGTGAAGTATAAAGAAACAAGTGTTGCAACTGCGAAGAGGACTTTCTCTACAAGGGTAAGCATTGCGCCTCCGAATGGGAATCTTGCAAATTGTATTTCTATTACCTTAGGGCAAGTTTAGCACAGGTTGTGGAATAAAAAAACGCCACAGAGTACTGTGGCGTCATGCTTTCATACTAATTTATTGACTACTGATGTCGTTGACGTAGTCTACAGCACCGGAGCAGGCACCGACTAAAAATGGTGAAACATTTTCCCAGGTGAGGTCCAAGTTTTCACCTTGCGCATGGGTGATGCCTTCTGCGAGGCAACTTCCTCCTGCATTGTAATTAACCAAAGTGAATTTCCATAAATCTTCATAGGATGCAACTTCACCTGGTGATTTTTTTGTGTAGTTATAAATAATTTGACCCGTTTGTTCGCAATTGGCGGTCATGGTATGAGCAAAGACCCCGACAGAAAAATCTGCTTGTGTCAAATCCAAACCAAGTGGGCAGTTCTCACAAGTTGCATTGACACTTCCCACAAGGGCGCGGCGTAAAAGAACTTTTTCATCATCTTGTAAATGCATATATCCGCCACCACAAGCTGTTTCAGATAAAACCAATGGGCAGAATTGTTGATAGAAAGATTGATTCCAAAATAAAGTTGTATCGGCACCATTCTCTGTCAGTTGACCGAGACCTACGTCTCCTGCTGCCTGATAGAGACCTGGCCAAAATTGGCTTTCTCTTGCGAAGAGATTCTTAATCAAACGTGCGGGTACACCAGTTTCTTTTGCTGTGCTGAGAATCAAATCATCAAATTGGTTTTGCCATTCAACTACGGCGGGACGTGCTTTTTCAATCCCACACTGATTTGCACTTCCACTGGCATCAAGTCCGCCATCGGCACAAGAACTGGCATCGACTGCGCCTTGTAAAATGAGATTCGCTGCAAGATATGTATAAGGAATGTCGCTGCTTAACTCTTCACTTTGTTTTGGCGTGGAAAGCCATTGTGGTGCGCCGCCTACAGGTGGAAAGGTTCCCCATGTATCTGAACAGGTAGCTACAGATTGTCCCTGCCATTGTGATGAGAGCACATCTACATACCAATAAAGTTGATCAGGGTCGCCTTCGTCAGTTTTTTGTACGCGGATGCGGGCGGTGTATGTAAGACTGCTATCTCCATAGGAAGAATACGCCCAGAATTCGAGAGTGGCACCATCTTCACTAGTTTCATCGATTCGAATTTTACAGGTATCGCCATCTTTACAGGAAAAAGCTTTCCCGTCAAAAGTTCCTTCGATATGGGTGATTGATTCGTTGGGAAGTGGTTCTTTGCCTGTAATAACAATGGTTGGTTTAGATTCGCATACGTTCGTGGATACGCTGGGAACTGGCTCGCAATCTTCGAGAGAAATCCACGCTGTTGCGGGAGCCAATTGCATGCCAACTTCTTTTTCCTTGGGCGCAGAGTCAATTAAAACAACGTAATACCCTTTGCATAGATATTGTTTTGGCGAAACGCAGGGTGGTTGAGTTATCCATGTTTTATAAATGGTTTCACCACAATCTCGGTAGACTTCTTCTGGTAGGGGAGGTTCTTTATGTTCTGTCTTGACTGTACAGACTACTTTTTGATTCTTCCAGAGGGCCATATGCCAGGTAAAAGAAGTGTAGTTAACAGTAATAACAGAGTATCGATCAGGGCCGGGGGGGGGATTGTTTGCAAGAGTAGATGAAAAGTTGCGTGTGAATGCAGTGCTCAGAAGAGCCATGATGATTGATAGGAGTCCGCCCAGCCATCTTCTTGTGTTCATAGTTAATAAAAGAGTCCGCTTTTCAATTATAAGCGGACTCTTTTATATTGTGTTACTTCTTTTTGGCTTGATCCGCTTCAAGAGATTGAAGAGTTTCGAGGTCGCGTTTGAGGTTGCGGTTGCGGATGTACATACTTGCCACATAAAGCCCCATGGTGATAAGTGCAAGTGCGTATCCAAGAATCATGTAATTGGAGGTATTAGGAACATTTTGAAGATACATGAGATTTTCTCCTATAGTGAAACTTGCAGTTTGAGTTGTTCAACCTTTTCCTGCATGGCGCCGAGGCGCATGCGGTGCCAGAGCATGTCAATAAAAATGACTGTGAAGGCAAATAAGGCGAAGAAGAAGGCGGTTTTCATGTCTGCACTCATGCTGAAGCCACCTTGTGCGGCGGCACTTTGATTACCAATTACTACGGGGTGAATGGTGCGGAACAGGCGAATCACCATGAATGTAATGGGGGCACTAATGCCTCCAAGTAATGTATACACGGCACCAAAACGAGCGCGGCGTTCTGGTTCGTCGATTCCCTGCCTGAGCATGAAATATGCAATATAGATGAGCTCAGTTACGGCGGCGGTAGTGAGGCGTGGGTCCCAAGTCCACCAGGTGTTCCAAGCGGGGCGTGCCCAAATGGAACCCAAGGCAATGGTGATGAAGAAGAAAACTGTACTCACTTCAACTGCTGCAACTTCGAAACGATCCCAACGCAGGTCTTTGTTGATGAGGTAGATGACGCCTGCGATGGCTGCAATAATGAAGCCTAACAAACCTACCCAGGCAGTGCCAATGTGAAAGTAAAAGACGCGTTGTACATCTCCCATCACAGCTTCGGTGGGGGCGAAGACGAGAGCCAAATAAGTGGATATGCCTAACAAGATCACGGATACAACATCTAGAATCGTGAGGGCAATGGGTTTGGATTGCATAAGAACTCCTTTTAAAAATTTTCTTATTACATTTAACTTGATTTGTTATAAAATCCTGTGAGAAACAGGGGACGTTAAATGTAGATTTTGAAGTTTTTTTATTCTTCTACAATGTAATCAAAAACCATGAACGCAACCGCAATAAAGATGACATCATAGACGATGAGTAAGTTAAGAGGCGCAAGTACTTCAGCAAACTCAGCGCCGATTAACATCCCGCCGCTGGCTTTGACAGAAGCTAATAATACTGGGATAGCGACAGGAAAGAGTAATATGGGAAGCATTACGTCACGGGTACGTGTTTGTACAGACATGGTGGAAAGCAAAGTGCCAACTGCGATATATCCAATGGAGCCTAATAGGATGACACCGAGAAATCCTGGTTGAAAGATTCTTGTTTCGTTGTACAACAATGCATACAAGGGCAAAACAATGGCTTCAACGATGAGCATAAAGGCGAGGTTACTGATAGCTTTTCCAAAGAAAATCGCTGAGCGGTCAACTGGGGCGAGAAGTAATCCATCCATGCAGCCACGATCTTTTTCAACAGCCATCGAGCGGTTAAGTCCGAGAGTGCCAGCGAACGCAAAAGTAGTCCACAATACACCAGCGGTGACAGATTGACGTACTTTGACGTCTAATTCCAATGCAAAGTTGAAAATTAGAATCACAAGCATGGAAAAAACCAACATGGCAGAAAGCAACTCGCGGGAACGCAATTCTGCAGAAAGGTCTTTTTGCACAATCGCCATCATGGCTTTGAAGAAGGAAGGCGTGGGTGTTTTCATAGTTCAAGAGCCTTTTTATAGAATGCCAATAAGTTTGTATTCTTAAGGTCTGCCTGTTTGGCAGAAGTCACAATCACGCCGCGTGAGAGAATGTCAAAGCGGGTGGCGAGGTCTTCGGCGCGAGCTAGATCGTGAGAGGTCATTACTACGGTACGGCCTTTGGCTGCGACAGATCGAAGCACTTCATCCAACATTTCGGAAGCATCTTGATCGAGACCTGTATAGGGCTCATCAAAGAGCATCACTTCGGGGTCGTGGACTACGGCTCGGCCGATGGCGAGGCGTTGTTGCATTCCACGCGAAAATGTATTGACAAGGTCACGTCGGCGATGTTCCAAGCCCACCATTTTTAATACTTCGGTGATGCGTGCTTCTTGATTTTGAATTCCATACATGCGAGCATAGAAACGTAAGTTTTCTTCGGCGGTCAGGTCGGGGTATAGCAGTGGCATGTGTGAGACCACACCCAGTTTCGCACGTACTTGTGCGGCTTCATTTGGCAATCCAAAGCCTGCTACTTTCACATCTCCTAAAGAGGGGCGTGACAGTGAAGCAAGAATGCGCAGAAATGTAGTCTTACCTGCACCGTTCGGACCAAGCAGGGCAACGAATTCGCCGGGCTGGACGCTAAAATCAACGCCGCGCAAGACGACTTTTAATCCAAATCTTTTTACGAGTTTCTTGGTCTCGATCATGGACCTGATTCCTTGAAGTTTATGAACTCTTAAGATTTACGCTTCAATGCGTTCTTTAATTCAGCACGACGTTTTTTGTAGGCTTCATCTGTAAGTTTGCCATCGCGATGTAGGTCATCGAGGGCGATGATGGCATCCATGATGGATTCAGTGTCTTCAAATTCATCATCGTCTTCTTCATCAGTTTCTTCATCTGAATCTTCGTCACGTTTGCGATCACGCCAGTACAACCATGCGCCAGCAGCAATCAGTGCAATTCCCAATGCGCCGACTCCAATTAAGAGAGTCTGGTTCTGAGTCACATCTGGATTGACGGCTGTGCTGGAAGGCTTGCCTGATAATGTGAATTTGAGATGTCCACCAGCATCGACGCTTCCTGATGAGTATAGAGTGAACTTCCCACCCTGGAAATCATGAGGTCCATTATCTTGAAGACCATCACCTTTGGCGGTGACGCCTTGTGGCACGAGCAGCATAACCTGTGAGATTGGAAGCAGCGCTTCTTGATCAAGCGAAATGTCAGCATCTTTTGCGGCAGAGGAAAATGCAATCAAGCCATAAGCCTTATCGCTGGGGGGCATGGCAAAGCCATCGGTCAATGGAATGAATGGAGCAGAGTCTTGTGTCGCTTCATAGCCCATTGCGGTAGCACCATTCGGCATTTTCAGGAATGGAATTTCTTGTGATGCATCTACTTTGATGAGTACGGCTTTGTCCGTCGGATTCGAAATCGAGTAGACCGCTAAAATTTGTACATTGGCATCGTTGGCATAATCAAAATAAATTTGTAAAGTGTCTACCTTCAAGACTGAGAAATCAGTGGTTGTGCCATAGACTGGAATGGATGGGATTTCAAGTTTGGAGTCGCCACTTTTGACAACGGTAAATTGAGACTGATAGGTAATGCCATCCAATTGCAGTTCTGTGCGGAAGATTCTGCTTTCAGGAATTTCAACGTTTTCAAAAACATAACTGCCATCCGCATTTACAGTGGTGTCAATATTAAACACTTCTTGTGGTGCGCTGTTTGCGTCACTGCCATGTTCATAACCACGTAATGTGATTTTCAAATCAGATGGAAGGTCTGCACCAGTTTTATTTTCGATGGAACCACTGACATTGCCAACACCAGCCACAGGAACAGCAGTCGCTTCTGTTGTGACTTGAGCCTGCGTGCCATCTACAGGAGTTCCTTCTGCTGACGGAGTCCCTTCTGCTGACGGAGTCCCTGCTTCAGCGACGATGGGTGTCTCGGTAGCAGGAGCAACTGTCGGTGTGGGTTGAACCGCGGCAAACGTCAAAGTGCGGATATAAGCTGCAACCGCAAGGGCATCTTCATCTGACAAATCTTTTCCAAAAGCAGGAATTTCTCCCTGACCATTTTTGATCATGTTGACGAGGTCTAATTCAGAAAGTGCAGACATCATTTCGAGATTGCTAAACTTCTTGGCACAATCTGCACATTTGCTTTCAAAAAGGGTTTTGCCTTTTTCAATTTGATCTGGAGTTGTGTGTAGGGTAAGAGCATAACTCACTACATCCCAACGTTCCTGGTCGCTCAAACTGGTAAAGGGCGGCATGAAACGTTCGAGATTTCCTTGAGTCACTACGCTATACCATGCAGAAGGGACACCTTTGGTTCCATTTTCAGGTAACCCAATTGGAATTACTCGTGCTGGAAGGTCTGCGCTTTGTGGGCCATCGCCCAAGCCACTGGGTCCGTGACAGGGTAAACATTTTTCTACATAAATGGCGGCGCCGTTATTTACATCAGGTGCAGTGGTTGGGAAAAGCGGGCCAAGGGTTGGAGCTGGGGTGGGTGGCACATATCCAGGGGGAGGGGTGACATCTTCTGCCAGAGTGAATTGACATGCGGCCAGCAGGAGGGCAGCGAAGCTAAAAATAATTGCAATGCGAAGTTTCATAAAATTCCTCGGTATCGCCTCACCTTGTGACCAAGATGAGGGGTGTTTTACTTCAATGACTTCCCGCAGGAGGGACAGAATTTATCAACGACTAAAACGGGCTTTCCACATTTGGGGCAGAATCCAGCTGATTTGCTGCTGTGTTGTTTGCGGCGTGCCATAATCATGGATTCAAGATCTTCATCATTGATTTCTGCAGTTTGTGCAGAAGCATCGGCGCGGGCTGCGGCAGCGGCGTTTTCAATTCTTGATTCCGCGTTGCGTGATGAAGAAATGGCAGGAGCAAGTTCATCTAACTGGCGAAGGATGTCTGCGCCTCTTTGTAACAAAGCAGCACGTTGGGCAGGATAATCTTCAGAAGGAATCTTGCCGAGATTATGGTCGAAATCCAATTCTTGTAAGGAGTTAATGACGCGATCTCGTTCTGCCTTGAGGCTGGAGATTTCATGTGACTCTCCGTCACGAACTCGTCGTGCACGCGCCATGAGCGGAGCATACAAATACACACCCACAAGGATGATGACTGCAAGGATAAGTAGGATTGAGCTAATTTCCATGTTGCCCCTTATTGAACTTTTTCGATAAATGATTTGATTTCATCCACCGAACTGAATGGACCGATCTTAACCTGGCGTAGAACGCCTTCACGGTCAATGAGATAGGTTTCAGGAACGCCCATCTGACGATTCAAAATGCTGGAGATATTGGATTGAAGATCAGGAGCATTGGGGAAGGTAATGCCAAATTTACCAAGATATTCATTGGCACCTTTGGGCGTATCTACATAATCCACACCGATGAAGACTACATCGTTGCTGTCTTTGTAATATTGATCCCAAGCTGCTTGTAAATCAGGAGCTTCTTGTTCACAGGGTTTACACCAAGAGGCCCAAATATTGATGAGCACTACTTTTCCTTGTAAATCAGAAAGCTTCATTTCTTTTATATTGTTATGTTCATACCCTTCATAAAAGACAAGGTCAAATTGTGGGACGGGCTTGTTCAATTCAGCCATTGGATGGCTGGCACGGTTTAACCCGAAGCCTACCAAGGCAAGTAAAGCCACCAAAACCACCCAAATGGTGATTTGGGCCCAAATGGGAACTCCACGTTTTTCTGGTGTGTTGGTTGTTTCTGTCATAACATTCTCCATAAAAGACCTGACAGATTTTTAGGTTGCCTGTCAGGTCTTTGTGATTCTATTTTCTTTTTTTCAATTCTTCTTCGAGACGTGCAACATAATCATCAGTAGCAGTGGATGTTTCGCTGCTTTCTCCGCTGGTACCTGCGGATGCAACTTTAGGTGTGGTCCACGCTTTGAGAGCGCGGAAGAGGATGATGGCTCCTGCAAGAATGATGATAGGAGGGAGGACATATACCAACCAGTTCAAACCTCGAGCAGGAGGAGTAGCGCGGACTTTGTCACCGAATTGGTCTGTGAAGTATTGCAGAATTTCATCTTCAGATTTGCCTTCCGCCAGCATCGAACGAATTTGTTCGCGCCAGTCATGACAGGCTTCTGTCGGGCAGACATCCAAAGGTGTGCTTTCGCATACTGGGCAATACAATTGTTTGGCAATTGCATTCACTTCATCATCGGTTGGGGGATTGGTATCCTGCGCAAATACGATGCCAGTGAACAAAGTTGAGAAAATCAGAATAAGTGTCAGAGTGAGTAAATGTTTTTTCATGGGTATCATCCACTCGTTAGTCTGCTGCGCTGGGTTGTTTCGCATTTCGTGAAACGCGCACAGGTTCTTCGGCTGGGTCACGGTCTGGCCAGGCGGCAATGATGATTCCAACAAGGAAGAGCAAACTTCCGATCCACAACCAATTGACCAATGGATTGACATAGATTTTGAAGGTTGCTTGTGTGCTGGAAATAGGTTGCCAATCGACAAGCAGGATATACAAATCATCTTTCAATGTGGAGCGTTGACCTGGAATGGACATGGGCTGTCCACTGAAGTACAAGTCTTTGCGTGGATACAACTCGCCAAGATATACGCCGTTTTTGTAAATGCTAACCACTGCGCGGGTATAGTTAACTTGCTGAGGTACGTTATCCCATTGCGCTACTTCATCATATTTGACGGTGTAATCTGCAATGGCAAGTGATTGACCTGTGGAGACAGTTCCTTGAGTCTCTTTTTGGAACAATTCGATGCCGAGAATTCCAATGGCCATTAACATCATGCTGATGTGGATGATGTATCCACCATAGCGGCGGCGATTGCGGTCAGTCAAGGTCCATAAGGCAGTGAAGAAGTTTTCTCCCTGTGCTTTTTGTCTGGCTCGTGCTGCACGCCAGAATTCTTGAATGGTCACAAAGATGACAAAGGCGACGAGGAAGAAACCAACCAGAGCGATAACATTTTCGGTATAGGTGATAAAGGCATAGACTACAACTGCCACAGCTGCAACGGCAGATTTCCACATGGCGTGCCCAAGGGTTTGCAAGGTGGAATGTCCCCAAGCGGAAAGAGGTGCGACACCCATTAAGAACATTAAGGATGCAAACAAAGGAGCGGTTGCGCGTTCATAGAAAGGTGGGCCGACTGTGACTTTGTGTCCAGTGAAGAGTTCGGAAACAAGTGGGAAAATCACGCCCCAGAAGCAAATCACCAAAACACCCATGAATAAAAGGTTGTTGAACAAGAACAAAGCTTCACGAGAAAGCATGGACTTCATCTCTGTTTCGCCGCGTAGTTCAGGCCAACGCCAGATGAGCAGTGCAATTGCTGTGATGAATGAGATGCCAATGAACGCAAAGAAGGTGGGTCCAATGGCGCTTTCCGCAAAGGCATGAACGGAGGAGAGTACGCCAGAGCGGGTTAAGAAGGTTCCAAAGATAACCAGTGAATAAGTCAGAATGATGAGGATCATGTTCCAATGTTTGAGCATGCCTCGTTTTTCTTGAATCATGACCGAGTGTAAAAAGGCGGTTCCTGTCAGCCAGGGCATGAAGGCTGCGATTTCTACAGGATCCCAGCCCCAATATCCGCCCCAACCTAAAACATCGTAGGCCCAACGTCCGCCGAGTACGAGGCCAAAGGATAGGAACAGCCAAGCCCATAAAGCCCAACGGCGGGTGAGACGAATCCAACGGTCATCGGTGCGGCCAGTAATCAAGGCAGCCAAAGCGAAGGCGTAGGGAATAACGAAGGAGACGAAGCCAAGATACAGCATGGGCGGATGAATGACCATGCCTGGGTGGCGAAGAAGCGGGTTTAATCCCTTGCCATCGTCAGGGGTGAAGAGAGTTCCACCCACGGGGGCAAACATATGCGGTTCAATATTCCCCGCTACGTTCCAGAAACGGGCAAATGGGTTTTCGTAAAAAACGCTCAAGCCAATGAAGAAGGCGAGAGTGATGGAACATACGACGATTACCCAAGGGAGAAATTCAATATCGCGATTCCATTTGCGCAGGGTAACTGCGGATGCAAAAGCTGACATGAGGAAGGCCCAGAAGACGAGGGAGCCGGCCTGTCCACCCCACCATGCGGTGACTTTCAAATAGGAGGGCATGCTTTTGCTGGTCACTTCGTAAACGAAGGAGACTTCATAATGATTATTTACCAATAAATAAATCAGGGACAGTGCTGCAATTGTGATGAGCGGGAAGGTCAAAAGCATGGCTCTGCGAGCACTTTCAACTAGCGCTGCGGATTTTGTTCTGGCACCGTACACTGCGGCGACTACACTATAAATCGCTACTAAGAACACTAACACTAAAATTCCATAACCAAATTCTGCGAACATAGGGTTTTCCTTTGAGTGGAGGAGGATCAGAGAAAGAAAACCTGACAGGAGGCACCCTGTCAGGCTGTTATTTACTTGCCAGCGGCCTGTTCGGGAACCGCTTCCTCATAGCGAGTGGGGCATTTGAGGAGGAGTTCTTCGGCATGGAAAACACCGTCTTCTCCAAGTTTTCCAGTCATAATGGCTTGAGCTTCGCCTCGGAGTAGGTCAGGTTTGACACCTTTGTATTCAACCTTTACACGTTGACGAGTGGGGTCATTGACTGCTTCCTTCAATACTTTGGCGAGCCCGCCTTGAGCCTCAATCTCATTATTGTCACCAGAAACGTGAGCGACTTCAAAGGTGAGGGTCAATGTATCGGCGTCATAGACAACAGTGTCACCAACCACTGCTCCAGAGAGGCGCACGCTCTTATTAATTGCGGCTGGACCTTCTGCATTTAATTCATTGACAGTCATGAAATATTCGGCGCTGGCTTGTGTGGATGAGACAATGAGATAAACCACTGCTGCCATGATAAAAACGAAGCCGAGGATAAATTTATTGAATTTCATACTTCCTCCGGGTATTATGTGCTAAATGTAACAATCTATATCCATTTTACATGATGAGATTAAATAAGTCTGAGTTTTCGGGGTGGATGGATGTCATGAATTCTTCCCGAATTTGTCCTATTTATACATGATGATTGTTGGGGTTGTCAAAACACGATTTTAATTTGGTGTTATATTTTGACAGTTAGGTTTTTCATTAAGATTAAGCTTGTAGGAGAACTCAATGAGGGTCAAATTTTTAACACTGCTTTCCCTGTGCAGTATTTTACTTATTCCACTCCAAACAGCGTTTGCTTCTGTACATGCGGATGTGAAAAATGACAAAGTCAACTTCTCATTTCCGGAAACAGCTACTTTTTCTGCTACATTATCCTCCAATGCAACCATTACTTCTGTCGTTTTAGAGTATGGGAGTGAACAGCAAACCTGTGGAGATGTCATCGCGAAGGCCTTTCCACAGTTCACAGCTTCCAACACTGTAGATGTCCAATGGATATGGGATATGCGTCAAAGTGGGTCACTTCCGCCGGGGGCTACGATTTGGTGGCGCTGGCGCTATACCGATCAATCTGGAGCGGAATTTGTCAGCGACAAGCAAACTGCTATCTGGCTGGATAGTGTCCATGACTGGCAAACAGTTTCCAGTGAAAATCTGAACGTTCATTATTATGGCAAAGATAAAACTTTTGCCCAAACGATGTTGGATGCCGGCCTGGAAGGGTTACGTCGCAACAAGGAACAGGCAGGTCTTGTCAATACCGATGAAATGAACGTGTACGTGTACCCCAACTATCAGGATATGCAAGACGCGATTCTCTATGAACCATCCTGGACGGGAGGACAGGCTTATTCAGATTTCAATATCGTCATCATGGGAATTTCCAATAGCGATAGCACATGGGACAAAAACACCATCATTCATGAGTTGACTCACCTCCTCGTGGGGCATTTTACATTTTCATGTATTGGAACTTTGCCCGGTTGGATTGAAGAAGGCCTCGCCATGTATAGCGAAGGCACATTGGATTCAGGCATGCAATCGATGCTTGATCAAGCGGTTAAAAGCGATAACCTGATTACATTGCGTTCTTTAAACGGTGGCTTTTCCGAACTTCCAGACAAAGCCAATCTTTCTTACAGTCAATCGTACAGCGTGATTAAATTTATGATTGATACTTATGGTCAACAAAAAATGACTGACCTGTTAATTGCACTGCGAGATGCGAAGCCAATTGACCAGGCTTTGTTGGAAGTGTATGGTTTTGACACCGATGGCTTGGATTCCGCATGGCGAGAATCGATCGGGGCGGCGCCGATTCCTGCTTCTGCACAAGCGACAGCTCAACCCACTCCAACATTTGTCCCAACCTATGTGCCTGTCTCTGGCGCGCCATTGGCGATTACGCCCACGCCATATGTGGTTCCCACTTCTTCTTTTGATAATACTGGTCTTCCTACCAATCGTCCGCCTTTGGCGCTGACGATTTCTCTTATTTGTTTCTGCCTTGTCTTTCTGGTGATGATAGGAGTCATAGTTTTGGGGATCTTGGTTCGCACAAACAATGCGAAAAAGAATAAAGGAGGACAAGATGTATAAATTTTTGTACAAATATTTGATGATTGCCCTTACTCTTTCAATGATTTTTTCATTGACGTTTTCAGCCAATGCGAAGAAGGTCTCTGCGTTGCAAAATATTCCTTTGAATCAAGCATTGGTCTATAGCGGCGGAGAGACTTCCAACTTGCGTGAATATGACCCTGCGACTCAGCACAGCGCAGGAGATAAGCTGGTTTTTAGCGGTCTTGTTTCTTTGGACCCACATTTAAATGTCACACCAGATATTGCTGAATCTTGGGATATTAGCCCTGATGGCACCGTATATACATTCCATATTCGTGAGGATGCCAGATTTCATGATGGACATTTGGTCAAAGCTCAAGACTTTGTCTATTCTTGGGAACGGGCTGCCAACCCCGAGCTTCGGTCTGATACGGCAAGTACATATCTCGGCGATATCGTCGGAGTCAAAGAAATGCTGACTGGGCAGGCAGATCACATCAGCGGATTAAAAGCCATTGATGATGTAACTCTTCAAGTCACGATTGATGCGCCCAAGCCTTACTTCATCATGAAACTTACCTATCCTACTGCATTTGTTTTGGATAAAGCCAATGTCGAAAGTGGCTCAGATTGGGTACGTAGTCCAAATGGCACTGGACCCTATCAATTAACCGAATGGGTGTCTGGTGATCATATTCTTTATGTGGCCAATCCAGATTTTTATTTGGGAGCACCTTCTATTCCTTATGTATTGATTAAGTTATATGCAGGGGATGGAGCACGTTTATATGAAACTGGGGATATCGATATCACGGGAGTTGGTCTTTACAACGCAGATCGTTTTCTTGACCCTGCTGAACCGTTGCATAGTGAGTTGGTCTCTGGCGTGAGCCTTTGTACAGGATATATTAATTTCGATACCACCAAACCGCCCTTTGATGATGTCAATGTGCGCAAAGCTTTTTCGATGGCTTTTGATCGCAATTTGCACATTGATGTTGTATTGCGTGGAAAAGCTTTGCCAGCAGTTGGTCCTTATCCTCCAGGGCTGCCAGGCTTCAGTTATGACTTGAAGGGATTACCTTACGACCCCGCAAAAGCGCGTGAGCTATTAAAGCAATCGAAGTATGGCGGACCAGAAGGATTGCCCCCAATCGTTTATACCGATGCAGGCATTGGCACATATGTTGGTCTTGATGTGGCGGCCTTGGCTGAGATGTGGCAGCAAAACCTTGGCGTGACCATCACTGTTGAAAATATTGAAGGTGATTATTATTATGACCAGATTTTTTCTGGTCATCATGGTCAATTGTTTAGTGGCGGCTGGTGTGCAGATTATCCTGATCCTGAAAACTTTGCCGATGTACTTTTCCACTCAGGTTCTGATATGAACAGCGGAGGATATTCCAATCCGCAATTGGATACTTTGCTTGAACAAGCGCGTGTTGAACAGGATGTAACGAAACGAATGGAAATGTATCATCAAGCTGAGCAAATCATTGTGGACGATGCCCCTGTGTTATTCACAACGCACTCGCTTTCTTATGAATTGGTCAAACCTTATGTGAAGGGATATGTATTTACTCCCATCAGCGTTCCAATTGAAAGATATTTATGGTTGGAAGGAAAGTAATAGTTACTTAGCCTGCACGAAAAAATCCACCGCTTCAATCTCTCCGCCGAGGCTGATACTGAAAAATTGGAAAATTGAGACTCGTCCCCACATCACCCGCTTCCCAACGGCGGACCTGACAACAGTTCCATATCGATCATAGCTCACAGCCGCGACCCATATTTGGGTTGCGCTCAGATTCCGCTGGCAGATACACTTGTCCACTGAGAAGCGCAATATGGCCTTTTGTCTCTGCAAGGGAACTATTAATCACGGCAGGAAGATAACTGTTTACACTCGTTTGTAAGGCAGTGATTACTTGTACTTGTGGAGTCACATTGGCAGAGGTGTTTGGAAAGAATGTATACTAATTGGCATGGAAGAATTGGGCGGAAATCGATATCCAGTAGGTGTATGCAATTTGATCTGTGAGTGCTGAACCATTTCCGAATTCAGCAAGGTGACGGTGTGGTGACATTTTCAAGGATGTCTGCGGTTGTGTTTTGGATGACTGCAAAGCACCATACACCAGAGTTCGGGGTGAGGGGTGGCAAACTGCCTGAGTAACAGGAGCAGGTACAGGCGTTGGCGTTGATGTGGTGATGTTATTAATCATGGCTGGGTCTGGAATAAAAATTGTCTGCCCAATGCTCATGCTGTTTGGGTCAAGGGGTCAGGTTTGCTGCTCGTAAAGCATTTTGCGGGAATTTAAATTTTTCAGCCAGTTGACTTAACGTATCCCTGATTGAATTCCACATACGGGCAGGCGTGGAACTGGGAACGGGTGCTTCCAGAATGACAATCACATAGGGCGTGGAAGTTTGTGCTGGCGTGCTCGTAAGGTATGGGAGCGGTGCACCGTCAGAGGCTTGTCCTTTTGGAAGAAGAACATGTTGAAAGAAGCAAAAGCGAGCGTAATCAGTTTTTTTCGCATGGGATGATTATAATTGACCAAAATACGTGCTCTTGTACATAGAGCCAACCCCCAATTGGAGAATCACATGGAATATCGTCATTTAGGCAAGACCGGCATTCGTGTCAGTGAATTATCGTTCGGTTCGTGGGTGACCTTTCACAATCAAGTGGATGTGAAACCCGCTGTGGAAATGATGGCCGCCGCATATGATGCTGGTGTGAACTTTTTTGATAATGCCGAAGTGTATGCAAGTGGCAAGTCAGAAGAGGTAATGGGTAAGGCACTTAAGGAATTAAAGTGGCGTCGTGGTAGTTATTTGGTTTCCACCAAATTCTTCTGGGGCTTGAATGATGGCATTAACGAAAAGAATACCTTGAATCGCAAGCGTTTGATTGAAGGTATCAATGGCTCGCTCGAACGCTTTCAACTCGAGTATGTTGATTTGATTTATTGTCACCGCCCCGATAAGATCACCCCTATTGAAGAAACAGTTTGGGCTATGCATAACATCATTGAGTGGGGCAAAGCGCTCTATTGGGGAACTTCTGAATGGTCTGCTTCTGAAATTATTGAAGCCATTCAAATTGCAGAACGACATCACTTGCATAAGCCTGTAGTCGAGCAACCACAATACAATATGTTTGAACGCGGTCGCTTAGAAGGGGATTATGTCCGCTTTTATAAAGATTATAACTACGGCACCACAATTTGGAGCCCGTTGGCTTCTGGTTTGTTGACCGGTAAATACAACAACGGCATTCCGAAGGATAGCCGTGGCGCTTTGAAAGGGTATGAATGGTTAAAGGATAGCCTGACAAATGAGGCAAAGATTGCCAAGGTCAAGGCTTTGGAACCAATCGCAAAAGATTTAGGCGCGTCCCTTTCACAACTTGCCTTGGCTTGGTGTTTGAAGAATCCCTTCGTGAGCACTGTCATTACGGGTGCCAGCCGCGTAGAGCAAGTGCATGAAAACATGAAGGCTGCCGAAATTGCTCCGAAGCTTACGGCAGAGATTATGCAAAAGATTGATACGATTTTTGAAATCAAGAAAAACGAAGAAGAAGATTAAATAAAAAGTCCGCCGTGATTTTCAAAATCACGGCGGACTTTTTTTATACCTTCGTAAAATAATTTTCTTCCACACCTTGCCAGGTTTCATCGTGTAGCTTCATATACTTTGTCAGCAGTGGATGAACTTCTGCCATTTCCTCGTACATCTTCTGAGCTACTCTTCTGATTGAAAAATGGGCATTGGCCGCGGTTCTCAATTGACAAAAAGCAAACGCCTCGCGTAAATTGAATTGTGCCAATACACGGCGGTTAAATCCGTTCGGAACAATATATTGTGCAACGTCTGGATTGAAGGCATGCAACTTCTCATACATTTTTATAGCAGCTTCCATCGCCGCTTCATACTTGGACCCGAAACCTGCTTCTGTTACGAGGCGCGGAATCGTGTATCCAAGCCGAGTTGTCAATCGTTGTGGCGTCTGACTCATCATGCGATGACGTTTGAACTCGGCGTATGCGCCTTGATCCATGACAAGGTCGAAGGTGTAATTGCAATATTCCAATTCGCGTAAGGGGGTATCAAATTTTCCCAGTTTTCCTAATAAGATTTCAGCCAGTTGAGCGCGTTCTTTTTTCTTGAGAGATTTCACATGCTCAAGAGCATCAGCAAATGGCATTTCTTGAAAACGATACAATGCAGCGGCAAGGACTTTCTTTTCACCATCCTTGTCGTAATCGATGAGTGTGCACCACTCGGCCAATCGATTCCCAAGACCCAATTTGTGATTGTCCAATTCTTTGATTGTTTCAATTGCATAAGGCACGGCGTCTGCATATTTCACCAAAGTAGGTGTCTCTGCTTTTGAAACTTCTTTTACCTTTTCTCCGATTTGTCGAACTTCAGCCAGTGGGTGAGAGAGCATTTTGCGAATGACCATTTCAATTACGCGTGCATTGGCGGTCATACCCACATTGGCGTTGGCGGCGGCAGGTAAAATGAAGCGACAGCGGTCTACATATTGTGAACGTATGCGGCGATCATAGGCCTCGTCCGTTTCGTTTTCACGGCGCGGGGACTTCTGTAAGACAAGACTCTTAACTGGGTCGAGCGAATCCGCATAAGTCGAGAAGAGGAGGCGCACAGTTTCGATGAATTCATCTTGCAGCGGATGTCCATCCAATTCAGGTGGAACGGTGAAGTCATCAGATCCCCATTTTTGATAACGGGTTGATTTTTCAGTGTATGAAGCGAGGCGACTGCTTTCAATGGTTTCAATCGCCACGCGAGAGACATTTTCAAAAGCAAGATGTAGAACAGCATGCTCGGCAACAGAGGCATGTCCATACCCAACGACCCATTTCTCATGGAATTTGGCGGATTGTTCATCACTTAATTCTGCTGCAATTTCACGGAAGGATTCAGGCGCGCGTGATGTTTTTGCAAAGGCTACCGCAATCGTTTCTGGGCTGAGTGCACGTGGGGAAAGCAGATAAATATCTCGTACAGGAATAGTAATCTCCTCTTAATAATTAAATAAAAAAGCGACCAGCTTATGTTCTTTGCTGATCGCTTCGTTGTTTATTTTATCCCATTGGGTGTTTCATCGGTCCGCCACCTAAAAGGTGCAGGTGAATGTGAAATACGGTTTGTCCTGCTTCTGGTCCTGTGTTAACAATAAGACGATATCCACCTTCTGAAATTCCTTCTTTGGCAGCCAGTTCTTTTGCTACAAAGAACATGTGCCCAATGAGGGGTTCATCATCCATAATCATCATGTTGACTGAGTCAATGTGTTTGTTGGGAACAATCAAAATATGAGTCGGCGCAACGGGGTTGATGTCGCGAAATGCAGTCACTTGTTCATCACGATAAACGGTATTGCTGGGAATATCACCTGAAATGATCTTGCAGAAAATACAATCAGACATGGAGAACTCCTTTATGGTGCGGGAATTTGTCCGTACGTGGGTTCGCAGACGATATTGTAATACGCTAATTCCGTTTTTTTGTTGGCTTCTGCATAAGCAGTTGCTTCATTTCCTATTGTGCGTACTTTGTCAATGGACATTAATGCTTCGGAAGGCCAAAAACGAGGCAGTGTCATTAATGGATCGCCGATTTGTCCTTCTGGAATATAGACTGGACGGGCAGGGTCTGTTTCGTTTGCCAAGGGCACCCAGTTATACATCACTGGGCCACGGGAGTTGGATGTAAACCCGAGTTGATATTTCAATTGGCGCGCCGCTTCTACAGGGCGTTGACCAAATCCGCCACCAGGCCAAATAAATGCAATCGGGTTCTTCTCAAATTTTTCCACAAAAGCAGTGGTAGATCCTTGAAGTTCTCTAACGATAATCGTCTTTGAGGAGGTGTCAGTTAAGTAGGTTCCAAACATCACACCTTGTGGTTGATGATCTACGAAGCCTTGTTTTTCCAGTAGGATGTTATCTTGCCAAAGCAATTCTGGAGTATCTGGTTGACTAACCCACCCGTTGACAATCGGCCAATTCCACTCCTGCCAGTAGCCCCCAAAATTTTTGGTAAAGTTTTCGTACTTTCGATTCCCATCTTGAATAAGCATCACAGAACGTGGAGGAATATAAATGTTTCGTTCCATGAAGGCCAGTAATTGCTCTGTGTTGATGGCTTCAAATCCCTGACGCCTTAATTCCTTAATCAGGATAGCAAGGTCATTAACGTTAATGCCACCTGTTTCCTCCACAGGTCCTTTATAGATTCCCTTGATTAAGATAATCATAACCACAGTGCCAGGCTTGGCATTAAACCCATTCCATTTATTTTTTAAGTACTGACAGGAATCTTGAATATAAGTGTGAGGAATGTCGAGGGGATTTAGAAGGTTTGACTGATATGTGGTGGGAAGTGTAGGCGGTGTGACAATGGCAGTAGGGGAGAGGGGTGTCGCTTCAACCGCAGGGACAGATGTTTCTGCAACCGATGGAGTAATCCCATCTGTAGCAGGTACTGTGGATGTAGATGAAGATTGGCAAGAAATTAAGATAACTACAAAGGTAAAAAGCGTGGTTGCGCGAAAGAGCATGTGGGGAATGCTTGATTTTTGATTTTGCATGAGGTCCATATTGTAAACGATATAGCGGGACCCTATCAACTTGCGATATTGTCCCGCTATGTTTAATGAGGTGTCAATTAATTTTAGAGTTTACGGCATTCCAGGAATGGGGCCGTAGGTAGGGGCACAAACGATGCTGTAATAGTCGAGTTCGGTGGCTTTGTTTTGTTGTGCGTATGCAGCAGCTTGGTCACTGATTTGGCTGACATGATCCATTTCATTGCGGGCGTTAATGTCCGCATATCTAGGAAGAGTCATCAATGGGTTGCCCGCTGGGGTTTCTGGAATGGCATAAGGATTGTTTTGATTGAAAGTGTCTGCTTGTGGAACCCAGTTGTACATAATTGGGCCGCGAGGATTGACCGTAAAGCCGAGTTTATATCCAACTTGTGGAGCAAGTTCTACAGCGCGTGCTGAGAAACCACCGCCTGGCCAAATATAAGCAATGGGAGTTTTGTTCATGTATTTCTGTATTGAAGTCATGGCGCCTTGCAACTCACCCAGAATAAACTCATCTGTGGAAGAGTCGGTGATGGGAATATTATGGATATAACCATGGGATTGATAATCCACCCAGCCTTCTGCAGATAAGGCTGCGTTCTCTGCCCATAAATCGGGACGTTCATCCAAACCAATGTAAGCATTGACCACAGGCCAGCCCCATTTTTCATAAAATGGGCGGAAGTGTGTATTAAATTTTTCGGCATAAGCTCGGTCGTCCACAATTAACAATACTGACTTTTGTGGAATCTTTGCATTTGAATACATAAAGTCAGACATTTGCTGCATGTTGATGGCTTGAAAGCCGAGGTCATGCAGATCGTTCATCATTTGTTTGAAGTCTTTGCCTGAAATTTTTAGAAGCTGCGAACTGGTGGCATCTTTATCAATGGCATGAATCATAATGGCCATCACCACAGTCCCAGGGGCGGCGTTGTTGGGATTCCATTTGTTTTGCAAATATTGACAGGTATCCGCCACGTAGGTGCGTGGTAAATCTTCTGGTAGAAGAATGGAAGTTTGAAATGTTTGAGGAAGGGCAGGGGGAGTCCGTACTTCAGTTGCGGTAGGAATGGGAGTTTCGGTTGGCGTTAAAGTAGCAGTAGGTACAATTTGTGCTACGGCTGTTTCAAAGGCCGCAGTCAATTGAACGTTGATGTCTGGTGTAGCTGGTGCGGGTTGGCAGGATGTTAGTAGTACAGCGAACAAGCCAAGGGTGGTGAAGAAGCGGGTTTTTATCATGCGAAGGATTGTACCAAAAATAGCACTGCGGAGGCCAAGCCTCCGCAGTGTGTACTTCTTATTCGTCTGATTTGCCAGAGATGAAATCTTCCACTTTTTGATGAGCAACTTCATCCTTGAATTGTTTTGGTGGTGTCTTGAAGAAATAAGACGATGGCCCAATGATGGGGCCTGCGAGTTCGCGATCGAGCGCGATCTTGGCGCAGCGTACGGCATCCATCATGACGCCAGCAGAATTGGGGCTGTCCCAGACTTCAAGCTTGAGTTCCAGATTCAAAGGAACATTGCCGAAGGTTGTGCCTTCCATGCGGATGTAGCACCACTTGCGGTCAGTAAGCCAGGGGACGTGGTCACTGGGGCCAACGTGGACATTGTCTTTGCCAATGTCATACGGAACCATACTGGTGACAGCGTTGGTCTTGGAAATCTTCTTGCTTTCAAGACGTTCGCGCTCAAGCATGTTGAGGAAGTCTGTATTGCCACCGAAGTTGAGTTGATAGGTGCGATCGATTTTCACGCCTCGGTCAACAAATAAACTGGTCAGCACACGATGAACAATCGTCGCCCCGACCTGACTCTTGATGTCATCACCAAGAATTGGAAGACCTGCATCAGCAAAGCGCTTGCCCCAATACTCGGAAGAAGCGATAAACACGGGAATGCCATTGACGAAGGCACAACCTGCTTCAAGAATTTGTTCCACATACCATTTGGTGGCCATTTCTGAACCTACGGGTAGGAAGTTAATGACCACATCGGTTTTGGTTTCCTTCAGCAATTTGACAATGTCTGCGGTGGGGCCAGGGGCTTTTTCAATGACTTCGCTGAGATATTTGCCGAGACCGTCGTGGGTCATGCCGCGTACAACGGGCACGCCGAGGTGGGGGACATCTGCAAATTTGTAGGTGTTGTTCGGCTCAGCGAAGATGGCTTCTGACAAATCCTTGCCGACCTTGGTAGCGTTGACGTCAATTGCAAGAGTGAATTCAATATCACGGACGTGATATTCCCCGAGTTGGGTGTGCATAATGCCTGGGATGGTCTCGTCGGCTTTTGCATTTTTATAAAATTGAACGCCTTGAACCAGAGACGACGCACAGTTTCCGACGCCAATGATGGCGACACGTACTTTTTTATTTGCCATTTTAACTCCTTAGAATTTGGATTGCAGTTTCTTTATGGTACTGATTTCGCAGTGATTTCAGACTGACTAGTGAAGTATAATCTTACAATCATTGGAATTGACTATGGATCAAGTAAAAATTCTTGAACGCCTTCTGGAAATAACCCGCAACCTCAGTGCCACTGTGGATTTGGAAACCTATATCCATTCCGTGGTTTCTGCCGCAGTAGAGTTGACTGAGAGTGAAAGCGCCTCAATCATGGAATATGATGAGGTTTCGCAGGAATTTTTCTTTCGCTTTGTTCCGTGGTTTCATCGCGATTCAATCAAGGATGCCAGAGTTCCTTTAAACGACAGCGTAGCGGGTTGGGTCTTTATCCATGAAAAACCCCTGGCACTGCCTGATGCCAAAAGTGATCCCAGACATTATTCAAAAATTGATTCTTTGAGCAACTTTACAACCACTTCCTTGCTGGGTGTTCCTCTTGTCTTGCATGGACGCCCAATGGGTGTCTTTGAAGTGTTCAATAAAACCAATGGTGCCAATTATACCGAGGAAGACATCCTTGTCATGGAAACCTTGGCGTCTTTGGCCTCCACCGCTATGCAAAATCATTTATTGGAACAAAATGCCCAATCTTCATTGGATGATGCCAAAGAATTAGACCGCTTGAAAAATGAATTTATTGCGATTACATCTCATGAGTTACGCACACCGCTTGGTTTGATTCTAGGGCATTCCACTTTCCTACGAGAGTTGGTCAGTAGCGAATATCATGAGCAAATTGATGCGATTATTCGCAACGCTTCCCGCTTGAAAGATATTATTGAAAGCCTTTCAAGTGTTGATAACTATCAGACGGGCGGAGCAAAGCTTCGTCAGGGGAAGGCCTCTGTTTCACGAATTGTCACAGATGTAATTTCATCTTTTCACGAATCAGCAGTGCAAAAGAATATTGCTTTAAAGTCTGAGCTTCCTAATAATGATGAATTGCTTGTCAATATTGATGCTTCCAAGATTGCCATTACCATCAGTAATTTAGTGAAAAATGCAATTGCCTTTAGCAATGAAGGCGGACATGTCACCATTCGAGCAGAAAGACAGAAAGACCTCGTGAAGGTGGCCGTGGAGGATGATGGTGTGGGTATTCCATCCAAAGATCTGCCCCGAGTCTTTGAACGCTTTTATCAAGTTGAATCTCATCTGACTCGTACCCACGGTGGGATGGGATTGGGCCTTTCAGTTGCAAAGGTTATGGTCGAAATGCACGGTGGTCGCATTTGGGCTGAAAGCATGGAAGGGGTTGGCAGTACCTTTACCTTCCTCCTGCCCATTGACCCTCCAGCAGATGCAACTTCCCAACCTTTTCATACTCCATAATTAATCAATTTGTTCAGGCGAGGGGGTTTTCTATTTGCCTGTATACTTACATTCCATGAAACCATCTTTTGTCATCGCTGGAAAAATTCATCGTGAATATATTTTGCCTCCTGCCGGGTATCCCATCGTCGATGCACAAGGTGGAAATGTTTTATATGCGGCAGGTGGTTTGGCGGTATGGAGATCTCAAGCTGGTTTAATTGCACTGGGTGGAAATGATTATCCTCAAGATGAGTTGGATACTTTAGCTTCAATTGGTTTTGATATGCGTGGAATCCGAGGTTCAGCCTTACCCAATGGATTTACGTTTGTTCATTGCTTATACAGAACATAATGAACGTAGCTTTACCAATGCGGTTTCTCATTTTGCACGACGGCAATTGAAATTTCCAAAATCGTTATTGGGTTATCAACAGGCAGATGAATCTGTAAAAAAGACGCGTGAAATTGATTCAGCTTCCCCTGCGGCGTTGGATGTGCCAAAAGAATATCGAGATGTCACACATGTGCATATCTGTCCCTTTGACTTTACCAGCCAGAGTCAATTGGTCAATCTCTTTCGCGGCGGTTCAAAACAAACTATCAGCTTGGACCCTGCTCCGAATTATATGCTCCCAGCCTTTTGGCGTGACTTGCGACTCGTCCTTCAAGGAGTGACTATCTTTTTGCCATCGGAAGAGGAAATCCGTGCTTTGTTTTGGGGGGAGACCAATGACCTGTGGGAGATGATGCGAAAAGTCAGTGAATATGGACCGCGTATTATTGTTGTGAAACGTGGGCCATTGGGACAAATTGTCTACGATGCCGAACAAAAAAAGCGATATGAAATCCCTGCTTATGCATCGCGTGTGGAAGACCCAACGGGGGCGGGGGATGCTTTTTGTGGTGGCTTTTTATTCGGCTTTCAAAAAACAAGTGACCCGTTAATGGCGGCCATGTATGGAAGTGTCTCTGCATCTCTAAAGATTGAAGGCAGTGGACCCTTTTATCCATTGGATGTGTTACCTGGTTTAGCAGAAGCTCGGTTACATGCCATTGGACAAATTGCACGAGAAATCTAAGTCATCAAGAATTGGACTGCAAGGTGGAAGTAGAACTTCCACACTCCGCCGATTCACTTGTATACTTACCCTATGACTGACTTTCAAACTCGACTCCTTGACCTTACCCTTCGAATCCAACAAATCCCTGCGCCAACGTTTAGCGAGGAAGTGCGCGGAAAATTTGTGCAGGATTTATTTCAGAAAGAAAACCTGAAAGATGTTTCCATGGATGATGTGGGGAATGTATATGGGCGCTTGCCAGGAAAGCAAAAAGATTTGCTACCTTTGGTGATCTCTGCTCATTTGGATACTGTCTTTCCAAACAGTGTCAACTTGCAGAGTAGGGAAGAAGCGGGGAAAGTCATCGCCCCTGGCATTGGGGATAATTCTTTGGGCGTCGCGGCTTTGTTTGGAATCCTATGGTCATTGAATCATAAAAAAGTTGAATTGCCTCGTGACTTGTGGCTCGTGGCCAATGTAGGGGAAGAAGGCCTCGGTGATTTGCGTGGCATGCGTGCCGTGGTGGACCGTTTTGGTGCTGAGGTATTGGGATATTTAATTTTGGAAGGCTTGGCGTTTGGACATGTTTATCATCGAGCCATCGGTGTCAAGCGCTATCGTATTCATGTACGCACTGTGGGCGGACATTCCTGGTCTGATTATGGACAACCTTCGGCTGTGCATGAATTGGCTTCGCTGATTACACAATTGACCTCCATCAAATTGCCACGGGAACCCCGTACCACGATGAACATCGGCACCATCAGCGGCGGCACAGGGATTAACGTGTTGGCTTCCGAGGCCAAATGTGAATTGGATTTACGTTCTGAAGATCCCGCTACTTTGGAAAAAATTGTACTGCAAGCCGAAGATATGATTCATCTTGCCAACCGCGCTGGGGTCAAAGTAGAAACCGAAGTCATCGGTCAACGCCCAGCAGGGGAAATCCCAGCGGACCATCCTTTTGTGCAAACTGCTGTAGATTGTTTGAAATACTTGGGCTTGGATGCGGTGTTGACTTCAGGCTCCACGGATGCGAACATTCCATTAAGCCGAGGGATTCCCGCTGTCGTGATGGGCATCACCACGGGCGGTTCGGCTCACACCACACATGAATATATCAATACTGAACCGATCCCCAAAGGCATGGAAGGGGTGCTGCGGTTTGTGGAAGAGGTTGCTGGGTAAGTAGGCTTTTCAAAGACTCAAAGAACTAAAGAGTCTCTTAGAGACTGTCTGAAAACTCTTTAACGCAAAGCCACAGAGACGCCAAGGTGCAAAATTAAAGAACCCTTTGCGACTTCGCGCCTTGGCGTTAATGGTTTGTAGTTTTCAGACGCTTTCTAAATCTTAAACACTTCTCAATATTTTACCCCACTAAAAAATAAAAACTTCCGAAGCCCATTCGCCTCGGAAGCCTACTTTCTACTCATTACTTTCTATTTTACTTTTTCAACCCAGTCACTTCAAACACTTCAAGTTTTTGAGATTTGCCCTTCAATGTCATCTCTGCGTGCGGGGCTGCAATCACTTCATTCTTCACTCGTTCATATGCATCTTTGCTCAACAAGATTTGATTCTTTGCTGAATTTTCTTGGATGCGCTTGGCCGTGTTGACACTGTCACTGATGGCAGTGTATTCCAGCCGTTTTTCAGTTCCGATTAAACCGAGCACCGCTTCGCCATAATGAATCCCAGCGCCAAACGCTAGGTGACTGTCCTTGGGTAATTCTTTATACAAGTTCTCAACAGAGTTTCGAATTGCAAGGGCGGTTTTCACGGCGCGCAAGGTATGGTCTGGCTGAGGCACGGGGGCATTGAACCAAGCCATAATGGCATCGCCCATAAATTTATCAATCGTACCGCCTTGTTCCAACACGGCTTCAGCCATGGCGGCCAAATAACGATTCAAAACACGCACTAATTTTTCTGGGTCAAGGCTTTCACTAAAGGTTGTGAAGCCGCGAATATCTGCAAACAAAACCGTGATGTTGGTACGCTTACCACCGAGATGCAAACTATTGGGGTCAAGTTGTTCGATGACGGCGGGGGAGACCATGCGCTCAAACAGACGGCGCTGCGCTTCCAACTTCTTTCTTTCTGTCAGGTCGTCGAGAACAATCGCTACGCCTTGAGTTTTTTGTCCTGCATCCTTAAGCGGCGAGAGGTTCAAGCGCCAGTCCACATTTCCACGGGAAGGGGAGTTGTGGCTGATTTCAAGGTCTACAATGGCTTTGTCGGTCTCACGAACTTCGGTCAGGTGTGGACCAATTTCTTTGGTAATAGAAGCAAGCACTTCGTCCAAATGATGACCGACGATGTCTATGGTGTTGTGACCGAGGATATTTTCAGCCGCGCGGTTGGCGAGAGTCACCTGATTGCTGATGTCCGCTGTAATTACACCGCTGGCGATGGAAGCAAAAACGTTATCCATCAAATTCTTTAATTCAGTAACCTCTTCCAAAGTATGTTTGAGAGAGGAAAATAAGCGCGCGTTTTCAATCGCAACTGCCGCTTGGTTGGCAAAGGCCACGAGCAAATCTTTTTCTGAGTCTGCAAAAATTCCCGTGCGGATGCGGTTATCAGCATAAATCACGCCGATGAGTTCAGTTTTTACTTTGAGGGGAACACATAAAATGGATCGCAAGTTGAAAGCAACGATGCTTTCCTGTCCGAGGAATCTTTTGTCTTCTTGTGCGTTGGTGGTGACAATCGGTTCACCCGTTTCGATTACTTTTCCCACTACCGATTTACTCACTGTCAATTCAGAGGAGTTAATGGACTCTTGTTCCCAGTTACGGCCTACGCGGGTGGTCATGTCACCCTTTTCATCGCGCAACATCAAAAAGCCGCGTTCGGCTTTTGTCAGGCGCACAATGTTATCCATTACGATGCGTAGTACTTCATCCAGTTCAAGCGATGAATTGATAATCTGTCCCACGTTTGCAATTGCAAGCATGTTGCTGTGCTCGCGTTGAAACGCTACGATTTTTTCACCAATTTGGCGTAATGTAAATTCTAAATTGGAAAGGTCATCCAACGCAGTCTTTGGTAATTTGACTTTGCTGGCTTCCAATTCTGAACGCAGTTTCCCCGCCTGCAGACTAAGAGTCAGCAGTTGATCGTTTACTGTGGTTTGACGAGTCGCTTCATCATTCATTCTAATTGGGTCAATTGTAACGTTTTTTTATGCTTTTTCCGTTAAAAGTTCGAACTTGCCATGTTTTGTAAAGTAACTTCAAACTTGCTCTTCTTGCAATTGTAAGGTTGACCGGCCGGGCTGTGAAGAGGGCATTTTGATATTGGCGGGTTAATTCATCCACTGCGTCTAGGGCAGAGGGGATGGCTTGTTTTAAGATGTTTGCACGTTCAGTGGGTGTTTTGTATTGAGGTTGTGGATGACCGATCCAGCGCAAACTGATATTGATGGCGTGATATGCCCTTTCAATGGGGAGGAAGTTTGTCCACCGTACCCAATTGGCCAGCCAGTTGGGTGGCTGTGTTCCGTTTTGGGCATATCGTTCAGTCAAGTATACTGGCAAACGCTTCGTTAATGAATAGGTTTTGACAAGATAGATGGCAACAGCCAGAAAGATGATAAATAGGGCATGGTACACATATCGAGTCCAGTTGGATGCGGTTTCAGTCGTAGGTTGAACACCTTCTTCTATCGCTGCGCTGGGTTCACGTCCGCTTGATTCGGAATTGATTGGGCCAATTTGGGGAGTGGATGCCGTGTTGTTGGTTGGGCTTATTATTCTTTCTTGCGGTCGGTTGAGAGGATCTTGGTTGCCTGTGGGTTCAAATTCAATCCATCCAATTTCAGGAAAGTACACTTCTGGCCAGGCATGTGCATCTAAACGAGAAACCGTATAGCGATCGGTTTGGCCGTCATATTCGCCTTCTGCAAATCCAACAGCCATGCGTGCTGGGATGCCAATGCTGCGCAGTAATAAAACCTCCGCACTGGCAGAGTACATACAGAATCCTTTTTTATAATCAAACAGGACCCATAGTAATGGATCTTTTCCCGAAGGTACATTTTCTGTAATGGATGATTGATAACTGATTTCCTGTCGAAGATAGAGCGTGATTGCTTGAGCTTTGTCGTAAGGATTGGTAGCAGAAGATGTGATTTCTTCAGCAAGTTGTTGTAGGGGTGGTCTGATATTCTCAGGGACTTGTAGATATTCTTCCTTAATCCAAGTTGGGTATTGTATGCTTGCACGTTGTAGTTCTTGTATGGTGGGCGTTGCAATTAAAGCGCGGACTTCGTACATATCACCTGCCACAAAACTTGAAGTGGCCAATAGGGCAAGAGTTTCTTGTGGATTCCCTTCCTTCGAATCCATTATCATTTTTCCATCACGGTCGATCCATGTCAGTTCTGTTGGGGCGTACACTAATTCTTGTTCCGGAAAATTTACCGTGAATTTAATCTTTACTTCTGTACGATTGTTTGGGTTTGATATTTCAATTTCATCTTTTTTTGAGTTGAAACTTTTTTCTGTCGAGCTTGTGGCAACCCATTGTCCATTTTCATACTTGTCGTAGATGCGGCCGCGCCAGTAATACCTTAATACATCGGTATCAGAATTTTCCACCTGTACATAAAAAACAGGAATTTCACCAGTTGGAGTGAAATTCCCCAACCTTAAGTCTGAGCCATAAAAATTACTGGAAGGAGTTGACCCTCCGTATGGAGATTCCAATGCTTTGAAACCATTCGCTACTCGATCCGTAAAAGGCCGCATCACTCTACGCCATGCACTGGCGGCAGGTTTGATAGAGGTCAACACTTCGGGGATAGACCAGGCAATGACTACCGCTAGTGCAGCACTGATTAAGATGGTGCGTGAGAATTCCATCTCCATATCAGGTGAGCGAAAAAAGTTCCCCTTATTCCATCCTTTTTTATTTTCAAGATAATACATTCGTCCCAGCAGAATCAGGGAGAAAAATAAGTAAACCGCAAGCGCCCAAATGCGTAAGGGAACCCATGGGTCATACATTTGTACGACTAGAATAATTACACCCGGGGCAAAGATTGCATCCAGAAAGTCGTTATGTCTCGTTAAGCGATAGCCTACATAAGTGCCTACAATCCAAAATCCAATAGCTGTTAGGAATACGAAGAAGAGAGAATCATAAATAGGTTTGTTTTGTATAAATAATAAAATCGAATCGAAAATACGAGAGAAAATCTCTCTGAGATTTTGGTCTACAAAAGCAGAACGATTTGCTTCGTCTACTGTGTAAAGCAATTGCCACGGAATGAGCAAAATTCCAAATTCAAATGCCATCCATGCTACACGGTTGCGTTGCATGGAACCATATCCCATCAATAATCCTAAGGCAATCGCATAAAAACTAATGATTTGTATAATTTCAAGCTTGGGAACCCACCCAGAGATCACCAGTCTCACAGCCGCAATTTGCACCAGTACTACAGTTAATCCTACAGATTGCCAATCTAATGCTCGTTGAGGCATTAGACTTAATAGATAAGTTTTTACATTTTTGAAAATGTTATTCATGTACTCTGATTTTTGCATTCTTTGAGTGTACAATGAGGAAACCCTGTTCGTCAATTCAATTCCGTAAAAAACCCTACTGGAGAACTATATGCAGACTTTGATCGATCTCGGCATATCGATTGTGATTGCAATTCAAAGCATGGGAACTTGGTTAACCGCCCCAATGCAGTTTTTTAGCAACTTGGGGACCGAGAATTTCTTTCTGATTGTTTTACCTTTGCTGTATTGGTGCGTTGATTCATCTCTTGGGTTGCAGGTGGGGTTGATTTTGGTCACAAGCGATATGGTTAATTACATTTTCAAATTATTGATCGCAGGTCCACGCCCGTATTGGGTGAGTTCTCATGTCAAAGCCTTGTGGCCAGAGACTACGTTTGGTGCACCCTCTGGACATGCCCAAAATGCCATGGGAATTTGGGGCGTCATTGCAAATTACTATAAGAAAGTTTGGTTTTGGATTATTGCGGGTTTGATCATTTTCCTGATTGGTTTTTCTCGAATCTATCTTGGGGCGCATTTTCCTCATGATGTAATTTTAGGTTGGGGGATTGGCGTCATTCTCCTTTTTATTTTTTCCCGCTTTTGGAATCAAGCCAGTACCTGGATGCTTTCAAAAACTTTTCGCGAACAAGTCCTTTATGCTTTTTTCGCTTCTTTGATTTTTATACTAATTGGATTTTCAGTAGCAACATTTAGAAAGAACGTTGTTGTTCCAGAGCAGTGGATTTCAACCGCGCTTCTTGTTGGGACCTCTGTACCTGTCCCTGTTGACCCGAACGGAATCTTCACCTCAGCCGGGATTTTGTTTGGGTTGGGAACTGGTGCAGCGTGGATTCTGCAGCTTGGTGGGTATCAGCCTTCAGGTCCAGCATGGAAGCGTTTTGTCTGTTATCTCATTGGCCTGGTGGGAATCTTAATTTTTTGGATGGGATTGGGTGCTGTCTTCCCTCGTGGAGATGGATTTATTTTTTATTCATTACGCTATATCCGCTATGCTCTGGTGGGGTGGTGGGTTTCAGGTGGGGCACCGTGGACCTTTGTTAAGCTTAAGCTAATAGCCTGAAGTTGTTCACACATCATCTGATATAATTTTGCCGAATTCCAGATTAGGGCCCGCTTAAATGACTCTTGAGAAAAATACATTACTCCATAACCGATACCGCGTGATTGAGATTCTTGGCCAAGGTGGCATGGGATCTGTTTATCGTGGCGTAGATGAAAATCTCGGTTCCATCATTGCATTAAAAGAAAACCTCTTCACTACTGATGAATATGCTCGTCAGTTTCGTCTCGAAGCAGTTATTTTAGCGAACCTACGTCATCCCAATTTGCCGCGCGTCTATGATCATTTTGTGTTTGGTGACCAAGGTCAATACCTGATTATGGATTTCATCGAAGGAGAAGACCTCCGCCAGCGCATGGAACGCATGGGGACAATCTCTGAAGATGATGCAATTCAAATTGGCGCTGCTATTTGTGATGCGCTTACTTATTTACACTCTCGCAAACCCCCGATTTTGCATCGTGATATTAAACCAGGCAACGTGAAGATTACCCCAGATGGGCACATCTTCCTTGTAGATTTTGGTTTGGCCAAGGTGTATCAAAATGCAGGTCAGGCAACAACAACAGGTGCCCGTGCGATGACACCTGGGTATTCTCCCCAGAACAATATGGAACGGCTCGTACTGACCCGCGAACTGATATCTATTCTTTGGGCGCTACTTTATATGCTGCATTGTGCGGCGTAATTCCAGAGGATGGCTTGGCTCGTGCAATGGATAATGCTCAGTTAACTCCATTGCGAAAGAGAAACACAAAAATCTCACGCAGAATTGCTGCTGCGATTGAGAAGGCCATGTCTGTTGACCCGAGCGATCGTTATCAAGAGGCCGAAGAATTTAAAGAAGGCATTGCTTGGTGCAAAGTCTAAGACACAACAACTTGCTGGGGCTTATGTTGTTGCACCTCCACCTGCAGAATCAGATTTGCCTGAAGAAGAGCCATCTGAAGGTGCCACTTTAGTGGATAAAGAACCGCGTCAACTGACTGGGCCGGTGCCTGCACCTGCACCACATGAGGATCAGCCTTTTGTCTCTCCACTAAAAAAACAAAAAGAACGAGAACGCAAAAGACGAGTCGCTATTATTCGTTTTATTTTTATTTTGGTTATCCTGCTTTTGGCGGCAGTTCCGTTTGTTGCTCCAAATTTTCTTCCTGCAGAAATGCGGAATTTAATCTTCCCGCTTACCAGAACAGCGACTCCTACAAAAACCGCATCACCTCTTCCAACTGAAACAGTAGAAGCTACACAAACTGTCACACCTTTGCCAACTGCTACAAAGACATTAATCTTTACACCTACTCCCTTTGCTACAAATTTGGTTGTACCGGTAGCGACTGAAATCCCTGCAACAGCAACATTTACTGCAACCACCACACCAACGGAAGAAGTCCCCACAGCCACTGTTACAACTACGGCAGTTGCTACTCCTGTAGGCGGTGAGGGACAGATTGCATATGTCTCCAATCGCTCGGGGTTACCGCAAATCTATCTTCTGGATATTTCTACCCAGACAGTGGTTCAAATCACCAATGTGCCAGAAGGGGCTTGTCAACCATCTTGGGCTCCAGATGGTACGAAATTGGTTTTTATTTCACCATGTAAAGGAATGGATGAAATATATTACAAAGCCAGTTTATATATTATCAATGCGGATGGTAGCAATTTAATTCCAATCGCGACTGTACCTGGTGGAGATTTTGACCCTTCCTGGTCACCAGATGGAAAGACCATAACTTTTACATCTTTGCGTACTGGTCAAATGGAATTATTCACGATAGATGTGAAAGCCCAAATTGTTACTCAAATTACAAAAGGGGTCTCTGGGGTAGAGTCTCGTGAACCTTCATGGTCACCAGATGGTTCTAAAATTGTATATGCTGTCAAAAGACTTGGTGTATATCAAATATGGTTGATGAATAATGACGGCACGGATGCCAAACAAATCGTTCGTAGTGGTACAAAGTTCATTGATTACCTTCCTACTTGGTCTAAAGATGGTTCTTTGATTATTTTCAACCAAAGGTGTGCAAACACCTTCTGCTTCCCCTACGCAATGAGTATTTCATCTACAGATAGATCTGTAACACAAGGCAGTGTATTGCAGTTTAATGTAGTCTCGATTGAGGATATGGAATATTCTCCGGATGGCTTTTGGCTGGTCTTTGAAGGTGAAGAAGCTGGTCAAAACAAGGATATTTCCTATATGACAGTCACAGGCGCCAACCGTGTGCGCTTAACTTTCGATCAAGGTATGGATTTTGACCCCACTTGGAGACCTGCAATTAAGTAATAAATTCTTTTAAAATAGACCGTCAAGATACAGGATTTCTCGGCTTTGCCACTGTATCTTGACGGTTTTTCTGTTATATTTAACCTTTCAAAAATATAAATCTAGAGCCTGTTGAATTGAAATAAAATAGAAATGAATGAATTGGTCCTTCAGGGTACAATGGCTCACGTTAATAACGTTTGGCTTTTGAGCAGTTGTTGATACAACACTGGTTGGCCTAAATAAGAGATAGAAATCAATTTACGGATTAGGATTTGATGATTCTCGAACGCGACACACTCCTTCATAAAAGATATCGAATCATTGAGAATCTCGGTCAGGGTGGCATGGGATCAATTTACCGCGCCGTGGATGAAAGCCTCGGCTTGGAAGTTGCCGTCAAGGAAAATTTATTTACAACTGAAGAATATGCGCGCCAGTTCCGCCTAGAGGCGGTGATTCTAGCAAATCTACGTCACCCTAACCTTCCTCGCGTTTCCGATCATTTTGTAATCGGGGGGGAGGGGCAATACTTGATTATGGACTTCATTGAAGGAGAAGACCTGCGTCAACGCATGGAACGTATTGGGTTGCTTCCAGAAGATGAAGTAATCCAGGTTGGCGCCGCAATGTGTGATGCGCTTTCATATCTACATTCCCGAAAACCACCTGTTTTACATCGTGACTTAAAACCAGGAAATGTTAAGGTTGCTCCCGACGGTCACATTTTCTTGGTTGACTTTGGATTGGCGAAAATTGTTCAAGGCAATCAGGCAACTACCACTGGAGCGCGGGCCATGACGCCTGGGTATTCTCCTCCTGAACAATATGGGACCGCCCGTACTGATGCTCGTACCGACGTATATTCATTAGGTGCTACCTTATATGCTGCCTTGACTGGTGTGATTCCAGAAGATGGCTTGGCACGTGCTATGGATAACGCCCAGCTTACCCCTTTACGAAAACGTAACCCTGACGTGTCACGTCGATTAGCTGCTGTCATTGAAAAGGCAATGGAAGTTGATCCTGGGGATCGTTATCAAACTGCTGAGGCTTTTAAGGTCGCTTTACTAAGTACAAAATCAAAAACACAGCAGTTAACTGGTACTTACACCATTGCTCCTCCTCCACCCGATGTGGAAAGACAGAGCGATCCAGCCAAAGCAAAAGTCTTAACACATTCCACCCCATTGGATGAGCATGCTTTTGTTTCTCCTCGGAAGAAACAACTTCAACGAACTACTCGATTGATTCGTAATATTAGTGGAGGGGTATTAGCACTTGTTCTTTTCGGGTTTTTGTTTGCGCTCTTTCTTGCCCCACAATTGTTACCTGCTTCGACAAGAAATTATTTTCCCTTTATACCAGCTGCAGTTTCAACAAATACTCAGGAAAGTGTTTTCCCTACACCCATTATTGCAGATACACCTGTTGAGGTGGTAAATACTCCTTCTGTAGATCCATCCGTTTTGTTGACACAAACTGCAGTTTCTGCTTTGACCCAAACTTTGGCTCCTACTCCAATTGGGGCAGATTACCTTAAGATTGCCTATGCTTCAACCCGTACTGGAATTTCCCAAATTTATCTCACTGGGTTACTAAGAGATGATGCTGTCGCAATCACAAATATGCCAGGAGGAGCTTGTCAGCCCTCATGGGCACCCGATGGTCGTACATTAGTATTCACTTCGCCATGTGGAATTAAAAAAGATACTTATCCTGAATCCAGTTTGTATTTAATCAATGCTGATGGTACAAATTTAAAACCCCTTCCCACAGCTCCCGGTGGAGATTTTGAACCTGCCTGGTCTCCGGATGGAAAGTATATTGCCTTTACATCTCTTCGAGATGGATATATGCAAATTTATTCTTATAATGTTGAAAATGGAAATGTAACAAGGCTTGTAAATACAGGGTCCAATACTTCAGCCAGACAGCCATCTTGGGCGCCAGACGGAAAACAAATTGTTTTTACCTATAAACGATTTTCTTCTTACGAACTATGGATAATGTCAAACTTAGGATTAAATGAGAAACAATTTTACACAAGTGGAGATCAACTCTCGAATCAAGAGCCAGTTTGGTCGCCAGATGGAAAGTTAATCTTGTTTAGCCAGCAAAGTTCAACAGACTTCACCTTTCCTAACCTTTACTTTTTAAAGTTAAGTGATGTATCTTTTCCTTTAAAAATATCCATGGGTGTCCTGTCCGTTTCAGATACCGATTATTCCCCAGATGGAATTTGGATTGCCTATGAAAGCGGTGGGGATCGTGGCTATCATGTGTATTATTCAACACCATCAGGCGGAAACCAGGCACGAATTACGGAAGATGTATTTTCAGATGATTTTGACCCTGCTTGGCAGCCTGTAAAAACACCTCCATAATTTACCTGAAATATGTTGCTTCACATAAAAAATCCCCCCGTATGGGGGATTTTTTATGTTACCTAATCTCTGCATAATTGTAAAAGTCTGTCAGATTTACTACTATTTTAATGAGGAGGTGCTTTTATAAAAATCTTTCTTCTGTATTACCTTCAATTCCAAAATTTATTACAAAGGATATTTTATATGTTAAGTAAAATACGAAAATCGTGGGTAATGATAGCTCTTACACTAGCAGTTTCGGTAAATATCTTCACAGTAACACCTGTATTGGCTGATGATGGGATTCCTCCTGTGGAGGTGATCCCTGCTGATGGGATTGATGTCACTTTACAGGCAGAGTCTGAAGCGCCTCTTGTAACGGAGGCATCTGTTCCTATACTTGAACAGAATCCAAACGAAGAAATTGCAGTGTTGAATGAAAATGGAGAAGTAATTTCAATTGCTTCACATCAAGCAGAAACGGTTGTTCAAAGTGGCGACCCAATGTGGTGTCCCGCAGGGGTTACCCCTGTTGCTGGCGTAGGTGGTTGTTCTCCTTCGTTCAACCTCTTCGGAACTACAGTAGGGGATTCCAACTCAGAATTACTTGCATGGTTGGCGCTTCCCGCGAATCAGCCAAAGAAAGCTGGTGTAGTATGGATTGAAGGGACATATCATAGTAATACTCTTGCAAACAATGAGACCACCACAAGTGACATCATCTTTAATGGTGGATCATTGACAAGCATGAAGGATTTTGCCCTGACATTAAAAGGTGGTTGGACCGGTACGGGCACGAATATTTCGCCCTATAGTTACTCAACGTTTGATACTGACTCGTTGCGCATTATCAATTGGGTAGGAAACCTTACCTTGAGTGATATTCGAGTGACCAACGCTACGACTGGCATAAATAACTCTGCCTTTGATGTGGAAACTCAGGGGAATATTATTTTAACCCGTGTTAAAGTCGATGGTAATGATGCTACCTTGAACGGGGCTACAATTTCCAATGCGTTCCTAGGAAAAAATGGAACTATCACGATTACCGATAGTTATTTTGATGGAAACTATGGATATGGACTGAGAGTCTGGTCAAATAATGCTGTTTCCATTACAGGAACACAAGCCTTCTTAAATGCACATGGAGCAGGGTTGATTGTGGAAAATAATCTTGACACAACCCCTTCTCCTGTGACTCTTAAGAATATTTATGCAGCAGGGAGCGGAATTTCCTCTTCGGGAGTGGGGATTAGTATTTTTTCCAACGGAGTTGTTACATTAGATGGGATTGATGCAAATACAAATAATAATTATGGCGTGCTGATTGATACTACCAGTAACACTGCAGGGACTGCTAGTATTGTATTGAATAATTTAAATGTGTTCAGAAATAATTCGTCAGATGGTCTCCATGTCGTCACCTATAGTCCGATTACTATTAAACATATTGTGGCTACGGGTAATGGAGGTGATGGTGTCAATTTAACAAATACGTCATTGAACTTAGTCAAACCAATTACTGTAAGTGGTTCAGGACAATTTGACACTAATTCTGGGGAAGGCTTGCAAATTACTTCTAGTGGATTGGTGACTTTAAATAATATCAACTCGGCTAACAACGGCGGAAGTGGTGTAATTGTAGATGCTGATAACAGCAATGTTCTTTCTAGTGGGGTTGTAATCAAAGGAGTGAATAACTTTAATAATAATACGGGGAGCGGTTTGATTGTTTATGCCGATGGGGTAATTACCATTGAAAATGTAACTGCCAATGATAATGCAGTGCGCGGAATATATTTGGATAATGATGCCCCACCCAGCGGTACACCGGCTGTGACCATCAATGGTTTTTTGACTACTCTGAACAATGGTTTACAAGGAGCATATATTCTTTCAGATGGTGTTATCACTGCCATCAACCTGACTGCCAACAACAATGGGAATGATGGAGTCTATATTGATAATGATGCATCTCCTTCACCTATGGCTGTGATTCTAAATGGCTTTAATACTTTTACCGGCAATCAGAATGATGGGCTTGAAATTACGAGCCGTGGGGCAGTGACAATTAATGCTGTGAACGCAAATGGAAATGGCCTTGGCGCAGATTCCTATGGGGTGATCATTAACAATGCATTTGATGTTGCCAATCAACAAGCCGTAACTATCAAAACTCCTGGCGCTTTTATTGGAAACTCGTTTGGCGGTTTGAAGATTACTTCTTATGGCGTTGTCAGTTTGACAGGAGTCACCGCAAATAATAATGGAGAAGGTCTCAGCAATAGTACTGGGGATGGAGTTTCCATTACCAATAGCGGCGGTGTTCTTGCCAAAGCGGTAACAATTAGTGGGTCAAATGTATTCAATGATAATGATGGTTACGGGCTTTATGTTAATTCTAGAGGAGCGATTACGATTTCCAATATTACCGCCTCTGGAAATGATTTCTTTGGCGCTTCCCTTTCTAATTCTCTTCCATCTTCACAGTCACCTGTCACAATCAATGGCTACGGAATCTTTGAGAACAATTTATTAATTGGGTTGTCTGTAAATAGCCATGGTTCATTTACTTCTAACAATCTGGGCGCAAATTACAATGGATCTAACGGTCTGGATATTGATGTACAAGGCCTTACTAGCCCGGCAGCTGTAACCTTAAAGGGTATAAATAGTTTCAACTACAATACTCTGGCTGGTTTGGTGGTGGATGCGGATGGATCAATTAATCTGTCCAATCTCAGTGCCAACTATAACGGGGGGAGTGGTGCCATTCTGAATAATTTAAACAACTGGAATGGTGGGCCATTCACAGCTCGTGGTTCGGTAACCATAACTGGATTTGGGAATTTCTTTGGTAACATAACAGGCGATGGTTTAAGTATCGTTTCACCAGGAACTGTTACATTATCCCGAATCTCTGCATTTTATAACGGCGATACTGCGACAGATGATGGCATTTCGATTAATGCTACAGGAAATGTCACGCTTACCTGTGTCAACTCCATCAAGAATTTTGACCGAGGGTTATTCATCTCAACCTCTGGTAACCTTATCTTGAAAGGATACTATGCCTTTGGTAATGCTTCCTCTGAAGCGTTGAGTGTTTCTGGTACGACAACTCGGCTTCCCTGTCCATAAAAGCTATAGGAACGATTGAATGAAAATAGGGTCATCCCATGAGGGTGACCCTATTTTTCTTACACTCCTCTTATTGACTTCCCTTTTTGCCACTGTTATCATTATCCTGTGACAAATAGCACTCTCACTTCGGGAGTGCTAAATTATAAATATGAATAACCTCACCGAACGCCAGAAGACTCTGCTTCTTCTCCTTATACGAGATTACATCGAAACTGCTCAGCCTGTCAGCTCGAAGCGGTTGGTCGAGCATTTTCACTTGGACATTTCGCCTGCAACCATTCGCAACGAAATGGCCGCCTTGACCGAGATGGGCTACCTGCGTCAGCCGCATACCTCTGCAGGCCGTGTTCCGTCAGAAGAAGGTTACCGTTATTTTGTCAGCCAGATGATGCATAACGCCGAACTACCTGAGACCGTTCAGCACACCATCTCGCATCAGTTTTACCAAGCTCGCCCCGATGTTGAACAATGGATGACTCTGGCTGCCTCTATTCTTGCACATCAATCTCAGGGTGTGTCAGTGGTTACAGCTCCACATATTCAGCAGGCGAAATACAAGCATGTGGAATTAATTTCAACGCAAGGCCGTCAGGTCTTGATGGTCTTGGTTATGGCGGGTGGGGAAGTGTCACAACAGATTCTCACCTTGGCAGAACCTGTTTCACAAGACAGACTCAGCCAAACGGCTGCGCGTCTTAATAACCTGTTGGCTGGTCTTACCGTGGACGGAATTTCCGCCCTTTCAGCTCGCCCTGATGCGCTTGATCAGGATGTATTAATTCTCATTCTTCAAGACATGCGCAATACTGTCAGCCGCGTATCGGGTGAGTTATATACAGATGGGTTGAACAATGTGTTGGCAGAACCTGAATTTGCCGAGTCAGATGATGGACGTCGTGCCTTGAAGTTGTTTGGCGAACCAGCTACTTTGCAGGAACTCCTTGCACGCACTACGACCAACAGCAACATCGGTGGACTTCAAGTCCTAATCGGTGGTGAAGGGGAGTGGGATGAACTCCGTCAATGCTCGATGGTGATTGCCAGATATGGTGTGCCAGGCATGGCGACGGGGACGCTTGGTGTATTGGGACCCATGCGCATGTCTTATGCACGGACCATTCCAACGGTGCGATATATCGCTGGCTTATTGAGTGATTTGGTGAATGACACGATTTCTAGTGAATAAAAAAATAATATTCGATAATTCGATACTTGAATGTCGAATATCTAATATCGAAAACGAGAGTGAAGAACATGGCAGAAAAGAAAGATAAACAGGAAGAAATTAATGAGACTCAACCCACAGATGCAGAAATGCCTGCTGAAGGCAATCAAGATTCTGCGGAGCGTGAAGCGTTGATCAATCAATTGAAAGAAGCCGAAGCCAAAGTTGTCGAATATAAGGATGGCTGGGCGAGGTCACAGGCTGAGTTCCAAAATTATAAGAAGCGCATTGAGCGTGATAATGAATTGACCTATGCCAGCATGAAGGGCGACATCATCAAGAAGGTGTTGCCCGCGTTGGATGATTTGGAACGTGCATTGGCGAATCGTCCTGCAGATGATGCTTGGGCAAATGGCATTGAATTAATCGCGCGCAAATTGCAGAATATGCTGGATAACGAAGGCGTGAAACGCATTGAAGCAAAAGGCATGGCGTTTGACCCGAACTTCCATGAAGCAATTTCGCATGAACCCAGTGATGATGTAGCAAGTGAACACATCATTGATGTCGTTCAAAATGGATACATGCTCGGTGAGCGTGTGATACGACCTGCGTTGGTACGCGTAGCACAGTAAGTCTAAAATTTTGAGGAGCAATCATGGCAAAAATTATAGGAATTGATTTAGGAACAACCAACTCGGTCGCAGCAGTGATGAGCGGCGGTGAACCGATTGTAATTCCATCAGCAGAAGGGGAAAGATTGGTACCTTCTGTAGTGGCAATGAATAAAAATGGCGAACGTTTGGTGGGACGCGTGGCGCGTAATCAGGCGATTACGAATCCACAGAATACAATTTTTTCAGTCAAACGTTTTATGGGTCGCAAATCTGGTGACGCTGAAGTAGAACGAACTCGCAAGCGTGTGCCTTATGCGGTCAATGCCGCTGATAATGGCGATGTGCGCGTGAAGTTGGGTGAGAAGGATTATTCTCCTCCAGAAGTTTCCGCAATGATTCTTGCGAAGATCAAGGCAGATGCCGAAGCTTATTTGGGTGAGACGATTACACAAGCGGTGATTACTGTCCCTGCATATTTCAATGATGCTCAGCGAAATGCCACCAAAGATGCTGGCAAGATCGCTGGTTTGGAAGTGCTGCGTATTATCAACGAACCAACCGCTTCTTCATTGGCCTATGGTCTTGATAAAAAGAAAAATGAAGTCATCGTGGTGTACGACCTTGGTGGTGGTACTTTCGATGTGTCTGTTCTTGACGTGGGTGATGGTGTATTCCAAGTGCGTGCCACGAGCGGTGATACCTTCCTCGGTGGTGATGATTTCGATTTGCGCATCATGGATCATTTGATTGAAACCTTCAAGAAAGATAATGGCATTGATTTGAACAATGACCGCCAAGCCTTGCAACGTTTGAAGGAAGCATCTGAAAAAGCAAAAATTGAACTTTCGACCGTAATGCAAACTGAAATCAACCTGCCTTATTTGACAGCAGATGCCACAGGTCCCAAACATTTGGTCATGACCATGACCCGTGCCAAGTTGGAGCAAATCACAGCGGATCTTGTTGACCGAACGATTGCTCCTGTCAAACAGGCATTAGCTGACGCTGGATTAAATGCAGGTGATATCAACGAAGTTGTTTTAGTGGGCGGTATGACTCGTATGCCTGCCATTCAAGATCGTGTGAAAGCCTTCTTTGGCAAAGACCCACATAAGGGTGTCAATCCAGATGAAGTGGTTGCGATTGGTGCTGCCATTCAAGCTGGCGTGCTCGGTGGGGAAGTGAAGGATATTCTCCTCCTCGATGTGACGCCTTTGACTCTTGCTATTGAAACTTTAGGTGGCGTGGCTACAGCTCAAATTGAGCGTAACACAACGATTCCCACGCGCCGTTCGCAGGTATTCTCCACAGCAGGAGATAGCCAGACTCAGGTTGAAATTCACGTGTTGCAAGGGGAACGCCCCATGGCAGCGGATAACAAATCTCTAGGTAAATTTATTTTGGATGGAATTCCACCTGCCCCACGTGGTATGCCACAAATTGAGGTGACTTTCGATGTGGATGCTAACGGTATTTTGAAAGTCAGCGCACAAGATAAGGCGACAGGACGTTCGCAGCATATCACCATCACAGCTTCCTCTGGCTTAAGCGATAGTGAAGTTGAAAGGATGCGTAAAGATGCTGAAGCCCACGCAGAAGATGACCGCAAGCGCAAAGAAATGATTGAAGCCCGCAACAATGCGGATAATACGGCTTATGCCGCTGAGAAGGCTCTTCGTGAGTTCGGGGATAAAGTTCCTGCCGATGTAAAGAGTGACATTGAAGCCAAGGTTGCAGAGACAAAGTCTGTGGCGCAGGGCGAAGATGTAGAGAAGATTAAAGCCGCTACCGAAGCGTTAGGTCTGGCGATTCAAAAGATTGGTGCCTCTGTCTATGAGCAGGGACAGGCCTCAGGGAGTGGGGATGCGGGTTCGTCATCCAATGATGCGGGCCCTGATGTTGTTGATGGTGAAGTGAAGGAGTAACGTCTACAAGTTGACAGGTTCAAATTTGCCTGCTGATATGTAAACGTATTAACGCATGTCTAACCGAGATTATTACGAAATACTTGGACTTCAGCGTAACGCGAGCGATGATGAAATCAAAGCTGCGTTTCGTAAACTTGCACGTCAGTATCATCCTGATGTAAGCAAGGAACCTGATGCTGAGAACAAGTTCAAAGAAATTAATGAAGCCTATGGCGTGCTTTCTGATTCTGATAAGCGTGCGCGCTATGACCGCTTTGGTAAAGAAGGACTTGGCGGAATGGGCGGAGGTGGTGGCTACGATTACACCTCAGATATTGGTGATATCTTTGAAGACATTCTCGGTGGGTTTGGATTCTCATCAGGCCGCCGCAGTGCTTCACGCAAATCTCCGCGTCGTGGACGTGACCTGCAAATGGCTGTGCCCATCAAGTTTGAGGAAGCTGTTTTCGGCGTTGATAAAGATATTGAATTTGAACGCGAGGAAACTTGTTCTCGCTGTAATGGCAACGGTGCTGAACCTGGTACCTCGCCGACAAAATGTTCCACTTGTAATGGACAAGGTGAAGTGCGTCAGGTGCGTCAGACCTTTTTAGGTCAAATGGTGCAGACGGCTCCATGCCCAACTTGTAGCGGTCGCGGTGAGATTATTTCTTCTCCCTGCACCACCTGCCGAGGCGGTGGCTTGGAGCGCAAGCGAGTCAAAAAGAAAGTACAGATTCCTGCTGGTGTGGATCATGGTACTCAGATTCGTTTGAATGGAGAGGGTGGCCCTGGCGTGTTTGGCGGCCCTGCTGGAAGTCTGTTCTTGGTGCTGGATGTGAAACCACATCAATTCTTTAAACGTCGCGATAATGACGTTGTTTTGAATTTGGACGTCAATGTGGCTCAGGCTGTTTTGGGTGCAGAAGTGGAAGTGCCGACCTTGGATGGGGATGAGAAATTGCACATCCCTGCTGGAACACAATCTGGCAAAGTCATCACGATGAAAGGGAAGGGTGTTCCTTATTTGCGACGCAAGGATCGTGGCAGTCAATTGGTGATTGTGAACGTGGCGATTCCCACCAAGCTGACGAAGGAACAGCGCGAATTGTTTGAGAAACTCGCTGAGAGTTTGGGAACTACAGTCAAGCCGCAGGAAAAAGGTTTCCTTGATTGGTTGAATGAAACCTTGGGCGGATAAGTCCATAATAGAGAAACAAAACGAGCAGATGAAAGTCTGCTCGTTTTTATTTTGGTACGGTCGTTTATAATGTTTTGACCCTATGATGAAAACATTACTACGAATCTGGAGCAAGTTGCCGCTTTGGGTTCACTTCCTTGCTGCGAAAATCGTCCGCCCGAAATTTCGTGCCGCAGTCGCGGCCTTGATCTTCGATGAGCAGGGACGGATTCTGCTCTTCAAACATACCTATCGAAAATTTGAATGGGGGATTCCTGCGGGTGGTTTGGAGCATCATGAACAACCCAAAGATGCGATTCAACGTGAATTCTTTGAAGAGACTGGTATGCAAATTCAGGTGGAGAAACTTCTTACGGCGGTCAGTGCCCGCGAAGATCACCACATCAGTATGATTTATTTATGTAAAATCATCAGTGGGGAATTTAAAGAGTCACATGAAATTTCAGAAATGAGATATTTCCCAGTTAATGAGTTGCCTGGCATGATGCTCACTGCTGAAAAAGAATTGATACAATGGGCGGTACAGGAAATTCAATGACAAATATTCTTCTCGTGGGTATTGGTGGATTTATTGGTTCGGTTTTGCGTTATCTTGTAAGCGGCGCAGTGCAGAATTCCATGAAGCGGCTGGATTTTCCGTATGGGACCTTGGCTGTGAATTTAATTGGCTGTTTTGTCATCGGGATACTTGCCCAATATGGTGAGAGTCGCGGAGTGTTCTCGAATGAATCTCGTGCTTTTATTTTTATTGGCATTTTAGGTGGCTTCACTACATTTTCTTCCTTTGGCAATGACACCATTAACCTCGTGCGCGAAAGCTTTGTCACGAATGCATTTCTTAATGTTGGCGCAAATGTGCTACTCGGCTTGTTTGCAGTGTGGCTGGGACGAACGATTTCTTATTTAATTTGGAGATAAATATGAATTGGTTGGAAGTTTCTTTAACTGTGGATGGAGAACTCGCTGAGTCAGTGGCTGATGTGTTGGCGCGCTTTGCCCCCAACGGAGTGATGACAGAACAAGGTGTGCGCTTTGTCAACGAAGAGGATGAAGGCACAGCGACAGGTCCCATTACTGTCCGCGCTTATTTGGAAGTGAATGATCAACTGGAAGAGACGCGACAAAAGCTTGAAGAGTCCCTTTTCTATTTAGGGATGATTAAACCTGTACCGACACCTGCTTACAAACAAATCGCGGATCAAAACTGGATGGAGGCTTGGAAACAACATTACAAGCCGATTCTCATCGGACAAAGACTCCTGATTTTGCCAGCTTGGTTAGAGTCACCTGAGCCGAAACGTATTCCCATCAAAATAGATCCAGGTATGGCATTCGGAACTGGAACTCACCCAACGACTCAATTATGTTTAGAGTTGATGGAAATCTCCACGGATCATCGTCCCCTGACAACAGTCATTGACGTTGGTTGCGGCTCAGGGATTCTCTCCATTGCCGCGCTGAAGCTTGGTGCAAGCAAAGTCCTTGGTGTCGATATTGACATTGAGTCAGTTAAGAACTCGCGTGAGAATGCAGATACCAATGGAGTAGGGGAGGAGTTGATGCTTGGTCAAGGCTCTGTGACCGAAGTGCTTGCTAATCAATTTCCATTCAAGACCGCGCCTTTGGTGGTGGCGAACATCCTCGGACCAATTTTGATTCGGCTCTTTGATGCAGGGCTGGCAGATTTGGTGGAACCGAATGGCGAAATCATCTTAAGTGGCATTCTCGATCATCAGGCAGAATCTGTCATTGCGGCTGGGCAAGCCAAAGGGTTGAAAAGAAGCGACCAACGTCAAATCGGCGATTGGGTGGCGATTTCGTTAAAACGTCCAAACGATTAAACGTTTTGTGCTATCATACGAACCATCATGGACCGTCGTAAACTGATTCAATACCTGCTCCTAAATGCCCTCGTCTCGGCGACGGTTACGGGTGGCATGTTGTTTTGGTATGACCGTAATTACCGCGCCGTTGTTCAGCCTTCGGTTCAACAGGCATCTCCTGTGGAAGGAAATTCCGCTTCCACCCCCAGCACAGATTTGCAAACTGACATTGCCGTGAAGATTAGCAGTATTGTTGGCGCGGGCACATTGAGTTCTGAAATTGTCGTTGTCAAATTTGAAGGCGAAGGTCAATTGGATTTGGCATCCTGGCAATTGAAGGATGAAGATGGAAATACATTTACTTTTCCCAAGCTGACCTTGTATCCCAATGGCGCTGTGCAAGTTCATACAACCTCTGGCACAGATACCGTCATTGATTTATATTGGGGTATCGGTGAAGCCACATGGAGTTCTGGCGAGAATGCTCGTTTGTTTGATGCCCAAGGTAATTTGAGAGCAGTATATCGAGTTCCTTAGAAATCTGTTGTTAATCACTTGACACCTGAAACCTGGTACCTGAAACCTCATGACACAAGCCCTCTATCGTAAATATCGCCCTAAAGGTTGGGATACCGTCATCGGACAAGATCACGTTGTTCAGACGCTTACCAATTCCATCAAAGCAGACCGTGTGGGTCACGCCTATTTGTTTGCAGGCCCACGTGGAACAGGCAAGACCACAGTCGCGCGTTTGTTGGCGAAAGCGGTCAACTGCCTTAACGAAGATCCCACTCAACGCCCTGATAATACTTGTGAGCATTGCAAAGCCGTCAATGAGAATCGTTTTATGGATCTCATTGAAATCGATGCTGCATCCAATACTTCTGTAGATGATGTTCGTGATTTGCGCGACAAGATTAATTTCTCACCTTCGCAAGGCAAATACAAAATTTACATTATTGATGAAGTCCACATGCTTTCTACGGCTGCTTTCAATGCCTTGCTCAAGACATTGGAAGAACCGCCTCCACATGCCATTTTTGTTTTAGCCACCACTGAAATTCATAAAATCCCTGCGACTGTGTTATCTCGTTGTCAACGTCACGAGTTTCGTCGCGTACCTGTGGATGAGATCGTCAATAATCTCAAACACATTGTACAAGCTGAAAATTTACATGCCGATGAAGAAGCGTTGACATTGATTGCGCGTCAATCGGCGGGTGGTATGCGCGATGCACAGTCTCTGCTGGATCAACTTTCATCCACGGGAACAACCATCACACTGGCACTTGCTCAACAAGTTCTTGGAACCGCTACAAGCAAAACCGTGTTGGATGTCATCGATTCAGTCCTCGACCATCAGCCTGCGCATGGCCTCGAAACCATTCACAAAGCGCTCGATTCTGGTGCCGATCCACGCTCACTCGCTCGTCAAATCGTTGAATACATGCGCGGTTTGATGTTGATTCAAATGGGCAACATCGAACAAGTTGAAGCTACCCGCGAAGTCAAAACTCAAATGCAGAATCATGCCAATGCGTTTAACACATCAGATGTGTTGCGTATGATGAAGATATTTAATAGCGCCGCAACCGATTTACGCGGTGGCTGGCAACCTTCATTGAGTTTGGAACTTGCCCTCGCAGAAGTGATGGAAGCTCCAGCAGAGTCGACTCCGAGCGTGACCACGCCTCGAACCAAGCCTCAGCCTGCTACAACTCAAAGAGCAGAACCCAAGCCTGAAGTTAAGAGCGAAGCGCCTTCCACATCAGAAGTACCTGATAAACTAATCATCAATGCTGGTGATATTGTCAAATCATGGAAGTCACTGGCAGCCTCATTGCCAAAGTCACAAGCGAATTTGTCTGCTTTGTTAAATTCGGTGAAGATGATTGATATCCAAGGCAAGACCTTGGTGCTTGGGCTTGCCAGCGATGTGCTCGTCTCAAAAATTGATAAGCCCGACCAAATCGAAGCAATCCAAAAGCTGATTAAAGATCATTTCCATGTGGACGTATCTGTGCGTTGCATTGTCACCAACGCCAAAGGCAAGATTCCCCCGAACATTTCACAAGATGGCATGGTTGCCACAGCCATTCAACATGGCGGCGAGATCGTGGATATGGATGAATAAATAAAGATATTGATACTTGATTTTCAAATTGAGTATCCAAATAACAAATATCGATTTACGACTAACTAATAACGAGGTTTATATGGCAAAAGGATTTAATCGCGGCCCTGCAATGGGCGGACAAAACAATATGATGGCGCAAATCCAGCGCATGCAAAAGCAGATGGAAGAAGCGCAGGCAAAACTTGCTGTGGAGACGGTCAGTGCTACGGCGGGTGGTGGAGCAATCAAAGTCACCATGACAGGCGATCAGAAATGTAAATCCGTTGAGATTTCTCCTGAATTCCTCAAGGACGCTGACGCTGAAATGTTGCAAGATATGGTCCTCTCTGCTGTGAACATGGCATTGGATGAGTCGCGCGCTTTGCAAGAAAAGTTAATGGGTCCGCTTGCGGGTGGGCTTCCATTCTAATTTTATATAAGGGCGAAATGACTTCGTCTTTACGAAATTTATATGAACCTTCCTGAATCCATTCAATCCCTCATTACTGCCCTCGAACGCCTGCCAGGCATTGGGCCAAAGTCCGCTTCGCGGTTGGCTTTCTATTTGTTGCGTGCCACTGAAGATGTTGCACAAGATTTATCTGTAGCGTTGGCAAATCTCAAAGCAAATACGGCTTTTTGTCAGGAATGTTTCAACATCACCGAAGCAGGTCGCGAACGTTGTGAAATTTGCGAGTCTCTTAAGCGTGATGGTTCAATCATTTGTATAGTTGAAGAAGCGTTGGATGTGTTAGCTCTCGAACGCACTGGTGGATTCAATGGGAAATATCATGTCTTGCAAGGAGTTTTATCTCCCATTGAAGGCATTGGCCCCGATGACTTAAAAATTAAGCAATTGGTCTCCCGCGTAGCGAATGGGGGAGTGAAGGAAATTATCCTCGCAACCAATCCCAGCATGGAAGGTGATGCAACGGCTCAATATTTACAGGGACAATTGAAGCAATTTGATGTCCATGTCACCCGCCTTGCAAGAGGTCTTCCCGTTGGCGGCGACTTGGAATATGCCGATCAAAATACCCTGTTACGAGCATTGTCTGGTAGACAGGAAATGAACTAATTTTTTAGAGGAAGATTTCATAGTCCATATTTTATCTGGTGAAAAAACTATAGAGTTGATTCCATAGAACTGGATTCCAGTCCTGATATGTTGCGGTACGGATGCCAAGTACTAGTAAGTTGCTATTGATAATTGATAGAAGTATAAGGCTGATGCCAAGTACTAAGTATCCAGTCTGAAGAGCTGACCAGCGATTGAGATATCTGTATCCAAGAAAGAAACCAATAATACTAAGTAATACTAGTGATGGGGAAAAATCAGTGAAGTAGCGAGCCTCCACCCAGAAAAAAGAAGCTACAGTTGCAAAACCAGCTAGAACTGATCCAAATAACACGGTGATAATCCAGTTTAATAAGTTAGTTTGTTCTCCCTTTTTCATATTTTGGAGAACAAACGGTATCAAAGTCAACCCAGCAAATATTACAAAGGGAGTGCTATAAATAATGCCTGTTGTTGCTCGTGTATAGTACACATCCGGAACAGTAATGAATGGAAAATGCAACAATCCTCTTCCTCTTATTGGCAATAAAAAGGGAAACTCTCGAATAAATTTAGGCTTTGCAACGAGATATTCAAATGAGTTCGGTAATATATACAATGGGGAGAACAAAACATCCACATACTTTTGTAGATTTTTCGTAGTTAGTTGATAATAAAATCCTGTTTCAAAAACTGAACCAAATCGGGCGTAGTTATACCAACCCAAAAAGAATCCTCCAATTAGAATTGGAAGAGAAAAGGACATAATCTGTATGAGAATTTTTGAATCTAGTTTCCATGGATAAGCATTTTTAAGAATAAAAGCAAAGATGGTTAGTGACATTAAACTAATTGGAAGTATCAGAGTTAATCTTGAACCAAAGGCAAATGCCCATAAAATTCCGCCAATAAATAGTCTCCATAAAGAAATTGGATTTTTTAAAATTGCTGTAAAGTTGAAGTAAAAACCTGCAAGAAGAAATGCCTGTCCTGCTGTGATTGCAGCTTCATAAACTCTGGCCTCCGTTAACATCCAGGCTATTGGTGAAACCAGACCTACAAAAAGCAGACAAAAAGCCAATAACCAGTTTGGAAATTCCTGAAAAAAATATTTGTGGATTTCCAGTATTATCATTGATTCAAAAATAAAAATTAAGCAAATGAAACTAAAGACAAGGATGTGATCTCCAACTGTTCCAATGCCCAGCAATTTGGGAATTACTAAAAGCAATGCAGGCACTGGACCAAAATAGAGGTAGTATTTTCCTTGATAAAGGGAGAAATCGAGTGGAAATTTAATCCCTTTGCGCTCAAATGGACTATATGGATTTTTTAAGTTTAATAATTCTGGGTTTACCTTATCATCAAGAGCTAGACCTCCGTGTGAGAATGCAGTCGCAAGGTGGTCATAAAAATAAGTTGATGGATTCCAGATTGTCCAATATCCATAAGTAATGAACCATACATATCCTATTATTACGATTATGGCACTAATATACAAGAAAGGAGAAGTAAGTTTTTTATCTTTTACAATGTGATTTGTTAGGTTTAAATCTTCCTTAATTGAACTCATATATATTGTTCCTTAAAATTATTATACTATGCCTAATTTCCCAACAGATTTTGACATTATGTGGCTAAAAAAGCATTTCAGGTATTATTACTTTTATTTTATAAAGACTACCAGCATTTGATGGTTTAATGAAGTGAAGAAATTGTGGATAAGTTTGTTTCAAGTAGAACTATTGGATTTTGACATAAGAATACATTATGAATTAGCATAACTTATTTGTAATATAAAAGTTTTACTGCTTTGAATAAAGATACTCAACTTTTATGCGAGGCTAACAAAAAGCGCTGAGATGAATATTCATCTCAGCGCTTTTTGTTAGTCAACAGGTTTCTGGACAGTAATGCGCTTATCGTTTTCAAATATATTTTTGCAAACATCAAAATCTTGTTTGTTGTAAGCAAGGAAGAAAACCTGTTGTACTTTTGTTTTTGGGTTTTCCTCTATGTACGATAACGCAGCATCAATTAATTGCCTGGTAACTTCTAATGGATCTAATTTTGTAGTTCCTGTGCCCATTAAGGGGAACAGAATGGATTTAATCTCTTCGCTCGCTAGTTTTTTGGAGTCGATTAATTCCAACCAATTCCGAAAACATTCCCCAAGATCCTTGATGGGGGAGTACCCTAATCCCACCTGCCCTTCAACGGAGGCGGCATGAAATATCTTTTTGACGTTGTTTGACTCTAAAAGTTCGCCAGAGCCTGTAGGAATGACAATCCCTGCGGCTACACTTTTCCCTTTTACGAGTGCGTTAAGTTCATCAGCAATCAAATCAGCTTCAATATTCCCACCAACATCTTTTTTGGCTCCCATGTAGCGGATGGTTCCTGAAATTGAACGGTCAAAATGACGGGCCATTTGCATATTCGTGTTTTCAGAATTTACCCATACATCTACTTCTTTTATGTTTTGGATATCGCCAGTGATAATGCCAATTTCCTTGCCTTGTACATTTGAGAGGCTGTAAGAATAGAGTTCTTTCTTCTCAATCTTCTTGGATTTTCGTTCAATCTTTAAATCATCTAATGCTTGATGAACAAGGCTATCTACATTCTGCTTGTCTAACCCGTTCTTGATAAATTCTCGGATTGTTTCTTTGCTTTTTTTGATATGTTCTGGGGTATCGAGGTTGTAATCAATTGCTGTCAAGTCATTGATATTGAACGGAATGGGGGAGCCAGCTTTGCGAATAATTAATGTTACACATCTGTTTAAGGCATGTCGAATGCCAAGCTCATAAAAAACATTCGCATTCAAAGTTGTGACATCTACAACTGCCACATCGGCTTCGAATATCCCGTGAAACATCTTGAAATGAATTGAACCTGTATCTATGATTTCATCGCATCGTTCACATTCCATCCCCACTCCTTCTACAGCTTCTTTTATGAAGCTCTGATAAACAACATCAAAGTCGATGGAGTTTCCCTCAAGGTCTGTCTTTTTTCCGAAAGGCATAATCACAAAACATTTTTTACCAGCATACTTGTTTTCCATAGTTAGCTCCGTTTCTGTAGTTGTCGATTTTTCAACCATAGGATGCCCATAATGGTCTTAGCGTCTATGATTTCGCCAAGTTTTATTTTGTTTAATGCCTCTTCTAGTGTTATTTCAATTGAGATGATGTCTTCGCCATGCTGAGCTAGCCCACCAGTTTGGTGATATTTTGCATTTTCCCCAGATACTTCAGCGTAATACAAATAAATCATTTCCGAACTTCCGCCAGGAGATGGATAAAAATTGCAAATGGGTTCAAAAGTTGAAATATGTAATCCAGCTTCTTCTATCAACTCTCTGCGGGCCGATTCCTCTGGAGTTTCACCAGGATCTACCATTCCTGCAACAATTTCAGTCAACCAGCCATGACCATTTTGATACGTTGGATATCGAAATTGATTAATTAATATGATTTTTTGGGTGTCAAGATTGAAAACCAAAACAGCTGCTGATGCCCCTCTTTCTAAGCTGAAGCGACGCGTAGAGGGACTCATTTCACCATTAAACAACTCATATCGTACGTATGCCTCTTCCAACTTGAAGAAGTTGTCAAATACATAGTTTGTTTGGTCGATAATTACTTTTTTCATTG
>JAXLVT010000015.1:0-95321 GCA_046328925.1 Anaerolineales bacterium
CCAACGATGGTACAGGACGATTATTCATCATTGAAAAGTATGGGGTCATTCGCATTTTCGAAAACGGACAGTTACTAGCTGATCCGTTCCTTAGCATTTCAGACCGTGTAGATGATAGCGGCAATGAAATGGGATTGCTCGGCCTTGTCTTTGATCCTAACTATGAGCAAAACGGATATTTCTACGTTAACTACACAGGCGATGGTGGCAATACTCGCATCTCCCGTTTTCAAGCCAGCGGAAATTATTCAGACCCCAACAGCGAAACTGTCCTTTTAGTGATTGATCAGCCTTTTGAAAATCACAACGGCGGCGCGCTTGCTTTTGGTCCTGATGGGTATCTATATGCTGGCCTCGGAGACGGTGGCCTCGCTGGCGACCCTTATAAAAACGGACAAAATACTCAAACTCTTTTAGGAAAAATTCTACGTATTGATGTACATAACGGCAACCCATATGCAATCCCTGCGGATAACCCCTTCGGAAATGAAGTTTGGGCCTATGGCCTCCGCAATCCATGGCGCATTTCATTCGACAGATTGACAGGCGATTTATGGATCGGTGATGTAGGTCAAGGAGAATGGGAAGAAGTTGATTATTTACCGGCTGGTACACCCGGTGGTTCAAATTTTGGCTGGAGCATTCTAGAAGGCAATCACAGTTATGATGGCGAAGCCCAACCTGGCATGATCTTCCCTGTTATGGAATATAGACATACCAATGGTGACGGTTGTTCTGTCACAGGCGGATATGTTTATCGTGGCACTGCAATGCCTGAATGGAATGGCATTTATCTATATGGGGATTATTGCACAGGCTATATTTGGGGAGTGCTACCTTCTACAACTGGCTGGCAAGCCAAAAAATTATTTGAAGCGGGAGTCACGATTACAACTTTTGGGCAAGATGAATCTGGTGAAATTTATCTCGCCAGTGACAATGGCAACGTTTACATTCTTGCAAAGAAATAAAGACTTATCGCATCTGAAATAGGCACTTTGTCATTTCAAAGCATGACGCCTGTCACTGGCATGACAGGCGTTTTTCTTTTAAACTGTACCCATAAAGTCAGGAGACCAGTATGACAGAAAAGACTTGGCAAGTTGAAAAAATTAAACACTGTGAGCATGTTGGTCATGAAGTCGCTATTGAAAACAAACTGATTTTTCCTGCCGAATTTCTGCCAGACACACCACCCCATATTGTTGCACGCCGTTGCTCTCATGCAACAGAATGCAATATGATTGAACATCCAGTTTGCTCTTTGTGTGGCACGAATCCTGACGTTGACCCTGTGTAATCGAGTGACCACAAGTCACTCTTCCAAACTCTCTCCTCCCTCTGAGTTGGTCTATTGGCTGCACCGCGTAAATACGCGGTGTATGCCGTTTAAAAGGGAAACTTACTCCAACGAATAATCAATACTGTGAAGAAACATTTCTTTTTCTTGTGGGGACATGCGAGAATAAGCCAGGCGAATGGTATATCCTCCAATCAGCTTCCCATCCTCCACCACCATCCAATCAATCATATCTTCTTTGGGTAGTAATATGAATTTCCCCGCTCGTGAAGTACGGCTATGGCTTGAGCTTTCACTTAACATGCCATAAAACTCCCCGTCTTTGTAATTCAAAGTATCAAACCAAATATCTTCTGAGAAACCATCTTCATAAGTCAGGCGAACCTTAATGGCAGCAAAAGTTTGAGAAGAAACTGGCGATTGGAAATGCTCGACAAATTCACTCCAACTATCATGAGCCTGTTTTACTGCCGCTTCAAATTCCATATCTTCAGATGGAATAGTCGCTGTTGGGGTGTTATTTACAGCTTGAGAACTTAAACAAGCGACCAATAAAAATGAAAAAAGAAACAAGCTGCGTATTTGTTTCATTTTAGGAAACTGGCAATTCACGCAAAAATTTCTTAACTACCTGATCAACAGGCTTGGCCTTAATCTGGCGAGCACTTCCTACCTGCCGAAAAATTCCATCAATCATAATAGCCACGCGGTCGCCAAATTGTGCGGCTTCTTTCAAATTATGAGTCACAAAAATTGTTGTGCGCTGTTCTTGACCCAAAACTTTAGACAAGTCCTTAAGGAATTGTGTCCGTGTTTGGGGATCGACTGCGGAAAACGGTTCATCCATTAAAAGTAATTCAGGATTCAGGACAAAGGCACGCGCCAAGCTGACGCGCTGCGCTTCTCCACCAGACAATTGGTTTGCCCTGCGCTGAAGCAAAGAATCCACACCCATGGCCTGACTCCACTTCATCACCTGTTCCTGAAAATTCTTCACACCTCTGAATTTCAATCCCAAGGCAATGTTATCCTGCACAGACATATCCATTAGCAATGGTTCCTGAAAGACGAATGCGATTCTTCTACGATATTCCAGCTCATCCCATTCTTTAATTGATTTCTCGTTAAAGACAATGTCACCTTGGACTGGTTTTATTAAATTAGCCAAAGCCAGCAGAAAAGTACTCTTGCCTGCGCCATTTGGGCCAACGATTGCCAGGGTTTCTCCACGTTTAATCTCAAGAGATTTGACTTGAAGGACATCTCGCCCATTGCGCTGAACACGTAAATCACGAATGGAAATCATTTTCTCGCACCTCGTTGCTGAATGGATGTCAGTGCAAGGTTAATTAGGTAGGTCAAGGTTAATAATAAAGCTGACAATGCCAATGCCTTTTCAAATTCCCCTTTGGCTGTCTCTAACACAATGGCTGTGGTCAAGACTCGAGTCTGCCCACGGATGTTTCCACCCACCATCATCGAGGCCCCTACTTCTGAAATGACGGAACCAAAGCCCGCCATCAGCGCCGCTAAAAGTGGCAAGCGTGCTTCTCGCCACAAGTGCCAAATCATCTGTAGACGCGAAGCGCCTAGTCCCAAAAGTTGTTGCTGTAAACGCGGATCCAGTGCTTCGAGAGCAGCGGCAGTTAATCCAGTGACAACAGGTGCGGAAATAATTGTCTGGGCGATGACAATTGCCCAAGGCGTATAAATTAATTTTAAATCACCAAGCGGACCGCTACGCCATAAGGTGATGGCCACGACCAGACCCACTACTACAGGGGGTAACGCCATGCCTGTATTGACAATGCTTAAGATAAATGAACGGCCACGAAAACTTCCCAGTGCAAGCCAGGTACCCAACGGCAGCCCAATCAACAAGCTGATGAGGGTAGCGATGGTGGAAACTTGCAAAGACAGAAAAGTAATTTGAAAAATTTCAGAATCAAAAAGCATGGCTATTTTCTCACCCGATTATACAAGTAACATGGGGTCTATTCAGACTTAATCGTGTTTGTGTTTCTCCAATTTTTGTACATGAAGCAATATTGCAGAAATAAAACAGAGAAAGTCAAAATCTCTAAATTCTGCTCAATAAAAAATGAGTGGCCTTGCGGCCACTCACAAAAAAACTACAAACCTAAATCTGCGTCGGTTTTATCGGCATCGGGGATGAACAATTGCTGTCCAAATTTATCCACACCGAATTTTCCGATGACTTCCTGAGTAGCAGGGTCTGTCATGAATTTCATAAAGGCAATGGCGCCATCATAGTTGGTCTTGGGCCACTTGGTTTGGTCAATGGTGATGACGTGATAAACGTTCAACAAAGCATTGTTACCTTCAACCAAAATGTCCAATTGAAGTTTATCTTTGTTGGCCAGATAAGTAGCGCGGTCAGTTAATGTATAAGCGCCTTTTTCAGAAGCAATGGTCAATGTAGCGCCCATGCCCTGACCAGTTTCAAGATACCAGGCTGGTTTGGTAGTAGCGGGATCAAGTTCTGCTTTTTTCCAAATACCAAGTTCTTTGGTGCTGGTACCAGATTTATCAGCACGAGCTGCAAAGGTGGCTTCAGCAGCTGCAATCGCCTTGAATGCATCTGCAGGTCCAAGCCCTTTGATCTTGGCAGGATCAGCCGCAGGCCCAACGACGATGAAATCATTGTGCATTACAAGGGCGCGATCTTTTCCCCACCCGTCGCTCATGAAGGTTGCTTCAGCAGCAGGTGAATGAACTAACAAAACATCTGCATTGCCTTCTTGTCCCATCTTGATGGCTTCACCAGAACCAACAGCCACAGTTTGAACTTTGTAACCAGTTTGTTCTTCAAACATGGGAACAAGCACATCTAACAAACCAGAGTCTTGTGTAGAAGTAGTCGTAGCGAGAATCAAAGTTGGGTTGGCTGGAGCAGGTGCAGGAGCTTCTGTCGCGGTGGGAGCTTCAGTGGCGACAGGTGCCTGAGTAGCGGGAGCAGCTGTCGGTGTGGCTGCTGCGCCGCAGGCTGTCAGGGCAATCGAAAGAACGAGCAGGAGAGTCAAAGCAATAGTACGTGAAGTGTGTTTCATAAAACTATCCTTGATTAGATTTTTTTGAAGAACGATTGATGCCCAACACAATCAATGCGCCAAGCAACCCACCGATCATTCCAAAGAGAAGATGGCTGGCAAAAGGATATACAACTCCATAGCGGAAGGAACCGAAAGGCCAGCCCGAGAGCAGGTTGAGAATCAACTGCCCTGCTGGTTTGGTTACATGGGCAAACCCGCCGAGCAAGATTAAGAACCAAAATTTATCTGCATATTTGGGTAGATAACGAAATGCAAGATCCATCACAGGGCCAGGTAAAAGATAGAAAGCCCAAGTGAAAGGGTTATCGCTATGCAAAAATGGTAAAGTGGAGGCCAGCGAAGCACCAATACTGGTGAGTGTGCCTGCGCCACGATATTTTGATGAAGCGCGGCCAATGATCATCAGCGCCATCCATTCAATTCCATGATGGCCGGGCAACCCCAGTGAACCATCAGTAGCGCGATGCAAGACCACGGCCAACATGCCACAGCCCATTAACAACAAGGCTTCCAACCACGAGAGCGTCCACTCAGTTGGAAAGAATTTTGATTCGGTCTTTAGAGATGATGTGCCATTCATTATTTTTCTCCTCTACATACAGGGTTGCTTTTCCGTCACGTAATATGGGACGGTTCCATTCACCGACATCGACAATTGTTTCAGTGGCCAAGCTCTGATGTTCAACTGTGCAAACACGATCAACATGGCCTTTCATGCAAACTTCACCAACAGTATGTTTTCCTTCAAGCTCTCGCAAACCAGGCAACCAAAGAAAACGTCCATCATTTCCAGCGCGATGTAACCCAATTGCGGACAAAGCACCGATGATGCCACCATGCGTACCCGTCAACCCTTCGCATCGTATCTGTGACCGTGAAGCGGTTTGCTCCGCAGCAGACATGGTCAACACTTCGAGTTTGGCTCTACGCCCAAAGTCCAAAACTTCGTCGCTGATTAAATTCCATTGTGCGAGAGTCAAGCCTGCATCTGAACCTGGTGCGCTTTCTCTCAAAAGAAATTCACGCGCGGCCTGCCAAACCTCTTCTGCATTTTCAGTCTCGACAGATAAACAAGCTGAACTATTATGCGAGGTATAAGGAATATTCGGGTCAACCAACAATTGGTGACGGGTAATTCCCAATGGCTCCACCAGATGGTGCTCCGCCAGCCAAGTCCCTAGTTGACGGACACGATGCCCCGTGCCTCGCGATTCAAGATTATCGGTATCATCAATTCCAAGCAGGTAATGCATTGATATCCTTTTCCATTAAGCTTTACCTTAATCGAATCTACAAAAAAAATTTATTTGACTGTGATCTTTGAAACGTCTTTCGTCCAATTGGCTTTGGGGATGTAAGTCGTTGCCAACTTCATCGTGCCGCGATTGCTGAAATCAAAGATGGTGTTATCGTCCACTTGAGCAAAGGTCAATGTGGAAGCGGCGGTACTCCCTTCGATGGTAATTTCAGTAAACTCAGTCACGCCTGCCAAAGCGAGGATATCTTTTAACTTTGGACCTTCCTGCACCTTGTTCTCAACAGTTAACTGCGCCAAAGGCAAAGCCTTGACAGCTTCCAACGTCACGTCAAACGTTGAACCATCTGCTTTTACAATCTGAAATAACCCCTTGGATGCTACAGCTTCTATTGCAGTTGGCTGTGCTTGTGTGGCACAGGCTACGCTCAGCAAACAAACTACAACAAACAAAACTAGGTTTCTTATTTTCATGGCTCTCCCAATTTACAAAAAGATTTACAAAACGACGTGTCCGCCGCTATGTTTTGTGTTGTAGCCAGTCAATGAGTTAAGCATGTTACGAAAATCAGCGGTTTGGATATATTCAAGCAATGGATTTAAATTCTTTTCCTGTTCACTCGGCAAAATAAAATCATATCTTTCTTCAAAGAGCGGAATAAAATCCAATTCGCTTTTGTGAGCAGCAGCCTGTAACCCAATGGCGGCATCTGCCTGCCCTTCTACAATCAAAGAGGCAGCTTCATGATGCGTTTTCACCACTGTGTCATATCCGTTGACTTCTTCAAAAGGCAGACCTAATTTCTTAAATTGAATATCTGTCCACAGGCGCGTACCCGAACCTAGGTTCCGATTCACAAAGCGAACTTTTCGATTGGCTAAATCTGCTACGCTACGAATTCCCTTGGGATTGCCTTTTGCGAGAATCAATCCCTGTGTGCGATGTGCCAGGGTGATAAGTTCCACAACACGGTCTGGGAAGAGTCGACGCACAAAAGGTGTGTTGTATTCGCCATTCTCATCCAAAAGATGTGCCCCTGAAATTTGACACAGCCCTTGGCGCAAGTTGACCAATCCATCCAAAGAGCCAACGGGAATGCTAAATAAATTTACATGTTTGGAAAGATGATCTGCAATATCTTCAATGGCAATGTCGTGACTGCCTGAAAATATGATGGCAGGCTTTTTTGTCTTCGGAAGAATGATTTCCTGTAATAACAAGGCATCGGCTTTGGCACGGTAGAATATTTCAGTGACTTTGCCCGTTCTTCGAGTTTCGCTGACTTCTATCAGCCCAGCAGACTCTAATGACAGGATGTGGTGACGTATCCAAGCGGGTGACTGTTTCAAGGTCCGCGCAAGGTGCGTGAGTGTGGCGGGAGTAGCCATCAACAAACGCAAAATCTCCATGCGGCGCGAATCCGCTAGGAGCTTGATTTTGTCAAAGGATTGAACTGATTGAACCGTTTTCATCTTTAATATCAAATAAGGAAATATTTATTTGAGAGTCTACGTCGGAACTTATATAGAGTCAAGCATAATTTTTATTTGACATGCCCCTCCCCTCATGTTATACATGCCAAAATAATTTACGGATATGCTCATCCAGAGAGGCTGAGGGACCGACCCTTTGAAGCCTCGGCAACCGTTCAAGCGGTGCCAACTTCGGCAGTAGAGGTGACATTATGTCACCTGACACTGGGAGATGAGAGATGATATGCTTCGCGTGTCGCCTCTCTTTTTGGAGAGGTTTTTTTTTATATAGGATTTGCCATGAATGATGTGGAGAGTATTCAACAACTGATTGCACATTTTGCCAATAGCTTTGACCTGAAAGATTGGCAAGGCCTTGAAGCGTGCTTCTCTGATTCAATTTACACTGATTATTCAGACCTGCGCGGAACGCCTCCTGAAACTGTCAGATCGAGTGATTATGTCAAGGCGCGGCGAGAAGCGTTGGATTCTTTGAAACTCCATCATTTGGTCAGCAACTATGAAATTGCATTCCCCGGCGTTGACCTTGCCACCTGTCGTGCATCGATGATGGTGTGGAGAAAATCTGAAACAGAAGAATTTACAACTCATTGCGTCTACGATTTTCAACTGATTCGGCAAATGGGGAAATGGAGAATCAACGGCATCACGCAAAAAGTTTTATGGAATGAGGGACAACCTGCCATTCATAAAGGGGTCAAGCATGTATCGTAAAACCTGGCGATACCATCGCGATGCTTCGATCCTTTGGGGATTGTTCTTCTTGATTCTTGGAGTAGCAGGCTACGCCCTTCAACATCCGTGGGCTTGGGTTCTGGCCCTCTTGCTATGGTTGATTCGAAATCCGATACGAAATGCTTTTATCTTCGCGCATCCTTATCGCGCCATTAGCTGGCTGGGCGAGACTCGTTTGGAATTTCGAGAAGTAACGTTCCCATCACGCGACGGCCTGACTTTGTTTGGACGTTTTCTACCCAGCCGAAACAGCGCTACCATTATTTTGATTCATCCACTGGGCGGCGCAAACAATGATATGCTCTTACATGCAGAATTTCTTGCAAAGGCAGGGTACGGCATATTGATGATGGACCTGCGTGCACATGGAAGCAGCGATGGAGATACTTCCACATATGGTCTGCGCGAAGCAAACGATGTAGCAGGTGCTGTAGATTATTTATCAACTCGTTTGGATGTCAATCGGAAAAAAATTGGCATACTTGGAATTTCACTTGGAGCGCAAGCGGCCTTCCGTGGTGCATTGAAAACAGAAGATATTCGCGCGTTGGTCCTAGAAGGATTGAATCCCGCCGTCCTCAGTGACCACGGCGGCAGACCCACTAGCTTGATTCGCTGGCTGAATTATCCAATCAATTGGCTGTATTATCAGGTGTATGAATTTATGATTGGCGGCAAAGATACAGGTGTGCTTGACGTCATCGCTGACATCGCGCCTCGTCCCATCCTGTTGATTGCCAGCAGCGCGAAGGACATTCACTTCAACCGAATTTTTTTCTCCGCCGCGCGTGACCCGAAGGAATTGTGGGAACTTCCCAACGGAGAACACGGAGCCGCAATTCTGCAACACCGAGAAGAATATGCAAAACGTGTGACTGGATTCTTTGAGAAGTCTTTATTAAGGAATACGGAATGAACTGTCCCGAATGTGGTGCGGCAGACTCGTTATGTCAAACTCGCTTTGATGAATTCCTTGCGCTGGAATTTTCTGACATGGGCTATGGCGAAGTTCACAACCTGACCGTTGCGACGTACATGCTTCAACATTCCAGCAAATTATCTCGTGAAGGTTGGTTGTATGAACGGGAGCTTCTACGAGAATTCATTGTGGAAAAGAAATCGCCTTCGTTGATTCGACAGCAAGTCAAAGATAGCGTGGATAGCGGCAAACGCACCTTCAAGTTCAAATCAAAGGATGGCAAACCTGTTATCAACAAAACCTCATGGACGAAGACAATTCTCAATGTCCGCGCCGAGAATGTGGAAGTCTATTGCGCAGATATCAATGTATGGGCGCAGGCGGTATTGGAAGAGAGTCAAAAAGTAGAAGTTTGAAAGAATGAATAAAAATTTAACACGAAACATTTTGAGAGTTTTCTTATTACTTGCCATTGCCCTTTCTTCAGGCTGTGGAGCGGTAACGGCTATCCCTACGTCCAAGCCATCTCAAACGCCGACAGTATCAAGTCCAACCAATACACCACAGCCAATTCAACCAGAAGGCATTTTGATTTACTCAACTGGAAAAGGTGTTTTCTCATTCAATCTCCAAAAAAAAGAAGTCAATGTTATATCTAGTTCTGACAAAAAACAATATCATTCAGTTGTCATCAAAAATTCAATTTATGTTTTGCGTGATACTAAAGGTGATGGAACTCAGGCCGAAATATTCAAAATGAAACTAGATGGAACCGACTTAGAGCAATTGACATTTGACGGAAATAAATATGGTTTTGAAGTCTCACCTAATGGGGATTATCTGTCATACTCGCTGGAAACTAATCAGTTGAAGTTGTTTGACGTGGCAAATAAGACATCCCAAACAATTGCCCAACAAGACGGATATTTCTACAGTTCGCCATCTTGGTCTCCTGACAGCAGTAAGTTTGCTTATTTCTCCTCCATGCAATTAGAGCGACCAGTTGGCCAACTGTTCTTGTATTCACAAGAAAACAAATTCACAAAACAATTTTTACCAGGAATGATAATTTACACTACTTCCACAACATGGTCTCCAAACGGAGAAAACATAATATTAAATATAGAATATGATCCTCAAACAGGAACACAGGGTATATTTATACTAAATGTAAACAGCAATCAACTTGAACAAATTGCAGATAAAGCTACTGGGAATGGATTTGTATTCTCGCCAAATGGAAATATGATTTTGTATGTCGACAACCTTGGCCAATTAGTTTTATTTGAGCAGAAAAATAAGTCAGTAAAAATTATTCAAAAAAAGATACCAGAACAACAAACTCTATCCGACTTGCTACTTTGGTCGCCAAAAGGTGATTATATTGGGTATATTACATGCCCAATTGAAAATAGATTTAAATGTTTCTTCAATATTCGAACTGTAGATAACAAGAAAATTTCAGAGTTTGAATTTCCTGCAGAGAACTGGATACAAAATATTTTCTGGACACAGTCTAATTAACAACATTTAGGAGAACTAATTTAATGACCCAATGCAAATACACAAACCGCCGTTACCTTGATGCCCTCGAAAAGAAAGTCCTTGTCTTCGATGGCGCAATGGGGTACGCGTCGGGATAAATCCCTCGCTCATTCCGTGGAAGCGCTCTGCGCTCAGGGTATCTCAGGACTAACTTGACTATGACTTACTGGAGACTTCATTACCACCTTATCTGGTCAACTCATGACCGTCAGCCCATCCTCACACCTGAACGCGAGAAAATGTTTTATGGTGTTCTTTACAAAAAAGGGGATGAACTAGGGTTAATTATTCACGCTGCAGGGAACGTGGAAGACCATATTCATACGGTAGTGTCGATTCCACCAAAATTGTCTATTGCAGAGTGTGTTCGCCATATAAAAGGAGCTAGCGCTTTTGCAATCAACCACATGAAAGAAAGCGATGGTCAATTTAAGTGGCAAGCTGGTTATGGTGCATTAACAATTGGAGAAAAATCTTTAGAAACAGTCATGGAATATGTCGCAAAGCAGAAAGAGCATCACAAGAACGGATTGGTAAACGAATATTACGAGAAAATTGATTTGGAAGAATGAAAGAAACTACGGCGCGATGGAATGATTTACCCAATCGGAGCCACATCGGGATAAATCCCTCGCTCAAGGTATGGAAGCGCTTCGCGCTTAAGCCCCGCAGGGGCTTCCATGCAATCAGGAAGGGCTTCAGCCCGTACCAATCAAGTCAAAAATTGGAAGTTTGAAATTTGACCACCATAGAATAACTATATGAATACTTACTATCTAACCACCCGTGCAAAATATTTGTTTTCTTTTTTCACGCTATTCTACTTAATCATTTTTATTAGTTTGCTGTTTTATGCTTCCCGTGAAGTTTTCTGCGTTCAAATTGTTTTTTTGGGATTTGGAATTTTCAATATTAACTACATGCTTCGAAAATTAAACGAGGAACACATCGAGATTTCTCAAAACGGGATCGAGTATCACGCACCCGGCATCATCTTTGCGACCAATTGGGAAGAAATAAAAAGCATCACTAAACATTGGCATAACGGAGGTAGGCATGAATGTCTCGTGGTGGACAATTCAAAAATCCGCATGAAAGAGTGGTCTTTCTTTTATGGCAGAACTATTCCGCAACCATTCGAACTTCCGCCACGTTATACTCTAATTCCTTTAGGATGCTTTTCCGAAGACTGGCGCGATTCCGAACTCGGACAACAAATCAAACAATACGCGCCGCATCTTTTTAAATAATCCAATTTATCTGTGGTAAAAACATAACAACGAAGGAAAAACATTAAATGACACAACGCAAATACACCAATCGCCGTTACCTCGATGCCCTCGAGAAGAAAGTCCTCGTCTTCGATGGCGCGATGGGCACGAGCTTGCAATTGCAAAACCTCACCGCTGAGCATTTCGGCGGCGAACAATATAACGGATGCAATGACTATCTCGTCATCTCGTACCCCGAAGCTGTGGAAAAAGTCCACCGCTCATTTCTCGAAGCAGGGGTGGACGTGCTCGAGACGGATACCTTCCGCTCGAATCGTTTGACGATGGTGGAATACGGTTTGCAAGATCGTATTATCGAGATCAATAAGGCGGCAGCGAGTCTGGCGCGCAAGCTTGCCAATGAATATGCTGCGAAGACAGGTCAGCCGCGTTTTGTGGCGGGCTCAATTGGTCCGTCCGGCAAATTGCCGTCCACGAATGACCCTGAACTCTCGAACGTCAAATACGATGAACTCATCGACACCTTCCGTGAACAAGCTGTCGGTTTGATTCAAGGTGGCGTTGATCTTCTGCTCATTGAAACCTCGCAGGACATTCTCGAAGTCAAAGCCGCCATCACGGGCATTCACAACGCTTTCAGCGAAACAAATGTCTACCTGCCGATTCAGGCTCAGGTCACGCTGGATACGACCGGTCGCATGCTGCTCGGCACCGACATCAACGCATCGCTCACCATCCTCGAAGGCATGGGCATCGACGTCATCGGTCTCAACTGCTCGACCGGGCCCGAGCACATGCGCGAGCCGATCCGCTTCCTCGGTGAAAATTCCACGCTGCCGGTTTCGTGCATTCCGAATGCGGGCTTGCCATTGAATGTCGATGGTCAAGCTGTGTATCCGCTCGAGCCCGAGCCATTCGCAAATGACCTGTATGAATTCGTCACCAAGCACAACATTTCTGTGGTGGGTGGATGCTGTGGCACGACGCCTGCCCATCTTAAGTTGCTTGTTGACAAGTTGAATCAGACTCCTGCTCCCAAGCGACCGGCTCAATCTACGCCGCAGCTTGCCTCTGCCATGTCAGCCATCGCCATGCGACAAGACCCCGCCCCGACCTTGCTCGGTGAACGCTGCAACGCGCAAGGGTCGCGCAAGTTCAAGCGCTTGCTGCTCGAAGAAGATTACGATGGCATCCTCGACATTGCCCGCGAACAAGTGGCAGGCGGCGCACACGCGCTGGATATTTCTGTCGCCGTTACCGAGCGCGCGGACGAAGCCGAGCAAATGCGCAAGGTCGTGAAGAAATTGCAAATGGGCGTGGATGTTCCGCTCGTGATCGACACCACCGAGTTGGATGTGCTCGAAGTGGCGCTGCAAACCGCGCCGGGGCGTTGTCTCATCAACTCCACGCATCTTGAAGCTGGGCGTGCCAAAGCGGATAAGGTCTTTGCGCTTGCCAAAAAATACAACGCCGCTGTGATCGTGTTGACCATCGACGAGCAAGGCATGGCGAAGACCGCCCAGCGTAAACTCGAAGTGGCACAGCGCATTTACGACATCGCCATCAATGATCACGGATTGAAAGCCGAAGACCTCGTCTTCGACGATTTGACCTTTACCTTAGCCACCGGCGACACAGAATTTGTTGACTCGGCAAAGGAAACCATTGAAGGCATTCGCCTGATCGAGTCTGCTTTACCCGGCGTGATGACCTCGCTTGGCGTGAGCAACCTCTCCTTTGGTTTCGCACCGCAAGCCCGCCCCGCGTTGAACTCCGTCATGCTCTATCACTGCGTACAAGCTGGTTTGGACATGGCAATCGTCAACGCCGCGCATGTGATGCCCTACGCCGAAATCAGCAATGAAGAACGAGAACTCTGCGAAGACCTCATCTTCAACCGCCGCGAAGATGTGATTGGCAAGATTCATTCAACATTTTGAAACCGTCACCGTTTCAACCGAATCCGTTGTTGCTGACCCCACCGCAGGCATGACCCGAGCAACGCTTACATTGGAAAATCCTGCATCGCTTCAAGGATGGCGTCGAAGCCGATATTGACGAGATCATCAACCGCGAACCTACCGGTGAGCGCTCCGCTCGCCATGAAGTGGCTGTGCATGTGCTCAACAACGTCCTCCTTCCCGCCATGAAAGAAGTGGGCGACAAGTTCGGCGCAGGCGAGTTGATTCTGCCCTTTGTGCTTCAGTCTGCCGAAGTGATGAAGAAGACCGTCTCGCACCTTGAGAATTATCTTGAAAAGGTCGAAGGCGTCAGCAAGGGATTGGTCGTACTTGCCACTGTCTATGGCGATGTGCATGACATCGGCAAAAATTTAGTAAAAACCATTCTCGCGAATAACGGCTACGACGTGATCGACCTTGGCAAGCAAGTTCCCGCCGAAACGATCATCTCCAAGGCTGTCGAAGTCAACGCGACCGCGATCGGCTTGTCGGCGTTGCTCGTGTCCACGTCCAAGCAGATGCCTCTCATCGTAAACGAACTCCAACGCCGCAAACTCAACTTCCCCGTCCTGATCGGAGGCGCGGCAATTAATCGCCGCTTCGGTCGCCGCATTTTGCAAACCGAAGATGGCGCGACCTATGAAGCGGGTGTCTTCTATTGTAAAGATGCGTTTGAAGGTCTTGAAACAATGGATATGCTCATCGATAAAAATAAGCGCCCTGAGTTGCTTGAAAAGATCCGCAAAGAATCCGAAATGGAACTCAATCGAGCCAACGACGTTCAACGTTCAACGTCAAACGTTCAACGTTCTTCGGTTGTTCCGACTCCGATTGCCCTCCCTGCCAAACTCGGTCAGCGCATCGTCAAAGACATGCCTCTTGAAATGGTTTTGAAGCATCTCAATATGAACGAGTTGTATCGTCTCTCGTGGGGCGCGAAGAACACCCACGGCGCGGAATGGGAAAAACTCAAAGCCGAGTTCGATGCCCGCCTCGCCAAGATGACCAAAGACGCGCTCAAAGAAGGTTGGCTCAAACCGCAAGCCGTCTACGGCTACTTCCCCTGCCAGGCAGACGGCAACGACCTCATCATCTACGATCCCAATTTACCAATTACCAATTACCAATCTCCAATTGACTCGCAACGCATGGCAGGTAACGAAATTACCCGCTTCACCTTCCCGCGCCAACCTTACGATGACCACCTTGCTCTCTCCGATTACTACACCTCCGTCGAGTCCGGTCAAATGGATGTGGTTGCGCTTCAGGTCGTAACTGTCGGTCAAACCGCCAGCGACAAGTTCGACAAACTGCAAGCCGCCAACGACTACACCGAAGCCTACTTCGTGCATGGGCTCGCCGTCCAAGCCGCCGAAGCGACTGCAAATTATTTGCATGGACACGTCCGCCGCGAATTGGGTATTGGTGAAAGCCAGGGCAAGCGTTACTCATGGGGCTATCCCGCCATCCCCGAACTCGAAGATCACTTCAAGGTCTTCAAATTGCTTCCTGCTGTAGAATCAGAATTGGGTATGAGCCTGTCCATTTCCGGTCAGCTCATTCCCGAACAATCCACCGCCGCAATCATTGTCCACCACGCCAATGCAAAGTATTACAGCGTCGGTGAATCAAGAGTCGAACAATTGATGAAGTAAATCATAAACAGGCGTGCAGACTCTGTATAAGAGTTTGTGCGCCTGTTTCCATGTATACTTGTTTTCATGAAGAAGAACTACACCCTCCTCATTTTTTTTGTCATCGCCATTCTCGGAGCATTCATCATTCCACAATTTGGTGAATCATGGGATGAGCTTAAATTTTTTAAATACGCAGACCTTGCACTCAACGCTTACAAGACCTTCCCCACACAAGGCGTTGTTAATACTTTTGGAAACACATACGATAACTATGGTCCAGCGTTTGTGATGGTCGTTGCTTTGCTGGCAAAGCCCTTACGCATCATCTTTATCGAATCCGATGCGTGGCATTATCTTTACTTCCTCACTTATCTCGCAAGCGTGTGGGCATTTTACGAACTTGCAAAACGTTGGCTGTCGCAAAACACCGCCGTTTTTTCCACACTGCTTTTCGCCACACAGCCACTGCTCATCGGTCACGCTTTCATCAGCCCGAAAGATATTCCCTTTCTCTCCTTCTTTCTTCTTTCTCTTCATTTCGGATTGAAGCTTTTCGAATCGCTTCAGCCGATGCAACTCAACGAAATTGATTCACACTCCAAGCGGACTCTCACGCTTCTCTCTGCGCTCTGGCTTGTTCTCACTTTCGGACTCTTTCTCTTCACTGATTCATTTCACTCCCTCATCGCAAATCTGGTTCAATCTGCCAAGGCGGGTCAAACCAATATCATCTCGTCAATTGCTTCGGACTTGAGCAAAGTAGATGCAGAAGTTTATATTCAACGCTACTTTACTCTTTTCCTTTGGGCGTGTTCATTTATTTTCCTTCTTTCTTCTTTTATCTTGCTCACCACTCTTTATCGTCGTTCACGCCCCACTTTCCACACATTCCTCACTATTCTATTTCCTGCCTTTCTGCTTGGTTTCACCACCTCTATTCGAATCCTTGGCCCGTTCGTTGCAATCTTCGTTGCCTATTATGCTTTTCGTAAACATGGAAAGCAGGCTTTTCTCTCATTGATAATTTACGGAATCATCGCATTGATTTCAATGTATCTCACCTGGCCTTACTTGTGGATTAACCCCATCGGTCATTTCATCGAGAGTTTGAAAGTGATGTCTTCCTATCCCTGGAGCGGACAAGTCCTCTTCAACGGCAATGAGTATGCTTCAACAAACCTGCCATATTCGTATCTGCCCGTGTTGTTTGGGATTCAGTTGACTGAACCTGTTTGGGCGTTGACTCTGCTTGGGTTGTTCGTGGCAATTGTCGGCGGGAAAGAGAAGCGCGAATTAGTCATATTGATGGGTGTCTGGTTCTTAATTCCATTGATCGGATTCATCGTCACGCGTTCGCCACTGTACGACAATTTCAGACAGATATTTTTCATCATTCCACCCGTGTTTATGTTGGCTGGAGTTGTTTTTGAAAAAATAAAAAACACAAAGTGGCAGCTTGTTTTGATGGTTTTATGTTTATTGCCTGGTGTGATTGATATTGTGCGGTTACATCCATATGAATACACATACTACAATCGTTTCGCTGGCGACGTGTTCCGCAAGTACGAATTGGATTATTGGGGAACTTCCTATCGTGAAGCGGCAAATTATTTAAATACAACTGCACCTGAACATGCAAGCGTTTGGGTGGATGGGCCTTCCCACATCTTTGCCCTTTACGCACGAAGTGATATAAAGGTCTACTCAGATTATGAGGCAGAACGTGCTGACCAATATGATTATGTGGTATCCACTTCGCGCTACAATCTGGATTTAACTTCATATCCTGATGCAAAGGTGATTTACACAATCAAACGAGATAACGGAATTATGGCTGTCATCAAACAGCCATAAACACCATCGTACTGGAGAATTAATGAACAAGTTTTTAGAAAGACTCGAACAAGGCACGCTGGTAATCGATGGTGCCATGGGAACCATGCTCCATGCTCGCGGCGTGGGCTTTGACAAATGCTTCGACGAATTAAATATCACCAACCCCGCCGCTGTTGCAGACATTCACCGCGAATATATTGAAGCAGGCGCGCAAATGGTCATTACCAATACTTTTGGCGCGAATCGGTATAAATTATCCAAACATGGATTGCAGGATGATGTAGTAGAAATTAATCGCGCAGGTGTGGAACTGGCAAAACGTATTGTGGCTTCTTCATTCAAAGATGTGTTGATTGCTGGTGATGTTGGTCCGCTTGGAGTGCGGATTGCTCCGTATGGCAGAGTCAAACCTGAAGAGGCACGGGAGGCGTTCGCGGAGCAAATCAAGGCTCTGGCCGATGCAGGTGCAGATGTCATCATCATCGAAACCATGAGCGATTTATATGAAATACAGGAAGCCATCAAAGCAGCAAAATCGTCATCTACATTACCTGTCGCTGCAACAGTGACATTCACACGCGATGATGTTACTCTGCTTGGTGATGACCCAATTAAAGTAGCACGAAAGCTTCACGAAGCAGGTGCCGATGTAATCGGTGTGAATTGTTCGGGTGGTCCTTCGCAGTTACTACGAATCCTCAAGCAAATGAAACACGCTGTGCCTACTGGAAAATTCTGGGTCAAACCAAACGCTGGTTGGCCTGAACAAGTCGGCGGACGCATTATGTATCCCGCAGACCCTGAATACTTTGGTGAGTACGCGCTTTCCCTGCGTGAAGCAGGTGCCAATGTCGTTGGCGGTTGTTGCGGAACCACTCCCCAACACATTGCCGCAATGAAGAAGGCACTGGAATCTTCCCCAGCACCTATCGTGGACATACAAATTTCTGAAGATGTGGAACCATCTGAATTTTCAGATGCAGAAGCGCCAAGTCAACTTGCGCAAAAGCTGGCAAATGGAAAATTTTCCATCTGCGTAGAAATGGATCCACCGCGCGGACTCTCCACACATAAATTATTAGCAGGTGCATCTCTGTTATACGATGCAGGTGCAGATATTATCAATGTTGCCGATTCCCCCATGGCTCGCATGCGCATGTCAGCTTGGGCCGTGTGTGACGTGGTTCAACGTAAGATCGGCGTGGAAACCACGCTGCACTTCCCCACCCGCGGACGCAATCTCTTGCGCGTACAAGGTGATTTGCTCGCCGCACATGCCATCGGCTTGCGAAACGTTTTCGTGGTAATGGGCGACCCAACATCAATTGGGGATTATCCCGAAGCAACTGATAATTATGACCTTGTCCCTTCAGGTTTGATTAAACTCATCAAACAAGGCTTCAATGCGGGTATGGATCATTCTGGCACCAGTATTGGTCAACCCACAAATTTCTTTGTCGGTGCCGCCTTAAATCTTTGCCCTGCGGATATGGATAATGAGGTTAAAAACTTGCATCGCAAAATCAAGGCTGGTGCAGATTTCTTCCTGACACAACCCATTTATCGTCCCGATGATGGACCAAAATTAATCGAAGCATACGAAGCCAAGCACGGAAAATTGCATCAACCCATTTTGGCAGGCATTCTGCCTTTGGTCAGCGCGAAACATGCCAACTTCCTACACAATGAAGTCCCGGGCATTTCCATTCCTGACGAAGCAAGAAACCGCATCGAAGCCGCCGGGGAAGAGGGTGCCAAAGTTGGCATTGAACTGGCTGTTGAATTAATTGAACAAATCAAAGGCTGGGCCAGCGGACTGTACATCATGCCTCAATTCCATAAATATGATATGGTCGCAGAGATTATTGAAGCTGTAAAAGTTAAATAAGCTCAGATTAAGAAATGCACAGAAACGCTCTGGTGAAGATATTCTCTTCATCAGAGCGTTTATAATTACAGCATGCTTCTCACCATTGATATTGGTAATACCAACCTGACACTCGGCCTATACGAGGGCGACAAACTCGGCGCACATTGGCGCCTTGCCACCGACCATAACCGTATGCCCGATGAATACGGTCTGCAATTTTTAGGTCTGCTACAAAATGCAGAAAAATCCATAAAGGATATTACGGGAATTTCACTTGCATCTGTTGTACCCCCTTTAACTGGACGTGTCATTCAAGCTTGCCGTGAATATCTTAAACAAGAACCTTTGGTGGTCGATGCCGGTATCAAAACTGGAATCAAAGTGCGTTACGAAGATCCCAAAGCCGTTGGCGCAGACCGTATCTGTGACGCAGTTGCCGTGATGAAGCTATACGGCGGCCCCGCTTGTGTGGTGGATTTCGGTACCGCCACTACCTTCAATGCACTCACCAAAGATGGCGAATATCTCGGCGGCGCCATCACCGCTGGCATCAACCTCGCCGCAGAAGCACTGTACACGCGTGCCGCAAAACTTCCACGCATTGATCTTCAAACGCCACCTTCTGTCATCGGGCGTAACACTGTCCATGCCATGCAATCAGGGCTACTGTTTGGGTATGTGAGCATGGTCGAGGGCATGGTAACCAGATTCAGGTCCGAGTTGGGAAGCGATATGAAAGTCATCGCTACGGGAGGACTCTCTGAATCCGTGGCGAAAGAAACCAAAGTCATCGACATCATTGCCCCCTGGCTCACACTCGATGGCTTGCGAATTATTTGGGAACTCAATCACTAAAATGAAAAAATTAATAGCATTATTTTTGGGGATTTCTATTTTGTTGTCTGGATGTGGAACTGGGCTCTTCGCTACACCCACATCCACACCCACAATGACGTTCACGCCTCTTCCTCCAACCGAAACTGCCACCATCACGAACACCCCTACCATCACCCCAACATTTACAATCACACCCAGCCCCACGCCCACTTGGGTTGCCCAGGGACCAGGCAATGTGGTGATTCCCATTCTGCTATATCACTGGATTGCAATCTCACCAACTGATGGTCCCAATTACACCAGTCCATACTATGTGAAACCTGAAGTATTTGATGAAGAAATGAAATTGTTGCATGACTGGGGATACACAACCATCACTATCGATATGTTACTCAAAGCCATTAACGAAGGTGCGGATCTTCCTCCACGTCCCATGTTAATCACCTTTGATGATGGGCATTTAAATAATTACACAACCGCCTTCCCTATCATGAAAAAATACGGATACACAGGCATTGTATATATCGTTGGCAACTATGTTGGAATTGAAGACTACATGAACGCAGACCAACTCAAGGAAATGGCCGCCGCAGGTTGGGAAATTGGCAGCCATAGCATGAGTCATTCTGACTTAACCAAACTTGAACCTGAACAAAAACGATTTGAAATTGTCGACTCAAAATCTTTTCTGGAAACAACCCTTGGTGTACCCATTAAAACCATCGCTTATCCATTTGGACTTAGCGATAGTGGTGTCATTGACTATGCTCATTTTGCAGGATACGTTGCTGGCATGAGTTTAGGATTCACTTATGACCAGGGGCTGGGAAATATTTTCACTTTACAACGCCGAGACATTAAGGGAACCTACGATGTAAAGCAATTTGCAGCATTCCTCCCCTGGCAAGGTGATCCAACTTTCCTACCCACAGACACACCTACACCAACTGCTACACCAACACGGACCCCCATCCCAACTTGGACGCCATAAAATAAAGCCGCGCAATTGCGCGGCTTTATTTTATTTAGACATGTTTTCATAAAAAGAAGGAGGGAGGTCTGAAATTTTATATATATAAATTGTGGATACACCCTTAATATTAATTACATCCTCAGGCACAACACCATCCAAGCCACTTACAAATAATTTTGTTCGTTCTGTACGTGGACCCAGTGCTGCATTAATCACCAAATAATCAGCCTGAGCCAACCTCTCTCGCATAGACCCCATATTGGGCTCTTCAATAAAAAGTGGATTCAAAATAATGGTCTGTCCTGGGAAGAAATAAGAAAAAGGTCCACGCCCACGAAAAGACAAAACTTTTAAAGAAGCTGCATTTGGTTTTTGTGACAAATACAAAGCAGCCTGCTCAAAACCTTCCCCATAGTCAGAAACTGCTTCCTGACCAGTTATCATCGCAATGATAGGATTACCATACGTATAATAATAAGGATAAAACGAAATGGCACTCATTAATTGGAAGAAAATCAATGCCGCCCCTGCCCAAACCTGAAGCTGATTTGCTTTTTCCCATTTCGTTCCCAACCAACCAAGCAAAGCGCACCAACCCAAAGCCACAATCGCATCCATACTGACATAACTACTCATGATGTAGTGAGCTGAATTTCTACCTTGGGCAATACTAAAAAGCAAAATAAACATCACAGCAGTGACAAATAAATATAAAACCAACTTCTTGAAAACTACTACAAATGAATTCTTCTCACGTGAAAAAAGAAAGCCACCTGCAAGCACAACACCCAACCAACTGACAGGAGTGGCCTTCAATATTATGGTACGAATAAATCCTAAAGCAGTACTCCAAACTGAGCCAAGACTAAACTTAGAAGGTTGTAATTCTTGAGTCACTTGTAAACGTGCACCTTCAAAGGCATAACTGAAAGCATTGCCATAAACTTCATAAAGCATTTTGCCAGGCGCAACCCACATCCCAGGCCACACAACAATATAGACACCTACCAACTCAACCAACCATATGCCGAATATCTTCAAATGATCAAAAAGTGCAGGCTTAAATCCCTGCGCTTTGGCTTTCTCAAATACAGACACAGCCAATATAAGTGCAATGGCTGGGAACATGGCCATTGCCGAGGATTTCGTCACTTGGGCCAAGGCTGCAGATGCCGCTGAAATCAACAGGTAATACCACTTCCGTTCATGCTCCAAATACGCCATGAGACTTACAATCGATGCCAATACAAAAGCGGCAACCATGGCTTCATGACTAAGCACTCTGGAGTGCCCCAAGAAATAGGGCGCACTCGCAGTCAATGCAGTGACAAGAAACGCCTTCTCTTCTCCAATCAAAACAGATAGAAAATAAAAAATAATCAATACGAATAAAGTAATGACACCCACTTGAAATAAACGGCTGAGATACAACAAGTACATCGGGTCATGGCCGTGTTCAATCAGGAAGGGATCGAACTTTTCTTTATCCACATCAAAATACCCTTGACCATAGCCACGATAATCAGGAAAGTCCACAAGAAAGGCGGCTGTGACAAATGACATGGTGGTTACTGCGGGATGATATTCGTACACGGTATTTTGAAATTCACGCTGACCAAGCGCATAATAATAGTTAGCACCAACAGAAAGCCAGAAAGGCTCGTCAATTGTCACGAAGGAGCGGAGAGAAGCCAAGCGCGGTATAAGAGTCAAGCCGAGCAAAAGCAAAGCTAATAAATTTTTACGTAATTTCATTTTCACTCACTAAAAAAGCTGGATGGAATATCAGAAACACGATAAATGTTGATATAAGGACCGCCATTAAGGTCAATCACATGTTCTGGGGTTACATTCTCTAAAAATGGCAACCGTTTATCAATAGGAATATAAATGACAATATATTTAACTTGACGAAGAGATTCTTTTAACTGCACCTGATCGTCGAACAAGATAGGCTTGAAAAGCAGGGTCTGCCCTGGGTAATAATAACTAAAACTTCTTCCAAAATAGACGAGAGCCGCATCATTCTTAGCGTCAGGTTTTTCTGCGAGATAAGCAGCTGCCTGCTCCATGCCTTCTCCATAAAAGAAGGTAGCTGGACGGCTGCCAGTCAGTGACATGACAGGGTTAAGGTAGGTAAAGTAATATGGGGCTGTGTAAAACAAGGGATAAGCTTGAGCTATCAATAAAACTGCAAACAGAATGGTTTGCGACAAAGGTTTATCGGCCCAAGGAAAAGAACGCGCCAACCATCGTAAGGCATAGATCCAACCCAGCCCTGCAGAAAACTCAATCCCATAATACGCAGCCAGCACATAATGCGGTTGGTCACGTCCACTTACAACAGAAAACATTCCAACACAAGCTAAAGCTTCCAACAGTAAAAAGAAAATAATGTATTTTGCAAGCAACGGAAACTGTTCTTGATTCTTAGAAAACAGAAATAGGATGGCAAGTATCAGTCCCAACCATGTAAGTGGTGTAGTATGCCAGCCAATCGAAACTACAAACTTTGCAAAACTTGAAATCGTTGCCGATAGACTAAAGCTAGGGGCAGTCACTTCTTGAGTCACAGAGAGCCGTGCACCTTCAAAGGCATAGCTAAAGGCATTCCCGTAAACTTCGTGCAACATTTTCGCAGGGTCCGCCCACATCCCAGGCCAGGAGACAAAATACACAAGCACAAAAATACCAAACCACAAACCATAGGTTTTTAAAAAATTTCCCAAAGCAGCGGCAGTCTTTTTATCTGTCCGCCACTGCACCGCTAACGCTACAAAAATCATCACTGCCATGACTGGGAATAAAACAATGCTGGAAGATTTAGTGAGGTTTGCGTAGGCGACGGCAGATGCCGATAGAAACAGCAAAGCAGGCTTGGGCTTATGAAAAAGATGCGCTGTCATCGCGAGGACGGTAATTAGAGAGAAGAGTCCCACCATGCTCTCATGATTCAACATGCGCGATTGTCCAAATAAGTATGGCGCAAATGAGGTCAAAAGAATGGCGGCTAGCGCAGTCCATTCATCCAATAAGTATCGCAAAAGAAAAAAGGCCACAATAAACAAAAACACGTTGACCAGCATTTGGAAGAAACGCGCCCACCATAAAAGTACTAGTGGATTCTTGCCATGCTCTACCAGATAGCTATCGAAGCTAGTCTTTTCCTGTTGAAAATACCCCTTCATCAAACCACGATATTCGGGAAAATACACCAACATGGCTGCTGTCCCAATCCACATGGTGGTGACAGCGGGATGATATTCATAGACTGTGTTTTCAAATTCACCATGTGTGAGTGCATAGTAGTAATTTGCACCAACCACCAACCAAAACGGCTCATCAGCGGCGGTAAATTTAGCAAGATCTGCCACACGAGGCAAAATCATGGATGTAACCACAAGAATGGCAATCAAAATGCGCACAGAGGTTTTCATAATGAAAAGATTATACCAAGCCCAAAGTAGTCATCGAATCCTGATAGGCTTGGTATAATTTGCGCCTATTAGAAATCAGGAGCACTATGAAATACCATATCTGGACTGAAGGCTGCCAAATGAATGTCGCCGACTCACAACGGGTCGGCTCGTCGCTTGAGCATCTTGGCTATACCCTTACCGAAACCATCGAAGAAGCGGATGTGATTGTTCTCAATACCTGCGTCGTGCGCCAATCCGCAGAAGACAAGGCCTTTGGACGTGTCACTTCACTGGCCCCTCTCAAAAAGAAAAACCCTAACCTCGTTATCAACTTAATGGGCTGCATGGTCGGCGTACGTGGTGCGGAAAAATTACGCGAGAAACTTCCCTTCGTGGATGTCTTCTCTCCACCCTCTGACCCAAGCCCATTAATTTCACATCTCACACAAGGCGAAATCCATTCCATGGAAGATGCGGAAACCACCCGCCGCTTCCTGATGATGGACAATGAGCTCATCCTACCCGTAGCAGAACAGAACAAATTAATCAGCGCGCATGTGCCAATCGTATATGGCTGTTCGCATGCCTGCACTTTCTGTATCATCCCCTCCAAACGTGGCGGGGAACGTTCTCGTCCCGTTGGAGATATTGTCTCCGAAGTCCGCTCGTTAGCCAAGCAAGGCGTAAAAGAAATTACTCTGCTCGGTCAAATTGTAGACCGCTATGGCAAAGACATTCCCGACGGTCCGAACCTTGCAGCGCTCTTGCGTGTCTTGCATGAGGTTGAGGGCATTGAACGCATCCGCTTCCTAACCTCTCATCCCAATTATTTTGAAGATGATCTCATTGACGCCATCGCTGAACTACCACGCGTGATGCCCCATATTGAATTGCCCATTCAAGCCGGTGATGACGAAGTGTTGGTCAATATGAAACGCGGATACACCCAACAACAATATCGCGATTTGATCGCAAAGATTCGAGAGCGCATTCCTGATTGTTCCATCGCCACAGACATCATCGTTGGTTTCCCTGGTGAAACCGAAGAACAATTTATGGAAACGTACCGCGTCCTCTCTGACCTCAAGCTGGATGTGGCCCATCTGGCACGCTACTCGCTGAGAGAAGGCACTGTCGCCACGCGCAAAATGGATGACAACGTTCCCGAAGAGGATAAACTCCGCCGTTTACACATGCTCGACGATTTACAAGAACAAATCGTTGGTGAGATTAACAAAAAATATCTTGGCCAAAAAGTGGACGTGCTTTTCGAGGAACAGGTCAAAGGTCGCTGGCGCGGACGAACGCCCACCAACAAACTGGTCTTTGTTGAATCGGAAGAAGATTTGCGCGGCAAAGTCCTCCCCGTCACTGTCACCTGGACGGGACCTTGGTCCATGCAGGCGCAATTGCTCAAAAGACCTGAATTGATTTCGCTATAATTTCGGGCACGGCTATGCCGTGCCCGTTCAATTTATGGGGGTTATAATTTCGCCACAATCTCATGTCTTTCAACGAACTCTTCTCCACATTTGCAAACAACCTGTTGCCCATCATGCTGATTGCGGCGGCTGGATATACCCTCGGTAGAATCATCTCCCTTGACTCGCGCAGCATTGGGCGCATTGTCTTTTACATCTTCAGTCCTTTGCTCGTCTTTAATTTAATGGTCACCAGCCAATTGAATTTTCAACAAGCAATTACCACTGTCGAATACACAACAGCAGTGATTGCCTGCATGGGACTCTTCGCTTTGTTGCTTGGAAAATTATTCAAACTCGAACGTCCTCAATTATTAGCTGTGATTCTGACAGTAGCTTTTGGCAACACAGGCAATTACGGATTACCCTTGGTTAAATTTGCCTTTGGTGATGAGGCTCTTGCCATCGCTTCCATTTTCTATGTCACCACAACCATTCTGTTCAACACAGTAGGTGTCGTGATTGCCTCGCTTGGACATTCCAATTTGAAATCCGCTATACTCGGTGTGTTCAAGTTGCCGATCGTATATGGAGTACTGCTGGCATTGGTAGTCAAAGCCACAGGGTTTGAATTCCCATCTCACTGGCACGCACAATTGAAATTGCGGCCAGCGGAGCAGTCCCAGTGATGATTGTCTTGCTTGGGCTGGAGTTGACGAAAATCCAATGGTCACACAGTTTCCGCGCTATGAGCTTGGGCGTGGCAACCAAATTACTTCTGGCACCTATCGTCGGCTTGTTGCTTGCCAATCTATTTGGCCTGCATGGACATACGCATCAAGGCAGTGTCATCGAAGCTGCGATGCCTGCCGCTGTTGCCACCACCGTAGTGGCAAATGAATATCAATTGGAATCTTCTTTGGTAACTGCCATCGTTTTTCTTGGCACTATCTTAAGCCCACTGACCCTAACGCCATTGATTGTGTATTTATCGAGGTGATGAAATGTTTAACCCACGCACATTTATTCTTAAAGTAGTGACGATTCTGCTGATGATTAGCATCAGCCCATTGGGGAGTCAGCAAGCCAAGGCGCAGACAGGAATCGCAGTGGAGAATGCCACAGTCGCTATGGATTTTGGAAAGACCATCACCTTCTCAGCCAAGGTAACTGCTCCGATTCGAATCCTACAAGCTTCTCTTTTATTTCGCGGCGTAGATGAAAAAGTAACAAGAGTGGAAGCCGTACAAGTTGGCACCGATGGTCAGGTAAGTTTCACATACGATACATCATTGAATGTATTTCCACCGTTTAGTTGGATTGTGTTCTGGTATCAAGCCACTCTTGAGGATGGCAAAACCTACACCAGTTCACCGATCAAATTTCAATATGTCGATAATCGTTTTCCGTGGCGAGAAAACACTCGTGACAATGTCACGGTGCATTGGTATGCAGGCGATGATGCTTTTGGTGCAGCCGCTTTGGATGCAGCAGGCTCAGGCCTGCTTGCCATCAGCGATATCATCCCTGTTTCACTTTCAGCTCCAATCAATATTTATATTTATTCAAATGTAGACGATTTACAATCCACTTTGCTTTTAGGCGGACAACAATGGGCAGGCGGCCATGCCAACCCTGAGCTAGGTGCGGTGCTGGTTTCCATTGCACCCAGTTCCACACAAAAAATTGAAATGGAAACAAAAATCCCACACGAACTTGCACACGTCATGATGTATCAATCATTGGGTGAAAACTACAACAAACAACCTGCCTGGTTATTGGAAGGTGTCGCATCGATGGTGGAGTTATATCCCAACCCTGATTACGCCCACGCACTGGAAATTGCGAGTCAGAATCAAACCTTACTGCCCTTTGACCAAATCTCCGCTTCCTTCCCCGCCGATTCAGGGTCTGCCTATTTGGCTTATGCTCAATCCCAATCTTTTATGAATTACATCCGCAACACCTATGGAAATACAGGCATCACCCGCTTGACTCAAGCCTATGGTGATGGATTGAGTCCCGAATTGGGCGCAACCAACGCGCTCGGCACATCACTCAGTCAATTAGATAAAAGTTGGCGTGAAAATGTTCTCGGTCAAAATGTAACTGGAGTAGCTTTACGAAATCTTTCCCCATTTATTTTGTTAATGGCTCTTGTTTTAGCATTGCCAATCTGGGGAACCATTGACTTTTTAATTCGCAGGAGTAAGTATGAACGCCAACTCCAATGAAATTATCCGCGCTCATATCTGGGTTAAGGGACGGGTACAAGGCGTGGGCTTTCGCGCACACGTTGAATATCACGCCCGCCAAATCGGCGACCTGACAGGCTGGGTGCGTAACATCGGCTATGATACGGTGGAATGTATTGCCGAAGGTGCACGTGAAAACGTAGAGCGTTTGATTGAGTTTATCAAACAAGGTCCACGCGCATCACGAGTGGACGAATCTCAAATTGAGTATGAAGAGGTAACGGGGGAGTTTCGAGAATTTGGAGTGAAGAGAAGTGCCTAGACTTAATATATGTAGCGGGGTTTTCGCCTTTATATTTTGTATATGCATTCATAAATACAGACACTTTTAACGGTGTCAAAATAATGTATCCCATCCCACTTACCACCATAAAAAGTAAGTTTCTTCCTAAAGAAGTATTCAAACTCCAGTAATTAAGTTTACTTAATAATGCCATATCAAAACCTGATTGAATTAATACTGTGGAAACTCCAGCAAAAGTATCCCATGCTCTAGCAGCTAAAGTTAATAAAATGCCAAGGATTGCCAAAATTCCAAAATGATCATTGAGAAGTCCCCATGCATTTTTAATAGTTTGCCATACACTCCAATCATTAGCAAAGAAGCCAAACTCTGAAAAATATATTAATGAACCAAACATTGAAAGCAAAAAGAGCATCAAGTATGTATTAGTAAGTGATTGCACAGTGGGCAATGTTACAACTAAAGAAAATAATGAAATCAAGAAAAAAACTAAAAGATAGGCAAGAAGAAAAGAATAAAACCTCCAAGATATCGCCAGAAAAACTTCTTGGCAACAAACAACACATCTTGTACAGTAGAAACTTTTCCAACTACAGAACAATACACAACATAAGAAATCCCGACTGTGCAAATGTAAATTAAAACCATCAAAGCACAGGACACTAGAAAATGAGGCTCGGCTTGAAAAGTGCGCAACAAATCACAAACAACAAATACTATACTAAAAACCCAAACAATATTCTGTTTCCAAACAGTAGCCCAGCCATTTTTCAACAACAATAACACATCATTCATAATCTTCACCAACTCATTTATAGATATGATAAACAATCTTTGGTTACGAAAACCCTAATCCCTTTTCTTTCAAAGAAATCCACTTTCCCATTCCAATTACAAGATGGTCGAGCACATCGATATCCAATAGTTTTCCTGCTTGAACGATGGCACGAGTCACGGCTACATCATCGGGACTAGGAGTAGGGTCACCACTGGGGTGATTATGAATCACAATGATCGCTGAAGCATTAATGCGCACCGCTTCTTTGAATAATTCTCCCACCCGCACCTGTGAAGAATTGACTGAACCCTTATATACTTCATGAATATTTAAAACGTGATTTCTTCTATCTAACAGAATCACTCGTAAATGTTCCTGCTCCAATGCTGACATTTCATATTGCACCAGTGCCGCCGCATCCGCTGGGCTGTTGATGGAAGGCTTGTCTTCGGGCTTTTCCAGAATCAACCGTCGGCCTAGTTCGATCGCCGCTTTGATTTGCGAAGCCTTCGCTTCCCCAAGTCCATGCTGATTGACCAATTCCTTAAACGGCGCACGATGCAATCCGCTTAAACCACCAAATTTGTTTAACAATCGTTGTGCAACTTCAACTGCATTTTCACCTGGCACGCCCACGCGCAACAAAATAGCAATTAACTCTGCATTGGTCAACGCTTGTGGACCAAGATTCTCTAGTCTCTCACGCGGACGTTCTGATTCATGCAAGTCAGCAATTCGATAGGTTGGTTTGGAGTTGGATTCAGTCATGGCTCACCCTCAATCTTGAAATGAATATCTCTATTTTACAACCGAATCCCCGCTTGACACGGGATATTCCCTCAGGTAGAATACGGTTCGCCTTATGAAAGGGCCTGTAGCGCAGTTGGGAGCGCGCCTCAATCGCACTGAGGAGGCCAGGGGTTCGAATCCCCTCAGGTCCACTGCTACAGAAAAAAATAAATATGGGCCCATAGCGCAGTTGGGAGCGCGTCTCAATGGCATTGAGAAGGTCGAGGGTTCGAATCCCTCTGGGTCCACCTAAAAACTTAATAACAAGTCATGACAGAAGTAGTAAGTCATCTCGTCAGCGAGAAGGGAGAGCAAGGTGGAAGCCCTTCACCGGTATCAAACGGGAATACCAAAAGACCGAACTCGTCTGTCTCTCGCAAGAGGACTTCACTGGTGAAACTAAGTAGTCAGTGACGGAGCCGCCCGTTATCGCGATCAAAGCGACGTTCGCAATTTGAACGTAATTTGGGTGGTACCACGGAGAATTCCTTCGTCCCTTAGCGGATGAAGGTTTTTTTATTTTAGAAAGGAGATCGCTATGCAATTTGGAAAATACTTATGGAAGCAAGGTCCTTTGCTTGAAACTCTCCTATCGCGCATCCTCCCTACCCGACATTTGATACAAACCCAAGAAACATTTTCTTAATGAGGTAAGAATGGCAACTACAAAAAAGAAAACAGCTCCTAAAAAAACAACTTCAAAGAAACCTGTCAAAGCGACGAAACCTGCAGTTAAAAAAGTGGCCGCTAAAAAGGTGACAGCAAAAGCAAAACCTGCGGTCAAGAAACCTGTTGCGAAGACAACGAAAACAACTACCAAGAAAAGTACAGCGAAAGCGACAAAGCCCGCCGTCAAGAAAGTTGTCACCAAAAAAGCAGAAGCCAAAAAGGTAGTTACAAAAAAGGCGGCACCGAAATCTCAAAAGCCGATGATGGCAATTGAACCCGTGAAGAAAATGGCGGTGATGGTTCCACCAACCCCTTCACGCAAAGATATTGTTTCGATTAAACCTGAACCTGTAAATGCAATTGTCCCTGTAGCAGATGCGTCGCCCAAACCTGACACTCGCGTACAGGATAAATCCTATCAGCCACAGACTTTAGAGAAAAAATGGCAGGATCAATGGCAGGCTGATCAGTTGTATCGTTCCGTGATTGACAACAGCAAGCCCAAGCACTATGCCTTGACCATGCTGCCCTACCCCAGCGGTGATTTGCATATCGGCCACTGGTATGCAATGACTCCCTCAGACGCTCGTGCAAGATACATGCGCATGAAGGGCTACAACGTGTTGTTCCCCATGGGTTTCGATGCGTTTGGTCTGCCCGCCGAGAATGCCGCTATTAAAGATGGCGTTCACCCCATGAAACGCACGTTCCAAAACATTGAACGGATGCGCAAGCAAATGCGCTCCATGGGTGCAATGTTCGATTGGGAGCGTGAAGCGGTTTCTGCGGACCCTGCTTATTACAAATGGACAGAATGGTTCTTCATTCAGTTGTACAAGGCTGGTTTGGCGTATCGCAAAATGTCTGCTGTAGATTGGTGCCCAAAGTGCAACACAACGTTGGCACGCGAACAGGTTTGGGGAGATGATCGTCACTGTGAACGCTGTGGCACGCCAGTAATCAAAAAGAATTTGGATCAATGGTTTTTCAAAGCCACCAAATACGCAGATGAATTACTGAACTTTGAAGGCTTGGATTGGCCACAAACGGTTAAGACCTTGCAAACCAATTGGATTGACCGCAGTGAAGGTGCCTCGGTGATTTTCAAAACAGAAATTGGAAATCACAATGTCGAGATTTTCACCACCCGTCCCGATACCTTGTGGGGTGCAACTTTCATGGTGTTCTCACCTGAGCATCCATTGGTGGATGAGATTACCACGCCTGAAAATAAACAATCTGTAGAAGAATACAAAGCACAAGCCGCCCGACAAACTGATATTCAACGCGGTGCAATTGACAAAGAAAAGACCGGTGTGTTCACCGGTGCCTATGCCATCAACCCGGTCAATCAGGCACGCATTCCAATTTGGATTGCAGATTATGTGATGATGTCCTATGGTACGGGCGCGATCATGGCTGTGCCTGCACACGATGAGCGTGATTTTGCATTCGCCAAAAAGTATGAGCTGCCCATCGTTCCAGTGATTCAGCCTGAAGGTCAGAGCGAAGCGCCTGTTTTAGAATCCGCTTATGTTGGGGCAGGTGTCATGATTAACTCCGGCATGTTGAATGGAACCAAGGTCAACACAGAAAAAGGCCGAAAGAATCCAAGCATCGCAGCTGTGTTGGATTGGCTCACAAGCCAGGGCATTGGCAAAGAATCGGTTAACTATCGTTATCGCGATTGGTTGATCAGCCGTCAGCGCTATTGGGGCGCGCCGATTCCGATGGTGCATTGCGATATCCATGGTTGGAATCCAGTTCCAGACGATCAACTGCCTGTCACTTTGCCCGAAGATGTTGAATGGAAACCAACTGGTGAAAGCCCGTTGAAATTGCATCCAACCTGGAAGAATACTACCTGCCCAGTTTGTAACGGCCCAGCGACACGCGAAACCGATACGATGGATACCTTCATGTGCTCATCGTGGTATCACTTACGATACTTGTCACCCAAGTATGACAAGGGTCCGTTTGATGATAATGAATATAACTATTGGATGCCTGTTGACACATACACAGGCGGCATTGAACATGCCACCATGCACTTGCTGTATACGCGGTTCTTCCACAAGGCCTTGCGTGATATTGGGATTGTCGAAGGCAATGAGCCTATGCTGCAATTACGCAATCAAGGCATGGTACTGGGCGAAGATGGCGACAAGATGTCGAAGAGCAAGGGCAATGTCATCGCCCCAGATGTATTGGTCAACAAGTATGGTGCAGACACTGTCCGCGCTTACATTATGTTCTTTGCACGTTGGGAAATGGGTGCGCCTTGGGACTCGCAAGGGATTGAAGGAAGTGCCCGTTGGATTCGCCGGGTATGGACTTTGTTCACGGATCAAACTCAAGCGGGAACTGCCTCTGACGAAACGAAAAAGAATCTACGCCGAAAAGTTCACCAGACTTTGAAGCGCATCACCCGTGACTTTGAGACATTCGAGTTCAACACCATTGTTTCCTCGCTGATGGAGTTGATGAACGAGATGTACAAAGCTCGTGAAGCAGGTGCCGTTGGAAGTGACGAATGGAAGGAAGCACAAGAAATCTATTTGAAAATGATGGCTCCTGTTGCGCCCCATATCACTGAAGAACTGTGGGCACAATTGAGCAAGCCGTACTCAGTCCACACCCAGCAATGGCCCGCCGTGGATGAAGAAGCCATCAAGGAAGATGCCATTGAAATTCCAGTACAGGTCAATGGCAAAGTGCGTGACCGTATCGTTGTTCCAGTTGGTGCGAGTGAAGAGGATATCAAAGCTGCCGCGTTGGCCAGCGAGAACGTTCAAAAGTTCTTGGAAGGCAAAGAACCTCGCAAGGTGATTGTGGCGAATGGACGTTTAGTTAATATCGTAATCTAAACCAAAGGGTAGCTACCAAGAAAAAGGCGTCGTGCCTCTGAAGAAAGAGGTACGACGCCTTTTTGATTCCTAATCAGATTTAAGTAGAAAAACCAAATCAAATGTGGCAAAATAGAAATGACAGATGTCATATTCTGATCGAGGTCCTCATGAAAGACAAAAGAAAATCATCTCACCTTCAAAAACATCAAATTGACCCTCTTCGATATTTCGAAAGTATGGACAAGATTAACCAAGCCATGCAGGGAAATTACGATCTGGACGAAGTGATGAAAAATGTGCTTGATGCACTTCTTTCAGTATTCGAGTGTGACCGGGCATGGCTTGTCTACCCATGTGATCCAGAAGCTGTCACATGGCAAACACCTATGGAGCGAACCCGCCCTGAGTTTCCCGGCGTTCTTCCTATTGGCGTCGAGCTTCCATTGGATCCAGTTGGTGCGGCTATATATCGAATCTTAAGAAACACGGATGGTCCAGTACAATTTGGCCCGAAGGTGCAACATCCAGTTCCAACAGAAATGGCCGATATTTTTCAGGTTCAATCTTTTATTGCAATGGCCTTTTATCCAAAAGTAGGAAAACCCTGGTCTTTTGGCCTGCACCAATGTTCTTATGCTCGTTTTTGGACCGCGGACGAAGAATTAATTTTCAAGGAGGCTGGCAGGCGTCTTTCTGACACTTTGACAAGCCTGTTGATGTACCGTGACTTGCGCGCAAGTGAAGAGAAGTATCGTGCGTTGGCTGATAACATTCCAAATGTCGTTTTCCAATGCAAGAACAACTCACGTTATACATTTATCTATCTCAATAATGCTATTGAAGAGTTGACAGGCTATTCAAAGAGTGACTTTCTTGAAAAAGATTTGAGCTTCTTTGACCTTTACCATCCGGATGATCTAAAAGCAATGCCCACTCCAAAAGAAGATAATACAGTTGAAATTAATCGTAAACCGTTTCATATTACATATCGTATTCACCACAAATCTGGAGAATGGCGTTGGGTTGACGAATGGGGGACAGGCATCACAAACTCAAACGGTAAAGTTGAATACCTTGAAGGCATCATGGTGGATATCACAGAGCGCAAACAGCATGAACGGGAACGGGAAGGCATCATTGCTGTCAGTGCTGCGTTACGACAAGCAAATACAAGGAAAGAAATATTAAACATTATCATCGACCAGCTTATTAACTTATTTCAAGCAGATGGTGTTTTGCTGGCATTGCCCACATTAGAAAGCAGTGAAATAGGTAAAGGCAGTGTAATTGAGAGGATGAGAGGATTAAGTATTTCACCTTGGAAAAAGGTTTGTAATTGGGTTATTGAAAACAAAAAAACATACATTAATAATCATAAAGGTTTAAACTCTATTTTTGATGATCAAGAACAACTTGAGGACTCAGATTGCATTGCAACTGTACCTCTTATTGCTCAGGAAAAAGCGATTGGTGCATTATGGCTTGTCCGTCATACAGACATTTCAGAAGCAGACTTAAATCTATTAAGCGCAATTGCAGATATCACTGCAAATGCACTTCATCGTGTCATATTACACGATCAGACCAAGCAACAACTCAATCATCTCACTGCATTACATCAAATCGACATGGCCATCACAAACAGTCTCGATTCGTCTGTCACTATTAATGTAATTTTAAATCATGTTAAGAATGAACTTAAAGTTGACGCAGTGGATATTTTGCTTTTAAGCCCAGTGACTCGTTCATTAAATTATGTCGCAGGCCTTGGATTTAAAACACGCAACATTGAAAAATCACAAGTCAAGCTTTCTGAAGATTTTGCAGGAAATGCCGCACAAGAGCGTCGCACCATTTCATGCCCAGACCTGAGGCAGTTTCAAGAAACATTTATCCGTTCCAAACTTTTAGCCGATGAAGAATTCATTGTACATTTTGCAACACCGCTAATTGCCAAAGGACAAGTAAAAGGAGTATTGGAGATTTTTCATCGTAAACCACTTACAGTTGATTCAGATTGGATCAATTACTTTGAAGCACTCGCAACTCAGGCAGCTATTGCAATCGAAAGCGCTTCTTTACTTGAGAATCTCCAACGCTCCAATACAGAACTTATGTTAGCCTATGATGTAACCATTGAGGGCTGGTCACGGGCATTGGACTTGCGCGATCAAGAAACCGAAGGCCATACACAACGTGTTACAGAAATGGCCTTACGGCTTGCTGAAAAAATGGGAATGAGTGATATAGATAAATTAAATCTGCGTCGTGGTGCATTACTTCACGATATTGGAAAAATGGGGATTCCTGATTCAATCCTGCTTAAGCCTGATGTGCTTCAGATCAACGAGAAAGAAATAATGAAGCAACATCCTTCTTACGCGTACAAAATGCTTTTTCCAATTTCTTACTTAAAACATGCATTAGATATCCCCTATTGTCATCATGAAAAATGGGATGGTAGCGGTTATCCGCGTGGCCTTAGAGGGGAAGAAATTCCACTTGCTGCAAGATTATTTTCCATCGTAGATGTTTTTGATGCGCTTACATCCGATCGTCCTTACCGACAGGCTTGGTCTCATAAAGAGGCATATCAATACATTAAGAAAGAAGCTGGAAAGCACTTTGACCCGAAAATCGTAGAGATATTTCTTGAAAATTCTTTTTAGAAAATTCTCTCATATCTTTTAATAGAAAAAGCCCCATCTTTGAAGAAGGGGCTTTCATTTGCATATCGTCCACTATGCCAAATGCAGGGTCTTGCGAATTCCCAAGCGGACGATCCAACCTGCATATGCCCCTACCAATGGAATAAGTAAAACCAGAATCATGCTATATGCCTGGCTCTGATAGAGATATAACAGCGGAATCCATACCCCAACGGCAAGAGCAACCAGCCACGGGCGAGGATGACCGAGCAGGGCAATCAATCCTGCAATAACAAATAAACCGCCAGCGGTGATCCCTGTATCATCCCAGCCCGGGCTCGAATCGACATATGCAAGAAAGATGCCTCCTAAAATTGCAAACGCTAAAAGAATTTTATTTGTTGTCATGGCTATCCTTTCTTTCTCGAACGCCTTTATCTATTGCATTTACGTACGGCTACGTTCCACTTCCACTCCCACAGACTTGGCAAAGGGCACGGCTCTGGGCTTTTCCACAGAGACAATGGCTTTGGTAACGCCATTCTCTTTTAAACAAATTTCAACAAGATCATTTGCCAAGGCTTCCACGGTTAGACGAGCAGCGGTCTCTGCATGATGTTGAATCTTCTTTGCCAAGGCGCTGTAATCTACACAATACGCAATATCGTCAGTTTGTGCCGCACGTGATGTATCGCTAAAAACCGTGACATTGATCAAAATGTCTTGCGGCTTCTCACGCTCCCAATCGCGGATTCCGATAATGCCACGAACAAGCAGGTCTTTGATAAAAGTTTTATCCATAAATCTTCCTTTGTATATAGTCAATGCAGGCAACTAGAAGATTAATTTACCTACTTTTTACCTTATCAACAAATTCATTTACGGTTTAAGTTGTTCACTGATAAATTTGAAAAGATACGGCAAACCAAGTTTAATTCCACCACCAAATAATGGTGTGCTGATCATTGGCAAAATTCCGCAGCAACAAATTGTGAGATTCACAAACACAAGGGCCACCCACAGCCAACGCACATATCCCGGAACACTGCGTTCCAACAAAGCTTCGCTTGGATTCTGCGGATTGTAGTATACGGGCACTCGTGCACCGACAAGATATTTCTTTTGTGTTTTATAAGCAACCATCCCGCCCACGTCTCCGCCGGGTTGGATGCGGTCATTCTTTAAGGATTGTCCATTAGCTTGGTATGTATAAACCACATGCGGGTAGGGAGAAGTCCCTCCATCAGAATCACTGCGATGCACAATTTCGGAAGTCTCCACTGTCCCCGTCGTTTGAAGCCAATTGCGAGCTTGCGACGCTTTTCGATAGGGAAGCACAATAAACACAATCAACAGCACATTAAAAAGAATTCCAGAACAAATGACAGCAATCAAAACAATAAGGTTATTTGAATTCATAACATCTCCATGTTGTAAACTATTAATAAAATAAATGACAATTCAGGGTTATGACACAAAGCAAATTCTTTGTCCATTTTACCCTCAACGAATTTACAACTTTATGGAATTTCTGCATCCGGATTGAAATATACAGGCCAACTACATCCATTAACCAAAAGACTGACCGGGCGAATTGTCTTTGCATAATTCGACAAGAGTTGAACTTTACAATACAACCTTCCCTCATATCCAGCCTGAAAAATACAAGCTTTATCCGACACAGCCTTATCAATCATGGCTGTATATTGCCAATCGCCTGTATCACCGCTAACAGGGGTTTCAAGGCCAGGCACTCCCTTATCAAACTTGATATAAAAGCCAAGTGGCTCCTTGGGTTTGGGATCCAAAATCACCAATTCCGTTTTCAGGTTTTCAAACAACTGACATCTGCCCCACTCTATTGCAGAAGCAGAAGGCGTAACATTCACAGCATAAGTCAAATCTTGAAGAACTTCCGCAGGATGATCCTTCCAACCATCGTTGTAAGCAGCAGTTGCACGCAAAGAAAGTTTAACCGTGTAACTCCCTTCACTCCAATTGCGAACCAAACCAACCAACCGATTGCACAAGGCAGTTTCCTTTTTTCCTGTTGTAATTTCCAACACAGTTTGATATTGTGAAATATTAAAGGAACTGACTGGCACTTCAACATCATTGATAAGGACCGTTAAATCTAAAAGGCTCGTCATCTTTGAAAGCGTAGACTCACCTTTTGCACACCAACTCATTTCCAAAATCGTCGGCTGGTTTGGAAGGATGGATACATTCCCCGCATCAGCTGCTAAAGAGGCAAGAGCTGGATACTGCACATTGGCAGTCAAATCGTAAGGTTCTACTTTTGGAGGGACCGATGCAAGAGTTGCAGTTACCTGTGGAAGTTCAGTCGCCTCAACCGCCGCGGAAGTTGGTACTGTTTCTGTGGCAGCCTGCTCCGTGACGATAGCTTCCGTGCTCGTAGCAGATGCTAGGACAGGCAGTGCCTGGGTAGGGAAAAAGCCAAAATAATATGCACCACCAGCCAATACCACTACGCCAACACAAGCAAGCAAACCAACAACGAGACATCCGATCCAAAATTTATTGTTTTTACTTTTGGGGTGTTGAACAATTGTTTGATCCATTGGAATTCTTCTCCTCAACAAAAAAACTGCGCTACTCTGATAAGTACTCTGGATGCTACCAAGAGAATGGATAATCATCAAGCATCCATTCCTCCCAGCCTGCCAGATTATCCAAATTTGCGAAGGATGTACTAAAATATACCCTTCACAGCATAAGCCACCTTTACAGGAGCATGACATGGCCCAACCTCTCTACTTCCAATGGCAAAACGAAATTCTATGTAAAACCATTTATCCCATGCGCGAACCAAAGCTGCGGGACTTTCTCACGTATTACATGGAAATTGATATTTGGAAACAATACAAAGGCAAAGATATTGCCACCCTCAAAGCAGATGTAGATGCCTACATAGCAGCACAAGAAGCGGCTGCAGTCACGGCTTATAAATCATACAAAGTATTGCGTGAATATTTTCAAATCAAAGATGTGCGTAATTATTTCACTCAGTTCAGACCACTAGATGAAGCTGAAATCACAGAGATCAATAATTTTCATGCCATTTTTATTGATAGCTGGCCAAAAGACATTCGTGGTGAAAGAAGTTTCGTTGAAGGTCAAATTCAATACTGGTTGCAACATCGCAACACCCTCAGAGATTTGGTCCGCTCCAAGACGCGCCGTGTCGAGAATATGGCACCTGACCATCCCAAGCGACCAGCTGAAATTGCAGAACTGGAACAAAAACAAAAAGTCACCTTGCCCATGGCAGAGCAAGAGCTTGATAAATTGCGTGCCTTCCTAAAAACCTACGACAGAATCGAACAGAAAAAACTCGCGTGGTATAAGCTGCAGAAAGCTGACCCAAACTTCAAAAAGCCCGAAGCGGATTTTCTCGTCCACTATGCACCTGAGAAACCCGTCACAGTTCAAGATATCGCCATTTGGAAAGCCGAAGAATATAAGGCTTCTCTTGAAAACAAAAAGCAATATGAATTGCTCACTGAAATTTACCAGCGCTTCAAGAAAGAGCCGAATCGCTATCCCTATTGGTTGCAATATATGATTGTGCATTTTTCTGGCATGCGCTATGCCAGTGCACATAGTTCATGGGCAGACCCAAAAGATTTATTAATTCGACTCGGCGCAGCTGACCTTGAAAAAAGTGTCAAAGGGCTGGATGATGCCACCGTTGAAAGAATGTGTAAGGAAAAAATCGCCGCCTACGAAACTGGAAGTGGAACCAACGTCCCCAAGCTGGCGCGCGCCACTGAAAAAGAGTGGAAAGATAAAGTAGCTTTGCACATGCTGAGTGTAAAAGCCAACGGACCCAAGACTCGTCGGAATGGTCTCTCCGCGTTGATGGCAGAAGAATCCAATTATGAGATGCGCTCTCTTCCTACAGAAGAAGTCCTTAAAAAATTGGAAGCAATGAAAGATAAATTTCCAGCCTGGGCATGGAAGGAAATTGTCAAACTCACACCATTGCGCGTCAATCATGTGATTGATTTCAATTGGGAAAAATTAACACCAGAGGAAGAAGCTGACCGATATTTGCCACAATACAATGACATCCGCAATGTATTGGATGCTTGGGAAAATTACGATGCCTCTGCTTGGCGTGAAGAACACGGACGTAGCCATGAGTTAATCGTCAGCCGCGCCGTATGTAATGAAACGGCTGAACACGTTCAACACATCCGTGGACATTTGCCTCCCGGCGGTTTAACTCCGAAGCCAAAATGGTATTCAACCAATGAGGAAGAAAATAAACTTCCTGGAACCATTCGTCCTTTCTATACCAAACCCTCTTCTGAAAAGGATTATGTTCCCGGTGCGAGCATCTTCTGGTTGCGCTTTGTAGATAAAGAACCCAATCCCTGGCAAATTGCCAAATCAGTAAAAACAAAAAATGGATTTGACCTATTGCCAGATGCATTCCCGCCTAACCCAGCCACGGCTTCTAAAAAAGATGGAAAAGCATCTGCAGTTTCTGGCACAACTCCGTGGACCTATCACAAGGGCGATACAGTCACCCGCACGCGCACAGTGGTAAACCCAGATACAAAAGTTAAAACTCAGCAACAACAATGGTTGCGCTGGATTCATGAAGCCACTGTAGCCGAGCTTGCAGAAACAGCGGATGGCATGACCTTGCTCACCTACGAAACCGCTTTACCAGATGATGACAAAGGCACTTCCTCTATAGGCATGTTCAAGAAACCTTTATATTGGTTCCTTGATGATGGTCCTGAAGATACCTATAACCGTTCTTTTGTGGGCTTCGTCCCTGAAGGTCAAGTACCAATGGAACACCTCAAGACAATGCTTGATTGGAATCGAATTCTCCTCAAGACGGCTTCATAAATTCAACGTAGCCAAGACCTATAAAAAAACGCTCATGAAAAATCATGGGCGTTTTTTTATTCTTTGTAGATTACTTATGATATCCGTTCCTGCTCAATACTTCCTTCAACGTTGTTCCCAACCTTGTGATGCCTTCTCGAATTACCTCAGGAGATGAGAAGGAAAAATTTAAGCGCATTGTGTTTTGTCCACCACCATTTGGATGAAAAGCCATACCGGGCACAAAAGCAACCTTGCGTTCCAGCGCTTCTTTCAACAATTCAGCAGCATCCACACCTTCGGGCATGATTCCCCAAAGGAACATGCCACCTTGTGGCTTGGTCCAATGCACATCCGCAGGGAACATCTCCTCCATCATTTCAAGCATCACATCGCGGCGTTCTTTATAGGTGGCACGAATTACTTTAACATGCTCATCTAAAAACCCACCCTTCGCCACTTCATACGCCACATGTTGATTGAAAGAAGAAGTATGCAAATCAGCTGCTTGTTTGGTCATGACCAGTTTACGAATCACTTTTGGAGGAGCGACCACCCAAGCCAATCGCAACCCTGGCGCAAGCAATTTTGAGAAAGTGCTGAGATAAATTACATTCCCAGTGTATTCTCCGCCAGCACCGTCGTTACGATACAAGCTATCCAGATATACGACCGACGGAATATGTTCACCATCGTATCGCAACTGACCATATGGATCATCTTCAATAATTGGCACGCCATATTGGTCAGCAAGCAAAATCAATCGTTTACGACGCTCAAGACTCATGGTCGAACCTGAAGGGTTCTGAAAGTTTGGAAGCACGTAGATAAACTTCGGTCCGATTCGAAGCGCTTCTTCCAGTTGATCCACCATCATGCCATCTTCATCGGAAGGCACAGAAATATATTGTGCCCCATACGCATTCCATGCTTGTAATGCGCCCAAATATGTAGGAGATTCAACTACTACATAATCACCACGATTAATGAACAACCTGCCAATAAAATCCAAGGCCTGTTGTGACCCTGAAGTAATCATAATATTTTCAGCATTAATCTTTACGCTATACCGTCCTGTGTGACGCGCAATCATCTCACGCAACGGTAGATATCCCTCTGTAGTGCTGTATTGCAACGCTTGTGCCCCATGTTCTGTCAGAACGCGATTGCATGCTTCTTGAAATTCCTTAACAGGAAAAACTTCAGGCGCGGGCAAGCCACCAGCAAACGAAATGATATCTGGCTGTTCGGTAAATTTCAACAACTCACGAATTACCGAGCTTCCCATTTTTTGAGTGCGATGAGCAAAACGATATTCCCAGGGTGTCTGCATTCTTTCTCCTTAGATAGGGATAAAAAAAGCCTGACAGGTATGGGTGTACCCGTCAGGCAAACTGACCGTGTGGCAAAATACGCCAAAAAATTGAGTAGCCAGAATTCTGTTCATGGCTTATTAATATTACCCACTTTCAAGCCAACCTGCAACCCACTTAAGTACGGAACTCATTATGACAAATTTCCAGCCACGATTCTTTCGACAGAAGTCCGCGTGTAGGTATCCAGCGGAAGTTGAAGCGCCGCCTCTATCTTGACCCAAACATACTCCTCAGCCTCATCATTTAGCACCACTTCAAGAGAATCCGTCTTGCAGGCATAATCAAAGAAAATAAAATGACGTTTTTTCCAAAAAGCTGGATCATAAATAAACTGCTGAAAATTAATAAATTGCAAGTCATAAATATCCAACCCTGTTTCCTCTTTCGCCTCACGGACTGCCGCTTCTTCCAGCCGCTCCCCTAACTCTACATGCCCGCCAGGGACCACATACTTCTCTGGCCATTTGTGACTCTTCAACAAAAGCATCTCCCCTGCCTTATTGAAAATAAACACGCCCACTGTTGGTTCTGGAAAAACTTGTTCAGCCATTCTGCCTCCTCTATCCAAAAACAGCAATTACCATCACCCCTACAAACACAATCACAGACCCTACCACACGTACACCACCCATTTCCTCTTTCAAGAATCGCCAGCCAAGGAAGGCCCCAATCACCGCACTGACTTCACGAATCGCACCAGAATAACTTAAAGGAGCAAAAGTATAAGCATACAAAGCCAACATATAAGCTACCAAGCCCAGTACACCACCGATTAATAAATACCCACGATTTTTATTCCAAACATTGATGAAGGAATTCAAACCATAACGATTGGCAATGTAAGGCGTGGTTACAAAGGGCACCATCACAAACATGGACAACCCATACGGCAAAGCGGGGCCGTGCTTCACGGCGGTACCATCAATAAAGGTGTAAATTGAAATGACCAGCGCCACAGACAAAGCTGTGAGAATTCCGCGCAGATGCGGCTTCTCACCGTTGCTTTGCAACAGTGTCGTTCCACCAATCACCATCATTCCCCCTGTAATCAAAGCCAAACCGATATATCCACCGACGGTTAATTCTTCATGCAAGAAAATGGCAGTCCATAAAACCAACAAAGCTGGAGCCGCCCCACGTGCTATGGGATACACCAATGAAAAATCGTGGTCGCTATAAGCAGTACAGAGCAGAATGAAATAGATTGCTTCCAACGTCATGCTTAAGACGGCGAAGAACCACATTGAACGCGGTGGCAGCCCGGTGAAGAAAATTAAAACGGTGGAAAATAGCCCGCTTAAAATCACCTGCCACCCCATGGCAATATATTTTTCTTCAGCACTTTTTAATAGAAAATTCCAAGTGGCATGCATAGATGCAGAAAAGAACAACAAGACAAGTGCAGGAATTGGCATGAATTACCTCAAAAACTCAATTAGATTTTTATTCACAGCATCAGCCTCATCATGCTGCACCCAATGCGTAGATTTTTCAAAAAACACAACTTTTCCATCATCGCACAAATCAATCGAAGGCTGAACCATTTCATGGCTCAAAGCTACATCTTGTTTTCCCCATAACATCAAGGTTGGGACAATCACCCTGCGTGGAGGATTCTTTTTTCCAAAGGCATAATGCAAGCCACGTCGAAATACTGAGCGATACCAATTCAGCATGGCAGTGAGAGCGCCAGGCTGTGCCCAAGCTTTTTTATACTCCGTCAAATCTTGAGAAGTAAACGTACTTTTCTTTCCAGAGCCCACCAGCATGCGCGTCATGTTACGGAAGTTCTTTTGGCTGAGTATCCATTCCACATACATGGGGATTTGAAAAAAGAAAACATACCAGGATTTTTTCCGTTGTTCCGCATTACGCAAAACGAAATCAGTCATCACATCAGGATGTGGGACATTTAGAATGGCTAGTTTCTTCAATCGTTCAGGATGATTCAAAGCCACTGTCCATGCCACCACAGCACCCCAATCATGGCCTACAAGAAAGGCTTGTTCAAGTCCAAAATGATTAAACAAGCCAATCACATCTTCGGCAAGGATATTCACATCGTACGCTGAAATCCCTTTTGGCTTATCAGACAGGTTGTACCCACGTTGGTCTGGGACAATGACTTTAAAGCCCGCCTCTACCAACGCTGGTATTTGCTTTCTCCAACCATAATGGAACTCAGGAAACCCATGCAATAAAATGACCGCCGTCCCATTTTCAGGTCCGTCGGTCATGACATACAACTTGATGTTATTAGTTTGTATAAATTGGCTTTGCATCCCGCTAGTATAACGGAATTCTAGCCCCGGTTACTTTATTGGCGCCTTCAGAGAAAAGGTATTCCATCGCTGAAACAATCTCAGCAGGTGAGGTTCCTTTGCCTGTTCCTTTTGTATCAATGGATTTGACATGAATGACATTTGCTGTCAATCCATTTTCTTTGTATTCTTCCGCCAGCGCCAGTACCAAGCTTTCTTGGGCTGATTTCGCCGCAGCATACAAAGCCATTTTGGCAACGGGGTTCACAGTCACTGGCATTGACACCATCATCACCCGCCCCCACTGACTGGCCGCAATGTGTGGCCCAAATGCTTGAAGCAAATGAAAGGTGGTCCACACGTGTTGGTTGAGCATCGACTCAAGTTCGTCTTTTGAAGCTTCCGCGATGGTCTTGCCACCTGTCCAGCCGCCGACGAGATGAATCAAAGCGTGAAGATTACCAAATTTGGAAAGAACCGCTTCGGCTGAGTCATGAAGCGCTTGTGCATCGAGCAGGTCAATGGTTTGAGTGAAGAGTCTTTCACTGGGCAGGTTCAAATCAGCAATTAAGGAATCCAATTTCACCTGATCTTTATCCAGCAAAACGATATTGTGACCCTGCACCGCAAAGGTCTTTGCAACCAGATTGCCCAGCACACCTGTTGCACCTGTGATAATGATTGTCTTAGTCATAGATTGTCTTAATATGATCTTCAGGCATACCCGCAACAATGGGGGCATCACTTTGTTCAGGAAGATGTTCCTTGCCGTGGAAATCGATCATGTGACCAGACTTGGCGGCTTTGGTTTCCAAATAAAAACGATTGTGTTCGTTGCTCGGCAAAATATGTGGAATACGCTCATTGACCTTCACGCCATATTGTTCAAGTTGTGCAATCTTCTTGGGGTTGTTGGTCATCAAGCGAATAGACTTTACCTTAAGTGAATGCAACATATGTGCGGCTACTGCGTAATCGCGTTCATCATCACGGAAACCAAGTGCAAGGTTGGCTTCAACTGTATCCAAACCGCGATCTTGCAAACTATAGGCGCGGATTTTATTGGTAAGACCAATGCCGCGACCTTCCTGGCGAAGATATAAAACGATTCCCTTATCCATTTCGCCGATCTTCTGTAGCGCAGCTTCCAACTGGTCACGGCAATCGCAGCGCAATGAACCAACCACATCTCCCGTCAAACATTCAGAGTGCAAACGTACTGGAACATTTTCGCTTTCAAAAATTTCACCTTTGATAATGGCGACATGTTCCTTATTATCTTTGTTGTTAGAAAATGCCACAATATGAAAATCACCAAAGCGAGATGGTAATTCAGCAATCGCTTCAATCTTTACGCACACACCATCCACGCCCAAGCCTTCACATTCGTGACAACAGTTTTCATCCAGTAATAGTTCAATTTGTTCATGTGTAAATGTAGTCATGTTATCTCCATTGAGCAGGACCTTAGCCCGCTCTATAATTTGTATCGTAGAAAGACTCCACCATCTTCCCACTTTTCAACATCCATTAATTTCAAATGGATAGCTTCCTCACGTGAGACACCAAGGCCATCGGCCATGGTTGGAGATATGGCACCACCAAAAACCATTGGCGCAAGGTATGCCATAATTTCATCCACAAGTCCCAAACGAATGAGTTCAAAATTCATCGTACCGCCACCCTCAACCATTAAATGATCTACACCAATTTTTTTTAAAGTGAGCGTCATCTTATTCAGGTCCACACGGGGCGCATCTTCTACAAAAACTTCAACACCCAGTGCACGCAGGCCTTCAATGTGCGATATAGATGTCTGTGCCGTTGTAAATATTACGACTCGGGCAGGACCTGCTTTAATAAAATCTGAATCCAGTGAGATGTCTGCACGAGTTACTACCCCCACCTTAACAGGATTAGGAGAAAGCCCACGCTGGATTCTCTCCTCACGCAGCGCTTCACTCTTTACTGTTAGCTTGGGCGATTCTTCAAGTAGCGTTTTCCCCCCGACAAGGATGCCATCTGCTGAAGCGCGTAATTGATCTACACGTTCCTTATCTTTTTTGGAAGAAATCGCAGCGCCTTTTCTTCCAAACGTATCAATCTTCCCGTCAGCCGTCATGGCTACATTGATAAAGGTGTAAGGGCGGTTCATAAGAAATAAGTTTTAGGTGTCAGATATTTGATTCTGACACCTAAGACACTTTTTAGCCAATCCTCACCGAACGCATAGAGACCGACCCACCCCACACCTTTTCAGCGAAGAAAGAGACTTTATCATCCTCATCTTTCAATGCCAGTGAATACAACAACGGTACATAATGTTCACCAGAATTGATCGCCAACTGTGCGGCCTGTCCCTGCTTCTGGAAATTAATCAAAGGTTCGTGATCGTTTGTAAGAATCCAATTCTTAACTTGGGTATCAAACTCCGTCGCCCAGTCATACGCGAAATCACGGAACTGCACCATCGAAAGATTGTGAACAATATTTCCAGAACTGATAATCAAAACCCCTTCTTCGCGCAATTCCTTTAATTGGCGGGCTACATCATAATGATCTTGAATCGGCAAGTTGGCATTCAGGCTCAATTGAATCACAGGGACATTTGCTTCAGGAAACATATTGCTCAACACAGACCAAGTCCCATGATCCAAACCCCATTCCTGGTCTGACTGTACTTCGGTCTTTTTTATGATGCGGCGAATTTGTTCCGCCAAATCAGGCGCTCCTGGCGCAGGGTATTGAACTTCATATAACTCTTTGGGAAATCCATACATATCGTAAATCATGCGTGGATGTTCCATGGCAGTGACCAGCGTACCACGCGTCACCCAGTGGGCAGATACGCATAAAATAGCGCGTGGCTTCGGCAAGGTTTTCCCTGCATCGCGCCACGCACGAGAGAACTCATTATCTTCAATGGCATTCATTGGGCTTCCATGCCCAACGAATAGGACTGGCATCTTTTCGGTCATGTGACCTCCTTATTGATTTGCTTTCCTGCGAACATCCTTCAAAATATCTGCGACTGTATATTTGCCAAGCGCCTTTTCCATTTCAGATTGGGCATCATCAAACACGGCTTGTAATACGCCCATGATATTTCCACCAACAGGACAAAATTGATTGGGATGACTATGAATAGATAGTACATCCTCCTCACTTAGACTTCGATACACCTCGCGCAGCCCAATCCGTTTTGGCTCGCGCAACAACTTCCATCCGCCACGCGCACCTGACTTTGACTCAACCAAACCCTGTTCGCGTAAATTCGCCATCGTTCGACGAATGACAACAGGGTTTGTATCTACACTGCTGGCAATCATCTCCGAAGTCAAAGGATCAGGATTAGCCGCCAGAAGGGTCAGTGCATGGATGGAAATGGCAAAGCGTTGATTTGTGTTCATATTTGTAACCATTATAGTTACAAATCAAAAAGAGTCAATAAACAGGCTGTTTTTCTTATATAAGATTAATATGACCCAGAGAAATACTTTGTAATCAAATCGCTGATATCCACGCTGGTATTTGCCCGCACAGTCGCAAAGAAATCATAAGTAGTAGCCCGCCCATGGGCATATTTTGTAGCGTAATCTTTCAAAAAGCGAAAGAAATCATCATCCCCCATGCGCGAGCGCAAATCTTCCATGAAATGAGCACCGTTTAAATATACCGCATTGACATAAGCACGCTGTGTTCCAAAATTGTAAATCGGCGAATCGACATATCCACTTGGGCTGAAATAATCCACACGGAACTGCCACCACCAATCCCCATAACGAGGATAGTTATATTCATAAAAAATTCGTTCGCTATAGGCAGCCATGGTCTCGTCCAACCAAGGCTCTAACGCCTGATCATCACCCACCGACCCATACCACCACTGATGAGCAATCTCATGTACGCCAATAGTTGTTAGATTGTTTCTAGCTCCACCCCCAAATTGACCGTAGAAATCAGAGGCAAGAAAAACCAAGCCGTCACATTCCTGCCCATCGTGGATATCTGCCTGCACAATAGCGAGCGTTTCATATGGGTAGTCGCCAAACTTTGCGGAATACAGACTGACCGCCTGCCCAGCTGAATATAAAATGGATTCGCCTGCGGCTTTATATCCATCAAAATAATAAGAACGAATCTTAACTGACCCGACAGATGATTCACTTACCAGAAATTCATCACTCGCTGACAATGTAAAGGTCCGCGCGCCATACAAGCGATATCTAGTCCATTCACCATTTTGATCAGAAGGCGCACTGGCCGCAATCGTGACCCCAGCATCTGTCTTGATGTTTAATTCAATATCTGAAGAATCATACACAAGATGTTCCCCAAATGGCATAGGGTCATGCAGAATCCATCCGCCGCTGTATGGAACAACAAACGGATACCAATCAATTAAGTTGACCTGATTAAAGTCATAGCCAAACAATCCTTCCGCAGATTTTGCTGGAAGGTTGAGGGTAAAACTAATTGCAAGAGTTGTCGCTGTATTCGGCTGTAAAGATTGAGGCAAGTTTAAAGTCAGGCGTTGATCATTGAGGGTAAAGGAAGTCAGGGCAACTGTATCTTGTTGAATGGAACTTAATACAAAGGTATTACCATATCGATTGGGTTGCACAGAAAGAACAATGTCAGAAAGAGCTGTACCCGTATTGTTGTAATAACGAATGGTTTCATCTACATTGACGGTATGTGCAGCAAAGTTCAGGGTTGTATACAAAATATAGTTTGTACGCGATGAAGTTGGAGCAGGGGGAGGCGCAATCGTATTGACTACAGGCGGAGGTGCCTGTGTAGGTGGAATGGAGGTGAAAGTAGGTTCAGGCGTAAAAGTAGATGTCGCTGAAGGCAACACAGGTGCCCCAGGTGTAAACGTAGGGACAGAAGTCTCACTCAAGGAAGCTGGTTGAAAAGGTGTGGGCGTAGGCGAAGCATTCGGGTCTTGGGTAACCAGAATAAAGGTCGGGAATTGAGGCGGAACTTGTGTCGGAGATGCGCAGGCAGATAAAAACGTCAACAGAAAAATAACTGTCACAATGCGCAATGTATGTTTAGAGTTCATTGATAGATGTTTTGAAAATACTGGCGGACCAAATCAGAATAATCTGTAGAAGTATGTGTTTTTAGAATGCGGAAGAAATCATTGGAGTTGACAATCTTTCCACGTCCTTGTGCGAGATAATCTTGAATAAAGGCAAAGAACGCTTCATCACCAATTCGCATGCGCAGTGCTTCCAAAAAGTAAGCGCCTTGGAAATAGGCAGCATTGGTATAAGGACGAAATCCTTGTCCGTCATAAATGGGAATGTCTGCAAATCCTTGTGGATTATAGTAATCAATTCGATATGCCCACCACCAGGAAATTAAATCAGGATGCAATGATTCATAATAAACACGCTCTGAATACGTTGCCAAAGATTCATCCAACCAGGGTTGTTGGGCTTGATCATTTCCAACTTGCTCAAACCACCATTGATGAGAAGTTTCATGAACGGCTACAAAGGTTAAGTAGTTTGCTGGAGTGCCGTCATATAAACTTCCATAAAAATCACGCGCCAGATAAAAGAACGCTGAATATTCCATTCCATCATTGAAGTCACCCATGACGATGGCAAGAGTCTTATGTGGGTACGGTCCATATTTCTGACTGTATACCTGCAAAGCTTCGGCGCTGGCTTGCAAGGCAGCCTGTCCACCTGTATTGCTCAAGGCAAAATAGTAACTGGAAAGAGTCACATCACCCACTTGAGTTGTAGACACCTGAAAATCACGGCTGGCTGCAATTGCGAAAGTACGAGCAGCCGTAATGGTGTAGCGGGTGAAATCAGCTTGTGGCTCAGGGAATCCACTGGCGGCCACTATCGGCGCGGTGGATGGGTCTGCAAACTTTAAATTTACTTCATAATCAGAGGCATCATAAACAAGATGCTCGCCATAATACCAAGGCTCATGCAAAACCCAATCTCCATTAATAAATGGGACAACAAATGGATACCAGTTGGTTAAATTCATTTGCCGTTGGGTATATCCATAAATACGCGGACGTGAAATACTGGGATCTTCCTGCTCAGCAAATGGAAGCAAAATTGAGTAGGAAATATTAATGGTCATCACATGTTCTGGTTGAAAAAAAGAAGACAAGGCAATATCGAGCCGTTGCCCATCCAAGGTATAGGTTGTGATTGGAGTTCCATCAATTGAGATACTAGAGAGGGTAAACCCACCTTGCCAAAGATTTGGTTCAACCGCCAACACTAAGGAATTAAGTTGGCCACCAGTATGGTTTGGATACAGGATGGTTTCATCAACTGTAGCGGTATGCGCATCATAATCAATGGTGGTGTTCAATGTATATTTTGCCCGCTCCGGCGCAGGGACAGGAGTTGGCGATGGTGTAAAAGTGGCTGTAGGAATGGGAGTAAAGGTAGCCGTGAGAGATGCGGTCAAAGTTGGGGTAGCAGTAGGCGCCGACACAAAAGTGGAACAGGCAGAAAGTACAAAAACGGGCAAGAACCATGCCAGAAGAGTGTGTGTAATTTTATTTCGCATGGGCAGTATTCTACCGCTTGTTATAAAAAATTTCCGAACCCTGATGAAAAATTAAGGAAACATCCCGCTGAGGTTTCTCAGCGGGTTGTTTTCAAACGAGTAAAAATTATCCTTCAATCTTTTTCTTCAAAGCCGCCAAAGCGGTATCATACCCGGCGATCATTTGTTTTTTAATCATATCTTCCATACCAGGCATGGAAGGCATGCCTGCAGGCATTAAATTCGCCTCTGTTTGCATGATGACTTTGGTGCCACTGCCATCTGGCTCAAGAACATAGGTGCTGATGACGTCAGAAGCAGGTGGAGCTGCAAAGGTTTTGGTACCAAACAATTTATTTGCCTCAAATGCAATTACTTCAGAAGTGATGACATTTTCCACGCCGTTCGCAGCTCTGATTTTGGTCTTAATCTTTGTGCCAAGTTTAATTGGGCCATCCGCTTCAACACTTACGACATATTCATTTTTCAAGCTATCCAAGCTGGATACGTAGGAAAAAATTTTCTCGGGGGAAGCGTTGACTTTGATGGAAGTTTCAATATGGGCCATGGGAATTCTCCTATAATAAATTGGGTGAGTACGATAAATTTATTATATTGATTTGGTTCGTTTCCACAAGAACCCAAGTAGGAATATGGCGGTAGCCGTTAGTACTATGGCCGAGCCAGAAACAATATTGAAGTAATAACTGATATATAAACCAATCACAGAAGAAACAGCCCCAATCAAAGCAGAGACCATCATCATCGGACCCAAACGACGGGTGAGTAAATATGCAGTTGCAGCAGGCGTTACCAACATCGCCGCAGCCAGGCTGACACCAACCGTTTGCAAAGAGACAACAACCGTCAACGCCAAAAGCACCAGCATTAGATTCCGCAATAGTTCAGCTGGCAGGCGTAAGGTCGCAGCGAGAACCGGGTCAAATGAAATTACAAGGAATGGTTTGTAAAGTATCGCGACAATCAAAAGAATAATCAAGCTAATAATCGCTATCATCCACAAATCAGATGAGCTCACTCCAAGCACATTGCCAAACAAAATGTGACTCAAATCAACAGCATAGGTTTGCATGGTACTGATTAACGCGACCCCTAAAGAAAGTGCAGCCGCAAACAGAATCCCGATGGCAGTATCTTCTTTGACATCTCCTTGACGGGAAAAAAATCCAATACTCAAGGCGACAAGAACTGCAGCGATTCCAGCCCCGACCAGTAAGTTGCCACCAAACAAATAAGCGACAGCCACCCCAGGCAGGATGGCATGCGCCATGGCATCGCCAAGAAACGCCATACCACGTAATACGACATAGGTTCCCATCACCGCACACAACACGCCTACAATGACAGAAGCAGCCAGCCCACGTTGCATAAATTGATACGTCAAAGGTTCAAGCAACCAGGTCATTTTGCCTCGCCATGAAGATGTTCTTCATCTGGAGGGCAACACTCATCCACCAATACCATGCCACTATCCATAACCAACAAAGAATTCCCAAATGCACTCGCAAGATTTTCTTTTGTAAAAACTTGTTGCGGTGTGCCATATGCAATTAAACGATGATTGACCAAAAGAACGAGGTCAAACCGCGAGGCCGCTAAATTCAAATCATGTGTGGAAATAATAGCTGTGACTTTTTGGTCGCGCAAATGATTTAATAAATTAAGCGTCGCTTCTTGGGTAGTGACATCCACGCCGGTAAATGGTTCATCCATCAAAAGGATATGGGGCTCTTGCGCCAATGCCCGTGCCAAAAAGGCCCGTTGCTGTTGTCCACCAGAAAGTTCACCAATGGAACGAGATGACAAATCTGCGATGCCCATTTGCTCAAGGCTTTTATTGACAAGCTTTTTATCATGATTGGATGGGCGACTCAACCAACCCATTTGCCCAAAACGTCCCATCATCACCACATCGTGAACCGTAACAGGGAAACGCCAATCCACATCTTCACGTTGAGGGACATACGCCACACAATCTTGATGTGTACCTAAAGATTCTCCATGGATAAGAATTCGTCCACCTTGTAATGGAAGGATACCAACCAATGCTTTAAACAAAGTGGATTTGCCCGCGCCATTCGGTCCCACCACAGCTACACGTGCGCCATGTGGAACCTGAAAAGACAGGTCACGTAAAACTATTTTTTCACCATAACCAATATTGGCGTTTTCTACTTCAAGACGATGAGGAGTATGTGTCATATTTTTCTTATGGGCGTCGTGTATCAAGCTGTCCTTACTTTAAGGCACTCACAATTTCTGTCACATTGTATTTCATCATATCAATGTAGGTTCCTGCAGGGGCACCTTCAGTTAGGGATTCAAGATGAAGCGTATTAATTACTTTCACCTTTGTTTCTCCAGCAATCTGGTCAGCTAGCTTTGTGTTTTCCACATCACCAAGAAAAATAGCAGGTGCGCCTGATGACTTGATGGATTCAATTGCGCTAGCAATCTGCTGCGCCGAAGCACTTGCTTCTGAACTAAAGCTCGGCAAAATGGTATCTACAATCTTGAAGCCATATTCTTGAGCAAAGTATCCCATGGATTCATGATTGGTGACCAATAAACGGCGATTCACAGGGATGGTATTTACTTGTTCTTTAATCCAGGCGTCTAATTTTTTGAGCTGAGCAACATACGCATCTGCATTTGCCTGATAGATATCAGCGCCATTTGGATCTGCCTTCGTCAAGCCAATGCGAATATTCTCAACATAGGTGATGACCAAATTGGGATCGAGCCACATATGCGGGTCTCCCACCATTTGTCCAGCGTTTTCTTCATCCTCCATTTGATTGGGAGTTAATCCATCGGTAGCCGTGACGATGATTCTTTCTCCGCCTGCATTTTCAAGCAGCGGTTTGATGAAGTGTTCATATTCCACACCATTCAAAATCAACACAGAACTTTTAGATATCTTCGCCACATCTGAAGGAGCAGCCTGATAGGCATGAGGGTCTGCGCCAAAGGGGAGCAACGACTCCACCTTCACACGGTCACCTGCAACATTTTGAGCAATATCTGCCAAGAAGGTCGTTGAAGCAGTAACTCTCAAAGTGCCATCACTGCTTTTCGGAGTTGAGCCACAAGCAGTTAAGAAAAGAACCGCGAGCGTTAAAATCGACATAATGGAATTGATAATCTTTTTCATTTAGAGTCCTTTTTTATCCCCCACCAGAGTGAGGGATTTGAATATTAATTATGAGCTACAAGCTGCGCACAGGCCAAAGAGTTGTAACCAATGTTCTTTGATTTTATAGCCTGTCCTTTTTGAAATAGTTTTCGTGAGCGCATCGAGATCGTCGCCGTCAAAGAACTCAACTTGACCACAGTTCTGACACAACAAGAGATGTTGATGCCCCTCGCCTGCAGAAATAAACGCCTGGCAACCCTGTGGTTGATGCACACGCTGAATTAAGTGTAGCTCTTCAAGTTTTTCAAGCGTACGGTAGACAGTTACCAAACCAAGGGCACGATATTTTTTACGCGCCATGTCATACACTTCAACAGGGGTAAGAGCGTGAGTAGTTTGTTCCACCGTTTCCACCACAGCACGGCGTGCATCGGTCAAGCGATATCCATTTTCATGCAATTGATTAAGCCAAAGTTCTGTAGTCATTGTTTCTCTTTTTTCTTATTGAAAACCATTTTCAATAAGTATATTTGTAAAAAACTGAAACGTCAAGATACTTAAGCCGAATTACTTTATGGTAACCAATGTGGCATTAATCCTTCTGCAATTACCTGCGGTTGCTGAAAATCTTGTTTCCAAAAACCAATTTCAGGCTTGTATGTATCCTTCAATTTGAATTGCTGAAATATAAGGGCATCTCCCCACACATCCCACTGTGGAGAATTGTACGCGTAGTTCGGTTGATCAGCAATCATGATGCCATCCAGCAATCCTGGATTAAACAACCAGAGGACCTGAGAAGGCTCATCACCACCAGCTCGCATTCCAAGTAAAACTTGTGTTGAATCTGTTGGAGACCAGATCAGAGAATAATAGCCATAATCCATGTCATCTTCTTCGCCAATTAGGGTATAGGTTTTATTCAGTTCTAAATCTGCCATACGAACTCGCGTGCGTATACCACCTTCACTTTGTTCAACATCAGTAAACAAAAACTTCTTACTATCCGGTGACCATGTGATTGGTCCACCTGTGCCGGAAGAAAAAATAAATAACTCCCCACTCTTAATATTGATTAAACGGATTTGATCCGCAATTCCATCATAGGATGCCAACTCCGTTCCATCAGGAGACCATTCAGGCTCATATCCCAAAACTTGTTGATCTTGATATACAGGGCCATCCTTACCATTTGCAATATCCAAAATCCAAACCCGTGGAGAACCATAAGGTAAATCTGCACTAGGGCCAGCAGCTTCACGTGAATATGCAATTTGAGTCCCATCTGGAGAAATGGAGGGAGTCGTACAGCGGTCCAGTCCACAATCTAATAACACCGATGCTACGCCATCCCGTGTCACACGCCAAAGATCAATGCCGCCTTGTTTATTCATGGCATAAAACACAATAAATTCACCATCACGCGAAGTATCAAAACCCATTACTTTTACAGATGAATCTGTCAATTGATGAGATGAATTGGTGTTAATTCCAACAGTCCAAATGCCAGCTTGGTCAGATTGTGTATTGATATACGCGATCAGTGGTTCACGCACTTGCATTTCCCAACTATGATCTGTTTTTAATTTGTGACCGCTTTGAGAAAGTGTGCCTGTATGGAGAGTTAGTTTATAGACAGTTCCCAATTTCAACGGTGTAGAAGGCTGGAATTGTAGCGTTTGAGAATCCGGCCATTGAAATTTCCCATCCACTGAAGGTTGAATTTCTACCAACGGTTCAACTAATTTAGAATCAACCGCTTCTGAGAAGGTCAACTTAATGGTTTGATATGGACCAACTAAGGAATTCTCAGGCAATGCTATCTTGACACGAATACCCGCCTGTTGCCCCAGAAAAATCACAACTCCAACAAGTAGAGTGCCCAAAAGAATGACACTCGATGCGACTTTATCAAGGAGTGAAATATTTTTCATGGGTACAAATAAGGTTGTTCCGGAACAGGGACAATTTCCACAGAGACCGCATCAACAACTGGCACTGTTTGGTCATGCAACCGCGTTGAAGAAAGTGGGCCTTTTACAAGGACCCAGGAATCATTCTTAAGCTTAGATGCATCTTGCCAATTGACAATCATTCCCAAAGAAAATGCATCTGCAGCACAACATGAAATCACAAATCTGCTGACATAAAACTGAGATTCAGTTAACTGTTCATCTCGATATACAAACCCAATCACAGACGCTTTTTGACCCAAATACTGGGTGATGTCTGTTTCATAGTTAAAGATTTTGATCCAGTCTAAAATATTTCGATTTTCAGAGGCTGTATCAAAAAGTTTGGCAGTCGAGTTCGAGCTTACGAGCGGACCCGTTGTATTAAATCCCTTTGTTGTAAACGCAGAAGAATCCAAAGGGCGAGCAGGGATTAATACTCCAATTAAAAGTGGAACTATCATGAACCACAAATTGGCCTTAGAAGGTTCGTGCTCATGCGAATGATCGTGGTCTGTTTCATCTTCATGTTCCTGCCTGCGAGAGCGGCGAATCTCAGAAAACAAGACTTGTGCGAGAATGGCAAAAAATATAATCCCAACCAGAGTCAGAGGGATAAACCTCAAGTTGATATAGTAGGTTAACTGTCCATTGGCCAATTTCCCTGCAAAAAACAAACAAAGGGCAAGCAAAATCAAAGCTTGAAACGAGCGATAGAGTCTATTTGACATAACACACCTATGGATACAAATAATTAAAAACAACCCCAACCAACAAACTCATTACGAAAGGAATCAGAACAAGATAAGCCACCGAACGCTTCTTAAAGACTTGTGAGTACATAATGATACTTTTAATATCAACCATGGGACCAAACACAAGAAATGACAATACAGAACCAAAGCTAAATGTGCCAATAAATCCCAGGGCCACAAACGCATCTACCGTGGAACAAATGGAAAGTAATACGGCAAGACCAAGCATCACCAACACAGATAAGACCGGGCCAGTCCCAATAGCCAGTAATGCAGATTGCGGAATAAAAGTCTGCAGGCCAGAAGCAAGTAAAGCACCCACAATTAGATAACGCCCCATCTCAAAAAACTCATCAGCGGTAATCACCAACGCTGCGCGGGTTCTCTGAAACTGTTCTTAATTCTTCGATATGATGTTCATGTTCAACGGTCAAGACGGGTCGGAGTATATTAGCGGCATCTTTCTCTACAGAAAACACAAGTCCTACAATCACAGCAATCACTAAACTCAACCCAACTCGCCAAAACAACATGGCTTTCCAACCAAAAGCAGCCGCAGTACTTAAAATAACAATTGGATTCATAACTGGTGCTGCCAACAAAAATGCCACCCCCGCAGAAATAGGTAGACCCTTATGAAAAAGCCTACGTGTCAATGGAACTACGCCGCATTCACAAACGGGAAAGAGAAGACCCATAAATGCCCCGCTAACCGCCGCTGCCACGGGACGGTTTGAAACCCACCTGCTCATCTGAGTGCTATCAACAAATACTTCTACCAACCCCGATGCTAAAGTACCCAGAAGCAAATAAGGCACAGCTTCCACAAAAATGCCAAGAAAAACTGTGGCAAAAATATTTAAACGATCCCATAGCCAAGCCCAAAAGGCAAAGGGAATCATACTAGAGGCGACAATAAGCATCACCACTATTGCAATGATTAAAATTAAGGAACGTGGCAATCGTTGTTTGGGGGTATCAATCTGCATAGAAAGATTATAACGATTCTCAAATCATTTCTAAAAGAATCTTAAAGTTTCTAACCTTTCTATTACCTTCAAACTATAAAGCTATTTGGGCCAAACCCACCTTGGGTTATACCCAACCACATTTAAATCTGTTATCTCGCCAGAGTCAACATTCAGCATCTGGAGTTTTGACTCAAGCGGGTAAGAATCCAACAAATACAAATCATATAAAATAGATTTCCCGTCATCTGACCAATTCAAGCTTCCATGCAATACATTGGGAGTATCGGTAATTGCGTGAGCATTACTGCCATCTGCATTCATCAACCAAATTTGATCGCCGCGTTGAACTGAGAGATCTCGTCGTACCACGGCAATCGATTTTCCATCCGGCGACCAGGCTGCCAGAATATTCTCAAACCCAAGGTCTGGATTGATATTTGTGGATTTCTTTGAATCCAAATCATATACAAACAATTGCGTTACAAACTGATTTTTTTCAATGACCACATCACGATATAAAACTGATTTTCCATCCGGTGACCAGGCCGCCGAGGCCCCGAGAATACTTTTCACCACATGAGATTCACCGCTTTCAAGGTTATACAAACGCACATTATCAGCAGTGGCATAACTCAACCACTTTCCATCCGGTGACCAACGTGGGTTTGCGCCCGGCAATTGATCTTCTTGAAAAAGCGGCTTGGCTTGATTATTTCGCATGTCAATCCACCATAACGTCGCAAGCCCAGTAGCATTTGAAACATCCAAACTGATATGTTCAAAAATCACTCGGCTGCCATCTGGTGACCAAACCGGCTGTGAACAAATGGCATTGTCACAAGTAAGTAATTTTGTATTCTCACCGCTGGCCAAATCAAGCAGCCACAATTCGCTATCAGCATCACCAGTTTGCGAGATATAAACCACCTTCGACTCATCTGAAGATAAAGCATAATCCACCACACTGGAAGGCGGAGTGGTCAACGCAGTGGATGTATGAGTCTTGATATCAAATTTATACAATTGTTTGATGCGATCTTTCCCTTCCAATTGATACAAGACCTGCGCTTCATTAACTCCGCTCGAACCTGCTCCAGCCAATTTGAAACTATCCTTCGCCCGAACATAGGCACCCCAAGTCAACCCGAAACCAAGCACCAACACAATGGCAGCACTGACAATTGGCATAATCGGCGCGAGTTTATCGAAGATACTTACACGATCAAACAAGCGACGGCTATTCACCATCAACAAGCCGATAAGAATCAAAACAACAGCGAGGCCAAGGCTAAAGGACAGAATCAAGGCCAGGCCAAGTAAGATGCGATTAATTGCAACTGCCACTAACAAAATGGCAATCGCATCCGGGCAGGGGACCAATCCTCCACTCACCCCAAGAGCAATCAACGAACGCCAGGTTAAAGTTTCTGGCACATCATGTGAATGAATTTTTCCATCTCCATGATGATGGGCATTGGCTGGCATGCCCTGCACTTTGACAGGACCTGAAATCTTTTTTCCAGACTGGGAAGATGGAGTTAACGAAAATTTTCGCGAGGCAGGTTGCGGTGCTGGCATTCTTGATTGACGCCAATACACAAACCTTTGCCAGAATAAATAAAGGCCAAGCCCTACAATCAATAACCCTGAGAGAATTTCAAGCACAGGAATAATACTGGTTGGCAAAATATATTGTGAAGCTGCCAATGTAATAATGCCCAGCAAGAAGACTGACCCTGTATGAGTAAGTGTCACAACCGAGCCAAGTACAACGGCATGCAAGGTGGTTCCACGTGACCCTACCAAATATGCGGCCACCACTGTTTTTCCATGCCCGGGAGTCAAAGCGTGCAAAGCACCTAATACTAAAGAGACACCCAGCGCAAAAAGATAAAACGAAAGTGAAAATTGTTTTGAACGAACAAGGTTCAGCAACATTTCCTGTCTGGAGTTTTGTTGTTGTGTTGGGGCCGCAGGTTCTGGTGTGGCTGTAGCGGCGGGTTGCCCTCCTTGCCATGATGATAAGGATGGCATGCTACTATCCCATGCTGTTAATAGTTTTGATTGAGTAGCTTGTCCTGCAGTTGTTGGAAAAACTTGAAAGGCAATGCGACTATTGCTTTGGTTTGGCGCTTGAAATTGAATTCCATCTTCTGCAGTCAGGTAATACCAATTCAACGATTTTTGTTTTTCAAAATTATTTTGAAACATGAGACGATATGAATCACCAAGGTCTTCAGCCCATGAGGCAGAAAGATTGACGGTAATAAATTCCTGCCCAGACTGAAACGCATCAAGGCTGGAAGGGAATTGAAGCCCATCCAACTGAAGCGGAAGATTCGCATTTCCAAGGGTAGCCGTGAATTCCTTCAGATGAGCAGACACCCATTGATTCGCTTCATCAGAACTGACGACATTATCTTGATTCACATCCACTTGATACCAAATATAGGAAATCAATATCGGCCCTGGCTTGATTTGCCATTTCACAGAAACTGCGTTTTGTTTGATATCAATATAAATTGCATGAGTGTACACATCTGCTGGATGCGCAGAGACAGGAGTTGCCTGTAGAAATAAAAGCAAAAAGACAATTAAGAGGCCTGAGAATAATTTCGATTTTTTCATATTGGTGAATTGGTAAGATGGTTTGGGGTTTTGCATGAAAAGATTATAACCATTTCCAAATTCATTTCCCCAAAAATAAAAAGACTCTAAAGTTTTCCTTAGAGTCTTTTGAAAGCCTGATGTCGATGATTTACTGAGGCGGTGCCCCTTCAATAGGATAGCCCTTGGCATACCATTCACTTAAGTCCCCCGCCATGCTGGTGGCTTTAAGACCACCAGAAATCAACAAATCTCGCGCTTGCTGGCTACTCACAGCAGAATGACTCACAACCAAAATGGGGCGGTCTTTGGGTACTTCATTGAAACGCCCATACAATTGGTCCAACGGAATTAAGGTTGAGTTGGGAAGATGATACGCATCCCATTCAGCCTGCCAACTCACATCCAATACAAAGGTGCCACTTTGGTACATTTGGTACGCCTCGTCAACACTGACTTCGGCTGGAGTTGAGTTCTGTTTGCCAGACAAGGCAATCAAGACAACTACCAGTACAACCAAAATAACTGTCATTAATTGGACAAGTGGCTTGCGTAAAAATGCACCCAAACCACTACGACTTCTTATAATTCTGCTTTTTCTTCTATGTATCATAAAAAAACAAAATTCCTTAGAAAGCTTGGATTGCACTTTCCAAATCTGTATAAACAGACAGGAAATTTCTTAACCCAATGGTATCCAACACCTGCGCCACGGGCGGTTGTGGCGAAAGCAATCGAACATGTTCTTTTACTTTTTGATCACGATTCTGGTCTAAAGAGCGAAACGACGGACGTCCCAGTCCGCTGGCCTGAATGGCGTTTCCCGTGAAGATTAATGCCAACGTATGTAAGGACATCAATCCAGCGCTGCTTACGTACGGCACCTTACTCAAGTCAATCACAATATTACGAGCGCCCTCGTCATATGCCTCTTGTGCCCTGACAATCACATCTGTATAGTTGGACGCATCCAAGTCACCAGTGAGGTGCATAACAATAACTGGTACACGGCCTTCATGTTTTGAAAAGGAAATATGCATGGGACGCTCCTAAACGCAAGTTACGTTCAATTTCATTTTACCTGAAATTAAACTCCTCGTAGTGAATATGTTCGCGAGAAACTCCCAACTCCAGGAATTTTTTTTCAAATGCTTGTACCATGGGCACTGGGCCACACATATACACGTCATGGCCATCGAGGTTGCCACCAGCATCTTTCACAATCTCATCCACGGTCAGGGAGCCGTGCTTGGCTGAAAAACGGATATGTGGTTTTAAGCGGGGATGTTTTTTTACAATGGACTCAATCTCATCAACAAAAATTGCTTCATCTTGATGTCTAACCGTGTAGTAAAAATGCACATCGTGACTCAAATCAGTTGCCAGGTCTCGTATGAACGAGAGGAAAGGCGTCACCCCAATCCCTCCTGCAACCCAAATCTGATTCTTGGATCCAGTTTTGTAGTTGAACATTCCATACGCCCCTTCAACAATGGCTTCTGTTCCTTCTTTTAAGTTCTCAAACAGGTGACGGGTGAAATCTCCGCAAGCTTTAATGGTCACACGTAACACGTTTTCTGAAGGAGCACTGGAAATCGTAAAAGGATGAGATTCATCCAGGCCCTTCACACCCAAGAAACGGACAAAAAGAAACTGCCCTGCATGGTCATGTTGAATGGAATCTTTTTTAGGGGTCAAGGTCACTTCTGTTGTTGACGAATTAGGGTGTTTCACCGAAGTCACTACATAAGGAACATGCTTTTTGAAAAAGCGACCAAATATTTCAGTATAAAGATATGAGGCTGTTCCAAAAATAAAAAATATTTGCACCCAATTAATGGCCACATGAGCGGTCAATGCATTGACAGTTAATGAGTGAACAAACCCAACTACAAAAAAGATACCAATATACCTATGCAGATTTTTCCAACCCTCATAAGTATTGCCAGTTAATTTATTAAGAAAAACAATCCGTGGGGCAAGGGTCACCAAAACGATGGTCACAATTCCCAAAAACGCAATGACCGCCAGATAATTTCCCAAACGCAAATTCACAAAAGTAATTGGAACAATTAACAAATGCAGAAACAACAACAAAAAGGCACTTGTGGACACCCGACGATGAGTGACATACATTTTATCCAAACCACCAAAATAAGGTTCAACCCATTTCGGACGCGCAGAAAGAAATAAGGAAAAGGACATCAAGACAATCAAAATAGAGCCTAACACCTCGCCAGCATAGGCTCGCGCATAATGATTTGCAAGACCTGGCTCCGGAGGAAAGAGAGCCCAAACAGCAATTGTCGCAATCACACAAAAAATAATAAAAAGATTACCAATATTTGTCTTCTTCATTTTTCCTCGCTTCACGATAAAGATGGGAGAATCAATAGCGATGCAGTGAATGACTGCATCGCTATATAAACATAAGATTTAGAAAGAATCAATCGCCGTCTTTTTGTCAGTAAACACTTCAAATAGTTCTGAAAAACCGACCATATCCAAAACGCTGGTCACCTGCGGCTGCGGATTCAGTAACTTTAAATTCTTTTGAGCACCTAAATCTTTCGTGCGCCCCATTGACTTCAAAGTACTCCAACCTTCTTCAAGGTCTGGCAATGTTTCGCCGCGCAAAATCAAAGCAATGGTGTGTAATGAAACCAACCCCGCACTGGAAATATAAGAGAGGTCAGAAAAATCAAGCAAAATATTTTGGGTGCCTGCCTGGAAAAGTTCGCGAGCTTCGTTGATGAGCTTTTGATAAGATTGACCATCCAACTGCCCCGCTACTTTTACCACGCTGACTGCGACACGCCCCTGTTCTTTCGAAACAACAATTTCCATTTTAAACTCCTTGACTATAGGTATGTTTATTATAAACCCGCTTTTCGCTCCAACCGCGTAAGCCTGTGATCTATTTCATCGAGCCAGTGTTTGCGTTCATAAGCAGGCATGGTTGAGTCTTCTACCAATTTGCGTGCAGAACGAGCCCATTGAATTGAAGTTTTCACATCTCGCAATTTATGTTCATAATACTTAGCCAATTCAATGTGGGCATAAATATGACCTCGCGCTGCCGCATCTTCCCACAACCGAATCGCCTGACTTAAATCTCCACGTTTTTTTTGCAGAATAGACAAACGCTTCACTGCCACGCCGAAATCTGACTCGTCCAACTGAAACTCAAGTCCACGCTCATACAGTCTCGCGGACTCTTCCCAGCGGTCCAGATCTTCAAACAATTTTCCAAGCGCCACAAAATCTAGCCCATGTTGCACGCTACCATCATACGGATTTGAGGTCATCTCACTGACATGATTCAACAATGCAGACATAGCTACTATATCCATTGCATTGTGATAGAAAACTCCCTCCAAAGGACGAGCATCTCCCGTACGAAGATAATCAAAATACAACCAAGGAATTTCATACCCTGGCACTTCGTCAGATGAACGAGCAAACCCCAGCACATGTTCCTCAAGATATTTCAAAGCCCGTGAAGGAAGGCGATCACGCCATAAACGCCGAGCCAGAGGCAACAAATCCAAATGGGCATAACTCTTAAACGGGATAGGAATTCTATGAAGTGAGTATCGTGTGACTAACAACGGAGCGTCAAAAGATTTTCCGTTAAAAGTCACCAGCACCTCGCAAGGAGCAAGAAAATTTGCGAGCTCTTCCAGTAAGGCTGGTTCTTCAGCAGGATCACGCATAAAGAATTGATGCAAAACAAATTCCCCGTTTATGAAACGAGCAGCGCCTACCAAGAAGGCGTAAGTCCCTGTACCTCCAGAAAGACCTGAGGTTTCTGTATCAAGAAAGGCAAATTTTTCAAGAGGGAGTTCTGCAATGCGTGAATCGTTTGCCCATTGAGAAATTAATGAGAGTGGGAAGGTATTATCTTTAATAGGAAGAGGGGAAATTTTGCCGTGAGAATATGCCTCGCCAAAAGCCTGTTGGGCAACAAACACTTCACCGAGTGAATTGGAATGAAAACTTCCAGCCACCACCGAGGCAATGGATTGGCTATCAGGCTGAGGCGTGGGGAGCTGCGAGGCTCCAACCTTGACTCCAAGAGATTTTAAACGGTCAGACAGGGAGGTCATAGGCTAATTGTAATCTCCTTAATTCAAGAAAAAAGGCTGATTTTTATAGATTTTGGTGAAAAAAAGGAGATTCTGCAATGTTTAATTTCGGCCAAAAATATTGACTTAAGAGGAAACTACATTAGAATACCCTTAGAACCTTACAAAAGTGAAAGCATGTTGCAAGGAAACTGCAATATGCTGGATTGTAAGTATATTTTTTTATTTTAAATTTAAATAAATTTTGAAATGAATTTTATTTGTGAAGTTATAAACTCCAATTTAAATTCTTTTAGGCATGCGCAATGCCTATATAAAATTTGACATTAGAAGAGGTTTGAAATGAAAAGCAGAATTCAAGAATTAGCAGAACGAAGCGGCATTACACGTGATGAATTCATCGGTGAAATGCGCAAGCGTGGATGCAGTGAACCCACCGCTTTAAAAATTTGGAACGGTGAATACGAAAATTTTGAAAATTTCGAAGATAACAATGTTCAGTTAAGTAATCTTCGTAAAGCAGCTTTTGTTTTAAAAGTTGGAACTGGGTCTTTAATTCCGAAGTAATTTTCTGGAATTTTTTTTTTGCAACATCGACGTCAGCCTAGGTTTGGAGGAAATATGCGTATCGCACACAAGTCTCTTGGTTATAAAGTTCTTACAGCTATCGTTTTGGTTATGATGGTATTTGCTGCTTTGCCAGTTACAGATGCCCAAGCTGCCACCAGTATTTTAGTCAACTGGACAAAAGCTTATGATCAGGCTAGTGGAACTGGGAATACTTTCAATGCCACAATACCGAATGGAAGCAACCGTATTTTGGTGGTTGGTATCGCAACAGAAAGTACCAATTCAGGCACCGTTGGGAACCCAACCACCATTACTTATGGTGGCCAGACGTTAACATTGGCCACTGGCAACGGCGCTACAAATGGTCGTATGCACACATGGCTATATTATTTAAAAGATAATGCAGTAATGGATAATACTGCACGCCCACTTAACGTGACGATGGGCGCTGGTGCCATCGTCAATATGACGGTTTGGTATGCAGTATATGCAGGGGTAGATCAAGCTCCTGCCTCTTATACAACAGGGAATAACCTGGTCAATGGCGCCGGAAGCGGCCCAATTCAGTTAAGCGCCAACATGGCAGTGAATGCTGGTGAGCAGGCTGTTTATATTTCTAGTGCTTACAATGACACAAATGTAACTCTTCCTGCTTATACCCTCAATGCAAACTGGACAAGCGGTGGAACCAATACAGGAACAAATGCTGCTCCATTCTCGTGGAGAGTTCAAGTAGCCAATCGCAATGTACCCGGTGCGAATGTAACTGATAATGCGGCTACTGGTGCGGTGACACCAGCAGGCACAATTCGTTATGCCATTTCTGCCATGAGTTTGCCTGCTGCTCCAGTCCCTGCCGCTCCAACCAGCTTTAGCAGTAGTGCAACTACCACTTTTACCGTTGGAACAACAAATACCTTTAATGTTACAGCCAATGGTTCTCCCGCACCTACTTATGCGATTCAAACTGGCTCATTACCTTCTGGTGTAACGCTTAGTCCAGCGGGAGTCTTGAGTGGTACCCCTGCAACTGGAACGGTAAACACCTACCCTGTTACGATACGAGCTACAAATGCAAGTGGCTTCTTGGGTCAGGAGTATCACTTGTGATTGCAAAAGCCAATACGACTTTAGCAATCACAAGTGATACTCCTGACCCATCATTTACAAATGCTGCTGTTACTGTAAATTTTTCAATCACCTCAGCAGGCAACACAATCACACCTACTGGCAATGTAACAGTATCTGATGGTGTGAACAGTTGTACAGGTACAGTGACTGGAGCTACAAGTCCATTTACAGGTTCTTGTATCATTACTCTGACCACTGCAGGTGCAAGAACATTGACTGCAAGTTATCCAGGGGATGCAAATTTCAATGCTCCAACCAATGCAACTGCAGCTCACACAGTTAATGTTGGCTTTGTTATTACTGCCAGCGCCGGTACTGGTGGAACTATCACACCTTCAGGCGCTGTAGGCGTTACCAGTGGGGGAAGTCAGGCTTTTGAAAGTGTTCCCAATGCAAATTTCGTTTTAGCTGATCTCCTCGTAGATGGGTCTTCGGTTGGTAAATTCAATAACTATACACTTACCAATATCTTAGCAAATGGAACTATTGCCGCTAGTTTTGATGGCGGTTGGAGTGCTCCAACGGCTACGACATCCAATGGTTGTGGTGGTGGTGTGGGGGCTGGTTATTCGTCAAACAACACTTTTGCCACCTGTGGTGCAGGAAATGCAGCGGTGTACCAAACCTTCAATTTAACTGTTCCAGCAGGATCTACTATTGATGGTATCGAAGTTGCAGTTGAGGGTCATACCTCTGGTAGAGATATTCAGATTGCGCTTTCACAAAACGGCGGTGCAAACTATAGTACTCCTCGAAATGCAGGTTACCCCACCAGTGCAGCAGACCAAACTGTTGTGATTGGCGGAAGTACCGATAATTGGGGTCTTGGTGCTTTATCTGCTGCCAGCTTCAGCACTGCCAACTTTAGAGTTCAAGCTGTGGGCGCAGGCGGTGGCGGTACATTCTCCCTTGACCAACTTCAAGTTAAAGTCCATTACAGACAACCCACAACCCTTGTGGTTAGTGCTGCAACTGGAACTTATGGCGGCACAGTCAACCTGACAGGTACTTTAACAAATACCGTAGGCGGCGCTGGTGTAAGTGGTGAAACTGTCACATTCTACTTAAATGGCGTAAGCGTTGGTACTGCTGTTACAAACGCAAGTGGTGTTGCCACCCTTAATGGCGCAAGCCTTGGCGCTATCAATGTTGGTACTTATGCAGGTGTATTCAACACCAGCGGTGTCACTGCCTCTTATGCAGGAACAGCCGCCGGCGCAGTGCCAAGCGGGTACTTATCCAGCAACGCAGTCAACACATTGATAGTCAACAAGGCTTCACTCACTGTGACTGCCAATCCTCAAAGTAAAACCTATGGCAATGCAGACCCTGCATTTACATTTGGATATTCTGCCTTCCAGGGTAGCGACACAGCTTCTGTCATTGATACACCACCTACCTGTACAGTTGTGCCTGCTCATATCAATTTTGGAACTTATCCCATTACCTGTTCTGGTGGTGTGGATAACAACTACAGTTTCACCTATGTAGGAAACACACTGACCATCAATAAACGTGCCATCACAGTCAATGCTTTGACAGACACCAAGGTCTATGATGGAACAACTTCCTCCACAGTAATTCCAAGTGTTGCCGTGGGCACTCCATTAGCCGCTGGTGATACTCCAAACTTTACACAGGCCTTTGATACAAAGGATGTAGGTACGGGCAAGACCCTCACCGCGAGCGGAAGCGTCTCTGACGGAAACGGTGGCGCCAATTACACAATCACATTTGTAGATGATACAACCGGCGTAATTACCAAATTAGATATTAATGTCACCGGCATCACTGCCAGCAACAAGACCTATGATGGTAATACAACTGCCACCCTTAATGTGGCTGGCGCCGCACTCGCAACCGTCATTGCACCTGATGTAGTTACATTAGATACGTCAGCTGCTGTTGGCACATTTGCTGATGCCAATGTAGGTGCTGCCAAGACTGTCACCATCTCTGGCATCACCATCGGTGGCGCAGATGCAGGCAACTACAATTTGATTCAACCCAGCACCACTGCCGATATCACAGCTCGTGCACTGACCGTCACTGCGACTGGAGTGAACAAAGTCTATGATGGAAACGCCACTGCGACAGTGACTTTATCTGACAACCGCGTGGTGGGTGACACTCTGACTCTCAACTACGGCAGCGCATCTTTTGCGGATAAAAATGTTGGTGTTGCCAAGACTGTCTCTGTCACTGGCATCACAGTCACTGGTGCAGATGCTGGCAACTACACCTTCAACACTACCGACACCACCTCCGCTGATATCACAGCCTTTGCACTCATTGTTAATGCAACGGGTGTCAATAAGGTCTATGACGGCAATACTACCGCTACCGTAAACTTATCTGATAACCGCATCTTGGGTGATGTCCTTACCCTCGGCTACACCTCTGCTTCTTTCGCTGATGCAGCGGTCGGCGTGGCCAAGCCCGTTTCTGTCACTGGCATTACTGTCACTGGCGCAGATGCTGGTAACTACACCTTCAACACCACCGACACAACTTCCGCTGATATTACAGCTCGCCTATTAACTGTGAGTGCAACAGGTAACGATAAAGTCTATGATGGCAATACCACCGCCACTGTTAATTTATCTGACGATCGCATCGTAGGCGATGTCCTCACTCTCAGCTATGCCAGCGCTTCCTTCGCGGATGCGAATGTTGGAGTAGCCAAATCCGTTTCTGTCACAGGCATCAATGTCACTGGTGCGGATGCTGGCAACTACACCTTCAACACCACCGCATCTACTACTGCTGATATTACAGCCCGTGTACTAACGGTCAATGCTACAGGTATCAATAAAGTCTATGATGGCAATACCACTGCCACCGTGAATTTATCTGATGATCGCGTAGTGGGTGACACACTCACCCTCAGCTATGCCAGCGCTTCCTTTGCTGATGCGAATATTGGCATCGCCAAGCCCGTTTCTGTCACCGGTATCAATGTCACTGGTGCAGATGCTGGCAACTACACCTTCAACACCACTGACACCACCAGTGCAGATATCACAGCTCGTGCATTGACTGTCAACGCAACGGGTATCAATAAAGTCTATGATGGCAATACCACCGCCACCGTGAACTTATCTGACAACCGTGTCGTGGGTGACACACTCACCCTCAGCTATGCCAGCGCTTCGTTTGCTGATGCAGCGGTCGGCGTGGCCAAGCCCGTTTCTGTCACTGGTATCAATGTTACGGGTGCAGATGCAGGTAACTACACCTTCAATACAACCGATACAACATCTGCTGACATTACTGCCTTTGCACTCACTGTCAGCGCAACAGGCGTCAATAAAGTCTATGACGGTAATACCACCGCCACTGTAACTTTGGCCGATAATCGCATCGTTGGTGACACCCTCACCATTAGTTACACCAGTGCATCCTTTGCGGACCCGAATGTTGGAGCGGCCAAACCTGTTTCTGTGACAGGAATTTCAGTCACTGGTGCAGATGCAGGCAACTACACCTTCAACACTACCGACACAACCAGTGCTGATATCACAGCCCGTGCATTAACTGTCAATGCAACTGGTGTGAATAAAGTGTACGATGGCAATACCACCGCTACCGTAAGCTTATCTGATAACCGCGTAGTGGGCGATGTCCTCACTCTCGGCTACACCTCTGCTTCTTTCGCTGATGCAGCGGTCGGCGCAGCCAAGCCCGTTTCTGTCACAGGTATCACTGTCACCGGTGCAGATGCTGGCAACTACACTTTCAACACCACTGACACTACATCCGCTGATATCACAGCCTTTGCACTCATTGTCAATGCAACGGGTGTCAATAAGGTCTATGACGGCAATACCACTGCCACTGTCACTTTGTCTGATAATCGTATTCCGGGTGATACTCTCACCTTGAATTATGCCAGTGCAACTTTCGCAAACAAAAACGTGGGTGTTGCAAAAGCTGTCTCAGTTACTGGTATTACGGTCACTGGTGCTGATGCAAGTAACTACACCTTCAACACTACTGACACCACCAGTGCCGATATCACCGCACGTCCAATTGAGATTACTGCTATCACAGATACAAAAGCATATGATAGCAATACCTCTTCAGTTGGAATCCCCACCCTCACTGCAGGCACATTGGCTCCTGGAGATAACCTAGGCTTTATCCAAACCTTTGATACTGCCAATGTAGGCATCAACAAGACCTTGACGCCAAGTGGTGCTGTTCAAGATGGAAATAGTGGTAATAACTATGCCGTTACCTTTGTTGACGACAACACGGGTGTAATCACTGGCATTACAGTGACTGTGAACGGCATTACCGCCAATAACAAAATTTATGATGGCAACACAACTGCCATCCTTAATACAGTTGGCGCCACTCTCTCAGGTGTTGTCCCTGGTGACACAGTTACATTAGATGTTACCGGAGCTGCAGGCGACTTTGTCAATAAGAACGTGGCCAACGGAAAAGTGGTCAACGTCTCTGGCTTGGCCTTGGGTGGTGCAGATGCTGCAAACTACAGCATCATCATGCCATCCACTGTGGCGAATATTACAACTCGTGCCATCACAGTCACTGCTCAAACAAACTCCAAAGCCTATGACGGAAATACAAGTTCCGCTGCTGTTCCTTCCATCACAACTGGTACTTTGGCTCTTGGAGATACTGCCAACTTTACCCAAACCTACGACACACAAAACGTCGGTACAAGTAAAACTCTCACCCCATCCGGAGCAGTTACAGATGGAAATGGTGGCGGCAACTATCTCGTGACCTTCGTCAATAACACCACGGGTGTCATCACAGCTCAACCGCTCACCATTACTGCTGATCCAAAAGCCAAGGGCTTCGGAGATCCTGACCCTGCTCTTACCTACAGCATTACCAATGGTTCTCTCATTGCTCCTGATTTCTTAAGCGGCAGTCTGACACGTGTTGCTGGCGAAACTGTAGGAACATATGCCATTCAGCAAGGTTCATTAACTGCTGGTAGTAATTACACAATTACATTTGTTGGCGCTAACTTAACCATTGCCAATGTCAATCAGACTATCACAGTGATCACACCTGCTCCTGCTACTTCGCAATACAACTCAAGCTTCAACGTAGCAGCGACCTCCAACTCTGGTCTGTTGGTAGCCATCACCACCACTGGTGCTTGTACAGGCAGTGGCACAACAACCGCCACCATCGTAATGATTAGCGGTTCCGGTGCTTGTGTAATCCACTACAACCAACCAGGCAATATTAACTTCACCCCTGCCCTTGAAGTGACAGAAACTGTCGCTGCACAAAAGGCTGACCAAACCATTTCAGTCAACACCTCGGCTCCTGCTTCTGCAGTCTTCAACACAGGCTTCAATGTTTCCGCAACTGCTACCTCCGGTTTGGCAGTCACTTATACCTCTACTGGCGTTTGTACTAATGTAGGCTCAAACTACACCATGACAAGTGGTACGGGTGTCTGTACTGTTCAGTATGACCAGGCAGGCAACGCGAACTACAATGCTGCTCCTCAGGTCACACAAACTGTCAACGCACAAAAAGCAGGCCAGACTATTAACGTCACAACCTCTGCCCCAGCCAGTGCAGGATTCAATAGCAACTTTACAGTAGCCAGCAATGCCACCTCCGGATTGGCAGTCACCTACACCTCTGCTGGTGCTTGTACCAATGCAGGTGCAACCTACACCATGACAAGCGCTACTGGAACCTGTACGGTCAATATCAACCAGGCCGGCAACGCGAACTACAGTGCGGCTCCTCAAGTCACACAATCGGTTACCGCTCAAAAAGCAAACCAGACCATTAACGTCACCACATCAGCCCCAGCAAATGCAGCTATTGGAGATGTCTTTACCGTAGCAGCCAATTCGACCTCTGGTGGCCCGATTACTTATAGCGCAACTGGATCTTGTACCAATGTAGGTGCAACCTTCACAGTTACCAGTAGTGTTGGTTCTTGTACGGTTCACTACAACCAGGTCGGCAATGCCAATTACAACGCCGCCCCAGAAGTGACCGAGTCAACAAATTCACTCAAGGCCAATCAGACCATCAACGTCACTACTCCTGCACCTGCCAATGCCGTGTATAACAGTAGCTTTACTGTTGTCTCCAATGCCACATCTGGATTGGCTGTCACCTACACCTCTGTTGGTGCTTGTACGAATGTCGGCGCAACCTACACCATGACAAGCAGCACTGGCACTTGTACTGTTCAAATGGACCAAGCAGGAAACGGCAGCTATAACGCAGCTCCACAAGTTGTAGAAACCGTCACTGCTCAAAAAGCTAACCAAACGATTAACGTCACAACCTCTGCTCCTGGCAACGCAGGTCTTGGTAGCAACTTCACAGTCGCCGCCACTTCAACCTCTGGTCTTCCTGTTGCTTATAGCGCTACTGGCTCTTGTTCAAACGTGGGTGCAAACTTCACAATGACAAGTGGTGCTGGCACCTGTGTTGTTCATTACAACCAAGCTGGAGATGCCAACTACAACGCCGCAACAGAAGTAACCGAAAACACTACAGCCGCAGCTGGCAGCCAAACGATCAATGTCACCACCCATGGCCCCGCCTCTGCAGGCAATGGCACTTCATTCAACGTTGCTGCAACAGCCAGCTCTGGCTTACCAGTCACAATCACCTCAACAGGCTCTTGTAGTGGTTCTGGCACAGATACTGCCAACATCACCATCACCAGCGCTATTGGAACCTGTGTTGTTCATTACAATCAAGCTGGAAATGCCAGCTACACAGCAGCCCCAGAAGTGACAGATAATGTCGCAGCTGCAGCAGCCAGCCAAGCCATTACCATTGGAACTCATGCTCCAGCCAACGCTTCTCTTGGAAGCAACTTCAATGTAGCGGCAACTTCCAATTCTGGTCTGACCGTTGCGTTCACCGTCACAGGTGGAGCGTGTAGCATCGTCGATCACGGCAATGGCACAGCAACCGTCACAATTACATCTACAACTGGAACTTGTACGACTCATTACAACCAAGCAGGAAATGCGAGCTTCGCCGCCGCACCCGAACTGACAGATGCTACAGTTGTCGACAGCACTGCCCCCACTGTAACCATCAACCAGGACGGCGCACAGGCTGACCCAACCAACGCTTCCCCCATCAACTTCACGGTTGTATTTAGTGAAACAGTGACTGGCTTTGGAAATGGCGATATCACCATTGGTGGAACCGCAGGCGCTACCACCGCAGTTGTCAGTGGCGCTGGGCCAACATATACGGTTGCAGTTAGCGGTATGACCAACGATGGCACTGTCACAGTTTCCATTCCTGCAAACATTGCCCAAGACACATCTGGCAATCCAAACTTTGCAAGTTCAAGCACAGATAACACAGTCACTTATTTTGACGGTGTCGGACCTGCAGTTGCAGTCGATGGTGTCAATACATCTGCCAATACTGGGGATGGTATCCTCAAAGAAGCTGAAATCGTCAGAGTCAGCGTCAATCAATTCAGCGTGAGATTCACTCAGGATGTATACAATCCTGCTGGCGATAGTGACAAGGAAGATGTCACCAATCCAAACAACTATATTCTCGTCCGCGACTTGGGTGACACTGCTGGATATCAAACTGTCAGTTGTGCTGCTGGAGCAGTAACCCCTGCAGACACCAAGATTGATATCGGCACAGTCACTTACAATCAATCAACCTTCACTGCTACGTTTAGCGTGAACAGCAACCTACCGCTGTCCAATGGAAATTACCGCTTGTTCGTCTGCGGTACCACCTCCATCGTTGATCCTTTGAACAACGCCTTGGCCCTCGTCGGAAACGGCGGCGCAAACACAGACTTCCTCCGCAACTTCGTTGTCAACATTGCTGGCGGCGGTGGTGGAGGCGGAGCAGGTGGTGGTGCTGGCGGCGGTGGTGCTGCTGGTGGTGGAACAACCAAACCTACATTTGCAAGTGGCGCCATCATTCCTGTAACAGGCTTTACCCCAGGTGTAGTCACTGAACTACCAAAACAACCTGCCAGCCTTGCTTATAAAGATTTAGGCGATATGCGTTTGGAAATTCCAAGCCTGGGTGTCAACATCCCAATCGTTGGCGTCAAAGCTAACAAGACAGGCTGGGATCTGACATGGCTCGCAGGCAATGCAGGCTACCTTGAAGGTTCAGCCTACCCAACCTGGAACGGCAATACCGTTCTCACGGGTCACGTACAAGACGCGAGAAACGCTCCTGGACCATTCGCCTATATCAACGAACTCAAAGCAGGAGACGCCATTTACATTCATTCAGGCGGCTGGACCTATGTGTACAAAGTTCAGGAAACCATGTCAGTCGCCCCAGATCGGCTGGATACAGTATTCCAACATGAAGATTATGATTGGCTCACTCTTGTAACCTGCGAGAACTTCTCAAAGACTACAGAGAAATACTTAGCCCGCCGTGTTGTCCGTGCCATTTTGATCGGCGTACGCACAGATCAATAATATATTCACAATGAATTAACAAAAACAGGTTGTCCAAATGGGCAACCTGTTTTTGTTTTCGCACAACATATTCATATTAGGAGCTAGCACCATCTTCAATGGGTTCAGCTACTACGAACAATCGGCCCCAGCTCAAATTTCCATTCGCTTCAATACAAGTTTGGAAAGTAACGTGGCGATCTCCGCGATACACAAGGCGGAACAATTCTTCAGCAGAAATAGTGACATTTGAGTCCAAATCTTTAAAACTGCTGGTTGGGCTAAATGGATTAAGTGCCTGATATTTGTAGATGCGAGTCACTTGGAACTTCTCAGTGTGTCCATCGCCATAAATCATTACGACAACATCTCCTTCAACGAGGGAGGGAAAAGCGCTTCCTGCAAGATTATCATGAGCCAGTAAGCCAATATTACCAACCGCAGCGGCCATACCAAATTGGGTGACAACTTTTTCATCGGTGGAAACATAACCTGCATACCCACTGGGTTGTTGAACAACTGGGTAGGCCATTACATTTTTGACATACACACCGCGCAATGCATTTGCATCGCCGTTTTGTACTGACATAATAAAAGAATCGAGACCTGGAATGTTCCCCTTGGCCTGTACAGGAAGTACTGTCACAAAGAACAGTACAAAGACCATTGCAAGCGCGAATAAATATTTTGAATTTGTATTTCTGGATGTCATAAGAGAGTTCCTTCTGAGCATCCAGACCTGTTAACAAACAGGCGCGCTGGAGGCTCGTTTTCGGTGGACTGGCAATCATGGCTGTGAATGCTTCACAGCTTTAGACCCATGGCTTTGCGTCCCTGCTTTTCAACAGGTTTGCCGTTATCGATACGATCCTGAATTTAAGGTTCAAACTTTCATAAACAAAACGGACCTGGCTTGTGACCAGGTCCGCAGAAAACTACAAGATGAAATTTCGGCGGCCTGGCGATCATGGTTGTGATTTCACAACTTTAGACCCTTGGCTTTGCGTCCCTGCTTTTCAACAGGTTTGCCATTTCGTATTTATTTATGACCGTAGTATAGCACAAGCAAATCAAACTAGATTTACATTTCCGTTATTATTTCATTGCAAAATGAAAATGAGTGATTCTTAAAAAACTTTCGTTCATGAAAGGACTAGTATTCCGCCTAGAATTATCCAATTCATGCTACACTTGCGAACCTTTCAGGAAAACACCCAACTCACATGAAAAAACAACTTCCTTTCTGGCTCAAACTTTTATATGGTTCTGGTGACTGGGGACTTTCCAGTATTGGAATGCTGCGTTCTATTTTTTATGCAATTTATTTAACCGATGTTGTAGGAATTGAACCGCGCCTCGCTTCTTTCGGAGCCTTGGCAGGGATTATATGGGATGCCATCAACGATCCTATCATCGGCGTCATCAGTGATCGCATGAAATCCAAACTTGGGCGAAGACGCCCATTTTTGCTTTGGTTTGCTTTTCCATTTGGAATAAGTTTTGTAATCCTCTGGACCGCGCCAAATTGGAACAGTCAACTGGCTCTACTTTTATATGTCACTTTATCTTTTATGATTTCAGATACATTCACTACATTGGTTGGTGTACCGTATCTTTCCTTAACCCCTGAATTAACTCAAGATTATGATGAGCGAACTTCCCTCTCCAGTTTTCGTTCTGTGTTTCAACTCCTCGCCGCAATGACTGTAGTTGTTGCGGCTCCCATGATTGTCGATGAAGTCATTCGGGCGGGTGGCTCTCAGCAGCAGGGATTTATGGCAGCAGGAGCAGTTTTCGGCGCGTTGGGATCGCTTCCTCTTTTTCTGATTGGGATATTCGTCAAAGAAAAGTTTTCAAGCGAGGAAGTGGTTGAGATTCCATTCCGAGAATCTTTGCGCGTGGCTTGGGAAAATGTCCCTTTCCGTTACGCCGCAGGAATTTATATGTTCAACTGGTCTGCGGTGGATATGATCGCAATTACGTTCCCATTCTTTTTACTTTACTGGGTGGCACAAGGCGACTTGTTGGCAAAGGTTAATATCCTTGGCGTTGACCTTGCGCTGGAATCCGCATTTTTTGGAATCATGATGTTGGTTTGTGTTCTCTTCGTGCCATTTTGGATGTGGTTAGCCCGTGTGCGTAACAAACGCGAAGCATATATCTTTGGCATGTTTTTATGGATCATTATTCAATTTATGATCTTTACCATTCAACCAGGTCAAATTGACTATCTCTTAACCATCGCTGCGCTTGCAGGGATTGGGGTGTCTGCTGCATACATTCTGCCTGACTCGATTTTGCCAGATGTGATTGAATGGGATGAGCTTCGTACAGGCCGAAGGCAGGAAGGTGTGTATTATGGGATTCGCACACTGATTCGAAAATTGACAGGCGCGCTGGTAATCTTCATTACATTACAGGTATTGGGATGGTCTGGCTACAAATCTCCGCCAGACAATGTAATTCAATTTACACAACCAGCTTCAGCCTTGATTATGATTCGTTTGATGGTTTCTTTCATTGGAGCAGGAATTTTACTTGGAACAATTTTATTGGCATGGTCATATCCACTCTCACGCGAAAAATATGATCGTATCCAAAAGTTGTTGGCAGTACAGAGAAACAAAAAACTGGGCGTGGAATAAAATCCATACCCAGTTTTTTGTTGCATCCACTTATATCATGGTTGGTTCTTCGTATTTCCCAAAGACCTTCGTCATCACGCCTACAATTTCACCAAGCGTACAATAAGCATGTACACATTCCATGATGTATGGCATTGTGTTTTCAGTTCCTTCACATGCAATTCTTAATCGATCCAAAGTCTGACCAACACGACCATTATCACGAGTTTTACGAACCTCTTTCAACCGAGCCAATTGACGGGTATAGCCGTTGGGGTCCATTTTCAAAATCGGAATACTTAATGGTTTGTCTTCTGCATATGCATTGACACCTACAATTTTACGAATACCTTTGTCAATCTCACGTTGATAGCGATATGCCGCATCTGCAATTTCACCCTGCATGAATCCTTTTTCAAGTGCAGGGATGACTCCACCCAAATCCTCAATGCGACGGAAGTAGGCATACGCATCTTTCTCAATTCGGTCTGTTTGAGCTTCGACGAAGAAACTCCCCCCAAGCGGATCAACTGTATTCGTAACCCCAGATTCTTCAGCAATGATTTGTTGCGTGCGCAAGGCAATGGTCACCGAATGTTCAGAAGGCAAAGCCAACGCTTCATCTAATGAGTTGGTATGCAAACTTTGGGTTCCACCGAGCACAGCGGCTAAGGCTTGTAAAGCCACACGCACTACATTGTTTTCTGGTTGCTGAGCAGTTAATGAAACCCCTGCTGTTTGTGTATGGAAACGCAGCAACCACGAGCGCGGATTTTTCGCCTTAAAAGTCTCACGCATTTCACGAGCCCAAATACGTCGAGCCGCACGGTATTTGGCAATCTCTTCGAAGAAATCATTATGCGCGTTAAAGAAGAAAGATAAACGCGGAGCAAATTCATCTACATCCATGCCACGAGCAATTCCCCAGCGGACGTATTCAAATCCATCCGCCAGCGTGAAGGCCAGTTCTTGTGCAGCTGTTGACCCTGCCTCGCGGATGTGATATCCACTGATTGAAATCGTATTCCACTGCGGAACTTTCTGCGCGCCAAACTCCATGGTATCTACAACCAATCTCATGGAAGGTGCGGGTGGAAAGATGAATTCGTTTTGAGCAATAAATTCTTTGAGGATGTCGTTTTGGGTGGTGCCACGTAACTGGTCGAGGCGCAATCCTTTGTTTTCAGCAGCAGCCAGATACATAGCCCAAATAATCGCGGCAGGAGAATTGATGGTCATGCTGGAAGAAACTTTATCGAGCGGAATTCCATCCAACAAAATTTCCATGTCTTTCAATGAAGAGATGGCCACGCCACATTTCCCAAACTCACCAAGAGCTTCGGGCTGGTCAGTATCATAGCCCATCAAGGTAGCTAGGTCGAAGGCAATGCTTAGGCCGGTTTGACCCTGCTCCAGCAAATATTTGAAGCGCGCATTGGTTTCTTCTGCTGTCCCAAAGCCAGCAAACATACGCATCGTCCACAGTTTGCTGCGATGCAGAGTCGGGTGAACGCCACGGGTGTAGGGATATTCGCCCGGCAACCCAAGCGCTGTGTCGTAATCATTTTCCGCTACATCAAGCGGAGTATACAATCTATTAATCGGTTCGGAAGAGGTAGTAATAAATTCGTCGGCGCGTTCAGGTAGTTGTGATAATGCTTTCTTCAGGGAAGTCTTTTCCCATTTTTCAAGCGAAGCTTTTAATTCATCGAGCTTATTTTTATCGTACATGGCAACTCCTTTGGCAAGATGTTGAAATTATAACTCTGTGCCTCCAAATACCGAGGAACTTCCAGTGGTAGTTTTGGGTTATGTCCGAAGGGTGGAAAGGGTATTCTGGTATACTCGCTTTTATAAAGGTAATAAATTATGCCCCGCTTCGAAATTGATGTAGACCCCTGTGACCATATTACAGCAGACGCCATTGGCAAACCCGGCCAGCGCGTTTTTTATTTGCAAGCCTATCAAGAACAACGCACCATTACTGTGATTATTGAAAAGGCTCAACTGCAAACCCTTGCCATTGGCATTGAACAATTCCTTGCACAAATCAGCCAGCAAAATCCAGATTTGGAAGAAGCCTCCGGCGATTACATGGAACACGTAATGCGCATCAACCCACCCGTTGACCCGCTCTTCCGCGCCGGCGAAATTGGCCTTGGCTATGATAAAGACCGCGATCGGGTTGTCATCTTCACCAAAGAATTGTTGACCGAAGAGTTCGAACCCGACTCTGCTGCGCAAGTGCGCTTTTGGGCAACTCGCTCACAATTGCGCGCCCTCGCCCGCTGGGGACAGGATATTGCATCACGGGGTCGTCCGGTCTGTCCGCAATGCGGCCAACCGATGGAACCTGAAGGACATTTCTGTCCAAAGAAGAATGGGCACTTACGTTAATATTTCAACGTACAAACGTTTGAATCTCACAACGTTTTCCACATGACCGAATCCTCAAGCAAAATCCAAGCTGCTCTTACACAAGGCAAATACGAACTCAAAGGCCAGTTTATGCTCGGCAGTAATTACACATTCTTCGTGGATGTTCATCACGAAGGCGTGGAATATAAAGCTGTCTATAAACCCACCAAAGGCGAACAGCCACTATGGGATTTTCCCGAATACACATTAGCCTTGCGTGAAGTCGCTGCCTATCAATTAAGTGAAGCTCTCGGCCTTCACATTGTTCCATTCACAACCTATCGCGAAGATGGTCCCTATGGTCCTGGCTCTCTTCAGCAATATATTGAATACGACATTGAACATCACTACTTTAACTTCACACCTGACGAAAAAAATAAATTACGCCCTGTCGTGTTGTTCGATATCCTCGCCAACAATGCAGACCGCAAAGGTAGCCACATTTTTTTTGAAGAAGAGACAAATCAACTCTTCGCCATCGATCATGGGATTTGTTTTCATGAAGAGGATAAACTGCGCACCGTAATTTGGGACTTTGCAGGTCAGCAGATTCCTGAATCCTTGCTCGCGCCTCTTTCTCAAACTGAGAGTTGGTCCAGCCTGCTTGAAAATTATCTCAGCCCGAACGAAATCACCGCCTTATTAATTCGCGCAGAGATTCTTTGCACCAAGAAAGTATTTCCTCGTCCATTGCAAGGACGCAGAGCATATCCCTATCCCCCCGTATAAAAAGCTGATTCGGAATTTTCCCGAAACAAGCCATATCAATCAGGAGAAATTATCATGCACTACAAATTAGCATTCATCGGATTTGGCAATGTGGCACGTTCGCTCGCGAAACTTCTTGTTCACAAACAAGAACTGCTGAAATCAAACTACGATGTCACTTTTTCAGTGACCGGCATCTCAACCGGCAGTCACGGATTTGCAGTCAACCCCAACGGGCTTGATATTCAAAAAGCCTTGGAGTTGGTAGAGAGCAAACAGTCCATTTCATCTCTTTCCACTATGGAAGTGAAAAGTTCTTTAGATGTCATCAACAATTCACAAGCCGATGTGATGTTTGAGAACAGCCCTGTCAACACACAGACCGGACAACCCGCGTTGGATCACATCCGTACGGCGTTGAATCTTGGCATGCATGCCACAACGGCAAACAAAGGTCCCGTGGTTCATGGCTATCGTGAGTTGACTGCTTTGGCAAAGAGTAAAGGGAAAAAATTCATGTTCGAGTCTACTGTATTGGGCGGCGCTCCCGTGTTCTCGGTCATGCGTGAGGCGTTTCCGTTGGCAGAGGTAACTTCCTTCAAAGGAATTTTCAACGCGACCACAAATCTTATCCTCTCTCGCATGGAAAACGGTGAGTCCTACGCAGATGCACTTAAGTATGCTCAATCGATTGGTGTCGCAGAGACCGACCCCACTAACGATGTAGATGGTTGGGACCCTGCCATCAAAGTTGCCGTATTAGTAACTGTGTTATGGAATACACCGATGACTCCGCAACAGGTCAATCCCACAGGTATTCGTGGCATCACAGCGGAAATGATTGCCCAAGCAAAGGCTGAAGGCAAACGTTATAAATTAGTTTGTTCTGCTGAAAAAGTTGGAGATAAAGTGGAAGCCAGTGTTTCCCCACAATTGGTAGATGCAACTTCCCCATTATATGGAATGATGAATTCCAGCACAGGCATTACCTTTAGAACTGATGTAATTCTGGATTACTCAGTTACGCTTTCTGAAAAGCCCGGCATGCAAGGCGGACCTGTTGAAACCGCTTATGGGTTGTTTGCAGATTTTGTAAATATCATTAAATAAAAAGTAAGGGCGGGGAAACCCCGCCCTTACTTTTTTACCAATCACTAAAAAATCAACACGGCCAGCAAAGCCACAATCGCGGGGATTGCTTGAATATATAAAATTCGCTTGCCTACCGTAATAGCGCCAAAGACACCAGCGATAATTACACAACTAAGGAAGAATATTTTCACTGGGTCGCCTGCAAAGATTCCCCAAATGAGGCCAGCCGCAAGAAAACCATTGTAAAGGCCTTGATTCATGGCCAGTGTCTTTGACTGCTTTGCAAATTCAGCCGTCAAGTTAAAAGACTTCATACCACGTGGTTTATCCCACAAAAACATTTCAAGATACAGAAACCCAAAATGTAAAAGAGCAACGACTGCCACCAAAATATCAGCAACTATTTTCATAAATCAATCTCCTTGAGCGATAAGATAAGGCAGTTTTACCACAAAGAACAGCTGGTTCAGGAATCAATTCCCGAACCAGCTGTAAATTTAATTCTTCTATTTAAACTGACTTATTCGTTGCCTTTGCTCAAACTCATTTCAGGAATATCAGGAATTGGTTCTTCATATAACCAAGCCTTGAAGAAATCATCCAATTTCTGCCCGCTGACCTCATTGGCAACCGCAATAAAATCTGCTGTATGGAATATTTTATTTTTATATTTTTCTGTAAAGGTCTTTAGGATATTAAAGAAAACTTCATCGCCTACATGGACTCGCAAGGCATGCAAAGCGATTGCAGAGCGGAAATACACAACATCAGAAGTTGCTTCATACGTCTTTGCAATCGCAGGAGCCCCAGTGGAAAGTGGCAAATTGGCATATTCAGAGTTGATTGAATCACTGATATCTGTGCCAATATGTTCATCCCACAAAAAGGCAGAAGCATAGCTCGCCATGCCTTGTGTCAACCAGGTATCTTCCACAGCAGCAGGGACAACACTCACGCCAAACCACTCACGTGGCAATTCATGTGCCATCAATTTTTCTACGCTACCTGAGTTGATAAAGATTCTGCCTGGGACAGTAATGCCTCCTACGGGCAAATCATCAACCCAAGTCACGCCCAGATCGTTATATGGAAACGCGCCAAACTCTTTGCTAAATACTGTCAACATTTCAGGAATAATTTCAAATTTTGTCTGTGTCTTTTCATTTACTGAGTTTGTAAAATTCAAGCTTACTTTCAAGCCATCCGGACCATCCAGAGTCTTTTCTGCCTGATATTCGCCAATTGAAATAAAAGTACTTCCTACAATGGGTTCACTTACTTCCCACTCACTGGTCAGCTTCTCATTTGCTTTTACATTGCCTTTCAAAGCACCGATTGCAAAGACCTGTAAAGATTCGGGCACAGTCACTTTGAAATCATAAGTAGCAAAATCGGTACTATATTCATTGGCTGGATATAAAAATGAAGGGATCTCAGGACTTGAAAACGCAAAGAAGGCATTCTCTTTTTCATTCTTCAACCAACCGACAGAATACCCAAGCACATCAGATTTTTTACTGGCAGGCGTTCCGCTATAAAGAACTTCCACACGGAATGTTTCGCCATTGGAAATTTGAGTCGTTGGAATAATAGTCAACTCGCCAAAATTATTTCGGCAATATTTTGCATCCACCCCATTGACCTGTAACTTTGAAATTTCCATCCCAAGAAAATCAAGGTTGAACGCATCCAGCGCCTGGGTTGCAGCGATATCTAAAATTGCATCCCCATTGACTTGATTCTGCGCCGCATCCAGATTCAAACTGACATCATAGTGTTGAACGTCCAAGCCACCATTTCCCCATAGCGGATAATATACATCACCCAAACCACCTCCGCCCCAATTCGGACTTTGGGCCTGCTCACACGCCCAAGCATCCCCTACGCTGGGAGTTGCCTGTGGCGTACCACAAGCTGTCAAAATTAGAGCTATCCCCAACAAGACGAAAAGAAATCTTCGTATCATTTGTAATTTCCTTTATTGCAAGAAGGGAATAGTATCTCCTTCTACGCCGAATGAGAGTAAAATTGGACGCGCGTAGTATAGCACGCTCAAATACTGCATCTGTCAGGATTTGCACTGCCGATTGTCACATCATAAAATTTATGAGGTTTTCATGATCAGCTACAAACAACGCACCATAGATTTTCTCGAAACCGAATGGGCAACATACATTTCCCGTTTTGCCAATTGGCCTGCAGACTATGGTCAGGAGCGGGTGAATAAACAAGGCTATGCTCAATTCCGTGATATGTTGGCACACATATTGGGATGGTGGGAAGAAGGTATGCCCATTATTTTGGCGATTGCAGAAAACCGTGAATACGAACGCAAAAAATATGACTTTGATGCTTTCAACGCGGCTTCAATTGCAAAATACAAAACCTGGCCCGAAGGCATGTTCCTCGCTCACTTTGAGAAAACGCGTCAGAAAGCCGTAGTAGACCTCAGGTCCACGAGCAAAGATGCGTTTGAAAATCATCGTATCCGCAACTGGATTAATGGCATCTTCATCAGCCATGCCCGTGAACACCTTGTAGCCTTAAGTCGTTTTCTCACTGTGGATACCCTTGAAAATGAATGGGGTACGTACATCCAAAAATTTGATGCACTAGAAAACAAAGAGGAATTTCTTAAGAAGCAGGGCTTTGATAAATTTGAAGATATCCTCGCACATGTAATTGGCTGGTGGGATGAAGGCATCAAAATTATCAACGGTGTTACATCTGACCCCGATTTCGTTTATGAAGAACCTGACACAGATGAGTTTAATAAAACCTTGATTGCAAATTTCCAATTCACTAGCGGTACTGAATTGAGAAGATTGTTTGAAAGCAAACGAATTGAATTAACCGGAGTGGTTCGCAGAATGCCAGAGTCTGCTTTTTCAAACAAAACCATCGAAAATTGGATTGCATTAGACGTAGTGGAACATTACGAAGAACACGCTATTTAATTATGGATCACATCGCTTACCTCGCACTAGGAAGTAACCTTGGCAATCGCTTAAGTAATTTACGAAACGCCATTGATAACCTCACGCCTCAAATGTCTGTGAAGAATAAATCACATGTATATGAAACTCCCCCTTGGGGCTTTTCTGATCAACCAGCATTTCTCAATCAAGTGGTCATGGTCGAAACATATCTCAGCCCAGAAAAATTACTTGGGCACTTGAAGAGATTGGAAACCGCCCTCGGACGTGTTCCAAGTTTCCAAAATGGTCCACGCTCGATTGACATTGACATTTTATTTTTTGACAACGCGATTTTGGATACACCAGCTTTGAAGATTCCTCATCCAAGATTACAGGAACGTGCATTTGTGCTGGTCCCGCTACATGATATAGCCCCAGATTTGATTCACCCTGTATTGAAAAAATCAGTAACTGAAATGTTTCAAGCCTGCGATATCTCCAAAGTAAATAAAATTTAATGGGGAAGCGTACTTCCAGGTCCAACAGCCTGACAAAACGTTAGATATAATACCAATCAAAGCTTTATAATAGATTTGAGATTAAACCTAATTTCAGGAGGACACATAAAATGACCGATTCCATATCACCTATCATACACCCCATGAGCCTTGGTGAATTATTAGACCGCGCCATTCGCCTATATCGACAAAATTTTTTAAAGTTCATTGGTATTTTTGCCATCCCATACATTCCGTTGGCGTTAATTCAAACTGCAATTCAAGTTTTTACAACAACTTCCACATTTAGAACAAGTGTCAATGGGAACCCTTCTGATATTTTCTCCTCCCCTGGGTGGATCACTGCAAGTGCGGGCACCTTCCTGGTAGTGTTTGTGCAATTTATCTTTGTTCAGGGTGTGGCAACAGCCGCATTGACACGAGCCGTGGCAAACAACTATACAGGTAAGCCTGTTGGTATTTTGGACTCCTATCGCACCTTATCCACCTCATGGCTAAAATTGATACTTGCTCTCATCCTCGTATTCATTCTGGTCATTATCCTATCTATCTGGACAATCATCCCGTGCGTTGGCTGGTTTAGCGGACCGGGAATTCTGTTTTTCATTGGCTTGGTGGTGAACCCGCTTATCCCTCCTGTGATTTCTCTGGAAAACGGAGACGTTTTCCATTCTATTCGCAGGGCTTGGGATCTTGCTCGTAGTAGATTCTGGTGGTTGGTAGGTTGCGCCTTGGTTCTGGCAGTCTTTGGCTGGTTGCTCGTTTCTGGTCCTGTATTGCTGATGAATTGGTTAATGACATATGCACTATCTTCTCTCACTACCAGTGTAGAAATACAGTTAGCAATTACAACGATAATACAAACTCTCATTACTATGTTAATGAGCTTGCTTTATGTACCATTAAAGCTGACAATTATGACTGTCGTCTATTTCGATTTACGCACACGCTCTGAAGGTCTGGATATCGCATTGCAATTGTCTACATCCCAAGCTACTGAAAATAATGTAGTTAGCCTTCCTGAGATAACAACCAAAACATCAGCCCCCCTGATTACTGGAATCGATATTGGTCGCTTCGCACTTCTTTCTTTTGCAGGCATCGCACTTTATGGGTTATTGATCGGCGCGATATTTGTTTTATTCGGGTTACTCGGGCTGGCATCATCCGGCTTTTAACAAAATGCGCTTTTTTCGTAGTTTTCTTTTATTAGTATGTGTTGTTGCTACACTTGCTGTTGCAACTCTACCTGTTTACGCAATTTCCTCCAAATCAACACCAATTTCAGAAGATGAGTATTGGAAATTAATTCAAGCCTCACGAGATACAATCTCTCAACTCGAAAAATCAACTGGAGAGGAAACAAAACAAACACTTAATGAACTCGCCAGCCAATGGGAGAGCATTACCGAAGTAAACGTACACGGACAGATTGTTCTGGTAGATAACAGCTATTTGATTAGCCTGTTACGCGAAAAGGACCCCAATCTACAAAAGATTGATGATCTTTTTAGCGCGCTACAAAATGCCCATAAAAAACAACTGGGACAAGTTTTCTCAACCAAAGATTTGGATCCGCTGCATACAATTTTGGCTCGACCAGAATTTATCTGGGCAGAACAGACACCAAGCCCACTAAATACCTTACTTCAAAAAATACTCGATGCACTCAACAGATTGTTAAACCGTATTTTTGGAAACAATCCCATCTCTGCAAATATAAGCACCACTACATTTTCCATCATTGCGGCTATTATTCTAGCTATCGTGCTGATATTTGTCTTTAGAACCTTGTTCAAAGATTTTATTAAAGAAGCACAATTAAGTAGTGAGGAAGGTGAAGGCAACGAACCGTTGACCTCTGAAGCAGCCTTTGACAAAGCACAAACCCTATCACGCGGAGGAGACTACCGATCTGCAGTACGGTATTTATATCTCTCGTCTCTATTGCTAATGGACGAGCGCGGTGTACTACGGTATGACCGTTCCAAAACAAACCGTGAATACTTACGTAGTGTATCCAACTCACCCGATCTTGCCAAACCTTTGGGAGAAGTGATTGAAGTGTTCGATAACGTCTGGTATGGATATCATACTGTTGAAGAGGAAACCTTCAAACACTACCGTGATCGTGTCGAAGAGCTCAAGGAAAAAAAACATGAAGCTCACTCGTGATAGCTGGTTGGGAATCGGAATTCTATTTGCATTGATTGTAGTGACAATCATTACTGCGTTGCAGAAGAGCAAGTCCCCTGAAATCCCTTATTTGAGCACATCTTCTGCACCAAACGGTACATTGGCCCTTAAATTATGGCTAAATAATCTCGGATACGAAACCACGGAATCCTCATCTACTGTCTTCGAACCAAAAACAGAGACAAAGATTATCTTTATTTTGGAACCTTCCATCAACATTTCAGATAATGAATGGAAATTGTTGGATAACTGGATTAAGCAGGGTGGCACACTTATACTAGCAGGTGACAATCTCGAAACAGAAACATCGCTGGGGCATTTTGACTTTTCAATGGAATATATGAATAATACAGCAAGTGAGTTTTCTGTTTCTTCACCAATATTAAACTCCCCGTTGCTTACATCCAAGATAATTACTCAAGCTAACTTTGGACTTACTACCAGTCGCTCTGATTTCCTACCTATTCTTTCTGCTAATGGCTACCCTATCGTTATATCATTCCAAGAAAGTAAAGGGCGAGTAATTCTTTCTTCCACTCCGTATCCATTCTCAAATCTGGCATTAAAAAACGATGGAAATGCCAGCATGATATTAAACCTCTTAGCACTAACGGCCCCAAAAGGAGCAATCTGGTTTGATGAATGGCATCACGGATTTCAAACTGGAAATATTATTGGCCCATCTCAATGGTTACAGCATACTCCTGGTGGACATGCCATTCTATTCGTAGTTGGTGTAATTTTCCTTGCCTTGATACTACAAGGCCGTGCTTTTGGACGCCCTGTTCCACTTACACATGAAATAAAACGACGCGGCCCCTTGGAACATGTCACTGCAATTGCAAATCTCAATCGCAAGGCAGGGCACAAAAATGAAGTATTAAAACAATATCACCAACGTGTGAAGCGACATCTGGGTCAACGATATCGTATAGATCCATCAATGAACGATGAAGAGTATGTAAACACATTGTCAAAATACAATTCTGCCATAGATAAGGATGCCCTTCTCAGTTTGCTAAAACGTCTATCACAAAAAAATATCAGTGAAGCTGAACTATTGAAACTTGCAGCTGAAGCCTCACACTGGATTAATGAATAAACCTCTTACGGAGAAACTATGCAAATCTCAGACCTAAAAAAAGTTTTTGAAGACCTAAGAACTGAAGCCAATAAAGTCCTTGTAGGCTTGGAAGACCCATTTGAGCTTCTCGTAGTGGCGTTGCTTAGCAATGGGCATGTACTATTGGAAGGGGTCCCCGGGACCGCCAAGACCTTGATGGCAAAGACTCTTTCCTTCATGGTACAGGCACAATTTACACGCGTTCAATTTACACCGGATTTGATGCCTTCAGATATTCTTGGAACCAGTGTGTTCGATATGAACACTTCGCGCTTCTATCTCAAAAAGGGACCAATCTTCACACAGTTATTACTTGCGGATGAAATTAATCGTGCGCCAGCAAAAACACAATCTGCTTTGTTGGAGGCAATGGAAGAAAGACAGGTCAACCTCGAAGGGGAACGTCATATTCTGGAGTCACCGTTCATGGTGATTGCAACACAAAACCCCATTGAGTATGAAGGCACGTATCCATTGCCTGAGGCCCAATTAGATCGTTTCATGTTTAAGGTTCTTGTTCCCTACTCACCACCTGCTGTAGAAGTTGAAATATTGCGTCGTACGCACCAAGGTTTTGATGCGCATAACATCGAAAGTTCTGGTTTATCTAAAGTCATCACTGCACAACAAGTGACTGAAATTCGCAAACTGATTCAACAAGTGACTGTAGAAGATGGAATTCTTAACTACATTGCCAACATTAATGCTGCTAGCCGCCGCAGCCCTGACCTTGTTTTGGGCGCCAGTGCCCGAGCAGCCACTCATGTTTTAGCATCTTCAAAAACCTTTGCGGCCATGCAAGGGCGTGACTTTGTCACCCCTGATGATGTTAAGTTTGTAATTCCTTCCGTATTCCGCCATCGCGTTTTATTAAAACCTGAAGCTGAAATTGAAGGCCTCGATGCAGATGCTGTGATTCAGCGCATTATGGGACAAGTTGAAGTACCAAGATAATTATGATTCCTTCAATTCGTGGGATTTTGATTTTGCTATTGGCTGCGCCCATTATCGCATTAGGCAGCCTCTTTCGAGGCTTTGAATGGATGGGCTGGGGTTACGTATTGCTAATTGGCGCTCTCTTTTTTATAGACTGGCGCCTAGCGGGCAGTATAGATCGCTTTGAGGTGGAACGCCATCATGAAAGCAAGCTTTCGCTTGGTGTGCAAAATCCAGTCACTATCAGCGTTAGGAATCGCTCTCGTCGTGGGACCAGTTTTGAGGTTCGGGATGAAGCGCCAGAAGCTTTTCAAATTGAAACTCGATTGCTAAGTGGAACAGTCCAAGCATTGAATAGATGGACTGGTGTTTATCATTTGCAACCGCTACGGCGTGGCGATTATGTATTTGGCAATATCACCCTGCGTTGGAAAAGTCCATTTGGATTGGTCTTTCGCCAAGGAACAGTAAATGCCACAGGGTCTGTGAAGGTTTATCCAAATTTGCTGGATGTACGCATGTATGACTTACTGTTGCGCAAGAATCGTTTGCAAGAGCTGGGGTTGCGCACCACACGCATGTTCGGTGAAGGAACTGAATTCGAGCGTTTACGTGAATATTTACCTGATGATGAATATCGCCGCATTAATTGGAAAGCAACCGCAAGACGCCATCGTCCAGTGACTGTTCAATATCAAACTGAGCGCAGCCAAACTGTAATTGCGGTATTGGATACAGGGCGCATGATGCAATCACCGGTCGCTAATATTGCCAAGTTAGATTATGCGGTCAATGCAGTTCTGTTTTTAGGATATGTAGCTACAGGGAAGGGGGATCGCGTTGGTGTTATGAGTTTCGCTGATGATGTAACGCATTACCTTGCGCCTCGTCAGGGACGTGGACAGTTCTACCGCATGTTGGAAGTTCTGTATGCTGTGGATGCTCAACAAATCGAACCAAATTATCACAAGGCATTGACCTATCTGGCTGTGAAGCAACGTCGTCGCGCTCTGGTCGTAATTTTTACTGACTTAAGTAGTGGTGCAAGCTTGGATTCACTTGTAGCACAGGTTTCTTTGTTAGCCCGATCGAGTCTACCTTTGGTAGTGACTATCAGTGACCCCGATGTACACGCTGCTGCAAATCAGGAACCCACGGATTCACTGACAGTGTATCAACGCGCATCTGCAGCACAAATGCTGGATGAGCGTCGAATTGTGCTGGATACGCTTCGTAAACGTGGTGTGTTGACTCTGGATGTTCCCGCCAATCAACTTTCATTGGCTGTAATCAATCGCTATCTTGAGCTAAAAGGTCGGACGATGTTGTAGAGATGAAAGCAGGAATCATTAAGATGGAAAAAATAAAATCTGTACTAGTAAAAAAACAAGCCACCCTGCTCTTCCTCTCAATTTTATTTATTTCAATCCTCATCGACGCAAGCATAGGACAGTTGAAAAACACTGATTTATTAATAATCATTAGCTTTTCAACACTACTCACGATTACTGGCATCTTATTTGGCTATATGGCAACTCGTACCTTTGTTGAAAAAACAAAAATAAATATATGGAATTGGGCCCTGGTATTTATGGTTACTGGAATAATTTGGGGCAGCCTTGCAATTCTCAAGTTATACGAGCTCACGAGATAACAATTCTTACTTATGAAGTATTTTTGAATAAAACAGGCTTACGATTTCTCGTAAGCCTGTTTGGTTAATTCTCCCATTTCTTTTTCTTTTCCCTGCCTGCAAGAAATAAATAGGAGTACAGTGCAACTCCAGAAAGGATACCTATACTCCATTTGACTGGCCAGGAAATGGTTGTTGATGGAGAGATGAAACCTTCAATGGTTCCAGCTACTACCAACCAAGGTACGGCTCCCCCTAGCAATTTCACAGCTTTTTGTGCGGCAAGCATTAATGCATCCCTACGACGCATGAGGCCTGGATGCAATAGTGCCCACCCCAACATCAAACCTGAACCGCCAGACATGAAAATAACGCTCAGCTCAATCACGCCATGACCAATGACAAATGTAGCAAGGTCAAAGCCAATACCATGATAGCTGGTTAGTCCAAGCAACCCTCCAAGGATTAACCCGTTATCCACGAGCAACCACAGAGTCAGGAGGCCACCCGTTACTCCGCTGGAAAAAGCAAGGAAGGATACACGGATATTATTTTGCATAATGAATGCCGATGTATACGGTCTTTCCTCTACAGGGACATCAATCCATAATTGTTTGTCTTCAATAATTGGGATGAGATCCTGAACTTCCGCAGGCAATAGCCAAACTGCAGATTTGGGCGAAGCGGCAGTTGTAATCCCTGCTATAAAAGCTGGAATCACAAAGAGGAGAAAGGCTATAAAGGTAAAAATAAGCGTCTCACGAAAGAGGCGAGGAAAGTCACGAAAAACAAAATCTCGAATGCGCTTCCATGCCAAAGGCTCACCTTGATATAAAACCGAATGGGCATGGCCTACGATTTGATTTAAATAACGCGTCACACGGTGACGAGGAAAATCGCGCTTGGCTAAAGCTAGGTCTGAACTAGCGGCACGATACAGGCTGGCGAGCCGCTCAATATCTACAGGCGAGAGCTGATGCGCATCTTTTTGAGCCCGCTGGATTAAGCTACTTAATAGTTCCCATTCTTGTCTGCGAGACTGGTAAAATTCATCTACATTCATTGATAATCACTTTTCTACGGGGATAAAATTCCCGCCATTCTGAATTCATCTGGTAATTATACACATGACAAACTCAAACGACGTCCTTAAAATTGACACACCTGAAAATGTAACTTTTGATTATGATGTAGCGGGGATTGGGTCTCGCTTTCTAGCAGCTCTGATTGATACTGCATTAATCTTAATTGGACAATTGTTAATTCTGGGGGCAGCCATCTTGGTAGCCTTAATTGTTTTTAAAACTGATCTTCTCGGAGAAGACCTGTTCAACTGGGCACTTGCCATCACGGGCATTCTCAGCTTTATCTTTTTATGGGGTTATTATATTTTCTTTGAAATTCTGTGGAACGGGCAAACACCAGGAAAACGTTGGGTTGGGTTGCGAGTCATTCGCGTGGATGGCACACCCATCACAGTGGGCGAAGCCATCATTCGAAACCTTGTGCGCATTATTGACCTGTTGCCCACTGCATATGGCATTGGCGTAGTAACCATGTTTATTAGCCCGAACTCCCGCCGTGTGGGAGACCTGGCCGCAGGCACCATTGTTATTCATGAACGTGAAGAGAAAGAACTCAAGAATTTTTCTCCCCTTACCCCTGTCATGATTAACACCTGGGTTTCCACAAATGATGTACCTGAAGGTTTCCCAATTGAGAAGATATCGCAATATGAAATACAGATCATGGAAGAGTTTTTATCCAGACGTAGAGATTTGTCCAATCACCAACAACTGGCACAGCATATTCTTAATTCGATTGCAACACGACTCGAAATCCCAAAAGAATCCATTCCATATCACAAGGCTGAAGAAGTTCTAGCCGCAATATATAAAGTAATTCATAATAACAAAACAAAATAAATTATCACAAAAAGGCGGTTCTAATGAGTGAAGCTAAAAAATTAACAATAGGCTTTGTGGTTGTCGGCTTGTTATGTTGTTGCGTTGCTGTGGCTGCCTTTTTGGGTTTCAGAGAGTTCGGCAAGCGCACACAAAGCATGATCAATGGTGACCCCACTAGTGTAGCAAAAATACAAAATAAAATTGCTGATTATGAGATTCCTCAGGGCTATAAAACTCAGGCCATGGATATGTTTATCTATGATTTAATCTCATTATCCCCAGACTCTTCTTCACACAATAAGCCGACGATTATCCTGATGCAATACAATGGGGCTATCTCTGGAAATTCCGCCCAAGTTGAAGAACAATTACGTCAGGCGGCTGAGCAACAAGGCAATCAGGCTGGAGCGTCCATGCATTATGTGGATTCATTTGACAAGGAAATTCGAGGCGAAACCGTAACAGTCACAGTGAGCGAGGGGGATTATGGAAACTTTACCATGCGACAATGGATAACTATTTTTAAAGGGAATCGCGGCCCCACTATTCTAATGATTCAAGGCCCTGCTGAAAACTGGGACGATCAACTTGTTGAGGATTTTATCAAATCAATCAAGTAATAAAATGTATAATCAATGTTGGTTCTATCTTATTTTGTACGGGAGAGTTCATGAAAATTATCCGTTACCAAACTGATGGTGAGAGTCCGAAATACGGATGGATGTTAGACGATAAGATTGGCGAAATTCAAGGGGATATTTTTGGCGAATATCGCAGGCGCGAAGCCCGCACTCCGATTTCTGAATTAAAACTCGTTGCCCCTTGCCAACCGAGCAAGATTCTATGCGTTGGACGAAATTATGTGGAACATGCCAAAGAACTGGGAAATGAAGTTCCTAAAGTTCCTCTTATCTTTCTAAAGCCACCATCCTCAATCATTTCCAATGGAGATATCATTCTGCTTCCGCCGCAATCCTCACAAGTGGAGCATGAAGCGGAACTGGTAGTCGTGATTGGCAAGCGCGCAAAGAATGTCACAGCTGAGACTGCCAAGGAATATATCTTTGGCTATACCATCGGCAATGATGTGACAGCACGCGACCTGCAAAAAATTGATGGCCAATGGACACGCGCGAAAGGCTTTGATACCTTTTGTTCGTTCGGTCCGTGGATTGATACTGACTTTGACGCCTCAGACGCGGTCGTTACTTGTCGCGTCAATGGGCAGATGCGTCAAATGGCTTCTACACGTGACATGGTTTTCAATGTAGGCATTTTGATTGCATACATCTCCTCTGTGATGACGCTGGAGCCTGGAGATATTATTTTCACAGGTACGCCCGCTGGGGTGGGTGAGCTAAAAAATGGAGATGAGGTACTTGTGGAGATTGAAGGCCTGGGGGTTTTAAAAAATTCAGTAAAGGCTTAGCCTAATAAAAACAAAACCTAGCGGACAAATTATGCATGAGCATAATTTGTCCGCTAATTTTTTGGCATGATATACTCAATTTATACCAATCATTAAGACCATAGGAAGAATCATATGCGTATTTCAAAAACCCTTCGTGCTGACCAGGAGAATATCCAACGATTTTTAACCGTTCTTAGTGGGGCATCGCTAGAAGTTCGCAGCAACAAACGTGCAAAAGCCAGCTTCTTCCTCCGCGCCCATGAGTTCATTATTGAATATATCAATGAAGGCTTCTTTAAAAAGGAGGCTCCCTTAATCAAAGTTCTGGAAGATGGTGGGTTCCCACCCAATCAGGGTCCTATCGGGGCAATGAACTCTGATTACAAGAAAAGCGATGAATTAAGCGAGACCTTACTCAACTCTGTAAAACAATGGCAAGCAGAAGACGACAATCGCAGCCGCCTTGAAGTTGGCTGGGCCGCCAGCGAATACGCATCGACTCTCCGCCAGCACATGGACAGACTCAAAACACTAATCTTTCCACTGATAGAGCAAACCATCCCCATGGAAGAAGAAGACTCTATCTCAGATGCGATTAACAATGTAACCTTTGAAGGCAAATTAAAAAATGGGGCTGAGCAATTTGTGAAATTGATTCAAGAATTAGAAGAAGAATTAACAGACTGGAAATAAACACCCTAATATCATTAGTAACTCACAGCAGACCAAGGAGGAACTTATGCAGGCCTTTGAACTTAACCAATTGATTTCCCAACAAACTGCCTCAAACAAACTGTATCTTGAATTTCTCAAAGTGCCAGACTTGAGCATGGGTGTGTATGTCTTGCCTGCTGGTGGAGTTGACCCGCAAAGTCCACACACAGAAGATGAAGTGTATTACATCGTCAGCGGGAAAGCACAAATCAAAGTAGCGGATGAAGACCGTGCCGTACAAGCAGGTTCCATTGTCTATGTAGCAAAGAATGTAGAGCACCGCTTCCATTCCATTGAAGAAGAGTTGACTGTAATTGTGTTCTTCGCTCCAGCGGAGTATTCGAATAAGGTGTAAAAAGGCATGCACATTCAATATGTTCCCAATTTCGTTGTCGCAGCAGTTGTTCTCATTCGAGAAAAAGATTCTGTGTTAATGGTACAACAAAATATAGGAAACCACCTTTGGGGAATTCCTGGTGGATTAATGGAGAATCATGAAACCATTGAACAGGCTGCGATTCGGGAAGCCCGAGAAGAAACAGGTTTAACAATTCGCGTGAAAAGACCTATTACGTTTTATTCCATTCCAAAGCAAACTGCATTGACCGTTTCCTTCGAATGTGAAATCACGGGGGGCACCATGCTTCAAGAAACCGATGAGACTTCAGGATGTAAATTTTTTCCTT
>JAXLVT010000016.1:0-89760 GCA_046328925.1 Anaerolineales bacterium
AATACCCACACCTATTCAATTTACGCCTTTTGCACAGGATATTACCCCCATCCCATCGGCAACCCCTATTCCGCGCCCCACCAGCACAAACGGCGGTCGCATTGTATTTACCTGTACACGTGGTGACTACAATCAATTATGTATCGTCAATCGCGATGGCACTGGGTACACCCAATTAACAGATATGGAAGCCAGTAATTATTATCCTGTCTTTACGCCAGATGGCGGAGGACTGTTATTTTCCTCCAATCGTAATGGTTCATTTGACCTTTACTTGTTGCAATTCGATCAGAAACAATTAGTTCAATTAACAAATAACATTGGAAATGTCATCTCACCTGATTATTCTCCTGATGGCAGGCAAATTGTCTTTGCAAACCAGGTAGCTGGCGGACAAACCTCCATTTGGATGATGAACGCAGATGGATTAAATCCGCATTTGGTATATGAAGGCTCAAACACAATTGTGGCAGTGGCATGGTCTCCTAATGGAGAAAAAATTGCATATGCGATGTCCGTTGGTGTTCCACAAGAATATGAAATCTTTACCATGGATACAAACGGGAAAAATCACACCCGTGTTTCGCAAGGATTAAAAGGAATCGGTGGTAGTCTTGATTGGTCACCAGATAGCAATACCTTATTAATCTATGCGGGGCCTTATGCAGATAAAGATATTTTCAGAATTGAAGCAATCACAGGAAGCTACACTCAATTAACAGACGGAGGGAATAACGCAGGCGCTGTTTACTCGCCTGACGGCAGGTTTATCGTCTTCAATTCTCTTCGCAATAACGATCAAGCGGATTTGTACATCATGCGAGCAGATGGTCAAAACCCACAACAGCTAACAAATAACCCCGAACCAGATTGGGGTCCGCAATGGACAAAATAACTCAAAGTGAAAGTAAAAAATGATTGTTAAGTGAAAATTTTAGGCCAGGAGTGATGCGGGTTTTTTCTCGTCATATTATGTAATTCAAACAGGCTTCGAAATCATTTAATGCATTGGGGAAAAGAATCAATAACAAATCATTAATAAACTCTATAAAAATAAAACGGCAAAAAACCTTTACATGCTGGATATTTAATGTATTATTGAATTTAACAATGGCGTTTTTCGCGGCTCGACCACCGCGGAGGGCGCTGTTCATCTTTAATCCCTATATTTGAAAGGAAGTTTTATGAATGTCCAAGCAACCAAGTTCCTATCTGTCTTCTAAGTTAGAAGGTCGCCTGAAAGCCGACAAAAGCGGAAACAGCATCTTCGCTCTTGAACCCATTAAGAAGGGCGAGTTAGTTGCTGTTTTCGGCGGCGTTGTATATGAATGGGAGACCTTTATCCACCTTCCTGAAATTGAGCGCAGTTTATGCATCCAGGTTGAAGATCGCCATTTCCTGGTACCGCGCCCCATTGGTGAAGGAGATTATGTCAATCACTCGTGCAATCCGAATGCAGGTCTTTCGGGCCAGATTGGACTCGTTGCAATGCGAGACATCGAAATCGGCGAGGAAGTTTGTTTTGACTATGCCATGAGCGATACGATGGCATATGATGAATTTGAATGTTTATGTGGTGCACCCAATTGCCGTGGAAAAGTTGGCGGCAATGATTGGCAACGGCCAGAACTTCAGAAAAGATACGCTGGCTTTTTTGCCCCACACGTTCAACGCAGAATTGACGCTCAAAAAGCCGAGCAAAAAGCTTTTGAAAAAGCAATCCGCTCAACACCCAAAACACAGAAGTTTGCTTCAAAAATCGCAACTCCTGTTTATAAATAAAACGCTCAAACAGCCTCTCGACAAGTCGAGAGGCTGTTTTTTTTATAAGGGTGTTTATGACAGATTAATATATAATAGATAATACAAACCCACTTATATGCCAAACCCAAAAGCAACTCTCGAAATTTTTATTCCAGAAGACAGACGGCAGGCATTGTCACGGGGAGAGACTTTACCGGTTCGAGCCTACGGCGCTGTTCTATTCGCAGACCTCTCTGGTTTCACCAAGTTGACAAATGAATTAAGTTCTCTCCTCGGACCATTACGTGGAGCCGAAGAACTGACCCATCAACTAGACCCAATTTATACTGAATTAATTGATGCAGTCCATAATTATGGTGGCAGTGTAATTGGCATTAGCGGCGATGGAATTACATGTTGGTTTGATCAAGATGAAGGCATGCTATCTACTACTTGTGCGGTAGTCATGCAACAAATCATGTCACAACATGAAAACATTGTTCTGCCATCACATGATGTTTTTTCACTTGGAATCAGAATATCCGTTTGTGTCGGCTCAGTATTGCGATTTTTGGTAGGCAATCCAGAAATTCAATTATTGGAAACATTAGCAGGTCAAGAATTAACTCGTGTTGTACTTGCGCAAGATTTAATTAATAGGGGCGAGATTGTTATTGGCACCGAAGTGTATGAAAAAATTGCTGACCGCATTCAAAATGTCGTCTGGCGCTTAACACCTTTAGGTGAGAAATTTGCTGTAATTTCCGGGCTCACTGAACTTGCTCAGCCAGCCCCTTGGCCTATCATCCCAGAATTAGATAAACAAGTCGCAAAAAAATGGGTATATCCTCCTATTTATGAAAGGATTCAAGGTGAGGAACTGGAATACCTGACTGAGCTACGTAGCGCAGTTCCGCTCTTTTTGAAATTCAACGGCATCAACTATGATGAAGATACTCTCGCAGAGCAAAAACTTGATCAGTTCATCAAGTGTGTCCAAAGTATTCTGACAAAATACGAGGGATATCTTTGTCATCTCACCATTGGCGACAAAGGAAGTAATTTGTATATCTCCTTTGGAGCACCAATAGCACACGAAGATAGCATCAATCGTGCTTTAGCTGCAGCGTTGCGGTTAAGACAAGAAATTAGTGAATTAGGTTTTATCAAGGAAATCCAAATTGGGTTGACGCATGGTAAAGTCTGGGCTGGTGCCCATGGCGGAAAAATGGCAAGGACCTATAGCATCATCGGAACAGAAGTCAACCTTGCGGCCCGATTGATGAGTCAAGCCGAGGCTGGGCAGATATTAGTATCTCCCCATGTAGCTGAATCGACTTCGAATTACTCCTTTATTCAAATGCCACCCATTGAGCTCAAAGGAATTGCCAAGCCAATGTCGCCTTCTTTATTAATTGGCAGGACAAAGGCACAAATTGAAACCGTGCGTCAAAACATTCTGCTTGGACGCACACAAGAACGTACTCTTATCCAAAACAAACTCCGCAAATTAGTTGACCAAGATAATGAATCCTCTGGTGTGATTGTCATCGAAGGGGATGCTGGAATTGGTAAATCTCGCTTACTCGCTGAGATGACCGAGCAAGCCAATCAAATGGGGATAAAAGTGTTGTACGGAAAAACTGACCCCGTTGAGCGTACAACTCAATACTATGCCATTCGTCCAATCATCGAAAATATTTTCGACATCTCAGAGTTAGAAGATTCGCAACTAATTCAAGAAAAAGTGCGGTCAATTGTTGAAAAAGATGAGTTTCTGGCAGAACGTGCTCCCTTACTTAATGAAATCCTCCCACTGCGCTGGCCCGACAATTCACTAACAATTCAAATGAGCGGAGAAGCACGGGCAACCAGCATCCGAGAAGTATTATTAAGAATTATTCAAAAATTTCTAACGCAAAATAATAGTCCATCCCCCACAATGGTCATTTTTGACGATGCACAATGGATGGATGCTGCCACTTGGGGATTGGTTGGATATATCAATCGTGACTTGAACTCTATTCTTATTGCAATTGCCACCCGTCCAATTTCGCCTGATGAAACATCAGCGCAAATTGAAGATGAATTGGGGCGAATTCTCTTAAGTGATACAACTGAACATTTACAACTATCCAGCCTGGGAACTGAAGAAATTTCTGAACTTGTCTCTCAACGATTAGGATTAAAAAACATTCCGCAGTCCATTCTTGAATTTATTAAGACACGATCTCAGGGAAATCCGTTTTTCTCCGAAGAGCTTGCATATGCTTTGCGTGACGCAAATATTATTCAGGTGATTGATGGAAAAGCTTATATTGATCAGGCTGCTGAAGAGCTGGCAAGAATTGATTTCCCAGAAACCGTACAAGGCGTGGTAACGAGGCGCATTAACCGCCTGCCTGCTACACATCAACTAACCCTAAAAGTCGCCAGTGTCATTGGCCGAATTTTCTTCATCGGTATGCTGACCAATGTTCACCCAGGAAAAGTCAACCAGCCCATTTTGGAAGAATATTTACAATACCTAACCCAACTTGGCATTACCGACCTTGACTCACCAGACCCCGAACTTGCCTATTTCTTTAAACATGTGATTACACAAGAAGTAGTGTATGGCTTAATGACATTTAGCCAAAGAAAACAATTACACTGTGCCATTGCAGAATGGTATGAAAAAACTTATTCAGAAGATTTAACTCCATATTATTCCAGACTTGCCCATCATTGGCTTCGCGGCGAATCACGAGAGAAGGCGATTTATTTTCTAGATAAAGCTGCTGAACAATCTCTTAAACTTTTCTCAAATGAAGACACCATTCGTTTTTCTAATATTGCGATTGACCTGGATAAAGCGCTTTCTGCATCAACAAAAAATAAAAACACTCCATTAAACAATTTGAAAAGGGCACGTCGAGAAAGAATTATTGGCACTGCCTATTTTAGAATAGGAAAACTCCCTGAATCACAAACGCATCTTTCTCATGCTTTGGAGTTGCTCGGCCGCCCAATCCCTGATTCAACATTCAATCTGACGCTGGAACTAATCAAGGAATTGCTAAAGCAAATATTCCATCGTTTGTTTCCGTCGCTGTTACAGAAACCTTTGAAGCAAACACAACAAAGTATGATTGAAGAACTTGCCAAAGTTGAAATTGAAAGCCTCTACTATTATGCTCAAAACACAGGTATGTTGGCTTGGGGAATCTTAAGAAGGTTGAATTTAGCGGAACGAGCTCAAATGCCCAGTCAAATGGCTGAAGGGTATGGAAACTTGCAAATGATTACAGGGCTAGCGGGGTTGGAAAGTATTTACAAAAGATATAAGTCCATGATGCATGCTAGTATTGCAGAAGCAAACAACATACCAGTTCAAATATTTCTGTTTTTGCGTGAAAGTGTTGTAGATTTTATTCGCTGCAATTGGGAAACCGCTTACAAAAACCTAGAAACAGGCATTTCTCTAGCGGATCAACTAGGTGATACTCGCCAATGGTCTGAACTTTCCGCAACCCTAAATACGTGCTTGTATTTACAAAGCAAATTTGAGCAAAGCAAATTACGTTGGAAAGAACTCTATCAAAGAGCTGCCCGCAGTGATAGTCCACAAAATCAAGCTTGGGGATTATATGGACAAGGTCACAATGCGCTTATGTTGGGAAATATCGGCGAAGCGATAAATCTTCTCGAAGCTAGTATTAATATTCCTATGAAAAATGCAGATGACAAGATCCTAGATTTATCTCGTCATGGAGCTTTATGTCTGGCATATTTTAGAAGTGCAAATTACAAAAAGTGTATCAATCAAGTTCAACGTTTTCAAGAACTTGCTCCCTCTAAACCTGGCATCTCCAGTACGATGACAGAATATGATTCTTTCCTCGACACAATTATTGGATTATGGTCAAAAGTACAGTTGGGCGATTTACATATCAGCGAAAAGGAAAAGACAAACCTTGAATTGTTGTTTAAAAAGGTTCCACAAATTGCACTGGCCCTTCGCCAACTCCCAGTTAATCAAGCCAAGTCTTTTCTTTATGAGGGTATTCATCAAATTATGATGAATAAAAATAATTTGGCGGTGATATCGTTAAAAAAGTGTATAGAAAGTGCAGATTTACACCAACAGCCTTACGAAATTGGCCGAGCATACATGGAGTTAAGTAAAATCGTTTCTCGCTTGGAAAAAGAAGTCTATCTTCAAAATGCCAGTCTTATTTTCAGCGATTTACACACGCCCTACGAACTGAACTTGACCCTTACCATGCTAGAAAAACTGATATAAAAAAGCCGCTGAAAATTCAGCGGCTTTTTTATATTACCTACCATCTTGTCCACGGACTCAACCCCAACTCAAGTGTCTTTTTATATATCATGACCGCATAAAGAATATTTACAAACAAAGTTAGGTAGAACAAAACATTTAAAAATGGCGTGGTTTCGTTTAAGATTGCGATAAACACGTAGGCAGCGACATTTCCCAGCAACATCAACATGGCGATCATAAAGGACTGTCCTTCTAAACTATTCCGCTCGGTCAACATGTTGATAAATAAAATCCCCATGACAAAAGTTAAAATATAAGCCGAATAAGAGCCGCCTTCATCACCTGCTAAAAAATGAGGAATAATCCCACCTACAGGTAAGTGATGGATGTTTGGAAAGCCTACTTCAGTAATAAATGTATACTGAATAGCAAAAGAAGCTACAAGACCAAATATCAAAATCTGATAAAAGTACTTCCTGATAAACGGATTTGAAAATTTATCTCTACCGTAGCGAAATACAGTATATACAATCCCTGCATCCAAAAACATCGAAGCAAAATTTGCCCATTGCAAAGGCTTTTGCGGACAAGTCGCCCAAACCAACGGACAAGCACTCACCATATTAAGTCCAAAAATCCATTCCCATGGCCAATTGCCTAACATAGCCACAATTGGCATTCCATAAGATTTATCGAGAATTCCGCGTCGAATAATCAGTCCATACGCTGGCAACCAAAATATTGCCAAAAAGCCATAAGTTACATATAACCAAAAATCTCTATTCGCCATCATAAACTCCTATTTATAAATATCTAGCGACTGGACAATCGCCATCTTCTTCGAAGATCATCAGGAATGTCAAAATAAGTCTGTCCACCTTCTTCAAAAAGAACCATTTTATCTATCAACCACCAGGTCAAGTAACGGACATATCGCAATGCAAATGGAAATATTCTCTTTAATTTCTCAATAAAGCCAAAAAGAACAATCTGGAAATACAAAAAGCCAAGTGTCCAATTGTACGGGCCACTTTCAATTACATTTGCAATTTGATTTCCTGACAAATAGCGAATCGCAACAGCGGGAAATCCAAAAAACAACCTAGGTAAAAATCCTTGAATAAATTGAATTAAATCACTTGACAAGGCTTTTCCCGAGGTACTCGGGCCAACCTGACGCTCAATAATTGTCTGAGCTAAATCAAAAGCATCTTCAACACTTTCAGGAATCAAATCTGTGCGCACGCCAATAATATGCCCAACCACTTTCCAGCAATGGAGATATGCTTCTTCTTCTTCAGGAGAAAGGAAAATTTTGGAACGTTTCAACCCTCGCATGACCCCTACGGAAAAATCCATCAGCGTACCAGCCATATCTTCCTGATTAATGGGTAAACCCCAAGAGGAATCCCACTCCTCTCGCCACTGATCTTTATGAGAAATATAATAACGAATAGACGCATGTAACAAACGGATTTTTTGAGCGCTTCGCACTCCTCTGCCACTTGCCCCCAACCCACCAGATTGCATCACATCCATAATAAATTGCGCCGTTCGGAAAATTCGGCGATGAACATGCCTAGTTAATTCCGCAGTAATTGAAAGAACGTGGGAGCCTTTTTTGGTTGCATATGCATAAGGAAGTGACACAAAAAACAACATCGTAATCATTTCGGGACCATATGCATCAAACACCCGTTCCCCACGAACAACTTTTTCCATATCTACCCACTCAGGCAGAATTTCAGTCTGCTCAAAATAATCTCGAACGATTTTTGGCATTGTGTCGGGCAACGAGTCACGATTATTAACCAAGTGACGAATTAATTTATTAAATTCATCCAATCCCCCCGATTGAATAATCGACAAGACAACTTCATCGGCCAGTGGATCTGCAACAAAGCGCATCTCATCCAAGAACTCATTTGTCCATTTTGTTGAAGGCATTCCTTCATCTCTCCATAAATAATTTAGCTTGCCAAACAAGTTCTATTTAATTTGGAACAATTTCACGCAGAACAGGTATTTTTTGCAAAATTACAACACTTAGCCAGGATAAGACAAAAACAGATAATGAAAGGGTTGGTGCAGAAATGATAGCTGGCCCCGAAAAGGCATCAAACCCATTTCGTTTTAAAACAATCAAAAAGAATACATGAATTAAGTAAATGCCAAAACTGACGCTAGCAAAGTGATGCAACCATTCGCCCAATTTCTCATTGGAAATGTTTTCTCCCAGTGTTTTGAGTACAACAAATGCACCACAAGACATCAACGCAGCATTTAAAGTCAAATACCATTGGTAATAGCCATCATAGTCGCCTGCCAGGTTTGAAAGAGCATAAGTGGCAAATACTGTGTATCCCGCAGCGATGAGATAAGTCACCACAGCAAGAACAAAAACTTTCTTGGAAAATTTCATCCGCCCTAATAAATATCCCATCAGAAAATAGCCGACATAATCCACAAGAAACCCAAAGTCGATTGCTACTTCAAAACCAAACACTCTCTCAACCATTTTTTTTATCGGACCAAAAATAAACCAAGCTCCCACGGCATACCAGAGATGTATCTCTTCGGCAGCAAAGGTAAACCTGCGAATCAAAGGCGTCAAAATATAAATTGCGATTAAGGCATATAAAAACCAAAAATGGTAAGAAGCTGGGCCAGTAAGTATCTCATAGACAATAGCTTTCACCATATTTATGATGGTGTAATTTCGATACCCATTTTGCCATACCAAGTAAAAAATAGACCAAATGATCAAAGGCACAATCACTTTACGAAAGCGTTTCATATAAAAATCAGAAATGCTTTCCTGACGGCTCAATAATAAATATCCACTAATCATGAACATAAGTGGCACAGAAGCTCTGGAAAACGACACCAGAAAATCAGCAACCATCCAATCTGTTGAAGAAATGATTTCTTTCCATTTATTCAACAATGGTCCTGTGCTATGAATAACAACAACAAGAACAATGCTAATACTTCGAATAAAATCCACCCATACGATAGGTTTGCGTGTCAAAACCGTTGACTTATCCACAGGTAAACGCTCCTGCTTCCACATCATGTGCTTGATTCCAAAGCTTGTCAAATTCCTGCAAATATAAGGCTGCAATGTCAGGGTTGTCTAAAATCACAACATTCTCTTCATTTGAGTCGTCAGCATTGGAAGAATAATTTAGCGAGCCTGTTGCAACAATCGTATTGTCAATAATAATAATCTTGTCATGCAAAAAGCTGCTATTTCCATCCTGGCGTACAGGCATACCAGCACACCAGAAAGTTTTCAACTCAGAATTTGGGCTGGTGCTGCCAAATGTCTCATACACCCCTTTTAAATCAACACCCGCCTTGGCACGATCAATCATTGCCTGAGCAAGTGGATAATCAGTAAAGCTAAACGCAAGAAATCGAATACTTGACTTCGCGTCATTGACCAGAGCAATCAAGTTTCCAACAGCTTTGTCCTCTGCTGAAAACAAACCTGAACGGGCGTCCCATCAAGAATTGCCCACTGGTTGCTCACATTAGACGGCGCTCGTGGTCCAAACTGCCCACTCCATAGTTCTTGAAATTCTTTTTCATAAATATAGGCGATATCTGTTGAGCGAATTACCAAAACATTATTGTTTTGCTTAAAAATTCCGTTGACCGTAATGTTAGTGGAGCCTGTCCAAACTAGATTCTGATCAAATATCCAAAACTTATTATGCATTAAAGCATTACGCCCGCCATCGTCTTTCACTTCAATACCTGCGGAAGACATCAGAGCAAATTGGCCACGGCCAGGTTGAGTATCATACCCAGTCCCATTTTCATCATCAGTCACCCATTTAACATCCACTCCGCGATTCTTGGCAGCAATCAATGCATTCGCCACGGGTGTTAAATTAAATTCAAAAGATGCAATATGTATGCTTGTTTGTGCCGAGTCAATTAATGCAATTAACTTCTCTTCAATAGAACCAGCAATGGCGTCTGGATTATTAATAGTTAAGGGGTCCGTAAAATAAACATCCCACCACCTGTTTGGAAGTGGAATTATTTCTGTAGCAGGTGGTGGGACAACGATTTCTGTTGTCGGCGGTAACACTTCAACTTGTGCTGTTTCAGTCACGGGTTGAATAAAAACAGGGGTTTCAGTGACAGGAATAATAAAAGGAACTGGTGTATCTGTTGAATAAAATGGAATTTGTGTCACAGGCTGGGGATATGTAACTGTAGAAGAATCAACTGGCTCACAAGACACAAGCAAAAAGGTTAGAACAAGAAATAAACCAAAAAGTTTTTTCATCGTCCGCAAAGAATCCAATTCACTTTTATATTTGATTAATCATGAAACAACTAATCAGCGAGAGCAGAAAAATCCTGAGGGGCACCCAACGGAAGTAAAACGGAACCTTCCACAATACGCTTGATAAGACCGCCTAAAACTGCGCCGGTGCCTGCTTCTACAAACGTAGTAATTCCTTGAGAAGACATCAGCTTGGAAGACTCAGTCCATCGAACACGAGATTGCATCTGGGCTTTAATATCAGTACGAGCAGCATCGGCAGTAGTAATCACAGATGCATATACATTGCCAACTACAGGAATTTTTAAATCAGCAAAATGAGTAGCGTCAACAGCCGCATCCCACTCACTTTGAATGGATGCCATCAGAGGAGAATGTGCCGCAATAGAAACAGCCAAAGGCAACGCACGCTTCGCTCCGGCAGATTTTGCACCAGCCATTGCTCTTTCCACTGCAGGTTTCGAGCCTGAAATCACCACCTGTCCAGGACAATTATCATTAGCCACTTGCACAAGTTCATTTTCAGCGCTGGCATCTGCACACACTTGGTCAAGGGTAGGAATATCTACGCCAAGAATAGCGGCCATCCCCCCGGGTGCAAGTTCGCCAGCACGTTTCATCAATTCACCACGTTTGCGGACAAGGCGTAACCCATCTTCGAAGGAAAAGGCTCCAGCGGCGGCGAGAGCTGACAATTCGCCAAGGGAATGTCCCGCCACCGTAGCAGGCATAAAGTCAGGATAAAGATGCGAAAAGGTTCGAAAGGCCGCTAAAGAATGAACATACAACGCTGGTTGTGTGTTGAGCGTGTCATTCAGGTCGGCTTCGGGACCGTTCCACATTAAGGTAGATAAAGAAAATCCAAGGATAGAATCAGCTTCGTCAAAAATCTGCTTTGCAATTGGATACTGAGCAGCAAGGTCTTTGCCCATGCCAACAGCCTGTGAGCCCTGACCTGGAAATACAAATGCGGTGGTTTGTGGTGTAAGTTTCATAGTGCCTCCATAATTTTCCTATTAAAACACAAACGGGTCGTGATTGTCACGACCCGTTGAGGTTTACTCGCTGGCTTTCTTTTCTTTTTTGACCTGAATAACTTCACGGCCATCATAAAAACCGCAGTTGGAGCAAACAGTGTGCGGCAGGCGCATGGAACCGCAGTTGGAGCAGGAAACGAGGTTTCGAGCTACCAAAGCATCCTGCGAACGACGGCGATCGCGACGTCCCTTGGAGTGCTTGCGCTTGGGATGTGGGGTCATGAAACTTTCTCCTTTTACATACATCAGACGGGCATGTGCCCGTCTGTTTGGTTACGAACTTAAAAGCGGGAAGATTATATCGGTAGGAAGCAGAAGCGTCAAGCCTATGGGAGATTCTCGCAAAGTATAAGTTATTCGCCAAAAACCCTTGGAGGCGAGGATATCTCACAGAAAATCGAAGGCATAGTAAAATCCTTCTTATGGAAGTACAAATTGCAGTCGCGAAAATTAATAAATATGCGGTCTCTGAAAGCGGAGATACGCTCGAAGTAATTGAGCGTCCATCGGGCGGGCTATCCGTTGTACTTGCAGATGGACAAACCTCAGGGCGGGGCGCAAAAGCTGTTTCACAAATGGTAGTTCGTAAAGTGATCGGGTTGTTAGCTGAAGGCGTTCGCGATGGAGCTGCCGCTAGAGCAGCCTCTGATGCGCTTTTTACCGAGAAACAAGGCAAGGTCACTTGCACCTTGAATATTGCCTCCATTGATTTGCACAGCAAAACCATTGTCTTAACCAGAAACAACCCATCGCCGTTATTTATTTGTCGTGGCGAACAAATTGACTCGCACAACGAGGAAAGCAAATCATTGGGGACATCACGCAACCTGCGTCCCGTAATTACAGAATTAACGATCGAGCCGGGCCTGACCATTGTTATTTTTACCGACGGCATCGTCCACGCTGGAGAAAGGCGCGGGACTCCCATGGACGTCAGTGAGACTTTGCGTTTCTTGATGGAAGATGAAGAACCGAGTCCTCAGCAACTGGCAGATGCCCTACTCGCACAAGCGACTCAACTTGACGACAATCGACCCGCTGACGATATAAGCGTACTCGTGGTTAAAGTTTCCACACAAACAGGCGACAGCGTCAGAAGAATGAACGTCAGGTTGCCTATTGGACCTTATGCTCCCTAAACATCCACACCGATTAATCCAAGCCACACGCAAACACCGTTGGCGACATCTTCAAGCTTCCGTTCGAGATACCATGATTCTGCTGGCTGAGTTTCGAGCGCCACTGCTATGGTTTTCAATTACAGTTGTTGGGGGCGGTTTTCTATACGACGCCTTATCAAAGTTTTATCATGAACCGACAAGTGGTTTAGCGGAATCAATTTACATTGTCCTTACCGCAGCCTTTCTGCAACCATCCAACCGTGATTTTCCGCAGAATATTGCCATGCAGCTTTTTCATTTTTTTATGCCGTTGGTTGGTGTTATTCTGCTTGCGCAAGGGCTCGCTGATTTTGGAAGTTTGCTCTTCAATAGAAAGTCTCGTAACAAGGAATGGGAAATGGCAGTTGCATCTACTTTAAACAATCACATCATTCTCGTAGGGCTGGGACATCTTGGTTATCGCGTTGCGCTTAAATTACACGAGATGGGAGAAAGCCTGGCGGTCATTGAATTCAATGCCAATGGAGATACAGTCGATGAAGCTCGGTCTTTAGGCTTCCCAGTTATCCATGATGATGCCACTCGTCCTGCCACCCTCGATGCTGCCAATATCAAAAAAGCACGCACCATTATTTTGGCAAGCCAAAATGACGCAATGAATTTACAAATTGCTCTCAAGGCCAGAAGTCTCAACCCAAAGATACAAGTCGTCGTACGTATCTTTGACGATGACTTTGCTCATGCCTTGCAAGAACAATTTGGTTTTATCGCCTTGAGCGCTACTGAAATGGCAGCACCTGTTTTTGCCGCCGCTGCCGCAGGTGTGGATGTCACAAATCCAATCTCGGTGGAAGGTCAATTGCTCAGCCTAGCCCGTTTGACAATTTCCCCAGAGTCAAAGTATGTAAATAAAACCGTCGGATATGTGGAAGATAGTTACCACCTAAATGTGGTTGTGCTACGTCATGATCACAAATCGGATATGCATCCAACAGACAAGAGCCCATTACACGCAGGCGATGTTATTGCGGTGCTCGGTGGACCACAACAACTTCATCAACTCCTTCACGACAATGGACAATGATCATTCTTCCGTATTAATTGGCGTCGTTGGGCCTTGTGGCTCGGGAAAATCAACCTTGATTCAAGGGCTGGAAATGCACGGATATCGCTGCCGTCACATCGCGCAGGAACATTCCTACGTTAAACATATGTGGCAAGTGATTAGTAAACCCGACATTCTAATTTTTCTTCAATCTTCCTTTGAAAATTCAACACAGCGCCGAAAATTAAATTGGACACTAGCTGACTACGAAGAACAACACCGCAGATTGTCTCATGCACGCGAACACGCCCATCTTATTATTGAGACGGATGCCCATCCGCCTGAAGAAGTGCTCGCACAAGCTCTGATTTTTCTGGAAAAAACCGTCAAATAAGAATCCGCTTCTTGACTCAGGGCAGGCTGGGGTTAGGTCAAGAAGCGGATTCTTCCTCCTTTAAAACACCCTCTTATACGGTCCCCATAAATCATTTAAATGGGAGTATAATCACCGCCGCGCCAGCCGTAGGCTGGCATTTTCGTGGATGGAGTTGATACATGCGTAATAGAAATAGTTGGTTAATTGCGATCATTATCTTGCTGGCATTTTCCCTTTGGGTGGATCTCAGCCAAAAAATCACAATCAGAAACCCGTTCAATGACACAGCTTTTGTCGATCGGGATGTTGCGATTAAGCTTGGCCTTGATTTGCGTGGTGGCTTGCAAGCCTTGCTTGAAGCTGATGTTCCCGCAGATACAAAAGTGGATGCTTCTGAGCTTGAAAACGCCAAAAATATTCTGCAAAACCGCGCCAATGCTCTTGGTGTAAGCGAAATTTCCATGCAAACCGCTGGAGATCGCCGCATTGTGGCAGAGTTTCCAGGGGTCACCAACCCAGAAGAAGTGGTTGCTTCTCTTAAGAAAACCGCTTTGCTCGAGTTTGTGGACATGGGTTCAAACCCAGTTGCTGATGGAACCATCATTCAAACCGATTTCGGTGTGACAGATGCAACCGCAACTGCTACCCCCGCCCCTGGTGGTACTCAACCTACCGTTTATCACACGATTATGACTGGTACTGGATTAAAGAGTGCCACTGTCACCCGTGGACAAACTGGGACTTATCAAATTTCCTTTGTTTTGGACTCCAGCGCTACAACAACATTTGCTGACTACACTCGTGCCAGCACTGGAAAGTATCTGGCGATTGTGCTCGATAAAGTTGTGGTATCTGCCCCAGTTATCCGACAGCCAATCACTGACGGACAAGGTGTGATTTCTGGAAACTTTACAGCAACCAGTGCTCAAACCTTGGCAGTTCAGTTGCGCTCTGGTGCACTTCCAATTCCAATTAAGGTTGTTGAAAGCCGAACCGTTGGACCAACCCTTGGCGCCGAAAGCGTTCGCAAAAGCGTTCTCGCAGGCATCATCGGTTTGAGCGTCGTGATCCTTTTCATGGCCCTTTATTACAGATTACCTGGTGTAATCGCTGACGTAGCTCTGGTTTGCTATGCCATTTTCACCTTAATGCTTTTCAAAGTTATCCCTGTCGTTTTGACCCTCCCTGGTATTGCGGGCTTTATTCTCTCGGTCGGTATGGCCGTAGATGCGAACGTGCTGATCTTCGAACGCCTCAAAGAAGAATTGCGCTCTGGCCGTAACCTTCGTCAGGCCATTGATGTAGCATGGAGCCGCGCCTGGCCTTCCATTCGTGACTCAAACTCATCAACCTTGATTACCTGTCTTATCTTGTTCATCTTCGGTAACACATTTGGTGCAAGCATCGTAAAAGGCTTTTCTGTCACACTTGCTCTTGGTGTAGTTGTCAGTTTGTTCACAGCCATCACAGTCACTCGCACTTTCCTTCACACGGTGTTGGATGGCGTCAAGAATGCCGAACACCCCAGTTGGTTTGGTCTATAGGAATGTAATATGAATATTACAAAGAATCGCTATCTATATTTTCTAATCTCCCTTTTGGTGATTATCCCTGGTTTAGTATTTATGGTCTTGACCTGGGTAACAACCAAGCAGGGTCCATTAACTCTCGGTATTGATTTCCGCGGTGGTTCCTTACTCGAAGTGCAGTTTGATGGAAAATTACCAGCCACAGGCGACATCGCTGCTTTATACAAAGACTTCTCTACTGAAGCAGAGCCAATTATTGACCCTGTCATTCAACCCTTAGGTGCAGATGCTTATTCCATTCGCTCCAAGACAATGACCGATGAAACCAAGGGAAAACTTGTTGCAGAGATGGAAACCCGCTTCGGCTCCAAGGTGACAGTTTTGAACTTCACCTCAGTCAGCGCCTCCGTAGGAGCAGAAGTGACCAAAGCAGCTGGCTTCGCCATCCTTTTGGCAGCCATCGTTATTCTTGTCTACATCTGGTGGGCATTCCGCAGCATTGAACATGCGTATCGCTACGGAACAGCCGCTATTCTCGCCATGTTGCACGATGTGCTTGTTGTACTCGGCGTCGAAGCCATGCTCGGTTATTTCCTCGGCTGGGAAGCCGATGCTCTCTTCCTGACTGCTTTGTTGACCGTTATCGGCTTCTCCGTGCATGACACCATCGTGGTGTTTGACCGCGTCCGCGAGAACTCTCACATTTATCGCCGTGTGGAATATGAAACGATGGTCAATCATTCCATCATTCAATCCCTCGATCGTTCAATCAACACCCAGTTGACGGTGATGTTCACCCTTTTCGCCCTTGCTTTATTTGGTGGTGACACCATTCGCCACTTTGTGATTATTCTGCTAGTCGGTATTTTCAGCGGAACCTATTCCTCAATCTTCAACGCCGCCCCCATTCTCGTCGTTTGGGAAAATCGTGAGTGGAATAATTGGTTTGGACGCAACAAATCTGCAACTGCATAAAATTTTCTTCTTCAGAAAAAAATCAAAAAGACGCTGCAGATTTGCAGCGTCTTTTTGATACAATCTCAAAATATTTTATATAGGGCAAAACATGACCGATACTCTTTCCTTAATTTTACGTGGTTTCATTATTGGCATTTCGATCGCCGCACCAGTAGGTCCCATTGGCGTGCTTTGCATCCGCCGCACCTTGGCAGAAGGCAGGCTGACAGGATTTCTTTCTGGTCTCGGAGCTGCTACAGCGGATATGGTTTACGGAGCCATAGCCGCATTCGGCCTTACAGTGGTTATGAATGTTTTGCTCGGTCAGGTGATGTGGTTAAAACTTATCGGGGGGGGGTTCTTAATTTATCTAGGCGTCAAAACTTTATTGTCAAAGCCTGCTGAAAATGCAGCTCAAGCAAATCGCAGTGGCCTATTGAGCGCGTATCTTTCCACTCTTTTTCTCACCATCACCAACCCAATGACTATTCTCTTCTTCATCGCTATCTTTGCCAGTGCAATGCCCGTCAACGCAAGTCACTCGCCATTAATTCTAGTGGTAGGGGTCTTTCTCGGGTCAGCGTGTTGGTGGCTAACGCTCAGCTTCGGGGTAAGCCTGATGCGAGAAAAGGTCAACGCAAATCTTATGCTGTGGGTCAATCGTATTTCAGGGTTGATTATTACAGTTTTTGGAATTGCATCCATCATCAGCTTGTTTATTAAATCAAGCTAAAATCTTCTTACCTGCATCATCCCATTCAACTCTCTTCACTGAATCTGTTACCCCAAGTAATTTATGTAAGGCAGACTCAACAGAGCTTGTTTCACCAGAAGTAAAAAACTGGACATTGCCTTGAGTGTCTAATGTATTAATCAAGCCTCGCGCCTCTAACAGACGCCGAGCCTGTTTTGCCACCGAAGGGGCTGGATCTATCACCCGAACATTCTCTCCGACAATATTTTCAATCAGCGGAATCACAAAAGGATAATGAGTACACCCCAAAACCACTGTGTCAATATTTTTTAGCATCATTGGAGAAAGTGCATCTACTAAAATGCCTCGCGTCTCTTTTGAATCCAATTCCCCTTTTTCAATTTGACCTACCAACCCTGGGCAAGTATGTTGGAACAATTCCACTCCTGCGCCAAAGCGTTCCACCACCGATGCATATAACGCACCTTGAAATGTCGCTGGCGTAGCCAACACACCGACTTTTCCAGTCTTCGTTGTCTCTGCCGCTGGTTTAACAGCAGGTTCCATGCCCACAAATGAAACTTCTGGGAATTGCTCTCGCAAGTAAGTCAGTGCAGCTGCTGATGCGGTATTACATGCCACAATAACAATCTTCGCTTGCATTTCCAAGAGAAATTCTGTAATGCCAACAGAAAATTTCTGTATTTCTTCCATCGGGCGGGGACCATAAGGAACATGCCCTTGATCGCCAAAATAAATAATGTTTTCAGCGGGCATCTGCTTTCGAATTTCACGAAAAACAGATAGCCCGCCTACGCCAGAATCAAATATTCCAATTGGATTATGAGTTGATGTCATAAGAAGAATAATACTATGAAGTGCAGATTCCTATTTAATGATTATTTTCCTGCTGCATCGACAAAAGATTTGAACAAGCGTTGCATTGCAGGTTGATCAGTCAACCACTCTGGGTGCCATTGTACGGCCACCGCATAAGGATGGTCAGGGATTTCCACAACTTCTACTAACCCATCAGGAGCATGACCAACCACTTTCAAATCAGCGGCAATATCTTTCAAACCCTGATGATGCAAGCTGTTGACATGTAACAAGGTTTCACCAAAGATTTCAGCTGAGCGAGAAGATTCATCCACATTCACTGGATGCACAATTGTCCTTCGCAAATTTCCAGGATAATCATGGTCAATGGCACCTTTGTGTTGATCAATGATATGGGTATAAAGCGTGCCGCCTAAGGCTACATTCATCACCTGAGCGCCACGACAAATCCCCAACAAAGGCTTACCGTCTTTGACAGAAGAACGCATTAAACTGATTTCGGTAGTATCCCGTGATTCGTCCACTCCATCAATTCTCGGGTGGTCTGAACCGCTGAAATATTTTAGAGAAACATCCCCACCTCCAGAGAAAAGAATCCCATCAAGTTTGGAATAAAACTGACGCAAATCTTCATCCGATAAAATTGACGGAATTGGCATGGGCACTCCACCCGCTTGAATTACTGCATTAATATATGAATGTTGAATGGCCATGATTGGGTGACCATCTGCATCTTTGCCATTGCGTGTTGTAATTCCAATTAAAGGTTTAGACATGAGTTTGCTCCTTGAAATAAAAAATCCAGAAACCTCACTGAGGAATTTCCGTGATGGAGACTCAATAAGACTTCTGAATTGTATTAACTAAAAAAGGGCGCCGAGTGGCGCCCTTTTGAGGTAAGTTCTAGTCAAACTTCTGCTTGAGGCGGGCGCTTTTACCAGTGCGCTCGCGCATAAAGTACAACTGTGCTCTACGGACTTTACCGTGGCGCTCAACAACAATCTTATCGATACGAGGAGAGCGGAGAAGGAAGGTGCGTTCCACACCGATTCCATTACTAGCCATACGGCGTACAGTGACGGACGAATCAGTACCGCCTTTGCGAAGACGAATGACGATACCCTTGAACTCCTGAATACGTTCGCGGTCGCCTTCCTTAATCTTCACGTGCACGCTCACAGTGTCACCAGGGTTCAACTGCGGGATTTTCTCATTTACCTTGGCTTCAACAGCCTTCAACAAGTCAGTCATTTTCGTTCTTCCTTACTTTGAATGTATATAGTTTTCCTAAACGCGACGCGGGATTATAGCACGCATTTTCTGAGTTCACAAGGCTGTTTTCGACTAGGAATACTTGCGAATCGCCAGCACCGCGTTGTGACCGCCAAAGCCAAAGGCATTGCTGATGGCCAAGGAAATTTTCGCCTCACGTGCCTTGTTTGGGATGTAATCAAGGTCACATTCAGGGTCAGGAGTTTCATAGTGGATGGTGGGAGGTAAAATGCCTTCACGTACCGCTTGTACGCAGAAAATTGCCTCTAAAGCGCCCGTAGCGCCCATCATATGGCCTGTCATTGATTTGGTTGAAGAAACAGGCACTTTATAGGCCAAATCTGGCCCGAAGGCAGCCTTGATTGCACGTGTTTCGGCTTGGTCGTTTAACAAAGTACCTGTGCCGTGCGCGCTGATATAGCCAACTTCATCTGCATTGGCCTTGGCAGAATCTAAAGCCATGCGGATAGCGGCCGCCCCACCTGCCCCATGTTCATGTGGAGCTGTGACATGATATGCATCTGCAGTAGCACCATAACCAGCCAACTCAGCATAAATCATTGCGCCTCGCGCCTTGGCACTAGATTCACGCTCGAGAACCAAAATACCTGCCCCTTCGCCCATCACCAAACCATCACGGTTTTTATCAAAAGGCTGAGGAGTCATAGAATAATCATCGTTACGTCGGGACATGGCTCCCACACGATCAAAAGCGGCGACACCTGTGGAAGTGATGGTCATTTCGGCTGCACCAGTCAAAGCGGCATCAATCATCCCAGTACGGAGCATCATCAAGGCAGTGCCAATTCCGTCTGAGCCTGAAGCGCAAGCCGAAGCCACAGAAAAACACGGTCCCTTAATCCCAAATTCAATAGCCGCCATTCCCGCACCACCGTTCGCCATCAACATGGGAATTAAGAATGGGCTAACACGGCGTGGACCTTCTTTGTAGTTCGTAAGAGTTGCTTCTTGCAATGAATGTAATCCGCCAATTGCGGATGAAATAATAACGCCAATCTTTCCAGAGTTCTGTTCTGTAATTTCCAAACCTGATTGAGCCAAAGCCTCTCGCGAAGCGGCAATGGCAAACTGCTCAAAGCGATCGCGACGGCGCGCTTCTTTTCCATCCATATATTTTTCAGGCTCAAACCCCTTCACCTCTGCAGCAATATGAACCTGTAAAGACGAAGAATCAAACAAGGTAATTGGACCAACTCCAGAAACACCTGCTGTCACATTCTTCCAGCTTTCTGCAACAGACAAACCGAGCGGATTCACCGTCCCCATGCCTGTGATAACGATACGATCTTGCATTTCTCTTCCTCCAAACAAAAATAAATTTGATAATTTTTCAGCAGACTAGCGATACATAAAACCCCAAAATCGGCTATGCGTGACGCCAAACACCCGCCTCTTTTCGCACCGAAGCTTTTCCCTACTCAAAAGACTTGACTTTAACTTTTGAGTTTCTTTTCTCGCCACTCGCGCTGAAGCATGCCATAATGAAATTCACTGGTATAGACGCGTCCAACCAGATAGCTTTCCACAAAATGAGCCTCACGGCGAAATCCCAGTTTTTCCAAAGTGCGGTACGATGCGACATTCTCAACATCACAATCAGCGGTCACTCGATGTAAATCCAAATCATCGAATAAAAATTCCAGCAGACAACGAATGGCTTCAACGCCATATCCATTTCGCCAATGAGAAGATACGACTGTAAATCCAATCACAGCCTGTCGTGCATCCTCATGCTTGATTTGCGCACCCACATCGCCAATCATTTCCCCTGTATTCTTTAATTCAATGGCCAACTGCAACCATTGACCTTGTTTAGGCGCCTCTACATCTTTCATCTCTGCCAAAAATCGTAGTCCCTGTTCACGCGCATATGGGACGCTCCAACCTTGATATCGTGATACTTCCGCATCATTTCGATATTCAAGAAAAGATTCGAGATCCGATTCTTTGAAACTTCTTAATATTAATCTTTTGGCATTCAGAATCATTTGTTATTCCCCTGGCTTTGGAATGTAATCACCCTCCACCCATTCCTCACCATTTGGTCCAACTTCTTTCTTCCAAACTGGGACAATTTCCTTCAAACGGTCAATACCATAACGAGCCGCATCAAACACACCCGTATCACGGTGTGCGGCAGTACAGGCAATCAAAACCGTCGGTGTCTTTGGATATAACTTTCCAATACGCTGAACAACTGCAATTCCTTCGACAACTGGCCATTTTTCACGAATTTCATCAGCCACTTGCTTCATCTTGGCTTCTGCCATTGGAATATAAGATTCGTATTCCAGATATTCAGTTTCATGTGCATCACCACGAGTGGTCACTCCACGTACCATGCCCGTGAAAATTGCAGCAGCGCCAGTGCTGGTGAGCGTGATTTGTGCGAGCAAATCATTTAAATCAAGTTCTGATTCTGTAATTGAAAATATAGTAGGAAGGTTATTTGTCATTTTCAAATCCAAATGAAGTTATCCGCCACTGACAGGCGGGAACATTCCAATTTCGGCGTTTGCAGGAACAATTGCATCATCAAAAACATATTCGCGGTTAATGGTGACAAGTACTGACTGCATAGAATCTTTCAGATTTGGATAATCTGTCGAAAGTTTATCTTTCAAACCTTTGATCGTCATATCAGAGGGAATGTCCAACTCCAAAGTCTTTACGCCAGCACGATCTCGGATGGTTGCAAAAAACAATAATTTAATATGATTCATTTTATATCCATATGTCGTTTGGCGCAGTCAACTCACCTGACACATCTCCTGTATTAACTGTACCTGCAGGTTCGATCAAAAGAATGTGACACTCATGTTCAGCCACAGGTTTATGTTCTACCCCTTTGGGCACCACAAACATTTCGCCTTCATGTAAAGTCACTACACCATCTCGAAATTGAATTTCCAAATGGCCTTTAATCACAATAAAGACTTCATCCGTCTCTGGGTGATCATGCCAGACAAACTCGCCTTGCACCTTCGCCAATTTAAGCTGATAGTCATTTAGCTGAGCAATAATTTTTGGCGACCAATGCTCAGAAAATTTTAAAAATTTATCCTGAAAATTAATAGCAGAGTATTCCATATTTACTCATTCACCACATCACCAGATTGGCCACCATGTTTTTCGACAAGGCGGATATTTTGAATTCGCATGGTCTTCTCGGCAGCTTTGGCCATATCGTAAACAGTCAACGCCGCAACAGAGACTGCTGTCAACGCTTCCATTTCAACGCCAGTTTTGCCGATGGTTTTTGCAGTGGCTGTAATCACCACACCAGGCAAGGATTCATCTAACGCCAAATCCACGTCAATCTTTGAGAGTGGCAATGGATGACATAACGGAATCAGGTCTGAGGTTCGTTTTGATGCGGTAATTCCCGCAATTTGTGCCACAGTTAACACATCGCCTTTTTTGATTTGACCTGCACGAATCAAATCAAAAGTTTCCTTCTTCATGTGGATTTCTCCGCGGGCGATTGCGATGCGCTCAGTATCAGGCTTGTGACCTACATCCACCATGCTGGCGCGACCATGTTCATCAAGATGAGTTAGTTTTGACATGGGCAAGATTATACACTGGCACTCCAAAAACCAAGTTCGGGGACTGGTATAATTCGCCCGCTATGGACAATTTCTTAGGACATCTCACTGGCGGCTATAAGGTTCAAATCCCTGATTATGAGGGACCTCTTGACCTTTTACTAAGCCTAATTGAACATGCTGAATTGAATATTACTTCGATTTCGCTGGCTTCGGTGACAGACCAGTATTTATCATATTTACACGGGCTTGAGCAAATGAAGCCCGATGAAATTTCTGCGTTTCTGGTAATCGCCGCGAAATTGGTACAAATTAAATCAGAAGCCTTACTGCCACGCCCCATTGAGCGCGAACCTGGTGAAGAAGACCCAGGCACTTCTTTGGTGGAACAATTGATTTTATACAAACGCTATAAAGAAATTGCAGGCTGGATGGTGGATTTGCAAGAAAAGAATTGGCGAACTTTTCTACGAGTTGCGCCGCCACCCAAAGTGGAAGCAAAACTCGATCTTTCTAATCTGACGCTTGAAGGTTTGCTCGACGCAGCAGTTTCCGCCTTTTCAAAAGGCAAAGACAAAAAGCCGTTGGCAGTCATTATCGCTGCGCCACGCGTCACCATTCGCGAAAAGATTGATTTCATCACCAAAACGATGAAACATATTCAAAAGATGACATTCAGCGGCCTCATCACAGACAAAGCTACTCGTGTTGAAATCGTAGTCACTTTTCTCGCCATGCTTGAATTAATCAAGCGATATCATATTTCTGCAGTTCAAAATGAACTCTTTGGAGAAATTGAATTTGAGAAAATGGGCGATTGGAAAGAAGACGAAGAAATTGAAATCGAATTTGAATAAAAACTAAAAGGAAATAAAAAAGAGCGGCCGATCGATGGGCCGCTCTTTTTTATTATTGAATTTCTTTCGACGCTGCAATGCCTGACAAATATGCACCATGTACCGTAGCAGGATATTCACGCGATGTGGCTTCACCTGCAAAAAATAAAACATCATCTACAGGCCTTGCCAGCGCATCATAATCATCCCCACTTGCAAAAGGTGGAATGTGCGAATAAGAACCAAAAGCCAATGGGTCCTTTCCCCAGCGTGTAATTACAATCCCAACAGGTTCTGGAATTTCGTTTCCATAAATGATACGCAATGTTTTCATTGCTCCTGCAAGAATCTCATCATCTGAAAGTTCTTCCAGTGCATATCCTTTTGCACCACCATGAAAAGCCATGATAACAGGTTCGTTAATGTATGGAGAAAAATTCAGCCAATCACACCATTCCCCCGTACGTTCGCCCATATAAGAAATGACTTCGATATTTTTATCCCAAAACACTTCAGTAAATTTTAAGTAAACTTTATTCAACACACCCATTTCAAGATGATTGATAGCAGACTGCTTCCAATCTGGAAGCGGCGGATCAAACTTAACTGTGGCTTGCTTCAATACTCCAAGCGGAAATGTGACAACAGCCTTATCTGCACTAAACCTGCCTGATGAAGTTTCCACGTCTACGCCATCTGAGGCATAAGAAATGCTATTTACATTCACACCAAGACGAATATCCAGCCCATTCGCAAGGCCATCAGTGATTTGGTTATAACCAGCTGGAAAGACAACATCTTCGCCGTCAAATTCCTCATCCTGATCCCACTCCCACAACGACAAGTGATCTGGGTCTGCACCTAACTCCAATGCAAATTGACCTTGAATTACAAAGTCCAGGCGACGCAATTCTTCTGTTGATAAATTTCTGGTTGCAAGAACTTGATTAAAAGCGTCCTGTAAAGGCATATCCACATCTGTACTCTCTTGCATTTGCTCTACTTCGCTATAAATTGACTCAAACAAGTTTTCGACAGCCTGATATTCAGAATCAGGAACTTCACGCCCGTCAAAATCATAAACAATGCCATTCTCATAATCAGAAGCAACAGTTTGTATACCGAATTCTTTTGCCAAAGCAGTGATTGGATTTCCCTTAACACCATGAATCCAAGACGCGCCTAAATCCAAAGGCAATCTGAGAGAAGAGTCTGTCCACATACGGCCACCGGTGCGGTCACGAGCTTCAAGTACAATGACGTTCAATCCTTTTTCTACCAGTGCACGAGCAGCCGCCAACCCAGAAATACCTGCTCCGAGAACCAATACATCAGCCTCGCGAGAGTCTGTTTCAGCTTGGGGAATTTCACTTGGTGACGAAGCTGGCTCGGCTGTAGAAAGAGGCGTCTCATTCAATATTCCACAAGACAAAGCAATGGCAGAAGCAGTCCCAAGCGATGCAACTTTCAAAAATTCACGGCGAGAAAATTTTTTACTCATGTTTCTTCCAAAATTTATAATTTAGCCAAAGGCCTAATAGCGAGCCAAGATTGTCAAATATAATAACATCGAAAACTGTTGCCGTTCTACCTGGGACAAAAGATTGGTGATATTCATCAGTAGCTGCATAAAGAATCGCCAATGCCCAGGCCAGCCAATAATATTTTGAATTTTGATTTAGTAGATAAAAATAACTCCAGGCCAAAGCAGCATACACAACCACATGAGCTGTCTTTTTTAGTACATAGTCTTTTGTGGGTGTTCCGAAACCATCTCCACCTGGTCTGGATGAAAACAAGAAGATTATGATCATGATAAGAAGCGCTGGCAACCAGCGAGGTAAAATTAAGAGTATTTTTTTCATAATGAGGAAACCTTGGTAGAGATAAATGAAGTTTTATTGAAAAGTAATGATATTTGGCTACACTTCTCAAAACCTTACCAGATTATCAGTGTCAATTTACTTGAACAAGTGCCTGAAGCATTACATAACATTGAAAGAGAAATTAACGAAAACAACTGGCACGCGGCTGGATTTGTCAGTTATGAAGCAGCACCTGCCTTCGATCCATCCATGCAGACGTTAACAAGTACAGGAAATTTTCCTTTGCTCTGGTTTGGGTTATATCCTGCACCCAACAAAGTAAATCTACCTATTCACGTACAAAGCAAAAATACTATTGATTGGCAAACGACCATTAAGCGGGAGAGTTATAACACTGCTATTGAAAAAATAAAAGAACATATTGCACAAGGCAAAACTTATCAAGTCAATTACACGATGCGCTTGCAAGCGAATTTCGATCAAAATCCTGGGACTTTTTTCTACAACTTACTCAAAACCAAAATAAATATGCGGCCTATATAAATACAGGAGAGTACGCAATTTGTTCTGCATCACCAGAATTATTTTTTTCTTTAGATGGTGAAACAATTACAAGTCATCCAATGAAAGGCACCGTGAAGCGCGGAAAAAATATTGTAGAAGATACAGAACGCGCCAATTGGTTGCAAAGCTCAGTCAAAAACCGCGCTGAAAACGTGATGATTGTAGATATGATCTGCAACGATTTCGGAAAGATCGCCGAGATTGGAAGTGTACAGGTTCCAAAGCTTTTTGAAATTGAAACGTACCCAACTTTGTTTCAAATGACTTCCATGGTGCAAGCAAAAACCAAGGCATCCATTGCTGATATATTCACGGCCTTGTTTCCTTGCGCCTCCATCACGGGGGCACCCAAGGTCAGCACCATGAAAATTATTTCAGAATTAGAAACAACACCGCGAAAAATTTATACGGGCAGCATTGGCTATATTGCGCCAGGGCGCAAAGCGCAATTCAATGTGGCAATTCGAACAGCAGTTATTGATTTGCAAGCAAAGAAGGCGGAATATGGTGTAGGCGGTGGGATTGTTTGGGATTCAATCAATACAGATGAATATGACGAAGCTCTGCTCAAAGCAAAGGTATTAATGGATAAGCCGCAGGAATTTTCAATAATTGAAACTTTATTATGGAATCCTAACAATGGATATTTTTTACTAGACAGTCACCTCAAGCGCATGTCTGATTCAGCTTCTCGCTTCGGTTTCTCCTTTTCAGAGAGCACAGTCAAAAATTTCTTAACGGCATAGTCTCAAAGGATCTGACCAATCAGTTACGCGTCAGAATTTTGCTCAATCGTTCAGGCGAAGTTTCAGGAGAAGTGAAAATTATTCAAGCCCAAGAAAAACCCTATAGAGTTCGCCTCGCCGAATTGCCAATTGATTCTGAAAATATTTTTCTGTATCACAAAACTACTATCAGAGAAATGTACCCCTCCAGTTCAAACACAAGTTTTGATGATGTTTTGCTTTATAACGAAAGAGGTGAAATCACCGAATTTACCATCGGGAATGTTGTAACTGAAATCAATGGTCAACTTTGGACACCTCCCATCTCTTGCGGTTTACTAGCTGGCACATTTCGTAAACATTTACTAGAAACTGAAAAGATCAAAGAACGAATTATTTATAAAGAAGAGTTACCTCAATGCTCAAAAATATATCTTGTCAATTCAGTTCGAAAATGGGTTGAAGTTGAATTTTGAGCTTAAATCAAAAGTTCCCTAAAAATTTTCAGGGAACTTTTGATTTGTTTCTATGATCTATTGTTGATAAGCAAGTGTCACGCTAAGTGAGCCATCTCCAGTGGGAGCGCCACCAAGAACAACAGTCTTTCCATCACTATCTTTAAAGAACATGGCAATGATTCCGTTGAAGTTAGTAGTCATGGATGAATCCTCTGTCATACCTTGCTTGCCCAATTCATCACGATAAAACTTCATTACATCATCAGCGCTCATTTTGGTCTGGAACGTGACAGATTGAGGGGTGCTGACTACATTGAAGGCGTCTGAGGTAACTGGGAACGGCGATTCACCTACGGTCACATTTCCACCATCGGTGGTGATAGGCGGAACTGTGGCAATACCAGAACTATCGCCTGGAGGGGTAATTCCACCATCATTGCCGCCCATCGCACCAGCCAACGCCTTACAAGCCAACGAGGACAGCATCAAAGCAACCACTAAAATCACAAAACTAAATTTTTTCATCTTTTTCTCCTTTAAGAACAAAAAATTGTGAACTTCAATGTGATTATATGGCTTGCTCGTCAAATGTTAATCCCCCATACAGTATAATTTTGAGACTTATGAATAAACTTGCACAATCCACTTCCCCATATTTACTACAACATGCCCATAATCCCGTCCACTGGTATCCCTGGGGAGAAGAAGCCCTGGAAAAAGCTAAAGCTGAGAATAAGCCTATATTTTTGAGCATTGGCTACGCCGCCTGTCACTGGTGTCACGTGATGGCGCATGAATCGTTTGAAGATGAAGCAACCGCAGAATTTATGAACGAATTCTTTATCAACATAAAGGTAGACCGCGAAGAACGTCCCGACATCGATAGTATTTACATGCAGGCCACTATTGCGATGACAGGCTCTGGTGGCTGGCCCATGTCTGTATTTCTTACTCCCGAGCTAAAACCTTTTTACACAGGCACCTATTTTCCACCAGTCCGCCGTTATAACATGCCCGCATTCAAAGATGTTTTAAGTGGCCTTGCCAACGCCTGGCAAAATGACCGCGAAGAAGTTGAAAAAACAGGACGTCAAGTCAGCAGTCATTTGCAATCACAGGTTAAAAATCAAAAAAGTGATGGCCTCACCTACGAGCATCTCACAGCGATCGCCAATGTAATTCAATCATCTTATGACTGGGGATATGGTGGTTGGGGCGATGCCCCTAAGTTTCCCCAAGCAATGGTGCTTGAATTTTTACTTCATCACTCTGTCACCCACAAAACTGATGAATATATTAAGTTAATCAAACACTGCTTACAAGCGATGGCACGCGGCGGTATGTACGATGTGGTGGGCGGAGGATTTTCACGATATAGCACCGATAACCATTGGCGTGTCCCTCATTTTGAAAAAATGCTCTACGATAATGCCCTGCTTACTCGTGCCTATTTGCATGCTTGGCAACGCACAAAGGAGCCCGCATTTAAACGCACCGTGGAAGAAACTCTAGATTTCATTATCCGCGAAATGCAACATGAAAAAGGCGGTTTTTATTCTTCTCTTGACGCTGATTCCGAAGGCGAAGAAGGTAAATTTTATGTGTGGACACTAGATGAGATTCGCGCCGTCTTAAGAGTTGACGCAGAATTTTTTGAAGCTGCCTATGGAATTACAGCCAAAGGAAATTGGGAAGGCAAGACAGTTTTACAACGCGCATTCGATGATGCCTCCCTTGCAGTTCGCTTCAAACTGGACCCTGAAATTGTTCCATCCAAACTAGCGGATGCTCACTCCAAGCTTTTATCTGCACGCAGCTCACGCATTCGACCTGGTACAGATGACAAAGTATTAACTGCATGGAATGGATTGATGCTGTCTGCATTTGCAGAAGCAGCCAGAGCTGGAATCACAAAAAGTTCTGATTATTTGAAAGTAGCTCAACGCAACGCAGAATTCTTGTTGACAGAATTAATGCCCAACGGTCAATTACGACGTGCATGGCGTGAAGGAAAAGCAAGCAATGAAGTCTTTCTTGAAGACTATGCCGCTCTCATTCTCGGCTTGCTAGATTTATATCAAACAGATTTCAACTACAAGTGGTTTGTTTCAGCCAAAACTTTGGCTGATGAAATGATTCAACGTTTCAGCGATCCTGAAGGCGGATTTTTTGATACCCCAAGCAACGCCGAGTCATTAATCATCCGTCCCAAAGATATTCAAGACAATGCCACTCCATCAGGCAATGCCCTCGCTTGCGAAGCCCTGTTAAAGTTGGCAGCTTTTACAGATGATGGGAATTATCGCGACCTAGCTGAGAAATCGCTTGGTTTGGTTTCCAGCTTTGTTTTAAAGTATCCACTTGGCTTTGCCAGATGGCTATCAGCGATGGAAAATGCCTTGGGAACCATGAAGCAGGTTGCAGTGATTGGCGAAGCGCATAACGAGCTGTACGAGCAAATGCTTGAATCAATTCATCAGTCGTACAGGCCGAACCTCGTCATTGCAGCTTCCTCTTCTCCCATAAAAGAAACTGCTCCCATGCTATTGCGCGACAGGCCAATGATTGAAAACAAGGCTACAGCATATGTATGTGAAGGTTTTGTATGCCAACAGCCGACAACCGATGTGAGTACTTTAATAAATCAATTGGCAAACTAAATAAAAAAGAGACCGCAGTTGCGGTCTCTTTTTTTATTCCTTTTTCTCGGTAGTATCATTCGTAGTATCGTTCTTATTTTCTTCGCCTGTAAGACCTTCACGGAAAGATTTAATGCTGCGCCCCAACTCGCCAGCAACCTTACCGATACGGCCTGGGCCAAATAAAAGAATTACGACGATAAGAATGATAATCCATTCTGGACCGCCTAATCGAAACATAGTTAACTCCTTTTGTGAATTCGTTGTTATCGTACCACAACTTCACTTAAAAAGCGGTTAGAGTTCTCGCCTTGCAAGAAAACCATCAATTCTTCGCAAGATTCTACGCATGAAGGAACGCAATCGTGCAAAGAAACGATATTGTTCTGGGTGGACTTGCTTTTTGGTCGGGAGTGGTCCAGTCCATTCAGCCACGAGTGCTCCCCAAGTTAATCCTGCTCCAAAGCCTACAAAGACTACTTTATCACCACTGTTTAGGCGACCCTTTTGAATCGCTTCCACCGCAGCAATGGGAATGGATGCCGTGGATGTATTTCCATATCGATCCACGTTAATCATAAATTTATCCAAAGGCAATTTTAGATATTTTGCAGCAGTTTCAATAATTCGGTAATTTGCCTGATGAGGGATAATCAACTGAACATCATTGGCAGTTAAACCTGCTTTTTCAAAGCCTCGGTTGTAGCTTGCCCCGCGACTCTTGTTGCAAAGCGGAAGACTGCTTTGCCATCCATTTGAACATAATGTTTGCCATCATGAACTGTGGTTTCAGTGGCGGGATGACGTGCCCCGCCGCCTAAGAGCGTCAAAGAGTCTGCACCTGAACCATCAGAATGCATTACAGCGGACAAAACTCCACCTGGTTTATCGCTGGCTTGTAAAACGAAAGCTCCTGCCCCATCTCCAAAGAGAATACAGGTGCTACGATCTTTCAATTCACAAATCTTGAAAGGGTTTCAGACCCCAGCAGAACATTTTTAACAGAGCCACTACGAATCGCTTGTGCCGCCATATTGGTGGCAAAGATGAAACCCGTACAGGCGGCCAATAAATCGAAGGCACCTGCCTTGGTTGCACCAATTTGATCCTGAATAATACAAGCTGTAGCTGGAAAAATATATTCTGGTGATGAACTCGTACAGATAATCAAATCTAACTCTGTTGGTGCGGATTCGCCACTTGCAAAGCCTTGATAGCAGCTTCCACTCCAATGGTGGAAGGGAATTGGTCTTCGCGTGCAATATGTCTTTCGCGAATCCCAGTCCGCTCTCGAATCCATTCGTCATTTGTGTCGACCATTTTGGCGATGTCATCATTCGTCAACACAGGCTCGGGCACGCTAATGCCCCACCCAGTAATATGCGCGTATGGCATATAGACTCCTTTTTATTCTTTCCAGCGGCTAACAATCAACGTTGCATTATCTCCGCAAACCCAGGAATTGGACATAACATGGTCTGGGGAAGCTTTTCTTGGCTGGTTCGGCACGTAATCCAAATCACAAACTGGATCAGGTGTTGTGTAATTGATGGTGGGCGGCAAAACATTTTCAAGAATTGCCAAGGAGCTAATAATTGCCTCCAACGCACCCGATGCACCGAGTAAATGACCTGTCATTGATTTTGTAGACGAAACAGGAATTTTATATGCCTGTTCCCCAAACACAGTTTTGATAGCTGCGGTCTCGCTCTTATCATTGAGTTGGGTTGAAGTTCCATGAGCATTGATGTAACCAATATCAGTAGCTTTTAAACCTGCATCATTAAGAGCGAGCTGCATGGAAATGGCTGCACCAGCGCCGTTTTCTGCAGGAGCGGAAATATGATGTGCATCGTCAGATGTACCATAACCTGAAAACTCACATAAAATATTTGCCCCGCGAGCTTTGGCATATTCCAATTCTTCAAGAATTAGCACACCAGCACCTTCAGCCATCATAAAGCCGTCGCGGTTTTTATCAAATGGACGAGAAGCCGTTAATGGGTCGTCATTGCGTGTTGATAAAGCTGTCATTACATTCATACCAGCCATTGAAAGTGATGAGATGGCAGCTTCAGAAGCGCCAGCAATCATCACATCTGCAGAGCCACGGCGAATCATTTCAGCAGCTTCCCCCAATGCATTGGTGCCAGAAGCACAAGCAGTGGCAAGCGCCATGTTAGGTCCGCGAGCACCCACGCGAATTGCCAAATTCCCTGATGCACTATCAGAAATCATCATAGGGATAAGAAATGGACTGACTCGTTCTGGGCCACGTTCCTTCATCACATCATATTGCTCAAGAATAGTAATAATGCCACCGATACCCGAACCAATTAAAATGCCAACTCGATCTCGGTTTGCTTCGTCAATCTTTAATCCAGAATGTTCAAGAGCCTCCAAAGCGGCTGCAGTGGCAAATTGTGTAAAGCGATCCATCTTGCGCGCATCGCGGGTGCCAAACAAAGCAACAGGGTCAAATCCCTTTACTTCACCAGCAAATCTTGTTTTGTGAGCACTTGCATCAAAAGAAGTAATTGGCCCCGCGCCAGATTTTCCTGCAAGCAATGCCTGCCAGGTATCTTTCACATTGTTTCCAACTGGGCTTACACACCCAAACCCAGTGATTACCACTCGTTTTCTCATTTAAAGTCTCCTTAAGTTTATTAAAAGACAAGGGCAAGAGGATATCTCTTGCCCCAACCTAAAGTTAAGTAACACCCAATATTGCTTGAAGTCACGCAGTTTATTTGGACTGATTGTACAGTCTCCATGCCTGCTGGATATGCAAACGGTCATGGTCTGCCATAAACCCCACAACTTCAACGAAATTTGTCGGCCCAAAGATGGCATGACGAGCTTTTCGAGACCAATCTTCAGGGCGGATTTGACGAATCATTTCCATGGTTTGTTTTCTTGCAACGATAAATTCTTGTAAGGCTTGAATACCATTTTCATGAACATAATCCCGCTGATTTGCCCATACCCCAGTCTCTGGTCGCGGAATAAATGGTTCACTTTTCTCTTGCAAAAGTTTTAACTGAGCATGGTGAATTTCACGCTCTGTATCCCTCAAATGACAAACCAGTTGAGTGAAAGCCCAATCATCTGCGGAAGTTTCCTTCAACCATTCGGAAGAAGTAAAACCTTTTGTAAAGCCTCTTAATACTGCGGCTGTGGATAATAAAATTGCAAAAATCGAATCTTTCGTTTTATAAGAAGGATTAAATTTTTCGAGGTTGGTCGATTCAAGTAACAGACGCAGGTTCTGCAAATCGCCGTGATAATCCGCTTCAGGTCCAGACGAAGAAGCGGGGGCTTCATCAATATGATAGGTCGCCAGCCCAAGCTTTTTTGACGGAATCATATCTCGATCCATATCATTCCCAACCATCAAGACAGGAGTATCTGGCCAACCCATTCGCCCCAGAACTTCAGCATAATAAGCGGGGTAAGTTTTTGAAAAATGAAAATGGTCAAAAGTAGTGACAAGTTCAAACTGCATTGGATCAAAGCCAGCCCACCGCAAACGATGATAGGTTGCCTTGCGTGGTAAAAGCGGATCGGTTGCTATTGCGATCCGATACCCCTGTGAGAAAGCCCAATCGACAAATGGTTTGGCCTTGGGGTTTGGAGTGGTAAGACCTGCCAAAGTTGGAAAAACGTTATCGTAGAAATTTTCAATGGCTTCGTCCAATTCCCCTTTGGACACATTGAGCTGAGGATAAAAATCAGCAGCGAAAATCTCTTCCAGAGTTTGGGAAAAATCTTCACTTTCATTCATCTGGCGCGTGCCAGAAATTAATGCACGAAACATTAATTCAGGTGCAATGTGCGGGGCAAGTTCTTTTGCAAGCGCTTGAAAATAAGCTGGGATAAAGGCTTCCAGGTTGGTATTGAGTAACGTATCGTCAAGGTCAAGTAGCAAAGTAAGTGTCATGTTTTTCAGCTTTATTCAACTCCCCCAGAGAAGGAGTTGCTATTCTTTAATTTCAAATTTAAAGGGCAAGTCGTGGCATTCTCCGCAACCAATCTGCGGTTCGGCAACATCGCGATGAACCTTTTCACAAAACGCAGAAATTTGCACACGGCGTTGAAACATCGCAGTGAGCGGACGGGTAATCCAGGCTTTTAATTTCATATGACTGCATGAATTTGCACGGGCAATATCGGGAACCGGGCAGGTGGCACACAAATCTTTCGACCATTGCTCACCATGTGCCTTGAGCAATCGGCATTCTTCAACATTACGGCCACGATAATAATCGCCGTAAAAATGGGGACATTCTTTTCCAGCAGGAGTTTTCATAAGGTAAGAACTTGATAAACAAAAAGGGATGGAAAACTTTTATTGTCCTCCATCCCTCGGCATCAGTTTATTTATACGCGGGTAACGTATTCACCCGTTCGAGTATCAACGCGGATGGTATCTCCCACATTGACAAAGTTGGGACATTGCACGGTAATCCCAGTTTCGGTGGTCACTTTCTTTGTGACACCGGTAGCGGTATCACCACGAATGGCCATTTCTGCTTCAACAACTTTCAAGTCAACAGAAGTTGGCAATTCCACGTCAATGGCTTCGCCTTTGTAGAAAGTTAATTTTACTTCCATGCCTTCTTTGAGGAAGTCAGCGCTATCTCCAAGTGCTTCACGGCTGATGGCCGGTTGCTCGAAGGTTTCATTATCCATAAAAATATAAGAATCACCATCCTTATATAAATAAGAGACATTGCTAAAATCCAAGCTGACATCCTGCACGGATTGTCCAGAGCTGAAGGTGCGCTCTACGTTTGCACCAGTCAACAGGTTGCGAGCTTTTACCTTGATATTCGCATTTCCACGGCCTGTTTTGTTGTGGCTATAGTCGACCACTTTATAGAGATTGCCATCCAATTCAAATGTGACGCCTTTGCGTAATTCGTTTACATCGATCATGCTTACACTTTCCTTGATAGTTTGAGTTTTTGAAACGGGCGGATTATACCAATGAGTAGTAATTAGTGGGAGGACTCGGACGTTGGATCATCTTTGAGCAATTGCACGGCATGCGGTAAAACGGGCAGAATGGTTTGTAGGTTTTCCACAGCACCTTTAGGACTGCCTGGCAAGTTGACAATGAGCGTCCGTCCGCGAATGCCAGCAACTGCACGAGACAGCATGGCATGTGGGGTTTTCTTGAGGCTATCAGCCCGCATGGCTTCCGTAAGGCCAGGTGCCTCGCGATGAAGAACGGCACGGGTCGCTTCAGGAGTTACGTCACGAAGGGCAAACCCTGTTCCGCCTGTGGTGAGAATGATGTCAAATTCAGTGCTATCGGCCCATGCTTTCAAAGTGTCGCGAATGGCTGTTTCTTCATCAGGAAGAATCTGTTGCTTGGTGACTTCCCAGCCTTGGGCTTGGATAAGAAGCGCAAGGGCTGGTCCAGATGCATCTGCACGTTCTCCGCGTGAAGAACGGTCTGAAAGAGTCAAAAGGCCGAATCGGATGGTCATGAGAATTCTTTTCCGAAGATGTAATCTTCCTTCATATTGCGCCAACCCTGCTGTTCATAAAACTTCATCGCTTCTGTATTTTCTGCAGTAACCAGCAGATAGCATTTTAGACAACCTTTGTTCCGCAAACGATGTTCAACTTCTGAAATTAAACGCGCACCGATTCCCTGTTTACGAAACTCTTTATCAACCGCAAGATGATAGATCATTCCGCGCCGACCATCGTACCCCCCAATAATGGTCCCAACCAACTTCCCATTCACCTCTGCAATCAAAAAAAGGTCAGGATCTCGTTTTATTTTTTTCTCGATTTCTTCCAAAGTATCAGATCGTCCAACCGTAATGCCCACTTCCATAGATGCCCACAACTTCACGGCAGAATCATAATCTTCAAGCAGGTGAAATTCGCGAATATCAAACTCGAACATTATTAATTGGGTGTAATGGCTTTTTTCAGTGCAGTAATCAAATCATCGGGCATGTAGGGTTTCAAGAGAAATCCATTTGCGCCACGCTTCATACATTCTTCTTTCACGTTGGCACCAGAAGACATCACCACTCGAAGGTCTTTAATATCATCAGCAGATCGAATCTCTTCGAGAATTTCAAGTCCACTTTGATGGGAAAGATGTACATCCAACAAAAGCGCATCCGGGTTCTCCACTCGAACTGCAGCTGGCACATCTGCATTGGGGTCCAATGCTACTGTTACAAACCCTTCCATCTTAAGCAAGGTCTTCAATAAGGAGACCATGGTGATATCATCTTCTGCGATTAGTATTTTTGGCATTCTTATCCGCCTTTGTCTTTTTGGATTTTAGTGCTGGCTTCTTTTTATCTGTTCCTTTTTTAGAGACAGACTTCGGCATTTCCAATGCGGCATTTAAAACCTCATCCACCGTTTCAGCAAAAATAAATTTCATTGATGTTCGAATCTCTTCAGGAACATCGTCGATATCTTGTTCATTTCTCTTTGGCAAAATTACAGTCGTTAACCCATTGCGATGAGCGGCAAGAACTTTCTCTTTGACGCCACCAATGGGCAATACCTGACCTCGCAACGTAATCTCACCGGTCATCCCAATCTGCGGTTTGACCTTTCGCCCAGAGATTAATGACACCAATGCAGTCGCCATCGCCACCCCAGCAGACGGCCCATCCTTGGGTTGTGCTCCTGCAGGAATGTGCATGTGAATATCAAACTTATTGAAAAACTCCTGATTGATATTTAATTCTTCTGTTCGGGAACGCACATATGACAAAGCTGCGCGTGCAGACTCTTGCATCACATTTCCAATCGACCCAGTGACTTGAAAGCCACGTCCCCCCGGCATTGAAGTCGCTTCGATAAATAAAATATCACCGCCAAACGACGTCCATGCAAGGCCTGGAACCACGCCAGGAATAGAAGTGCGTTTATTTAATTCCTCGGGACCAAGGTAAATCGGATGGTCAAGATATTCTTCAACCTTTTCAGATGTAATCTCAAAGTTTGAGCCTTTATTTTCAGCGATGCGCGTACCAACTTTTCGGCAGATTGCCCCGATTTTACGTTCGAGGTTTCTTACACCTGCTTCACGGGTATATTCACGCACAATCTTTTTTAGTGCGCTATCGTCAAATGTAACTTCGCCTACTCGCAAACTATTCTCTCGGATTTGGCGTGGGATTAAGTATCCGCGCGCAATAGCAAGTTTTTCGTTTTCCGTATACCCAGAAAGGAAAATAATCTCCATGCGGTCACGCAGCGGACCGGGAATCGTTTCCAAAGTGTTTGCCGTAGTGATGAAGAAAATTTGAGAGAGATCGTAAGATACTTCAAGATAATTATCACGAAACTCTGTGTTTTGTTCAGGATCCAATACTTCAAGCAACGCAGACGCAGGATCACCATGAAAATCATAAGTGAGCTTATCCACTTCATCTAACATAAAAACGGGATTCTTCGAATCCACACGGCGCAGAGATTGCAAGATACGGCCAGGCATAGCGCCAATATAAGTACGACGATGCCCGCGAATTTCAGCTTCATCCCGTATGCCACCCAACGAAGCGCGGATAAACTTTCGTCCCATGGCTCGTGCAATCGACTGTCCCAATGAAGTCTTACCAACTCCGGGGGGGCCAACGAAACAAAGAATTACACCTTCACGCTCGCGACGAATAGAATCAACAACTTCATCATGCACTTCATTTTTGCGGTCAAGTCGCAATTTGCGAATGGCTAAAAATTCTAGGATGCGGTCTTTCACATCCTCAAGCCCAAAATGATCTTTGTTTAAAATCTCGCGTGCATGCTCAATATCAAGAATATCTTCTGTAGATTTTGACCACGGTAAAGTTACCAGCCAATCCAAATACGTGCGGATGACGCCATATTCCGCAGCAGCAGTTGGAAGACGGGACAACCGTTCCAACTCACGTTTGGCTTGCTTCTCCGCCTCTTCCGTCATTTTTGCTTCTTCAATTTTCTTGCGGAACTCGTCTACTTCAACCGCTTGTTCGTCATTCTCGCCAAGTTCACGTTGAATGGCTTTCATTTGCTCGCGTAAAAAGTACTCACGCTGAACTTTTTCAATTTCGCCACGAGCTTCATTTTGAATCTTCTGACCAAGCTGTAATACTTCTGCTTCACGGACAAGCAGTCCAATCAACTTCTTCAGCTTTGCATTAACAGAATCCAACTCAAGGATTTCTTGTGAATCTTTTAAATCCATGCGTTGAAAGTTTGAAATTGTGTATGCAGTTTGCAGGGGTTCTTCAATGGAAGTAATAGAACCAGATAATTCCTCAGGAAAAGATGGAATCATTTGAGTAATCTGCTGAAATTGATCACGTGCATTTCGGGCAAGTGCATCAATCTCCAAACCATCTTCAACGATTTCAGGTGCTAGCTCAATGTGCGCTTTGAGATACGGTTCTTCTTGTACAAACTCACCAAGTCGAAAGCGCTCCAAGCCTTGTACAAGCAAACGGACCGTTCCATCGGGCGCACGCAATAAGCGATGAACTGTGGCAATGGTCCCTACTCGGTAGAGTTCATCGGGACCGGGCGCCTCTTTTTCTGGATCGAGAGCTGCTACCAAACCAACGAGTTTATCTCCAGCGACAACATCATCTACTAGCTTAATCGAGCGAGGTTGTCCCACGGTCAACGGGACGGCGGTATTTGGATAAACGACAACTCCACGTAACGGCAGGATGGGTAAAACGTCGGGGAATTTCTGCCCATCGTTTTTGCCACCCTCTTCAGTTTCGGAGGAGGCGTTTTCATCTTTTTTCCCAATTCGCGGAAAAACTGATTCCATCAGCAAATTCATCATCTCATCATCTGTTTCCCCAAAAGATTGGATGTTATTTATGTTGGTATTCCAACGGGAAGCAGGCATTTTACTCAACCTTAATTTGTTTTGGTTTTATTTTTGGGAGGACAATAAGAAGAAAGCCATCTTTATAGTCTGCTGTGGCTTGTTCATTTTCAATGGGGCCAGGAATATCAACACTGACTACAAATTTCCCAAATCGAATTTCCATTTGATGATACGCACGGCGTTCAGGCAGATCGGAACGAACACCAGAAATACGGAGGACATTATCTTCCAGTGCGATTTCAAAGTCAGATTCCCGCATTCCCGCTATTTCCATGCGTATTACATAGGCATCTTCAGTTTCATATTGATCTGTGGGAGGATTCCACATGGTGGAGCGGACCTGCCAACTCACTGCATGAAGAATCTCACGACGGGACTCTGCAATCGTAAGAGTTGATTTTCGAACAATCGAAGGCATAGACTGACTCCTTCCCGTACGCTATTCTTTTATTGAGCGCCCTCGGCGGGGATCGAACCCACAACCTACTGCTTAGAAGGCAGGTGCTCTGTCCATTGAGCTACGAGGGCATAGTTCGCCGTCGATTTTACTCGGATTCGACGGTTTTTATTTCAAATGGTCGCAAACCTCTATACACACGTGGACCTGCGATAGTCTTCAAAATTGTATCTGCAGGGCGTCCCAATTTTTTGGAAAGTTCCTCGGCAGACATAGGAACATTTCCATTGGCAATAAATGTTCTAAAAACCGCTTCAACCAGAGCGGTACGTGCAGTTGCAAAATCAGGTTCAAGAGCACAATGGCTCATCAAAGTATGTTGAAGTCCATCCACAAGTTTAACTTCAGCAGTTTTCGGGTCAACCCAATCAATCATGCCGCCTTCTTCTGCATCGGCAAATGCTTCTTGATGTTCTGAGCAGAGCAATGAACGCAGAAACACATGCCAGTCATTTTCAGTTTGTTTCCACCAATCAAAATCAATATGAAAAGGGGTTTTCGCTGTTGGCTTTAGCAGACTCATTAGTTCTCCTCATCAAGGCGGAAGTGCAAATCGCCTACGTGTTTAAAGATGGGATTGCTTGCCAATAAGGCAAACAAAGGCGCAGGGGGAACGCGGCGCATCAAATTGATACCAGCGTACAGCTCCTGTGCATGAACATGTCCCTGCGGATTCGATTTACTTAACTCACGCATCACTAAAATCGCCAGATCTTCAAACGAGCGACGCTTCTCCCATAGAGGGTCTAAGGCTTTGAAATCAGGCACGTGAATCGTCATTCTGTCATTAAACTCGGCGGTGATAGACTGTTTCAACATCGCAAACACAAAACCACCGTCGGTTCCAACCATAACTGTACGCACCCAATCCTTCGAAGAGCGTTGAGTTTTCGCTTCTACAATTAACTCACCTGGCTTTTCGCCACGTCGAATCTGAACCAATGAACCAGGAATTAATTGGTGCATTTTATACCACTCACGCAAACCAAATACATACCCATGATCCAAAACAGCCCAAGCTGGGATTCTTTGTTTGGTTTTCCCATCCACCAAAGTGAATCGCACGCGAGCCGATTCCAGAGCAGTTGGGAATAATTTACGCGCTCGATGAGACATAGGTAAAGTGCCCGCGCGCAAATGAGGATAAATCAAGGGAATTGTGATGGATGATTCTTCTTTGGTATTAAATTCTTCCGCCTCAGTCAACTCATCATCCAACTGAGCTTCCAAGGATTCCATGGCATCGGTCAATAAAGAACGGTCGTGCTCAATTCTTTCATATCGCAATGGCGGTGGAACTTCCCGAACATAATCGGGTTCAAGTCGGCGCAAACACCATAAAACTTCACCAGATGGACCGACTTCATCAAAACGATTATCACTTTGCAATGCATAATTTAAAGAAAATTCAGCCAACTTTGGATTACCACCTGCTGGCAATTCAATGTCTTTAATCAAACCTTCGGTTGTGAGTGGTTCCCCACCTGCCATATCCAAAACAGCTTCCGCTAAGTTTAATTGACCTTGATTAATATCAATCAACAAGGCACGAGGGAACCATCTATCTGCAATTTGAACCAAGCCACTATCTTTTGAAAAGGCTGATTCAAGTTTTTTATCAATGGAACTGCCAAAGTCACGTAAAACAGCCGACGGGCTGGTTTCATCATCTGCAGGAACTTCAATTGGAGCGTCGTTCAAGGCATGTGTAGCGAGATTGGCAGCAAACATTCGCTCAGACCCGTCTTCAAGTGAAACGGTCAATACATCAAATTCCTGAATCGCAGGATTCACACCGCTACGAACTGCTGTTACTTTCCCATGCATCCAATTTAAAGCGGGAAGAACTACTCCATCACCTACTTGATATTTCTCTTTCGGCAAATAAATTTTTCCACCAGCTTTGCGTTTTGCTTCGGCCGCAGCTCGTTCTTTCGCAATACGAGCATCTACCAAAGCCGAAGAGAGATCACGAGTCGTTAAAGGCGTCTCGCGCTCAAATAAATACGTGTGAAGATTTTCAATTTCTTGAGGGGTGATCTGGATTGTTGACCAGTAATCGTTGGGAAGTGTGAATGCGCCAGCCATACTCTGCCTTGAAATGATTTTACGCGGATAACGCGCCTTGTCGATTATACCTTACCTTGTCCAGACTTCACAAATTTTATTAGAGATAGATGAGACAGTAAGAAAGCACACAATTTCTACATCATTTTTTAGAAACGTCTGATAAATTTTGTGACGAAAAGGAAATCTATACTATGAGAAAATATTTATTGATGCTTCCCACTTTACTTGTATTCGTTGTTTCAGCATGCGGAGCGCAAACGCCTCAAGCTACACTGATCCCTGCTACAGCTACCGATACAGCCGTTCCGCCTACACAAACTCCGCTTCCGACGGATACGCTTGCTCCTGCTCCAACAGACACCGCCATTCCACCCACAGAAGCAGTTGCCACAGACACAGCAACAACAGGTGGCGTTAGCTTTGCGAATGATGTAATGCCAATTTTTGTAGCAAGCTGCAATAAGTGTCATGGCGTGGAACAGGTCAAAGAAGGTCTCGACATGACCACATATGACACATTAATGGCAGGGTCGTTTAATGGATTAGTCATCACCCCAGGCAACGCAGCCGATAGCTATTTGGTTCAACAGATTGTAGAAGGCGAAATGCCCAAACGCGGACCTGGGCTTTCTGAAGAACAAATAAAGATTATTACTGATTGGGTTAATCAAGGCGCTTTAAATAATTAACGAAATAAAAAAATACAGATTCCAATTACAGGAATCTGTATTTTTTTATTTAAATTCTCATCTATTACAAAGCTAAAAATATTGACATTCAATCATCAAAAGCGTAAAATATAGTTAATCGGATTAATCATATTTATGCTTCGCGACCGCATTTCCCCGAACATTTCTGAGTTTCTTCGCTATCTAGCCGCTCACCCGGAAGCAGAAAGCGGCTTCCCCTCTTTAAACGAACTCAGCCGTGAATTAAATATTAGCTTGGCCTCTTTACGAGAACAACTTGAAGTAGCGCGTGCCCTTGGTTTTGTAGAAGTCAAACCAGGCAGAGGCGTTCGCCGATTATCTTATTCTTTCACACCCGCCATTCGACAAAGTTTAGGATATGCACTTGCCCTTAACGATAATCACTTTCGCAAATTTTCTGAAATGCGCAACCATCTTGAGGCTGCCTATTGGTATGAAGCAGTTGCGAAATTAACGATTGAGGATAAGCAAGAATTACAATCCATCATCACCCGAGCCTGGGAAAAAATCAAAGGCACACCTGTACAAGTCCCACATGAAGAACATCGCAAATTACACTTGACCATTTTCAATCGCCTTGACAATCCATTTGTCACTGGGGTGTTGGAAGCGTATTGGGAAGCCTATGAAGGTGTTGGATTAAACGTCTTCGTAGGTGGCTATGAGTACTTGCAAGAAGTGTGGAGATACCATCAGAGTATGGTTGAGTCTATTTGTAGTGGTAATTTTGAGGTTGGTCATGAAGCGCTCGTCCGTCATACCGATCTTTTATTTCATCGTCCGTAATTCATTACATGTCGTGCAGAAGAGGCATCTTCTCAGCAGACATCATCTACGAGGAGTTTCATGAACAAAATAGTGAACGATTTTTCGATCACCGTTGGCACAAAGAACGGTTCTGGCAGTTCTACAGCCAACAACACCATCCTGCGCTCAATTTTTAAGATGGGTATCCCTGTTTCAGGTAAGAACTTGTTTCCTTCCAATATTCAAGGCTTGCCCACTTGGTATACCATTCGCGCCAATAAGGATGGATTTATCGCAAGACAAGATACAAATGATATTGTAATTGCCATCAATCCTGATCTGTTCGCAAAGGACTCTGGCATCTGTCACACCAGGCGGAGCATTTTTCTACTCTGACGATATCAAACAACCCATCACCCGTGTGGATATAGCCATTTACCCAATGCCTATTAAATCAATTGTGCGCAACGACCCGAATGTGCCAACCGATTTCCGCGATCTTGTCGGTAACATGGTGTATGTTGGTGTGCTTGCCCAAATGATTAACATGGATTTGGATAAAGTGCTCGCTGCTTTGACTTTCCATTTCAAGGGAAAAACAAACCCATTGACATGAACTTTAATGCAGTCAAGGCGGGTGCTGAATACGCAAAAACCAATCTTGAGAAGAAAGATCCTTCTATCTTGAACCAATGAATAAAACTGATGGCCTCATCATGGCAGATGGAAATACAGCCGCCGCCATCGGTTCAATTTTCGGTGGCGTGCAGTTTGCAGCCTGGTACCCAATTACTCCTGCTTCTTCACTTGCTGAAAGTGTCATCGACTATTTACCCGTTCTCCGCAAACGTGAAGATGGAAAGAAAACCTACGCAATTGTTCAGGCAGAAGATGAACTTGCCGCCCTTGGTATGACCGTAGGTGCAGGCTGGGCTGGTTTACGAGCTATGACTTCAACTTCAGGCCCTGGTCTTTCCTTGATGACTGAATTTGCAGGTTTGGCATACTATGCTGAAATTCCTGTTGTCATCTGGGATGTACAACGCATCGGCCCCAGCACAGGCTTACCCACTCGTACTTCACAAGGTGATTTGACCTTTACCTATCACATCGGACATGGCGATTCCCATTCTGTTATTTTGTTACCCGGTGATATTTCAGAGTGTTTCGATTTTGGCTGGCAATCTCTTGACTTAGCCGAACGCATCCAAACTCCCATCTTTGTTTTGAGCGACCTCGACATGGGCATGAACCAATGGATGAGCAAACCTTTCCAATATCCTGAAACTCCAATGGATCGTGGCAAAGTATTATGGGAAAAAGACCTTGAAGAAATCAAAGGCAACTGGGGGCGTTATCTTGACAAAGATGGTGACGGCATTCCCTATCGCACCATTCCAGGTAACAAACACCCATTGAGTGCTTATTTCACCCGTGGCACAGGCCATGATGAGTACGCCAAATACACCGAAGACTCCTCCATGTACATTAAGAACATGGAACGCTTGAAATCAAAGCACTACAATGCACAGAAATATATGCCCAAGCCTGTTTTGCATTCAGTGAAAGGTGCTACGGTCGGCATCATCGCCTTCGGCTCCACTGAAAATGCCATTCTTGAGGCACAATACCAAATTGAGAAGGAACATGGCATTAAGGCAGATTTCTTACGCATCCGTGCCATTCCGTTCACTGACGAAGTAACAAAGTTCATCGAGAAATATGATCAACTGTTCGTGGTTGAAATGAACCGTGACGCTCAAATGCAACAGATTTTGGGCACAGAATACCCACAATATGCAATGAGATTTAAGTCTGTGGCTTACCATGACGGTCTGCCTGCATCTGCGAAATGGGTTCGCGAAGGTATTCTTGCGAAGTACGAAAGTGAAAAAGTAGCAGCATCGAGCAAGAAAGTCACAGCCAAGAAAACTGTTGCGAAGGCCAAACCAGTTTCAAAGTCGAAGAAAGAAGCGACTAAAAAACCAGTAAAGAAGGCTGCTGTTAAATCCAAATCCGCTACTAAATCCAAGCGGAAGTAATTATTGGTATCTATAAAAAGGAGCATATAAAATGACTGAAGCTCTCCCAATGGCTGGCGGAAATGCAAATGTAAATCTCGCTGGTCTTACAAAAAATGATTACCGCGGCGCCCCCAGCACACTTTGCCAGGGATGTGGCCATAACTCAATTTCCAATCAAATCATTGCTGCACTTTATGAAATGAACACAGTCCCCGAAGATGTAATGAAATTCAGCGGGATTGGTTGTTCATCTAAATCACCTACTTACTTTTTGAACCGCACCTTTGGGTTCAACAGTCTGCACGGACGCATGCCATCCATTGCAACAGGTGCATTATTCGCCAACGCACAGATGAAAGGCATTGGCGTTTCTGGTGATGGCGACTCAGCCAGCATCGGTATGGGCCAGTTCAAGCATGTCATGCGCCGCAATGTCAACATGGTGTATATCGTGGAAAACAACGGTGTATACGGTTTGACCAAGGGTCAGTTCTCCGCCACAGCAGAAAAGGGCTTACAACTCAAAAAACAGGGCGAGAATCCCTATATGCCTGTTGATATCTGCATGGAAGCATTGGTATCCAATGCAACTTTTGTAGCTCGCTCTTTCGCTGGCAATCCAAAACAAGTTAAGGAGTTGCTCAAGGCTGCTCTGGCTCATGAAGGCATTGCCGTGTTGGACATTATCAGCCCATGCGTGACCTTCAACGATCAACTCAACGCTTTCCATTCTTATGCTTGGGGCAAAGATCACGAACAGCCTTTACATGAAATTTCATACATTGCTCCCCGCAATGAAATCATGCTCGAACGTGAAATGAATGAAGGCGAAATTCGTGAAGTAGCCATGCATGACGGTTCAACCGTAGTCTTGAAGAATCTTGAAAAAAGCTACAATCCCACTGACCGCTATGAGGCTATGCGTGTGATGGAAGAAGCCCGCGAAAACAATTGGTTGGTGACTGGCTTGCTCTACATCAACGAGACAAAACCAACTCTGACAAAAATGTACAACCTTGTGGATACTCCACTAAACCGCCTCACTGAAGCGGACCTTCGCCCTGATCGCTCCGCGATTGACAAGGTCAACGCCTTGATGTTCTAGCTCACAAACCACTTTCCCCCAAATCCAAAGACGGGTTTGGGGGAAGATTTTCCTGAAGGCATTCCATGACCACTGAAACTGCACCTGTAGAAAAACTTGATTTCAAAAGAGTTCTTCCTGTTCTCGTCATCGTACTTGTAGATTTGATGGGGCTTTCCATCATCATCCCGCTTCTGCCATTATATGCAGCACGCTTCGGCTCCTCTCCTATTGTGATTGGAATTCTACAAGCTTCCTATCCCACCATGCAATTTATCGGTGCACCTATTTTGGGGAGACTTTCAGATCGCTTCGGGCGAAAACCAATTTTGATTGCAAGCCAAATCGGTACTTTAATTGGGTTTGTAATGCTTGGTTTTGCCAATACCCTTTGGCTCTTATTTCTCTCTCGCATTATTGATGGTCTCTCTGGGGCAAATATCTCCACAGCTCAAGCCGCTGTTGCAGATAGCACCACTGAAAAAACACGTACTCAAGGGTTAGGGCTAATCGGTGCTGCTTTCGGGGTTGGCTTCGTGCTTGGACCTATTCTGGCATTCATCGTTCTTGCTGCTACGGGACAGAATTATCAAGCAGTTGCATTTACAGCCGCAGCCTTTTCTTTAACTTCTATTTTATTAACCACGTTTTGGTTCAAGGAAACATATCAGGATGTTGAAAATCCTGAAGCATCTCGTAAGCGCCGACCTTTTTCCTTTGCCGCAACACGCGAAGCCTTCAGCCGACCTGCCATTGGATTTTTACTCATCTTGATGTTCTTTTATCAAATTGCGTTTGGTGGATATGAACAACTCTTTTCATTATTCACCCTCACCCGCCTCGGCATGGATGCACGTGACACCTCAGGTCTATTTGTATTGGCAGGTCTATTCATTATTGTCGTTCAAGGCGGTTTGATTGGGCGCTGGTCTAAACTCAAGGGAGACCGTTGGTTGGTACTCATGGGAATTGGCGCTTTGGCCATTGGTTTAATTGGAACTGCTTTAACTCCAGCCATTCCAATTCCTTGGTATGACAAAGCAAAAGTTCTTGAAAGCCTTGCTGGACAAGGTCAATTCAGAGTCTCAATCCAAAGTATTAATATCAGTCTGCCAGATGAAACAGTTAAAGGCTGGTTTGGCATTATTTGGTTGCTCATTGCCAGCTTACCAGCAGCTTTGGGCGGTGGAGTATTACAACCTGCTGTCAACAGCCTCATCACAAAAGCTTCCGATAAAAGTGAAGTCGGCGGTATGTTAGGTGCATCTTCAGCGGCTTATAGTGCGGCCAACGCCATTGCACCATTATTCTATGGCGCGCTCTTCCAATGGTTTGGCGGACCTGTTCCATTTTTCGTCGGCGGATTAATACTAGCCATTATGTGGTTGTTCGCTCCACGAGTTGTCAAGGCTTAATCATTTCGAGAATGAAAAATCTCGATAATGAACTCTCTCTAGAATATATTCGTGCCTCGGGGCCAGGCGGACAGAATGTCAACAAAGTTGCGACGGCTGTTCAGTTGCGCTTTGATGTGGCGAATTCCCCGTCGCTCGCTTCAGACCTAAAGGGAAGGTTGATGCGGCTTGCTGGAAAACGCGTCACCGCTGACGGAGTGCTCATCATCGAGGCGAAGAAATATCGCACGCAGGAACAAAATCGAGAAGATGCTTTGGAACGTTTTTATGAGTTGATACAAAAAGCCAGCGTCAAACCAAAGTTGAGACAAAAGACAAAACCTACCAAGGCTTCAAAAGAAGAACGCCTCAAAGTAAAAAAACAAAGAAGTCAAATCAAGAAAAATCGTCAAGGGAACCGCTCCATTCTGGACTAAACGCTTTCCCATCGTGTTGATGTATAATCTCATTATCAGGAGTATTTTATGACCTTATCATTGGAAAACAAAGTAGCCCTTGTAACAGGCGGTTCACGCGGAATTGGCCGAGCCATCGCGCTGGAATTTGCAGCAAGAGGCGCAGCCGTTGTCGTCAATTACAACAAATCCCCTGAATCTGCTGAAGAAATCGTCAAGAAAGTTCAGGAAGCTGGCAGAAAAGCAGCAGCCTTCCAAGCTGATGTCTCTGACTTTAAACAAGCAGAAGCATTGGTAAAGTTCACAGTTGATACCTTTGGTGATTTAAGCATTCTTGTCAACAACGCAGGCATTACCCGTGATCAACTGATTATGATGATGCCAGAAGCTGATTGGGACGCGGTCATTAACACCAATTTAAAAAGCACTTTTAATTGTTCCAAGGCTGCCGTCAAACACATGATGCGTAAGCGCACAGGCAGAATTATCAACATCGCCTCGGTTGCAGGTCAAATGGGCAATCCGGGTCAAACCAACTACTCCGCTTCCAAAGGCGGACAGATTGCCTTTACCAAAGCCCTCGCTCGTGAAGTAGCGGCACGCAATATCACAGTCAACGGAATTGCTCCGGGCTTCGTGGATACGGAAATCCTTGACGCAATGACCCCTGAGACTCTTGAAGCTGCATTAAAGATGGTCCCATTGGCACGCAAAGGAAAGCCCGAAGAAATTGCATTTGCCGCATCTTTCCTTGCTTCTGATGAAGCCGCATACATCACCGGCCAAATCCTTGGCGTGGATGGCGGCATGGCAATGATGTAAGGAGAAAATATCATGGAAGATACACAAGGGAAAACCACCGTTTCACCAGAAGTGCTCACCACCATTGCACGCTTATCCGCTTTAGGCGTACCGGGAGTCAGTAGACTTGCCCCCATTACAGGAGGCGTCAATCGACTTTTCAAACGAGGCCTCGGCGATGGAGTGCGCATTGAAACTGAGGGAAATGTTGTGTTTGCTGATTTGCATCTCATCCTGAAACAGGATGTCAACATTCGCGAAGTCAGCCGCAACGTACAACAAAACGTCGCCCGCTCCATTCAGGATATGGTTGGCATGGACATCGGACATGTGAATATTCACATCGAAGATATAGATTATGAGGATAATGAGGCCTGAAAGCATGAAACCCCGAACCAGGGCACGATCCATGGCCCTGCAAGCACTTTACGAAATTGACCTGTCGAATCATCCTCCACTCGATGTATACAAAACACGATTGGAAGAAGATGCGCTTCCTGATGACCTCGCAGATTTTGCGAGGCAAATCATCTTTGGCATTCTCCCCCTTCGAGACGATCTCGATCTCTTAATTGCAAAATACGCACCTGAATGGCCACTTGATCAAATCGCAGCCATTGACCGTAATATATTGCGTCTGGCCTTATGGGAATTTGCTGTCAAATGCGAAACCCCGCTCAAAGTTGCAATCAATGAGGCTGTGGAACTGGCGAAACTCTTCGGCTCCGATTCAGCACCACGTTTCGTCAATGGTGTGCTGGGCGCCCTTGCCACGCACGAACATGAACTAAAAGAAATTTTGAAAAATAAAACGGCTCAACTTGCCGCCAATGCGGATGTTTAATTTATGGAAATCCTTGGCGTAGGTCCACAAGAACTTATATTCATTGTTGTTATCGCGTTAATTATCCTTGGTCCCAAGGATATGCAAAAAGCAGGCAAAACCATTGGGAAATGGATGCGCGATATTGTCACCTCAGATGGTTGGAAAATTTTTCAGCAAACATCCCGCGAACTTCGCAATCTCCCGACCAAATTGATGCGCGACGCAAATGAAGAACTAAATCAAATTAACAACGAAATAAATAGCGCCACCGGCCCCGCCGTGAATCGTCCCAACACCCCAAACATACCGCTACGCTCACAGCCGCTCGTCAACACACCACCTGTGTTTCCAGAAAATAAAATTGCTCCAACACCTGTAGAGCCAAAACCAGAAGAGCCAAACCAGGAGAAGAATGCGTAAATTCTTTCTGGGCCTTTGGCGAGTTGTTACTTTTCCATTTCGGTTAATCTTCAGCATCATCGCCTTTCCATTTCGAGCCATTGCGAATTTCAGAAAGTTTCTCAATACTGAACCTGAGGAACGTCCCATCTCTGAAGTCTTTGTAGATTTAGCAAGCAACGCTGATACCCGCCAGATGATGTGGGATCAGGTTGAAGTTTTGCGTATGCATTTGCTCCGAATGGTAATTGGCTTGTTCGTAGCTGTGATTATTTCGTTTTTTTTCACCGAAAAAATAATTGACTTTTTAGCAATCCCCATCGGCGGAATTGGAAAACTAAAAGCGATTGAAGTCACCGAGTCTGTCAGCGTTTTCATGCGCGTGGCCATGGTGGCAGGAATAGCCATCGCTACCCCGTATATTGCATTTGAACTTTGGTTATTTGCAGCTCCCGGGTTACGACCTCGAGAACGAAAAATGGGGTTGGTCGGAATCCCCTTGGCAGGGATTTTCTTTATCGCTGGGATGGCATTTACCTACAAGGCTATGCTGCCATCTGCATTAAGCTTTCTGATTGGTTTTATCGGAATCCAAACTGAGGCACGTCCACAGTCTTACTTTAATTTTGTCACTGGATTAATGTTTTGGATTGGTGTGTCTTTTGAATTCCCCTTGGTCATTTACATCCTCACTGCAATGGGATTTGTAAAACCCAAAGTGCTTGCCGAACAATGGAAAATCGCAATTGTTATTATTACCATTGTTGCTGCGGTCATCACACCTACTGTTGATTTTTTCAATCAAATTTTGGTGATGGCTCCCATGATTTTGTTATACTTTATCAGCATTGGCCTGAGTTATATCGCCTACGCCGGGCGAGGAAGAGCCAACCTCAAGGCTGAAGAAACTGCACTAGATCCAGAATCAAGTTAGAGTGGCGCAAGAAGCGCCTGATGTTTCAAGGAGAAAGAATGAAAGAGCAGTCATCCTTATTTCGCCGCATTGTTATTGCGGCGCTTGTTCTTATTGTTTCCGGACAAGCTTGTACATTCTCATTAATTAATTTACCAAGCCTGCCAGGTTCACCAACACAAACTCCTGTATCCAATTCACCAACTGCTACTCCCTACCCTGCTGCACAAACCACATTTATCGTCACACTTCCTGAACCTCTTCAACCAGGCGAAACTCTTGCATTGGATGTTTTAGATGAGGTGACAGGGCTTCCATACAACCCCACACACTATCCACTAACAGCACGAGATGCTTTAACCTACACTGGAACTCTTCCGCTTCCATATAATTCTGTTGTTAAATATCGTTACGTGCGAAGAGGTGTGAATCAGATTCTTGAAGATTCATCCTTGGGCACACCGATTCGCTATCGAATGCATTATGTCATTGGGCCAGGTGATGTTTCTGACATCATTGCTGATTGGGCAGACAAATCCTATTCTCGTCCTCTGGGTATTATTGAAGGAAAAATCTTCAATACAGATACAGGTTCACCTCTGCCTAATATCCTTGTCAGCGCAGGTGGAAACCAATCCATTACTGACTCTACGGGTCATTTTGAATTAAAAGGAATGCCTGTTGGCACACATAATTTAATCGCCTACAGCATGGATGGCTTGTATCAACCATTTGAGCAAGGCGCCGCAGTTGGTGATGGTCAAGTCACACAAGTAGACATGCGCGTAAAGCCTTCTCAACTTGTAAATGTGACCTTCCGAGTTGCCATCCCGTCAAACACAGTTCCTGGCGTCCCTGTGAGAATTGCGGGAAACATTTTACAACTTGGCAACACCTTTGCTGATTTACAAAGCGGACTTAACACCAGCACAGACCGAATGCCAATTCTGAGTTTACAACCAGATGGAAAATACGCTGCAACTCTCAGCCTGCCAGTTGGAACTCATATCCAATATAAATACACACTTGGAGATGGATTCTGGAATGCCGAGCACAGTTCGGATGGAAACATCGTTCTTCGTGACCTTTTTGTCCCAGCACAAAACATTACACTCGAAGACACAGTCAACACTTGGAATACAGGGAATTCAGCCCCAATTCTATTTGAAGTGACCGTTCCTTCTACAACTCCCGCTGGTGACATTATTTATATTCAATTAAATACATTCACATGGAGTGAACCAATTCCCATGTGGCCGCTTGGGAATAATCGCTGGGGGTACAAGTTATATAGCCCTCCTAACACATTGGGCTCATTCGGATATCGCTATTGTCGCAATGGACAATGTGGAAGTGCAGACGATAATGAAACGTCAGCACCAAATTCCAATGGCCGCCAAGCGATTACAAGCCTGACAGAACAAGACATTCAAGATTCAATTAGTTCGTGGAAATGGCTTGATAACCCTGAACCCGTCACCTTGGTTGGTGCCACAATCACGCCTCGCACCGCTGGCTTTATGGCTGGAGTTGAATTTCAACCCACTTATCGTCCTAACTGGTCATACTATGAACCGCAAGCTTTTACAAATATTCAAGCGTTGGGTGCAAATCAGGTTGTCATCACACCTAGTTGGACATACTCAAGTTCAAATCCATTGACCTTTGCTACCGTTCCTGGGCAAGACCCATTATGGATTGATTCTGCCATTATGATTTCACAGGCTCGGACCCTTGGTCTTAATGTTGCTATTTTCCCCACTCCAAACTTCTCAGTATTGCCAACTGTGACTACAACATCATCCATCACCAATTTTTGGATGAATGCACCAAAAGATGCTCAATGGTGGCAAACCTGGCTGACTCGTTACCGCGCATTTGCAATCAACTATGCAGATCTGGCAACACAAACAGGCTCTCAAACTCTCATCCTCGGTGGTGACTGGGTTACTCCAGCCCTGCCAGGTGGAAAATTACCTGATGGTACTCCGTCTAATGCCCCTGCAGACATCGAAGCACAATGGAAATCCATCATTGCCGAAGTACGTACCCACTTCAACGGAAAAATTTACTGGGCGCTTCCTTACACACCGTCCAGTTTAAGCACTCCATTTTCATTTCTCAGCGATGTAGACGGCATCTATCTTTTGTGGTCAGCAAAACTAGCCGTCAACCCTTCTGCGACCAAAACAGATTACGCCAATGAAGCAGGTCGCATTTTAGATAATGAAGTTGCACCGCTTGGTTCTGTCTTAAATAAGCCCATCATCATTGCAGCCAGTTATCCATCTGCGGCAGGAATACCAGGTGACTGTGTTGCCAATGGTCAAGGTGGCTGTGCAACCGCTTTAGACTTGAGTCGACCCAATCCAGACAACAGTGCTGTAAGTTTAAACTTACAGGCACAAGCTGATGTGTACGAAGCCTTATTGAATGCAATTAATGCAAGACCGTGGATTGCAGGGTTTGTCAGCCGCGGATATTATCCGCCAGCCGCACTTCAGGATAAATCCGCTTCCATTCACAACAAACCCGCCGCAGATATTCTGTGGTACTGGTACCCACGATTATTGGGCGCAATCAAATAAATCAATTCATCTCTTTATTCAGTTTAAAATGCCCGTAGTTTCAGACGATTGAGCAGATTTAATTCATCAGCAAAAATCTAAGAACTACGGGTATCTATTTTCACCCATTGGAGGAGTAATGAAAAAAGCAGGCAAAATCATAGGTCGAATCTTGATGGTGATTGTCATTCTTGTGTTGGCTGCAGGAGCAGGCGGGGCATTCTATTTCAAAAGCTATCTACCTAATACTGTTGCGCCAAAATCATTTCCACAGATTGATGGCCAAATCAAGGTAGATGGACTAAATGGCAAAGTAGATGTCTATCGTGATCAGATGGGCATCCCACAAATTTACGCATCCACCTCTCATGATTTATTCTTTGCGCAAGGCTATGTACATGCCCAAGAGCGCTTCTGGCAAATGGACGCTTGGCGCCACATTGGTTCTGGTCGCTTGTCAGAAATGTTTGGTAGCGGACAGGCCGATACAGATGCCTTCTTACGCACACTTGGTTGGCGACAAACCGCTGAAGCTGAGTGGGATCAACTTGGCCCTGAGTCAAAAGCAATCTTACAAGCTTATACCGATGGCGTGAATGCTTACCTCAAAGATCACAGCGGAACAGCCCTCAGCTTGGAATATGCTGTTTTGGGTTTACTCAGCCCAAAATATGAAATTGAACCGTGGACTCCAATCAACAGTTTAACGTGGGGCAAAGCCATGGCTTGGGATTTGCGTGGCAACATGGATGAAGAAATCACACGCGCCGTTCTTCTCAAAACCATGACTCCAGAACAGGTAACTCAACTTTTCCCAGCCTACCCTCAAGACCACCCAGTCATCGTCAACAATATTGGGGATGGTTCAACCGCAGCCGCAAGTGCGCCTGCCTTTGCAAAGTCTGATGTTTCAACCGAAACTCTCAGTGCTGTAGAGAAAAACGTATCATCTCTCGACTCTTTTCTTGGTCCTTGGAGCACGAGCATCGGTTCCAACTCATGGGCTGTTTCTGGAAAATTAACAGATACAGGAATGCCCTTATTGGCCAATGACCCGCATCTTGGAATTCAAATGCCATCGATCTGGTTTCAAATTGGCTTACATTGTGTTGAAAAAAATACAGACTGTCCATTTGAAGTAGCAGGCTTCTCATTTGCTGGTGTCCCTGGCGTCATCATTGGTCACAATGACAAAGTTGCATGGGGCTTCACCAATGTCGGTCCAGATGTAATGGATTTGTATATTGAAAAAGTAAATCCTGAAAACCCCAATCAATATGAAGTGAATGGGAAATGGGTTGATTTCAAGACTCGTGATGAAGTTATCAAAATGGCTAATGGCGATACAAAAAATATCACCGTAAGAAGCACTCGCCATGGACCTGTTATTTCAGATACCTTCGGCGCCCTCAAAGACCAAGGTGACCCGAAAGACACAGAGTTTATTCCTTTCAAGGATCGTGCTGGCGTTGAGCTACCCGAGCAGTATGTGATTGCGCTTGCCTGGACCGCACTTACTCCCTCGACGCCATTCGAAGCAATTTGGGGCTTTGACCGAGCAACCAATTGGGAGGAGTTCCGCAAAGCTGCAAGTGAATTCCATGTACCTGCACAAAATCTTTTGTATGCAGATGTAGAAGGCAACATCGCTTATCAAATGCCTGGTGACATTCCAATTCGCAGCAAAGGTGATGGCACTGTCCCAGTACCTGGTTGGACAGATGAGTATGAATGGAAAGGCATGATTCCTTTTGAGGAATTACCCTATACCTTCAACCCCAAAGAAGGATATATCGCAACTGCCAACAACCAAGTCCCTCCACGCGATTATCCTTACATGGTTACCTATGATTGGGATTATGGCTTCCGAGCCAATCGCATCGTAAACTTAATCAAAAATGCTCCTGGAAAAATTGATATTGCATACATCCAAAAAATGCATGGCGACACCTATGATGCCAACGGCGAAACTTTTGTCCCATTGCTCTTGAAGTTAAACCTCGCATCCGATCTTAATCCCGCACTGGATACGCTAAAGAATTGGGATTACCAAGCCCGCGCAGATTCCACTTCTGCGGCCGTCTTCAATGCATTTTGGCGTGCCTTCTTGAAAAACACATTCAACGATGATATGCCAGAGAAACGTTATTTCCCTGACGGCGGTTCCCGTTGGAATGAAGTGATGCGTGAGCTGGCGAAGAATCCCAATGACCCATTCTGGGATGACAAGACCACCCCCAATGTCACTGAGACCATGGACGATATCATGAAGAAATCTTTCGCAGATGGAGTGGCTGAACTTCAAGGAATGTTTGGTAAGGACATGTCCAAATGGAATTGGGGAGACATGCATGCCGCCACCTTCCGCAACTCCACCTTGGGAGAATCAGGCGTCTTCCTAATCGAAGACCTGCTCAACCGCGGCCCTTATCCCGTGGGCGGTGGTGAAGCGATTATCAATGCTACTGGTTGGTCAGTGATTGACGGGTATGAAACCAACTGGCTCCCCTCCATGCGTATGATTGTTGACCTTGGCAACTTGAACAACTCGGTCACAGTTCATACCACAGGCGAATCAGGACATGCCTATCACAAACATTATGATGACATGGCTCCCATGTGGGCAAACATCGAATACTATCCCATGTGGTGGAATCAAGATTCGGTCGTCAAAGATGCCGAAGGGCACCTTGAATTAATTCCGTAATGTAAGTAATAAAAAACAGGTCGCGCTTTTAGTGCGACCTGTTTTTTATTTTGAATGCTATCCAGCCCCCAGCTAGCAACCCAAGGTAAGTGGCGAGTAAATCAACCAAGTCAAAAGTACGGGTTGCATAATTCTTCTGCGATAATTCTTCAAGCCCAATCAACACAGCGAGAATCAAGCCAATAGAAAGGGTAACCTGCCACGGTTTAAAGCGGGGAAACGTTTGAATAAATGTATAAGTTAAAAGAAAATTAAGGAGTCCAAACAAAAAGAAATGTCCCACCTTATCACCGTTTGGAAAGTCATACAGCATTGAAATAAAATGCGGGAGGATTCCCTTGTCGGCAAGCACAATAATAACAGCAACAAAAATTGTAAAAATAACAGCTAAGTATTTCATAAAAACACAGGCCGGGCAGTTTGCCCGGCCTGTTCTATACTTTATTTTTTCGCTTCGTTACGAGCCTTAAGCCACTCGTACACCATGGGCAACACTGAAATCAAAATAATGGCAATGATGACTAGTTCAAAGTTATGCTTTACAAAATCAAGGTTGCCAAAGAAATAGCCAAGCAAGGTGAAAATCAAGACCCAGGAAACGCCGCCAACGACATTATAGGTAATGAAATATCCATAAGACATTTTCCCAATGCCCGCCACAAACGGTGCAAAAGTTCGCACAATTGGAACAAAACGTGCTAGAAAAATCGCCTTACCACCATGCTTTTCAAAGAAAGCATGAGTCTTATCTAGGTATTCCCTCTTAATCCATTTAATGTTGTAAGCACGATCACCCAAATAATGACCGATGGAATAATTTACTGTATCGCCTAAAACAGCAGCAGCAATTAATAAGAGAATGATGAAGCCAATGTTCAAGGAACCAATCGCTGCAAAGGTGCCTGCCGCGAACAAAAGCGAGTCACCGGGCAGGAAAGGCATAATGACCAAGCCTGTTTCAACAAAAATTACTACAAACAAAATTCCATAGGTCCATGCGCCGTAATCCGTAATGATTTTGGCAAGGTACTCATCCAAATGTAGGAAGAGGTCAAGCAGATTTTTTAATATTTCCATGGAGAACTCTCTTTTAGTTTTTATTCAGGCAATGACTGCCTGTATTTCCCGACGGGCGCAGATTATACCTTGCTTTCTTTTTCCACTTCAATACGGCTCAACCAATCGCCGCCGTATAAAAACACAAAACTCCCAATCGACCCCATCCCTAAATTGATAGCTCCTAACATTAGGAATGTCCAACCCTGCCACGTCCCTAAGCTCTGCCCCACAATAAAGCCTAAACAACTTAAGCCCATGAATAACAGCAAACGCCAGCCATTCGTATTGCGCACATAATGATAAATTGCGGCATACATGAGAGCGATTAAAAAAGACAGAAGTAAGGTAGGGAATGTCATACTGGATACACGCAGGAATTATACGGTGATGATACCACCACCAATGACCATTTCATTTTGATAAAACACAGCCGCCTGACCTGCTGTTGCGTCTCGAACAGGCGCATCAAACTGGACTTTGGCTTGATTTCCTTCCATTGGGTGGACCCAAGCTTGAACTTCTTTTGCAGTATAACGAATTTTTACATCCGCATGAAATGGTTCAGCGGGCATCATTCCACTTTGCCAATTGACATCTCGCACCAACAATTCAGAGGTGCCCATTTCTTCCTGTGTACCCACAACCAAAGTGTTGCTAGTGGCTTGCTTCGTGATGACATATAAAGGGACAGCAGATGCCACACCTAGTCCTTTACGCTGACCAATTGTGTAATTCGCCAAACCTGTATGCTGGCCGATTGTCTTTCCATCGCGAGTTACAATGTCTCCGGGTTTGAGCATATCAGCAGCATTTCTCTGCAAAAAACCGCGATAATCTTCTCCAGCGAGAAAACATAAATCTTGAGAATCTGCTCTCGAAGCAGTCGGCAGGCCAAAGTCAGCAGCGAGGCGTCGAATCTCGGGCTTGGGATACTCCCCTATCGGGAAAAGCGCATGAGCAAGTTTATCTTGAGTTAAGACATGCAAAACATAGGATTGATCTTTAGAATGATCGACAGCGCGCAACAGTTGATGTGGCTTATCGTCATTGCGCTGAATCCGAACATAATGACCCGTAGCCATATAATCAGCACCTAAAGCAAGCGCGTGATTTAATAAAAACGTCCAACGGATTTGGCGATTACACAGCAAGCAAGGGTTGGGCGTTTCGCCGCGTTCATATCCATCGAGAAAATACTGCACAACCGTTTCGCGAAAAACTTCCTTGGCATCTACAACATAAAAGGGAATATCTAAAATAGCAGCCACACGCCGAGCCTGTCCCATGGCATCTGGAGTACAACAACGATTCGAATCCTCCTTGCCTGGTTCAGACCACAACCTGAGCATCATGCCGGTAACATCATAGCCTTGCTGTTTGAGCAAGGCGGCCGCTACGGATGAATCCACGCCACCAGACATGGCGACGACAACTTTTTTCTTTTCCATGAGATAGATTATAAACGATAGATTTTCACTTGACCTGAAACTTATAATTATGTATATTCAACTTCTACAGATTTCGGGGCAATTTTTCGAAGTTTGTAAAAAATTTAATTGCTGCTGAAATTTCAGCTTAGGAGAACGACATGGCATCCAATGCAGATTTTGTCATCACAAACGCAAAAGTATTTACAAGCGACTCGGAAAATCCTCAAGCTGAGGCAATTGCGATTAAAGGCAATCGCATTGTTTACGCAGGGACAAATGCTGGAGCCAAGGAATATCAGGGTACAGCCACTCAGGTTATTGATGCGCAAGGAAAAACTGTGACCCCTGGTTTTATCGATTCACATTTCCATTTGCTATGGGGTGCTATTTCTTTAGGAGGGGCACAATTATATGAAGTCAAAGGCCTTGAAGATTTGGAAAAAGTATTAAAGACCTTTGAAGCAGAAAACAAAACGAATGATTGGGTCGAAGGACGCGGCGTTCGATATGATGTAGTTTCCACACGTCATGAATTGGACAAAATTATTTCAGATAAGCCAGTTTATCTAAACGCCTATGATGGACACACTTCCTGGGCCAACACAAAGGCATTGGAAATTGCAGGGATTTTACAACCAGGCGTAGAGGCCCCCGGCAATGGCGTGATTGTCCGTGATGAAAACGGGCTTGCCACTGGTGAATTAAGAGAAACAGCCATGAATATGGTTTCAGACTTAATCCCAGAGCCCAGCGATTCTCGTAAACGAGAATTACTAAAAATGGCAATTCAAAAAATTAATGCCACAGGCGTTACCAGTGTGCACAACATGAACGGCGAAATGGAAGAGATGTTGGTATACGCCGCACTGGAAGATGCAGGAGAGCTGACCCTGCGTGTGTATGTTCCCTATTGGGTTAAGCCAGATACCACAGAAGCAATGCTACAAGAAGCAGCAGAGATGGCAAAGATTCAAGGTGACTTTGCACGCGGTGGTGCAGCAAAATTCTTTATGGATGGTGTTTGGGAATCTTACACGGCATTGAATATAGACCCGTATGCAGATAACCCCGGAGCAAAACCTGATGGAATTTTCTCACTTGACCATTTCACCCGCATGGCTTCTCTTGCAGACAAAATGGGCTTGCAAATCTTTGTCCATTGCTGTGGAGATGGTGCAGTGAGACGAACGCTCGATGGATACGAAGCAGTTCAAAAGTTAAATGGGAAGCGGGATAGCCGTCACCGCATTGAGCACATTGAAGTCATTCATCCGAATGATATCCCCCGTTTCCAGGAGCTGGGTGTGCTCCCATCTATGCAAACCAGCCATGCTCCATTTAGTATGTCTGAAGGAGATGTATGGCCCTCCCGTGTTGGACAAGAACGTTGGCCTTTATCTTTTGCATGGCGCAATATAAAAAATGCAGGTAACGCCATAGCATTGGGCAGTGACTGGCCTGTTGCTCCCTATGACCCAATGGTCAATATTCATGTTGGCTTGAATCGTGAGTTGTGGAATCCCAATGACCCCAATCAATGTTTAACGTTGGAAGAGTTAATCATTGGATATACCCGCGATGCTGCCTATGCCGAGTTTAAGGAAAACGAAAAAGGACAAATCAAAGTAGGGTATCTTGCAGACCTTGTGCTCTTTTCACATGATTTATTCTCTTTAAAGTCAGAAGATATTATGTCTGCCAAACCTGTAATGACGATGGTGGATGGCAAAATTGCTTTTCAAGGTTAGCCAATGAGAACTTACGCCCTACGTCGCGTCCTGCAATCCATCCCGATATTGTTCATCATCAGTATCTTGCTATTTCTGCTGGTGCGTGCAGCGCCCGGCGGCCCATTAACCGCGGCACGAAGAAACCCAAATATCTCCAAAGAACAGATTGAAGCGATTCAGGAAAGATTGGGCTTGAACGATCCACTGCCAGTTCAATATGCCAGATGGATGCGTGACATGCTTAAAGGTGATTTAGGTGACTCCATCAAGTTTCACCGCCCTGTGTTGGAAATGATTCAAGAGCGCATTCCAAATACTTTGACATTGGTAGGTATCTCATTTTTAGTCACGTTATTAATTGCCATTCCCATTGGAATCTGGTCGGCACGCAAACCATATTCCATATTTGATTATGTCTTCACCACTGTAACCTTCATCGGTCAGTCAATCCCTGTTTACTGGCTTGGGTTGGGATTAATCATCATCTTTTATATTACGCTGAAAAATCCTTTTACTGGCAACCCGCTTTTTCCAATTGGAGGGATTAATACGCAAGGTAAAAGCGGAGACTTCCTCGATGGTATTTGGCATTTGGTTTTACCTGTCACAGCCTTGAGTTTAGGTTGGGTGGCTTGGTATTCTCGTTTTCTACGTTCCAGCATGTTGGATGTGCTACATGAGGATTACATCCGCACCGCCCGTGCAAAAGGGGTGGTCGATCGAGGTGTATATTACAAACATGCTTTACAAAATGCGATTCTGCCACTCATCACCTTAATTGCATTGGATTTGCCGAGCCTCTTCGCTGGTGCCTTGTTTGTGGAAACGATCTTTTCCTGGCCAGGCATGGGACGTCTTTTTTGGGATGCTGCAAAAGGAAGAGATTACCCTGTGCTATTAGGCGTTGTAATGATCACCGCCGCCTTGATTATTGTCTGTAACATTATCGCAGACCTAGCCTATGGCTGGTTCAACCCACAGGTGAAATATGACTGAGGCCTTGGACACCGTACACGAAGAAAAAATGTCGGCACTGATTACGCGGCGTTTTTTCAAACACAAACTCGCCGTGGTAGCGGTTGTGGTTTTGATTCTGCTCGTACTAAGCTCAACATTTGCATTCGCCAGTCCATACGATCCAAGAAACCAAACCCCAACCAATAGTTTGCAAAAGCCAAGCATCTCACACTGGTTCGGGACAGATGAACTCGGCCGAGATTTATTTACAAGAATTTTATTCGGCGGACGTGTCTCATTAACAGTGGGATTAATCTCAACCTTTCTATCTATTCTATTGGGCATTCTTGTTGGCGCGCTCTCAGGATATTATGGCGGTTGGATCGATTCCATCTTGATGCGTATCACAGACGCCTTCCTAACCTTCCCAACGATTTTTGTTTTGATTGTGTTGGGTTCATTCTTACGAGAACAACAAATTCCCTGGTTAGAAAAATAGCGTACTTATTGTGATTGTGATTATCGCAGCATTGTCATGGATGTGGCCTGCCCGCCTCGTACGTGGACTTTTTCTGGTGCTGCGCGAAAAGGAATTTGTCACTGCCTCCCGAGCCTTGGGTGGAAGTAATTCCCGTATCATCATTCAACATATTTTGCCCAATTGCATCGGACCTATTCTCGTCAGCGGAACATTACAAATGGCATCAGCAATCATCACTGAATCTGGGTTAAGTTACCTCGGGTTTGGAGTCCAGCCCCCCACACCAACATGGGGAAGCATCCTATCCACTGCGCAGGACAAAATATTCAACGCGCCCTGGTTGGGGTTTTTCCCTGGCTTGATGATCTTTATCACAGTCATGGCAATCAACTATATTGGTGATGGAATGCGCGATGCTTTTGATCCTTATGTGATTCATACAGATAATTAATTCTGGAGTCATTTGTACAGCAAACTGTACAACTCCAGAAATATATAAAAGGAGAAGAGAATGAAATTAAGAATATTGACCTTGCTTGTCATCCTTGGGCTTGTCCTTAGTGCTTGTGGAGGCGGGGGAAATGTCCCTGCTACAGAAGCAGCCTCAAATTCAGGTGGAGGCGGTGGAACCGTCACACTCATCATCCCGGAAGAGCCCACAACGCTAAACTTCTTCCTCGCAGATGCAGCCATCGTTCGTCAGGTAGCTGACGCAACCTCGATGACTGGTCTTGCCACTATTGATGAGAAAGGGGATTTTGTTCCCGTGCTTGCAGAAGAATTGCCCACTTCTGAAAACGGTGGACTTTCGAAAGATAACTTAACTGTCACCTGGAAGTTGAAACCAAACTTAAAGTGGTCAGATGGTGAAGCGCTTACCTCCGATGATATTAAATTTACCGTGGAAGTTTTATCCAACCCCAATTCTGGCGCATTGGTAGGCACAAGCGGATTCGACTTAATCACCAAAGTTGAAACACCCGATGCGCAAACTGCCATACTCACATACAGCAGCCCCTACCCTGGTTATTTGGATCAATTTTCATATGGACTTTTCCCACGCCACGCAACTGGCAAACCCGAAGAAATGTCTGCATGGGATTGGAATCGAAATCCTGTCACTGCAGGTCCATTCATTCTTTCAGAGTGGAAATCAGGAGAAAGCATCACATTGACTCGCAATCCAAATTATTTCGAAGCAGGAAAACCTTATTTTGATTCTTTGGTCTTCCGCATTGTGCCAGAAGCCGCAGCACAAACTGCCATGATGTTAAATGGCGAGGCTCAAATGCATTTGTGGCCAGGTGAATTCAAAGCGGATTATGACAAATTATTGGCAGGCAAAGCAACACAACATCTAATTCCTGGCATATGGAATATGGCAATTGACTTTAATTTGAGCGCCCCTTTCGATGGTGACCCAACTGCCAAAACACCTCACCCCATTCTCGGTGATATTCGTGTGCGCCAGGCCATTGCCAGCGCCATTAATTATCAAGCTTTGCAGCAGGATGTATTGAAAGGCAGTGTCAGCGATTCCACCAACCCCTTTGCATATGGCTGGTATCAATGCGATCTTCCACGCAAGTTTGGATATGATGTTGACAAAGCCAATCAACTGCTGGAGGAAGCTGGCTGGGTGATGGGTGATGATGGCATCCGCGTGGCCAAAGGCGCCAAATATGCAAAAGATGGAACGCGCCTCTCTCTCGAACTGCAAGGGTATACGGCCTTCGATCCGCTTCAACTCACCGAAGAATTTATCGTGGAAAATTTAAAGGCCATCGGTGTGGAAGCACGCATCCAAAATTATGACTTTTCGATTATCTTCGGCACCTATGAGGATAATTCACCACGTGCCGTTGGTGATTATGATATGTTGATATTTGACCGCGGATTCACTACAGAACCACAAGGCTACAATTTCGATGCTTATCACTCCTCACGTATTCCCACTGCAGAAAATCCCACGGGCGGAAATTATTTCCGTTGGGTAAACCCTGAAGTAGACAAAGCCCTTGAGACTGCTGGCAGTAGCTTTGACATTCAAACCCGCAAAGATGCCTACTGTAAAGTGGGTCAGGCAGTAATTGATGACCTGCCACAAGTCTATCTGTATCTCTTCCAAGATAACTATGGCGTAGCCGATAACCTTACAGGGTATACACTAAGCACCTGGGGCAGTATGAGTTGGGGTTCACAAAACTGGCAACTCAAGTAAAATAACAAGCATAATATTTTTAAATAAATTGACAGTCACTGTTTCAGTGACTGTCAATTGTTATATAGGAGAAAATAAATTTAGCATGGATCAGTTGAAACATTTTAAGGCGCAGGCAATCATTTTCGATAAAGATGGAACACTCATTGACTTTGATGCGATGTGGGGTGGCTGGGTAATTTATTTGGCAGAACAACTGCAACAAGTCAGCGGATTAAATGTCCGTGAAGCGCTTTGTCTTGCCATGGGATACGACGAAATAAACAAAAAAGTATTGGCTCACGGAAAACTTGCAGCTAGCCCTATGGCTCAATTGTATCGTTTGACTGTAGAAGTAATGCAATCATTTGGTTTAAGTGAAACAGAAGCAGAAGTTATGGTTGAAAAAAGGATGGTACATTCCAGACCCTGTCTTACTTGCAAAACAATTTACAGATACACGGGCTTTGTTCAGCACCTTGCACAGCAAAAACATCAAAATCGGAATCGCTACAACAGATGACCGTGGGCCTACACAAGCCATGATTGAAGCCTTCGATATTGAAGAATTCATTTCCACTATGGTATGCGCAGATGATGGCATCGAAGCCAAACCTGCACCAGATATGGTATTGACAATTTGCGAAAGGATGAAAATCGACCCTGCCCAAGTCATGGTCATTGGAGACACCACAGCAGACTTAAAAATGGCACGCGCTGCGGGAGCAGGTCTGGTTGTTGGGGTACTTTCTGGGGTTTCCTCTGCAAAAGACTTGATTCCCTATGCGGACGTCCTAATTGACTCGGTCGATGAGCTTCACACTTACGCACAAGTCTTCACAGCCAATGATTCCTCCACAGACTCAAAGTGGTTTCAACCCAGATTTTGCATTTTAAAGATCATACAACAATCAAAGAGCCTCTTGTTTGAAAGCAAGAGGCTCTTTGATTTGACTTTATTTCAAGCTGTTCGCCTCACGGACAAGGTCTACAAATTCATCCATGGCATCATCTCGATACAAATAGTCATTGATGCGTTGTGCTTCATGATAGACATCCCGAAGCGAGCTTTCGTCTGCTATATCTATTCTTCAAAACCTCAGCATATTCGGCCACAACAACTGCCCGTTGGAAATATGGACTGGTCTCACGAAAATCTGCAGCCAATTGATTCAATTGATAGTCTTGAGAAGTTTCAATCACTTGGTGCGTGTCAGGAATCTTCCCAACGCATGTACACTGTCGCAATTTTTCCATAAGCGTTGGGATAAAGCTTTATCTCGTACAAGGCAGTTACGGAATGACCAGCGCCTATTTCCCCTGCATCGACAGAATTATCACGGAATTGGTCATCGGCAACCGCGCGATCTCAAACCCGACCAGACGATAATTTTTTACAACCTCAGGGTTAAATTCAACTTGCACTTTTGCATCCAAGGCAATAGTTTGAAGTGTACCTGTAATCTGGTCAATGAAGAGCTTGCGAGCTTCATCCATTCCATCCACATACGCATAGAAGCCATTTCCATTATCAGCAAGTTGCTCCATCAACACATCATTGTAATTATCCATGCCAAATCCGATGGTTGTGAGTGTGATGCCTTTATCTACATAATGTCTGATTTCTTCCAAGATTGCATCTGGACCTGTAACACCTACATTGGCAACGCCATCAGAACAAACAATCACGCGATTAATGCCATCACGCTTGAATGATCCCATGGCAATGTCATAGCCTAGACGAATTCCAGCTTCGGCATTGGTTGAGCCTTCGGGTTGAAGGCTGTAAATCGCTGAGAGAATCTCACCTTTCTCAGAACCAGGTGTCGGGTTGAGGACGACGCGCGCTTCTGATCCGTACACAACAATGCTAACTGTATCATTCTCATGCAACTGTTCAACAAGCAATTCAAGAGAGCGTTTCACCAATCCAAGTCGATTGTCCATATCCATGGAACCAGAGACATCGATGACAAAAGTCAAGGCAGCATCTTTGCGCTCTGCATCGCTGACTTGATAACCTTGAATCCCAACTCGCAGCATGTCATAACGTTCAGTTTGTGTAAATGGAGATGGACCGCCATCTACATAAATTCCAAATGCCTGATGTGCGGGCGGACTATCATATCCTTGATCAAAATAATTAACATATTCTTCCACACGCACAGAATCGCTGGGTGGCAAATTGCCATCATTTAGATAATTTCGCATGATGGTATATGAGCCTGTATCAACATCCAATGCAAAGGTGGAAAGATTATCATCTTCGGTATCAATAGATGGATTTACCCCATATTCTTGAAAGAACATATCATACGGTTCGTGATTCGCTGTTTGAGTTGGGGCTCCAATCACTGCTTGACTTGGTGAGTTCACAGGATTTTGATTATTCAAATCAGGCTCAACAGCAGCAGGAGCTTCGGTGGCAGCCGCAGGCACTTCTGGATAATAATCACCACCAGGAGCAAGTGTGGCAGCGGGCGCTTCAGTAGCAACAGCAGGTGCTCCACCACCACAAGCGCTGACAAAAAGCGGCAATAACAGAACACTAAAGCCAATGGCCTTGCGTAAGGGTTTCATGTTTCTTCTCCTAAAATTTTTATTTTGAATTTGAGACAAGGGAAAAGACCAGCGGGCGGCGTCCCACCGTCTTTCATCAACTTTTATTTCATTTCATACATCCTCCATTTCTGTGGTTTGCATTCCCACTTCTTGCGATTTTATTTTTAAGTGGGACGCATCCATCACAAGAAAAGTTCCCCCACGCTACAAACCGCATCTTTACAAGATTACTTCACAAAAATACTTTTACTTTTAATAAGCAGACTGATAGAATCGAAACGGAGAAAAAATCATGATTCAACATACATGTCTGTGGTGGGAAACTGCGCCTGAACTCAAACCGTATCTAAATAAACCTCTTCCTCAAAAAACGGATGTAGTTGTCGTTGGCGGTGGATTCACTGGTACTTCAGCTGCATTGCAACTAGCAAAAGGCGGAGCCCATGTCACCTTGCTTGAAGCACAAACCATCGGCTGGGGTGCAAGCTCTCGCAACGGTGGGCAGGCGCTTTCCTGCCTTCATCACACACTTGAAAAATCCATAAAAGAACATGGGCGTGAACTGGCAAAAGATATGTTTCTCGCCGCTACTTTTGCAGCAAATACCGTTGAGCAAATTGTCAGTGAAGAAAAAATTGACTGCGATTATGTACGTAGCGGAAATATTGAAGCCGCCTACAAATCAACTCACTTTGATGCACTGAAACGAGAACAGGAAATTCTGCACAACGTAGCAAACTATGAAGTTCAAATCCTTTCGAAGAATGAAATCAAAACAGAGCTTGGAACAGATTCGTATCAGGGGTTGATGATTAATCCACGCAGCGGATCGGTACACCCAGCCAAATTCGTACGAGGCATGGCTGCTGCCGCCGAGCGCGCTGGAGCAGATATTCACGAAGACACACGCGTACTTGCAATTGAGCGATTAAGCGACTCACCTACCCATGATGGAAACCGCTTCATTGTCAAAACCGATAGAGGAAATATATTCACGAAAGAGATCATGCTCGCCGCCAACGCATGGATTGGGAAAATCGTGCCGCAATTCAGCCAGCGCGTATTGCCAGCAGAAAGTTTCGTCATCGCCACTGAACCTTTATCCAAAGAACTCGCTCAAAAGCTTATTCCCAACAACCGTGTTGCTTACGACACAAGACAAACCCTCGCCTACTATCGTCTCTCGCCAGATAGGCGCATGGTTTGGGGTGGAGAACTCACGTTCGCAGGAGTAAATCCTCAAACCAATATCAACACGTTGAAACGTGGAATGATCAAAGTGTTTCCAGAACTATCAAAACTAAATATTGATTACTATTGGGGTGGAACACTTGGCCTTACACTCGATCAAAATGCACACGCAGGTCAAATTGATGGGATGTGGTACTCCATGTGCTATGTGGGGCACGGCGTGACTCTTGCAACTTATCTCGGGCAACAAATGGCAAATGGTATCCTTGGTAAAACCAGCAATAACCCATTCGCCAATTTACCTATTCCATATGCGCCACCACTTCGAGACAAGAACTGGTTGGTCAACGCAGGCAAAGTTTGGTTTCGTTTTGTAGATATGTTCGGATAACAAACATGAAAACGCCCTGGTATCACAAAACTAGCATTTATCAAATCTATCCACGCTCATTCTATGATTCAAACAATGATGGAATTGGGGACTTGCAAGGCATTATTCAAAAGCTGGATTACATCCACAATTTAGGATTTGAGTCGCTTTGGATTTCACCGTTCTTTTCCTCACCGCAAGCTGATTTCGGTTACGATGTCTCTAACTACACTGACATCGCTCCTGAATACGGCACGATGGAAGATGCAACTCAATTAATTGAAGAAGCCCACAAACGTGGAATGAAGATTGTTTTCGACATGGTCATGAACCACACCTCCATTGAACATGGTTGGTTCAAGGAATCACGTTCTTCAAAAAATAATGCAAAAGCTGATTGGTACATTTGGCGCGACAAACCCAACAACTGGCAAAGCATGACAGGCGGAAGTGGCTGGCATTATTCCCCAGAGCGCAGACAATATTTCTGGGCAAGCTTTCTCCCATTTCAACCTGATTTAAACTACCGAAATCCCGAGGTCAAAAAGGCCATGTTCGATACGGTCCGCTTTTGGTTAGGGAAAGGTGTAGACGGTTTTCGATTAGACATTTTCAATGTCATTTACAAGGATGCAGAGTTTCGGCAGAATCCTTTCTCGTTCAAACTCGCGCCCACAGAAGACGACCCTTCTGGTTTCTTTCAAGAGGCAAAATACACGCTCAACCAACCTGAAAGCTTTGCATTCGCAAAAGAATTACGTGCTGTCTGCAATGAGTTCGGAGATAGGATTCTACTGGGTGAAGTGAGTGGAAATAAATCCATTATCCGCAAGTTTCTGGGAGATGAAACCAATAACGGACTGGGATTGGTCTTTGATTTTGAAATGCTGGGTTTTCAATTTACAGCCAAATATTTTCACGAATTAATCCAAAAGGTTGAGGCGCATTTTCCTTCTCCCTTTATGCCTGTTTATGTCTTCAGTAATCACGATAGACGGCGCAGCATTCACAAGCTTGGAAATGACTTCCGCAAAGCAAAATTGCTTGCACTTTTACAACTCACCATCCGCGGTGTGCCTTGCATGTATTATGGCGAAGAGATTGGTATGACCAATCTGCCACAGTCATTTTCCACTGCACTTGACCCAATTCCCCACAAATTCAAGAACATCCCCCGCTTCGTTTTCGACACACTTGGCTTGACAATCAATCGTGATGAAGTGCGTACTCCCATGCAATGGGATGAAACAAAGAACGCAGGTTTTTCTTCTGCTCAAAAGACCTGGCTACCTATCCATGACAATTACAATGAAGTCAATGTGGCACGAGAAAGCCAGCAGGGAAATTCGCTACTAAATGCTGTGCGAGCCATTATGAAAGTTCGAAACAACGAAGCCACCTTGCGTGAAGGTTCGTTACACTTGATTGAAAATCTTCCCAAAGATGTATTGGGCTATGAACGAAAGCTGGGAAGCGAAAGTATTTTTGTCTTTCTAAATTTTAGTGAGGCAAAAAAAGAAGTTCAATTTAAAAATCCGAATATTCTTTTTCAGATTGCAAAACAAAGTGATTTCAACAAAGACATCCTTCAGTTAGGTGGATTTGACGGAATTATTTTAAAGCCTTTGGTCTAAAGGAAAACAACATGAAATTTACAGACGGATACTGGCAAACTCGCAAAGGCATGACCCCACACTATGCCGAACAAGTTCATGACCTTGAAATCGAATCGAATGCGATTACAGTTTTTGCACCTACGAAAAAATTAAACGGACGGGGTGACACATTAAATCTTCCACTAATTACCGTCCGTTATTCATCGCCAATGGAGAATGTAATTCAAGTAAAGATTATTCATCACAAAGGGGCTTTCCCCAAAAAGCCTGAATTCGCAATTTATCAGGACACAAATACAAAAGTCAACATATCAAATGAAGAAACGTTCGCCACATTAACCAGTGGCGAATTAAGTGTGTGCATTCATAAGAGTGAGAATTGGCTAGTTGAGTTTCTAGGAAAGAATCAATTGCTCACTTCCAGCGGTTGGCGCGCTGTGGGATTCGTCGACACAACAGATGGCCGATTTATTCATGAGCAGCTTAATTTAGGAGTTGGAGAAACTGTTTATGGATTAGGCGAGAGATTCACTGCATCTATCAAAAACGGTCAGGTAGTAGACATATGGAATCAAGATGGCGGAACAAGCAGTGAACAATCTTATAAAAACATTCCATTTTATTTAACCAACCGCGGATACGGAGTTTTTGTCCGCCAGCCTGAGCAGGTATCTTTTGAAGTGGCATCTGAAAAAGTAGAGCGAGTCCAATTCTCAGTGGAGGGAGAAGCGCTTGAGTACTTCATCATCTACGGCCCAACTCCAAAAGAAATTCTAAATCGCTACACTACTCTCACAGGTCGTCCTGCCCTGCCGCCTGCATGGTCGTTTGGATTATGGCTTTCTACATCCTTCACCACAAACTATGACGAGCAAACTGTCACAGGCTTTATTGATGAAATGGCAAGACGTGATATTCCTCTTCATGTTTTTCACTTCGACTGTTTTTGGATGAAAGAGTTTACTTGGACGGATCTGCAATGGGACTCGCGCTTCTTTCCTGACCCTGAGGGGATGCTGTCGCGATTAAAGAATCGTGGCTTGCACATTTGTGTATGGATCAATCCATACATTGCTCAGCGTTCGATTCTCTTTGACGAAGCCGTTGAAAATGGATATCTCCTCAAAAAACCAAATGGCGACATCTGGCAAACAGACATGTGGCAGGCAGGCATGGGCATTGTGGATTTTACAAATCCAGAAGCATGCAAATGGTTTGCCGAGAAGCTACGCTCATTGCTTAAGATGGGAGTGGATACTTTCAAAACAGATTTTGGCGAACGCATTCCCACAGATGTGATTTATCATGATGGCTCTGATCCATTCAAGATGCATAACTATTATGCTTATTTATATAATAAAACTGTATTTGATTTACTAATTGAAGAACGTGGCGAAAATGATGCGCTTGTCTTCGCTCGCTCTGCCACGGCGGGCGGACAGCAATTCCCCGTTCATTGGGGCGGCGATTGCACTGCCACATTTGAATCCATGGCAGAAAGCCTGCGCGGTGGACTTTCTCTCGGACTTTCAGGCTTCGGTTTCTGGAGTCATGACATTGGCGGCTTTGAGCAAACAGCGAGTGCTGACGTGTACAAACGCTGGGCTGCATTCGGTTTGCTTTCTTCACATAGTCGCTTGCACGGAAGTTCATCTTATCGCGTACCCTGGAATTATGATGAAGAAGCCGTGAATGTGCTTTCAAAATTTACCAAGCTCAAATGTAGATTGATGCCTTATCTTTTTCGCACAGCCATGCAAGCCCACGAAAACGGAACTCCAATGATGCGAGCGATGATGCTCGAATTTCCCAACGATCCCACCTGTGAACATTTAGATTTGCAATACATGCTGGGAGATTCTCTTTTGGTTGCGCCTGTGTTTAATCATGATGGACGCGTGAGATATTATGCTCCCGAGGGACGTTGGACAAATTTATTGAATGGAAAATTAATCGAGGGTCCACGCTGGATAGAGGAGAAGCATGAATTTACAAGTCTGCCATTGTTGGTGAAGCCCAATTCAGTTATCCCAATTGGAAATCAAACCGACAAGCCCGATTATGATTACAGTGATGGGGTCACACTTAACGTTTTCCAACTCGAAAATGGTAAAGGAGTCAAAGTCGAAGTTCCATCCACACGCGGAGACATTGTCACAACATTTGACATTAAACGAGATGAAAATATTATTGACATTCAAAGACAGGGAGAATCAAAAGCTTGGAATGTATCATTAATAGGAAGCAAAAATATTGAGGGAATATCCGAAATACAGGTCAATGCACAAACTGATAAGCTGAAAATTGTCTTGGCTGATTAACCATCTATATGTGTTGAATACAACACAACTTGATTGCGTCCATTTTGCTTGGCTTGATACAAGGCGCGGTCTGCACAATGTAACAAGTCTTCTAAATTTTGGCCTTTCTGGAAACAAGCAATTCCAGAACTCAAGGTTACATCAACCTTTCCATATTGAATTTCTTTAACCGATTGGCAAACCCTTTCGGCAAGAATCTGAGCCGATTCACCATCTGTTTCAGGGAGAATCAAGAGGAACTCTTCGCCACCCCAACGTCCTGCATAATCCAACAGTCGAATTGATCGACTGATCTGCTCAGAAATTTTCCTAAGAATTTCATCTCCTGCCAAATGTCCATGCGTGTCATTAATTTTCTTAAAGTGATCCACATCAAAAAGAACAATAGAGAATGGATTTTGATAACGAGTAGACCTCTCCACCTCAATTGACAGAATTTGATACAAAGAACGCCGATTTAATAAACTGGTCAACGAATCTGTTGAAGCATAACTTTGTTGTAGCACTCCCATACGCTGAAACAACAATGTGGCAACAGATAAACTCGCAATGGCATTGACCCAGCTAAAAATGAGGCCAAACCCAATCGTTTGAGAAGTAGAAGTAACCCAAAGATTGCCAACCGCAAGCACAATCACCCCAACAAAAATACTTACAATCAATGTCTGTATATATTTTTTACTTGTCGTCAAATAAGCGCCAAGCATAAATACAATCATCCACATCGACAAACTGTTCAACACATTTCCCAGTTCGTTTTGGTCCAAGCCATTATCCAAGCGAAATGTTTCAATGGTAAGCCATGTTAATATCAAAAAGAAAATTGAAAATGAAAAGTAAAAAATCTTTTCAATAACAGGCATGAAGCGTGGATAAAATATTAACAAAAAAACAAAGGCGACCAACTCCAACACCATGACGACCCCAACGTACATTTTGAGTCCCCAACTGCCATGGGTTCCGAAAATATACATAATACAAATGGCAATTCCCAATGGGAAAGCAAATAAATACGTTTGCCGTTTGTAATGAGAAAATTTTTGGCTTATCTCGGCCAGAGTTGAAGTCACCATGATATTTATTTTCTATATTTTCAAAGTTGAACTTTATTAAAAATAGCAGGGCGACACACTGTATCGCCCTGCTATTTCAACTACTTCAGTTTTTCTTCAACAACTTTTGCAACTTTGCTCAATGCGTCGCCAACGTTGCCTTCAGGTAAACTCCCTTGCGCTAAATTGGGACGTCCACCACCTTTGCCGCCAATGCCTGTGATGAAATCACCAGCCTTGAGTCCACGCTTGACGAGGTCTTCGGTCATCACCGCGATGACAGTTGCTCCCGTTACGAGGACAGCCGCTCCCGCTTTGGGATATTTCTCGCGGAACTTGTCAGCCAATGAACGCAGTGTGTCTGTATCACCATTCGGAATTTCCACAGCGAGAACATTTACTTCTTTCACTACTTGAACCGCTGAAAGTTGACTACTGAAAGCTGACATCGCTGCTTGTGTTCGCAGATTCGCTAGTTCCTTCTTAAGTTCAGAAACTTCATCTTGCAATGCTTCTACTTTCGTAGGTACTTCTTCCACAGAGGCTTTCAAAGAACCTGCCGCTTGCTTCAAGGTCTTGAAGCGTTTATTGATGAGTTCGTACGCACCACGGCCTGTCACTGCTTCAATACGACGAATGCCTGCAGCAGCTGATCCTTCGCTGACAATAATGAATGCACCAATATCAGATGTGCGATCGATATGCGTTCCACCACAGAGCTCGTAGGAGTATTTATTCTGGAGCACAGCAGCTTGCTGCTGCGTTTCGGACAGCAAGCTGTCCGAGTCCAGAATGGAAACCGTTCTAACCGTCTCGCCGTATTTCTCGCCGAAAAGCGCCATCGCGCCTTCTTTTTTGGCTTCGTCAAGAGACTTGGTCACTTTGACCACGGGCATATCTGCCGCAATCGCTTCGTTGACCATTTTCTCGACGCGTTCAATTTGTTCGGGGGTCATGCCGTCGGGCTGGGTGAAGTCGAAGCGCAGGTATTTGGGAGAGACAAGCGAGCCTGCCTGACGGGCATGGTCACCGAGAACTTCATGCAGCGCTTTGTGCAGCAAATGTGTGGCGGTGTGGTTGCGCATGATGTTGTGACGGCGAACTGTATCCACTTCGGCAACCACTTTATCACCTACCTTGGGTTGACCAGAGATAACCTGCCCAATGTGTGTGATGGTCCCAGCCGCAGCACGGCGGACGGAAGTGACTTCAATTTCCCAGCCGCTCCCGCGGATGTAACCTTCGTCATTCACCTGACCACCAGACTCAATATAGAAACCAGTCTTGGGCAGGATGACTTCGACTACATCATCGAGGGATGCAGAAGAAACCGATTCACCGTTGACCACCAAGGCGAGGACTTCACCTTCCACTTTGGGACTATTGTATGGGTCATATTCAACGCCATCTTTGCCAAGTTTCTTTTTGGCTTGCAGGTCTTTCAAGATATTGGCAAAGTATTCCGAATCTTCGCCACCGAGTTTACCCATAGCCTTGCCGCCGCCAGAGGCTTTGGCATGTTCGTTCTTCGCAGCGTTGAAACCTGCTTCATCAATATCAAGACCTTGTTCGCGGGCGATGTCACGGCTGATTTCGAAGGGTAGGCCGTAGGTGGCATACAGGTCAAAGGCGATGTGTCCATTGAGGGAAGTTTTCTTTTGGGAGCGAATGTCGTCGAGGTGATTCTGTAAGTGAGCTGTACCAGCTTCAACGGTACGAGCGAAGCGGATTTCCTCTCGAGTCAGGTTATCTAAAATGGTCGCCTTGTTCTTTTCGAGTTCGGGATAAAAATCGCCATATTCTTTTATCACCGCTTCGGCAACTTTTGCGAGGAAGGGTTCGGTGAGGCCGATCTTCGTCCCAAAGCGCGCGGCACGGCGGATGATCATACGGGTGACGTAGTTGCGGCCACCATTGCCGGGGACAACGCCATCGGCGATGAGGAAGGCGGCGGAACGGGCGTGGTCGCAGATGACGCGGTAAGGCGTAAAGTTTGCGAGCATTTCTTTTTCGCTGTGACCCGTGAGGGAGCGCAATACTTCGAGCGAGCCAGTGAAGAGGTCGGTTTTGTAATTGGAGTCGACGCCTTGTAAAACGGAGACGATGCGCTCGAAGCCCATGCCTGTGTCAACGTGTTTGGCGGGCAATGGTTCGAGGCGACCATCTTCGAAGAGGTTGTATTGAATGAAAACGTTGTTCCAAAGTTCGAGATAGCGTGTGCATTCGCCATTCACACCGCAGACATGGTCGGTGCCACGCAGGTTATCGCGCTCTTCGCCGAGATCAATATGGATTTCAGAACAAGGTCCGCAGGGACCAAACTCTGCCATTTGCCAGAAATTTTCCTTTGCGCCCAAAGAAGAGGACATGCGAAGGGTCGAAGCCAGGTGTGTTTCCAAATATCACCTGCTTCATCATCCTGCGGGACGTTGCCTTTGTCATCTTTAAAACAAGTGGCGTAGAGTTTATCTTTGGGAAGTCCCCACACTTCTGCGAGCAATTGCCAAGACCAGGCGATGGCTTCCTTTTTATAGTAATCACCAAAGGACCAGTTACCGAGCATTTCAAAAAAGGTGTGATGCGTATCGTCGCGGCCTACATCTTCAAGGTCGTTGTGCTTGCCTGCCACGCGCATACACTTCTGTGAATCCACGGCGCGGGTGTAAGGTTTGGTGTCGGTGCCAATGAATACATCTTTAAATTGCACCATGCCCGAGTTTGTGAAGAGAAGCGTAGCATCCCCACCTGGCACAAGGGACATGGATGGCACGGCGGTATGTCCGTGCTCGACGAAGAAGTCAATGAAATCCTGGCGAATTTGGTTGCCTGTTAATTTTTTGCTCATGTGTGGCTCCGAAAGTTTGAAATGGCTGGCGAATTATACCAACGGAATGATGAAGGAAGAATGCGGAATGATGAATGTCAAATGTAGGGTTACGACAGGGCAAAGAAAAAGTCCCGAACCTGTTGGTTTCGGGACTGGATTTCTTCATCCGTCTCAAGCCGTGGCAGGTTCTTAGGTCGCGCATGTAGCGGCGGCGGCTCGAGTTGCTGCGGCGTGCTTGAGAGTTTGCTTCATGGCTGGAATTATACAGGTCACTTTTGATTTTGGGGAGGGTAAGTTGTAATTCGCAGTTGAACTTGCCTACTCTTTGTGCAATAATAATTCAGATAATTTGTCAGAAAGGGAATTTCGTATGGAAACATCTGGTCAGGTTAAATTGGGAAATAAAGTTGCCGTTCGCGTTAGAGCATATAAAGGGGATGCGACCACCCTTTTAGCATTTGATTTACATCCTTCTTTCCTAAAGGGTTTTGTGGGGTTCAGTATTCAAGTGATTCAAGGAACTAGAAAACCGTATTTCCTGATGAACCGTCTCGCCTTTCCCAACGAAATCCTCAAGAAAAATGAAATCGACAAATGGGAAAAACTCAGTAGTGAGTATTCTCCATTTCAAGTTTTTAGGTGGGTACACGTACCCAACACCGATCACTTTATTGGGAAACCATTTTACGGTCAATACACATATAAGGTGACACCACGATATTTAGAAAATGAAATTTTAAAGCCCTTAGATGAAACCCTAACAGCCAGCGCTAGTATTGACGTCAGCCCATTCCAAGATGGTGAAGTTCAAATAGGGTTCACGCGCGCCTTCATTTCATCACAAGCTTACGCCCGCCAATTTAATAACAATGTCAAACTGCGCCCTAATGACAAAGATTTGGTTTTTGACGTCAAATCGATTTCAGGGAGTATTAAAAAATTAAATAAAAAAACAAACCAACAGGAAAGCATTCCCTATACATTTGAGGATCAACATAAGTACCTTGGCTGGCAGGCACGAGACCGCATCCTGGAATTTCTTGATGAAGTTCTTCAAAATGGCAATTTAAAACTGGATGTCTTTGCCTATGATTTGAATGAGCCAGTGGTCATAGAAAAACTAATTAAACTTGCCGAACAAAGTCGCTTACGCGTCATTTTAGATGATGCAGGTGAACACAAAAAAGAAGATAGCTACGAAAATGCTTTTGAGGTTTTATTCAAACAAAAAGCGACAGGCAACAGCTCCATATTTCGCGGACATTATCAGAGCCTTGCTCACAGTAAAGTAATGATTCAAAGAGACAATAATGCTACAGCAAAAGCCATAAAAGTATTAACAGGCTCCACCAACTTCACCACAAATGGAATGTATGTCAATGCAAATCATGTAGTAATTTTCAACAATAAAAAAGTCGCACAAAGTTACGCTGACGCTTTTGATGTATCCTTTAGTAAAAACCTCATGAGCACCTTCAGCAAATCTCCTGTAGCGGCTGGGGACTTTAATTTCAAAGGTGGCAAGCTTCCAGATACGACTCTACGCTTCTCACCCCATCCGAAGACTGTCACTGATCAGTTTTTCTCTACAATCACAAACCGCATTCTCGGTGCTACGAGTGATGTTCTTTTTGCTATTATGGATGATGACAGCGAAAGCACCATCCTATCAGCTGTCAACCAGCAAGTAGAAGGCGACAAAGTATTCACCTATGGCATCACGGACAATACATCTCGCATCAAACTTTACAAGCCAGGCGCTAAAAAAGGTATTAAAGTATCTGGCAAAGGGACAGAAACCAAACTTCCACCACCTTTTAATGAAGTGGCGACAATTTCAGGGCACAACATCCATCATAAATTTATTGTTGTGGATTTTCGAGGAGCAAACAGTGTAGTTTACTGTGGCTCAAGCAACCTTGCATACACGCCCGAACAAAAGAATGGTGACAATCTCATTGAAATCCGAGACAATGATGCCGTTACCGCCTTCGCAATCGAAGCCATTCGACTGGTAGACCATTTCCAATGGCGTAACAAAGAAGCCACAACTGAAAAGCAAGTAGATAAAAACGGTAAACCAATGGAAGTCACATTGAGTGATAATAAAGACCCTAACAAACTTTGGTATCAAAAACATTTTGACGAGGCAGATATGTACTGCCGTGTACGCAAGCTATTAATCAGTAAAAAGGGCAGTAAATAACAAAAGGACTCGATGAAATTTCATCGAGTCCTTTTGAATTGACTATCTTGAAGCTGTCTCCCACGTCCCCGTACAAGTAGTGCCATAGGCATCTTGTTGCCATTCTCCAGAAAATTTATCATTCGCCTCATCATAGGTACCAATGACTGTAAGCTCATTATTATGATGTCCAGCGTCTCCTAAATTGACGACGATTCCAAAACTTCCGTTCTCCAAAGTTGGAGGTGGCTCAGTGCGTGCCAGTAAGCCCGTCGTCAGAGTATCTCCGCCACAAGTCCAGCTCTGCATGCTGACATAAATATGAACCAGGGTCTTCCCTTCAGGATCAATTGTGAAAGAAATTTTTCCAAAATCGGTGGTTGCGCTCCAATCCCCAGACATGGGAGAACTGCCCGTAGGAGTGCCAAAATCCGCAGGCATGGGCTCAAGAGTCGGCCAAGTGGATGTGTCAAATGGGGAAATCGAACCGAAGCTACAGGCAAGTGTAGTGAGAATCATCAAAACCAGAAATGCGACTATGTAGGATTTACTAAGTTTGTTCATTTGCACTCCATTTGAATTTCCAAGATTATAGAAGTTTCCACTCGAATTGAAAGTCCCCCAATAGGCATAGCAACTCCTACAAAATAACGGGGTTTCTGAAACCAGAAATATCATCCCATTGTTAGGAGAAAATTTATGAAAGCGACAGCACGCCCATCACAAATTGCCCTAATCGTTCTCACCACCATCACAGCCCTTCTTCATTTTGAAAGAGCCATCGAAGACCCTGAAATTCGAATTTTATTTATCTTAAATGGCCTTGGCTTTTTTGCTTTGGTAGCCGCGTTTTATCTGCCCATGTTTCAGAAATTCCACAAACTCGTACGCTGGACATTTATCATTTACACAGCGGTCACTATCCTTTTATATTTTGTCTGGGTTGCAATGAGTGGAGAGTGGACTGTGCCTGTTGGCCCAATCGCCAAACTTGTTGAAGCCGCCATGATTTACCTTCTCTTGCGAGAGCCCTAAGAATGAAATCTTTTTAAAAGATTTACAAATATCCCAGCCGTGACACGGCTGGGATATTTGTTGTAAAATCAGGCCTATGTCCCTGCCCTCTCAGCATATTGATATTAACCAACCCGACTTCATTGCTAATCCCTATGCGCAGCTAGAGACTTTACGCAATGAAATGCCTGTCTATCGTGACCCAATTTGGAATAAGGTCTTCTTCACTCGTCACGCCGATATTTCTGCCTTACTAAAAGACAAACGCCTTGGGCGCACCATGTTGCATTTGTATTCAAGAGATGAAATTGGCTGGCCGCCCCCAGATCCGCGCACCTCAGGCTTTCGCAGTTATCAAGATAATGTTTTCATGGATATGGAAGGCAAAAGCCATGCCAGAATTCGTTCTTTGGTGACAAAGGTCTTCACACCAAAACGCGTGGAAAGTTTGCGTGGAAGATTGGAACAAACCACACACAAACTCATCGATGCAGTGGAAGCAAATGGCAAATGTGATTTTGTTCATGCTATTGCCGAACCACTTCCCGTGGCAATGATTGCTGACCTGCTTGGAATTCCTGAATCACTAAGACAAAACCTGCGTCCTTGGTCAAACGCCATTGTTAAAATGTATGAACTTGGCTATAGCGATGAACAAGTCAACGAAGCCAATCAGGCTGCGACCAGTTTTATGGAAATGATCGGTGAGCTTGCGCAAGAAAGACGAGCTCATCCCGAAGATGATTTAATCAGCGACCTTGTGCAAGTGACAGAACAAGGTGAAACCCTCAGTGAAAATGAATTACGCGCCACTTGTATTTTCTTATTAAATGCTGGGCATGAAGCTACGGTCAATGGGTCTTCGCTCGGGTTGCGTGCCCTTTTTCAGAATCAGAGTCAACTTGAAACAATGAAAGAAGCGGTATATCAAAATAATTCCGCTTTGCTAAAAACTGCCGTCGATGAAATGTTGCGGTACGAAACTCCGCTTCCCATGTTTGAACGGTATGTATTGGAAGATATGGAAATCAACGGCGTTCAACTTAAACGTGGTTCTGAAGTCGGATTATTTTATATTTCTGGGAATCGCGATGACGCGCGCTTCGAACAACCCGATGAATTGATTCTGTCTCGACAGGATAATCCCTTGCTGACATTTGGTCTCGGCACCCATTACTGTTTGGGTGCACCTCTTGCAAGGTTGGAATTACAAGTCTTGTTCAGCGTCTTATTTAAGCGGCTACCCAATGTCCATGCGGCGGGCAAAGCAAAATTTGCCAAAGGCTTTGTAATTCGCGGCTTGGAAAATTTACCGATTGAATTCTAGCTTCTTCACAATAAACTCACATCTTCTTCATTTGCTCCAAACATTGAGTGGATATACTTTATTCAATCATTAGAAATGGAGAAAATCAAATGAACAAAAAATTTATCTTTAGTGTCATCAGTGTACTTTGTGCAATTGCTTTAGCGGCCTGTTCTACAGGAACACCAACAACTGGCGTCAACGACACAAATTCAACCAGCTCATCAACAGCATCTACTTCTGCAAGCAATCCCTCAACGGAAAGCTCGCTCGCATGTAGCAACACCACCACCGCTACCCTCACCCCTGAAGTGACCGAAGGGCCGTACTTTACTGCCAATTCTCCTGAACGTGCATCTTTACTAGAAGACGGCATGGCAGGGACAAAATTAATCATCACGGGTTATGTGTACGATACCAATTGCCAGCCAATTGCCAATGCCATGTTGGATTTCTGGCAGGCCGATGCCAACGGGGTATACGACAACTCAGGCTACACTTTGCGTGGACATCAATTCACCGATGAAAACGGGCGCTATGAACTAACCACGGTTGTTCCTGGTATCTATACTGGAAGAACTGAACACATCCATGTCAAAGTGCAAGCACCGAACGGAAAGTTAATCACCTCTCAGTTATTTTTCCCTGGGGTTGCCGAAAATGATGCTGACGGAATCTTTATTCAAAGTTTGTTACTCAGCACTCAAGAATCTTCGGATGGAATGCAAGCACAATTCAATTTTGTAGTACCTACATCATAAAATTCAAGCGCCAATAAAAGCACATCCAAATGGATGTGCTTTTATTTTTAACAATGTTGAATATAATCAACCCAGCCAATTTCAAAGGAGAGTATTCATGTATACAACTGATATGTATGAAGGTGTGCTTGCTGAAACCATCACTATGAAAGGTGCCAACGGTGATTCAATTAATGCCTACCTCGCACGGCCCTTGGGAAAAGATCCCTTCCCTGCAATGGTGCTGGCGCATCACATGCCAGGCTGGGATCAATGGTATCGTGAAGCTACATTCAAGTTTGCGATGAAAGGGTATGTGACCATTTCTCCAAATTTGTACTTCCGTTCGGGGCATGGCACTCCTGAAGATGTAGCAGCAAAAGTCCGTGCAGATGGAGGCGTGCCCGATGATCAAGTGATTGGTGATTTGGAAGGAGCCATGAAACATCTCCGAACGCTGGACTATGTCAACGGGAAAGTTGGAGTCTTTGGCACCTGTTCTGGTGGGCGTCATGCCTATTTAGCGGCATGTCGTACTACAGGATTTGACGCCATTATTGATTGCTGGGGTGGACGTGTGGTCATGACGCCTGATCAACTCAACGCAAATTTCCCTGTCTCGCCTCTCGGCTACACCAAAGATTTATCCTGTCCGATTTTAGGTTTATTTGGCGAAGAAGATTCCAGCCCCACCCCAGAGCAAGTCAAGCAACACGAAGAAGAGTTAAAGAAGCACAATAAGAACTATGAATTCCACATGTACCCCAACGCGGGTCATGGTTTCTTTTACTACGACCGTCCCATGTATCGCCAGGAACAAGCAGTAGATGGCTGGAAGAAGATATTTACATTTCTTGAAAAATATTTAGCGTAGGAGAAAATCTTATGTGCACTATGATTGTTGAAAAAGTAAAAGTGGATGGCAGTGGAAAAGGCGTTCAGGGATGGTTTCCATTACAACAAGCCAACGTTTCTTACGACCATCCCTTCAACGCACCTTATGAACATGCGTTGAACATTGATTTTGTAAACGAATCACAAGGGCCATCAGCTCGTGTGGCGGTTGAGTTAAGCGAGTCTGCTGCGCGAGAATTGGTCCGCACCATTCTCGCTGTGCTTGATCAAGCCGAAGCGGGCGGACACTTACCGAAATAATCCAAATGAATTTAAATATAAAAAAACTATTTGTTTTCACCTTTATACTATTGACTGCATGCCAACCAAAAAATAGCCAGCAAGAACCGCCGAACAAAGAATCAACTAAAATTGTAGGTACTGCGACCAATATCTCTACACCAACTACTACATTTACAGCCACCATCCCCCCTACAATCATTGAGTTAGATGGCACTTTATTACCTGAAGGTTTTTCAATCATCAAATATGCAGATTTGTATCGTCCTACCGCCTTTGCATTTGATGGCCCAGGGCGTTTATATGTCACATCAACTGATGGAAATATTTACATCTTAACAGATAGCAACAAAGATGGGCGAGCTGACTCACAAACAATTTTTGCATCAGGCTTCAACCTGCCACTCGGAATTGCAATCCACCAACCGACTAACAATGTATATGTTTCCTACCAAAGCGCTATCATGGTATTGCACGATTCAAACCAAGATGATAAAGCAGATACTCAACAAGTATTGATTGACAACCTTCCGTCTACAGGTCGCCACCAAAACGACAATCTGAAATTTGGTCCTGATGGATGGCTCTACATGGGCATGGGGTCAACTTGTGATGCTTGCCAAGAAACGGACCCTCGCAGCGCATCCATTTTACGTTTTAATATTTCAACAGGTAAAAGCGAAATATATGCTACAGGAATGAGAAATCCCTACGATTTGGCGTTTCATCCAATTACTGGAGATTTATTTGCCACAGATAACGGGCGCGATGATCTTGGTCTTGATGCACCACAGGAAGAATTAAACGCAATCGTGCAAGGTGGGAGTTATGGTTTTCCAAATTGTTGGGATAGTCAAAATACAACAGAGTGCAACAATACCATCCCCGCTATCGCATTCTTCGAGCCACATTCTTCTGCTGATTGGCTGGATTTTAATGAAATGAACAACTTGGGAATATCAAAACAATGCATTCGTTGGCATTTTGGATCGTGGTTAAAGTTGGTGTACAAACAGGAATTAAGAACGCGTTATTTACTAAATTCCCAAAACGGGAAGTATAGTGGAGAAGTTTCATGGTTTGCCAAATTTCCAAGTGGAACCATGCCGCTGCCTATCCTATTTGGACCTGATGGAACACTCTATATTGGAGATTACATTAATGGGAAGATTTATAGAATTAGCTACGGACTTCCATAATATATCCTGCATCCCTCTTTCTTCCTAAATTTGGATTTCAGCTTTTATCCAATGCTATACTCAAATTTGAAGCAGAAAGTTTATTTCCAAGTTATGAAAGAGAGATAAGAATGAAAATTAAAAAAATATCCTATTATTTTGCAGCTAGCATGCTAGGATTTTCAATGCTGGCATGTAACTTAGGCAAAGGTCCAGCCCAAGGCACCTCAGAACCCTCTCAAAGTGCCACAAGTGAAAGTAGTTCAGCAACTCAGCCTCCAGCAGGAAACGATGCGACCAATAATGCTTGTACTAATCCATATCTCCCCATCGTCGCTGGTGCTACATGGAACTACAATTTGACAGATTCGGTTTAAGACACTTTTACTCGCAGTATTCTTTCAGTAGATGGGAATGGATTCACCGACCAAGACATATTCGGTGTAGGCGTCACTCGTCAAGGCAAATGGAGTTGTGATAACGGCAATTTAAATTGCACTTGATCCTTCCAACGGTCCATCCGCAGGGGTAAGTTCTAACAATATCTCTGTAGATTTCCAAACTACAGAATTAAGTGGAAGTAACCCTCCCGGGAACCATAAATGCTGGAACGCTTGGTCACAATCCATCACCTTGAAGGACGGAGACCATCCAACGGACAGAGCATCCCGCCAAAAATCACACAACCGAGCTGGCCGCCGCTGGCGTGAATCAGTTACAGTGACAGCAGGTACCTTTGACGCCATGCGAGTTAGTATAAAGTAGGCATTCATATCACCATTACGATGAACGGCACGGACGTTCCAACTGATATAACCATGAATAGCACCAATTGGTATGCAGAAAAAGTTGGTTTGATTAAAACTGCATCCACCGGAGCAGGCTTTGATAGCACGGTTGAGTTGACTTCCTATACTATTCCTTAATTCAGTTGTTTAATCAGTAACAAAAAGCAGATGGACTTCCATCTGCTTTTTGTTTATGGGAGAAGAGCAAATTCACAACATTCAATAGTGAAACTTGAATATTGAAATGCTATAATACAAAGACCAATTAGAGGAAATTATGTCAACATTAAACTGGTGCATTTCAAGCTTGGCTCCACTTTGTGAAACTACAAACGGCAGAAAATTATTAGACATTCCCAAAGGTGCATTGGTGGAATTCACCGGGCAAATGGCTACTGTCGCTATGCGCACAATCAGCAATGGAATCCAGAACATAGTCTGGGCTGAAGTCCGTTATCAAAACTCCAAAGGACTCCAATCTGGTTGGACACGCGCCGATTTCTTTGATGACTATATTGAAAAATTCACAAATGCTGAAGTTGAAGTTCCTGCAGCCCCGATTGACCCTGACGATCCTTATCCTTACGCCACCAGTGACCCTACAGATGCCGCTCAATATTTAGTAATGGGAAAAGATAAATTTGGAAAAGACATCATCAAAGTCAATATGTGCGGCGAGTTTTGTGTCGCGTTAGTTGGAAATTTGGGCATTAAACCATTTATAAAACAATGGTCAACCTACCCTAGCAATTTATTTCTATGGGCACGCGGCGCAGGCAGTGACAAGACCACGGGACTTTCTACTATTTTAAATATGCTAGAAGCGATTGGCATATCTCCATCAAATGGAAGTGCGATTGAGTTTGCCAACTCGTTGAACGGACCAATTTTTATTGACAAAAATCTCAGCCCCGGGAAATTTCAAAAATTTCTCCAGACCCATCAACTCATTGCCAATGTAGTTGTAGATCGATACAGCGGCCGATTAATCGCAAACGATGCATCAAAGGTGAATTGGATTAATCACTGGGTTGTATTAGATAAAGTGACTCCAAACGCCATCAACGGCGGCCGTGTCGAAATTTACAATCCATTTCAAAACCGCAGACAAGAATACTCATATGAACAATTCGTTCGTTCTTTTGGTGGCGCTACTTTCACAGGCGTGTGGGTCAAACGACCTCAAGAACATTCCCTTGCAAATACAGGTCTCTCTTCACGCAAGTGGAATACAGCTCTCAATGAATTAAGAGATACTCCAACAGGAGCGCGCCTTTTCCCAATTGAACAAGGTGCTGTTCTCACAGTGACTGATAATGTGGAAAACGTAAACGCAATCCAATGGCGTCAGGTGCAATACAAAAACAGAGTGGGCTGGGCACGAGAGTCCATGCTTGATAATTACTCAGATCGCTACCCAGAAAATGAAGTTGTAATTCCGCATCCAACTCCACAAGAAGATGATGCGGCTCAATATATGTTTCTCCCCACTGAAAGTGGAGTCAAACACAATATGTGTGGACAGTTATGTGCCGCGTTTATTATAAAAATTGACATTGAATCTTTCGTGGCAGATTGGAAAATCAAAGCCAATCCATACTATCGAATCTCTATTTCAGGTCCGGTTGACCGCCCAACCGGAATCGACTCGATTGCCAGCATGTTTCTAGTTTCTCCATATAATGCACAGCCTGGGGATATCAGCAGCTTTCAATCTCATATGCAAGACCCATTGACTAACAGACTTCTAGTCTCACCTGGTAGGATGAAGAAAATGCTAGAAACCCATTACCTGCTGGCCGGAGTGCGTATTAAGCAAGGTGATAAATTTACAGGAAGATTAAGTGGCCAGGGAATTGGGCATTGGGTAGTAGTTGATAAAGTAACCCCCAATGGCCGTTTGAGTGGCAACGGTGGTTGGGTGGAAATTTACAATCCATTCCCAAATAAAAGGCAGGAATATTCCTATGAGGAGTTCATTAACTCCTTTGCTGGGTTCTCAGGATTATGGATTAAGAGAAAATAAATGACACTCCAAAAACCCACACTTGACCCATTAATCTCATCACCAGACAGCAATGAATACTTTAACTCCATCAGTCATTTGATTGGCGCTATTTTGTCCATCTCCGCGCTGGCAGTCCTTGTCTCTTTGGCGGCAATTGCTGGCAAGCCTGCTCATGTTGTCGGCTTTGCCATCTATGGCGTTAGTTTATTTTTGTCTTTCCTATTTAGTTGCTTACTACATTTCTTCTTGCTATTCAATAAATACTTACGCGTCTTCGGCATCCTTGACCACAATGCAATTTACATCCTCATCGCTGGAACATACACCCCTTTTTGTCTTACAATTTTTAGCGGTGCTACAGGGTGGGTTTTGTTCGGAATCATCTGGAGTTTGGCTGTATTCTTCATCACTCTCAAATCAATTTTCTTCTCGAAAATATCCCCCTTGATGTCCAACATCAGCTTCTTATTAATGGGTTGGATTATCATTTTTCTAATTGGTCCAATTTATACACAACTCGGAATGGGAGCCATTTCCCTGCTCATCACAGGCGGGCTTTTTTACACCGTGGGTGCATTAATCTTTGCATATGGAAAACCCAATCCATTTCCACCTTATTTTGGAAATCATGAAATATGGCATATCTGCGTTCTCGCTGGAAATGCCGTATTTTTCTTCGTCATGCTATTGTATGTACTTCCGTACCCAACAAGCTAACCGATAACAAGTATCCCCTTACAATATTTGCATGGACAAACATATATCACCCAAAAGTTCTAATTGGATAATTAAGCGCGAATATGTCAATTGTTCGTGTACAATAGAACATAGATGAAGGGAATTTATGAGAGTAGCTTTTATTTCAGACATTCACGGAAATTTCACAGCTTTAGAAGCGGTTTTAGCTGATATCCAATCGCAAAAAGTGGATCAGATCATCTGCCTTGGAGATGTAACAACTCTTGGTCCGCAACCTAAAGAAGTGCTCGATACCCTCAAGAATTTAAACTGCATTTTCATAAAAGGAAATCACGACTCTGCCCTCTTGGATCCAAGTCGAGCCGCAGAATATGAGATTGCCTCTCACTTACTCCCAGACTTATTGTGGTGTCAGGGAGTATTGAGCGAAGATGAATTAGACTTTATCGATTCATTCCGTGAAAATTATGAATTCGTCTTTCCTAATCAGGTAAAAGTTTTTTGTTTCCATGGGTCTCCTTTAACTTCAACCGATTTACTACAATCAACTACTCCATCAGATGTTCTAGAAGAATACTTTAAAGGGCAAACCGCTACAATCTTCATTGGCGGTCATTCCCATATTCAAATGCATAGAAGATATGGAAATAAATTAATCCTAAATTCTGGTAGCGTCGGGAACGCTTTTGAATTTGCTTTTTCTCCAGGTGTTGTGCCAAAGTTACTTCCTTGGGCTGAATACGCCATCTTGAGCCAAAGTGAAAATAACCTCGATGTAGATTTACGGAGAGTCTATTACGATACAGAAAAGCTAAAAGAAGTCGTTAAAAAAAGCGGCTTACCAGGCTCTGCATGGTGGATACGACAATTTCAAGATTAAAAAGGCTGTCACAATAAATGTGACAGCCTTTTTCTTATCTATTCTCAGTGCTATACTTTTTAAAAATTAAACCAAAAGGATTCTCAATATGACAATCACAGCCTTAAAAAATGCGACCATCATCGACGGGACAGGCAACAAGCCCATTGAAAATGGACTAATTGTTCTTGAGGATGATCACATCCTATATGTTGGAAAACAAGCAGACTGGAAACCGCTCGAAGGCGTAACCAGTGAAGAAGTAGATCTGACGGGGAAATTCATATTACCCGGGTTGATTGATTGTCATGTCCATATTGCAGCAGAATGCCTCCCAGATAGTACCATGAACGGGCCTTGGGGTTGGACCACTCTGGTAATGCTCAAGCATGCGCAAAATACCTTATCAGCTGGAATCACCACCATTCGAGATGTCGGCGGCAGACATCATCTTGAATTCTCGCTACGCAAGGCAGTAGAAGCTGGCATGTTTGCCGCACCACGCATGTCACTGGCTGGCAAATTACTATCGATTACTTCGGCAGGAAGTGAATGGTACGACGGAATGTATCGTGAAGCCGACGGCGTGGATGAAGTACGAAAAGCGGCTCGAGAACAACTGAAAGCTGGTGCAGACTTAATTAAAATGCTCGCCACTGGAGCTGTCCTCACCCCAGGAGAAAAACCTGGAGCCGCACAATTTGAACAGGAGGAAATCCGCGCAGCAGTTCAAGAAGCGGCCAAGGTCGGCAAAATTGTGGCAGCTCACGCCCATGGGATTGAAGGAATTCGCAACGCAGTGGAAGCTGGAGCAAAGACTTTATCGAACATGGTACCTATCTAAACCAAGACCCACGAATTATTGACCGCATGGCAAAGAAGAAATTTTCCTGGTTCCTACTTTGAAAGCAGGATTTGATGTTCTTTATGGTGACAAGCCTGGCATTCCAGATTGGATCATGAAGAAAAGCCGAGAAACTCAAAAAGATGCGCTGCTTTCCCTACGCCGTGCACATGAAATGGGAGTTCCAATTGCAATGGGAACAGATGCGGCCACCCCTTACAATTTTCACGGTGAAAACGCCATGGAGCTATATTACATGACCGAAGCTGGACTTTCTGCCATGGATTGTATCGTTGCCTCTACAAAAACCGCAGCCAGAGCCTTGGGATGGGAGAAAACTCTTGGAACCCTAGAAGCTGGAAAACTCGCGGACTTGTTAATTGTAAAAAAAGACCCATTGAAAGACCTCAAAGCATTGGCAGATAGAAAAAATATAGAAACCGTCATGCAAGGAGGCAAGGTAGTTGCCAGAAAATTTGCAGACGAAACAGGCCTTCCAGAAGAGTTATTAGCTGGCGTCTGGGTCTGTTGCGAGTAAAACTCCCAGTCACTAATAGGCACGCAGACAAAGTTATCTGCGTGCCTAACAAAAATAATAATTCCATTACAAATTGATTTCGAGTAAAATTGAAAGAATTCAGTACCGCAGTACTATTCCCAACATGGAGGAAGAAGTATGTTTGTCACCAAGAACCTTTATCAAAATGATGAAACCTGGAAGAAAACACCGCTCGGACACTCCAGTGAAACAATTGGCGGATGGGGCTGCTTGCTCACATCAGTCACAATGATGCTCAACGGAATTGGGTATAACGAGACCCCTGTTACTGTCAACGACAAAATGAAAAACGCTGGCGGTTTCCAGGGGGCCTTTTTTATCCCAAGCGTGCTCCCCTATGTTTGGGGAAATTGTGCATATCAAGACATGCAACCTTGTGAAACATTCCCTGCCCCAATCCCGCAAATTGATGCAGCTGTTGCTGCAGGCAAACCCGTTATTTTACAGGTAGATTGGAATAAACAAGCTGGCATTCAAACTCACTTCGTGCTGGTCAAAGAGAAAAAGGGTGATGACTATTCCCTTTATGATCCATACAAATACGGCGGCGACGGTCCAGATAAAGAAGTTCTGCTCACGACACGCTACAAATATAATGGCGCAAAATTAGCTAGTGAAATTAGCGCAGTGCTTTGGTTTAACAATTACGGCATCAATGCCCCAGAGCCACCTAAGGTAGAAAAAGTACCTGTACCTGCAGAAAAGTTTGTTATCTACGCTGGTGAAGATGATTTGTCACTACGCGCAGAGCCCTCTGTCAGTGGCTATTTGTGGAAACGCATGGCACTCGGTACAGAGTTAATCGCATTGGAACCGAAAGCCGATATCAAAACCAAAATCGGTGTCAATGGAAAATGGATTCGCGTAC
>JAXLVT010000017.1:0-84130 GCA_046328925.1 Anaerolineales bacterium
GAAGGAGATTAAGGACAATGTTCGTCAGGCGTCCGTGATCCGAATAGCAGATCTCTTGGAAAACGCTGGTCATGTTGTCAATGTACGCAGATCTATGTCTTTTGAGAAGTTGATGAACCTGCCTACTGTCATGGAAATTGGACGGGTCGGTTCTACGCAGGACACATCCTTGTTGATGGGCTTCCTGTTGATGCGTCTTGCCGAGGAGATCGAACGGCATCCGCGCTCCAAAGACCATCCGCATATTACTGTTGTTGAGGAGGCACATCGTTTGATGGCAGAAGTGTCTGCGGTAGTCGGCGATTCGCGCAGTTCGGCAGGCGAAGATTTTGCCAATATTCTTGCTGAAGTACGTGGGTATGGCGAGGGGCTTATCATTGCCGAACAAATCCCCACTATGCTAGTGAAGGGTGCCATTGGTAACACGTTTCTGAAGATTATGCACTGGTTAGAAGATGCTCCCAGTTTCGATTTGTTCAGTAATATCATGAATCTGGACGCGGTCCAACGCGAGTATGCGCGTACGCTGGCGACCGGCTTTTCGATTGTGCGTAGCCCATCGGGACGTCCAGTCCACATCAAGGTTCCGGAGTTCGGTGACCAGAATGGTTTTCATCACCTCTCTGATGAAGAAAAATCGGATGAAGCAACTCGCAGCTACATGCAAGGACAACTGGGTAAGGCTGGTTTGGTAGATGTAGATGTGTTGCCGTGGGAAGCGTCGCTGGCGGCTACAGCGACACATCACATGGCTTCAAACTCCATAACCCACAAAGTAGCGCCTGTTTCTGCCGAAAACGAGAATGGCTGGCGGGTGGAAAAGACCGAACTTTCCTATTTCATGGGCGCACCCATGAAGACCTGTTTGCGCTGTCGCCCCTTTCAGAAAAAACAATGCTTGTATCGCAGATCTGTCAAGGAACTGAGGAAAACGAACATGTCTCTGGACAAGCTCGCTGCTCAGTGGCTTGAGCTTGCCATTAAACAGATTGATGATAAGCCTGCTCGATGGGGCCTCCTGAAACCATTCCGTACAGAATTCAAGCAACATTTTAACGTCTAAGGACAAAGACCCACGTGGTCTTCTATATTGCTATTTTGCTCACATCATCGATGAATGGCAGCATGCAGCGAATGACGCTGATGATGTTGCTCTGCGGCGAGTTGACGTGACCTGCTTGTTGACATCGATGCCAAAGGGCTGGAATAAGGCGACCTGCATCGGTCAGTCATGTGCGTAAATGAATATTTTCAGGAGTATCGCGTATGGGTGAATTCTCTGAAACTTCCATGCCTGAACCGGAAATTTCAACGGATATTCCGGATTCTGAGCCTGTTGCCGATATTGTCGAGGACACTCCTCCTGAGGCGGAACCTACGCCTGAAATCGTTGAAGAGTTCACGGTCGATCTTTCATCTATCCTTGAGACCGCAGTGGATCTGTCTTTCGATAACGAGGACACAGGGGAAGAGGCAGTCGAAGATGTTGTGGATGAAGCCTCCGTGGAAGCAGAGTCGAACATGGATACCAACTTTGGTCCGGGGCTGGCAACAGAATCCGTAGACGATATTGTCCCTGAGTCTGACCTGGATGAAGAGCCGTTCGAAGCGCCGCAGGAAATCCCTCAAGAACTTGATATTACACCTGATTCGAGCGGAGTTGATTTTTATGACGCAGGTTCGGCAGAACCAGTCTTTCCAGACGTAGAGCGGACAGAGCTTTATCACAGCCCAGAGACAACCCGGGAGATTGAGCCAGGAACGGGACCAAATCCATCCTGGGATCGGCCGCCTGATAGCACGCTGAACGATCAATATCCAGGAGAGCCTATCGGTGAAGATGGTTGGTCACTGGATGAAGGTAAAGTATCTTCAGAAGATCTGGAACCGATTCCGGATGAGATGACTGAACAATCGGAAAGTTCGGTAACGGAAGTCGGAGGGGAAGACGTAGTGGATGAAGATATCCCGCCGGAGATGCTTAATACGTCGCCTGAAACAGAACAGACCAGACTTGAGGGAGAAGCCAAGTCCGATCAGTTGACCATGCCACAAGGCGGGCAGGAATCAAAGCCGAAATTCTACGTCGATAGCGAGGAATTAACTCTGCCGGGCGATGGAGGACTTGAATACCGGATTGGGAGTCCACATCAGGATTTTGAAGATTACAAGGGCATCGTAGATGCCAATAAGCAATATAACATCGCGTCTGCAGCGCAGACCAGTGACAGTTTGGGTGAGGCGGTAGGAACCCTCGCGGCTGCCAGTCAGGACGGTGTAGATTTCACAAAAGAGGATGAGTACTTTTATGGCAAGTATGGGCGCGATGCCTATATCGAGGCAGCATATCCTGAGACCGATGACGAATCGCCCGCTCTGTCCGATTTAGCAGACACCTCGACGACCTCAAGTGACGAGATTAATGAAGAAAGCCCTGATCCAGAGAACACGGAAGATATTCAAGATGCCGATACAACGCAACTGTTTTCAGATGCAGTCGAAACAGCAGAGACCCAGTATGTTAAAAAAAGTGATAACTCATCTTTTCCCATAGACACCGTTGAAGTCGCTGCAATACAACCGCAACGGGATGGGGCGGACAAGCAACGGCAGGAGTTATCAGAATTTGATCCGGATGCTGTTCGGAATGTAATGAAAGATACAGTCGAGGACACCAATGATATAAAGGATCTGGAATCTCGCACGGCGAGAAAAAATTTATATGAGAGAAGCGCTATGGGAAGCTTAACCGAGAATTTATGCTACAAAGCAACAGGCGCTCAAAATTTGAATGAAATCAGCGACAATTTTCGATGGGCGGACGGTACGACTCCGAACGAGCTTCAGCAAGTGAAGTCTCACGTTAATATGTCAGTAGAAGGTGCTATGAGTGCCTACACAATTGATTTTTCCAAAACCCTAGGCGCTCATAAGGACTCAACAATTGACCAGGCAGTGGACAAAATGTGGGAACTCCGCTCCTCAGATCAGTGGAAAAAAATCTATGAAAACATACCTCCTGAAGTTGCTAATGCAGTTGATAAAGAATCAATGAAGAAGGCGATGCTCGATAAGGTTGTGCTTCGTATCCCTTCGGAGGATGTTCCCAGATTTCAGAAACATGTCCGAATGCAGGTTATCAATAATCCGGAAAAATTCGGTCTGAAAAATCCCTCGGATGAAGAGATCAACAAGTTAGTAGGGAGAATAAGGCCGGCCACAGCAGATCTTACCAATCACCAATTAAGATTGATGGCGCGGGACGTTTTTCAACAAAAAATGGAGAATGCTGGGTATCCGCGCGGAGTTGCATTTGCAAAACACACCTAAGCATTTAGTTAGGTGCTGGTGTTATGAACTAGAAAAATCATAATATCGATGAGCTTGTGGCTGGCGCTGCTTCTGTGTTGGCTGTCTGTGTAAGGTGGATAAGAGTCTTATCCACCTTACTTATACATAAAAGTCAGTGTAGATCAAAAGCACGATACTGGATTTTTGGGGGTATAAAGTATTTAGCGACACGTTAAGAATACCCCCATACACTTAATCGTAAACTCCTGCCAATCGTGCAATTCTTTTCCATTGCATGACAAATTTGACATTTCTTTTTGGAAATGACCTACAGGAGAAAACGTAATGAAAAAGATGTTGATCGAAATCCTTGCCGTAATTGCCGCACGCATCGCCGCAAAAAGGAGTGCGAGTGACTCGAAAAAATCTTCGCATAAAAAATGAATGGATTTGCGGATGTTAGAATGCGCACATTTTCATTTTGTATCTGGAGATTGTAATGACTGATTACTCTATTCGAAATAATGATCCAGTGGAATTTAGTTCCCGGCGCAAACGCAGCCTCAATCGATTGCGTTTGATGGATGTCGATAAAAGCACAAACGCCGATCAAATGCCCCCCAATACTCCAATCGCGATATATTCGCGGGTGTCGAGCGAGGAACAGGTCAATGGGTATTCACTTGAAGCGCAGGTCAATGCTTGTAAAGCATGGGCTGCCCAACGAAAATGGAAGATTGCGGAATGTTACTCAGATCCAGGACATTCTGGAAAGGACGATAATCGTCCAGGATTTCAAAATATGATTGCTCATGCCAGAGAAGGGCATTTCAAGGCTATCATTTTCCATAAATTGGATCGCTTCTCACGGAATGCCGAACAAACTATGCGACATTTTCGCGATCTTAATGCATATGATGTGACCCTTGCTTCGGTTACAGAAGATTTTGACTACACTACCGCTCAGGGCAGGTTTGTTTTTCGTATGATGGCATTGTTTGCCCAATGGTATCTGGAAAATCTTTCAGCTGAGGTTGTGAAAAGCAAAGTAGAGATGGCGCGTCAAGGTGTTCAGAATGGACCGGTCCCGTTTGGATATCTAAAAGACCAGGAGAATAAACAGATCATTATCGTGCCAGATGAGGCGCAAATGATCCAAACAGCCTTTACGATGTACGCCTCTGGTAACTTTACGGATCAAACTGTGGCAGATTTCCTAAACCAAAGTGGCATCAAAACGCGCAAAGGGAATTTGTGGAGTAAAGACACGGTCACAGATTTCCTGCAAAACGAATTCTATTACGGGAAGGTTGCCTATCGAGATCAGTTATGGCCGGGTCGGCATCAACCAATCATTAGCAAGGAGTTGTTTGATCAGGCTATGGAAATCCGTGCTAAGCATGCCAGGCGCCCAAGAACCTATATTGCCTTGAATAAGATTAGCCATCCAAATCTACTACAGCGGATTGTGTATTGCAGTGAATGTGAACGTTCTTTGCGTATCCAATCTTCTAGACGATATGGTTACTATATAGAAACCTCACGCTATCGCGGAAAAGAATGCAGCGCCTCTCGCGGACGAGCAAGGATGGATTATCTGGATAATCATACACTCGATCTTTTGAGAAACCTTCGCCTCCCTGAAGATTGGCAACAAGATATTGAACGCTTGCTAGAAGATCTAGATGTTGTTCGTAAGATTGAAAACCGTCGTATCGAGATCGATGAAGAATTACGGCGGGTGGGTAGGGCATTTGCGGATGGCGTGTTTGATGAAGAAAGTTATGATCGCCGGCGCAAAAAGCTCCTGGCTGAAAAAGACAGCCTCATTATTCCCGATGGAGCCAAATCCATAGAAATGGGCATGCAGTTGGAGAATATTAGTGATTTCCTTGATGAAGCAACCACTGAGGAGAAGTACAAGATCCTGCACATGTTGTTCGATGCGCTGTATTATGACTTTTCCAGGAAAAAGATAGTTCGGATCAAGCCTCAATCAGAGTTTGTCCACATCTTCCGCCTCGCTGCTTCAGAGCTTGGTTGGACTGAAACCGATGGGTTTATTTTCCATGTTGACGGGTGATAATTTGACACGCATAAATTCAGGTGCTATACTGCGGCAAGTTTGACCTGATCGAATTGCTAACGCCCACCTGGCTTTTGACAATTCATCTGACAACAATTGAATACTGATACGTAGTTTGTCTATAAAAGATGAGAGCCCGCTCTGCAAAGCGGACTCTCGTTAGAACAAACTTCCCATATGCGATACGTAAGTTTGTCCATTGGCGGAGAGGGCGGGATTCGAACCCGCGAACCTTTGTGGGTTACACGCTTTCCAAGCGTGCGCGCTAAGCCAGACTACGCGACCTCTCCCTTTTCTACCAGAGCGGGCGAATTATACCACGTGTTTTTATGGTGACAATGGTATTACTTCTGTTGCATTAAATATTTTTAAGGAGGCCAAAGAGGGGTCTTTTTCAAATGTTCCACATAGTTGGGTGAACCCATTAAGGCTGTCTGGTATTTTAGCTTTTAAGACTACTAATACTTTTTGATTGCTAGAAAAATCTAGTGTTAGAAAGATTTTTGTTCCTGGCTCAATACTATCAGCCCAACCAATCATTTTATTATTTGGGAGTGAGTGAGCGTTTTCCTTAAAAGTACCAATGTGAAAATTCGGCATCCAATCGAGGAATGCCTCATTTTGTTTTTTTATATTAACGTAGTTTCCTGTATCCAAGCGGATTAATACTTTTTCTGTATTTATTGAGCATGAAATAGTGGATAGAGTGTTAGGAATAGCATGGAAGTAAACAAATAGTGGCCCTAACAAGATGACTGGACTTAGGAATAAACTATAAAGTAAAGGAGCTGAAGAATTTGTTGAAACGACTGCTTGATTGAAAAACTTTAGTTTACTTTGCTTTGCTAAAAAGGCTACTCCAAGAGAGGGAAGTATGGCAAAAATAATAATGCTAGCGGCGTAAGGACGCATTCTATACGCATCAGTTGGAGGAAGAAATGGAACTGAAATCAAGACGCCTAAAACAGCTGCCATAGCTAAACTACTCAAGAGATCTTTGCGGTTTTTATATCCATAGAATATTCCACAAATACACAAAAAATACATAAGCAATCTGGCGATATTGTTTACTCTCCAGTTTTCCCCGCCGACATAAGCATACATGTTGTACCAAGAGTCAGAAAATAGCATTTTCCAATTAAAAAATGCTCCCTGTATAGTGAGAAGCGGATTTTTCTTGATGGCTTCAAAAGCAAGATGATATATCGTTCTTGATTGCTCTGGTTCTTGAAGTTTGAGAACTTCTGGATGTGCTTGAAAAACGTATGCCCAGGATTTCCCCCCAGAGGCAAGACCAAATAATGTGTAGGAGAAGTTTGCAAACGGTACACCTGAAGAAGCTGCGATGATTTTTGTAGCCCCAAGATTTAATACAAAGCCTAATATCACCGCACTTGTAGTGATAATGGCGACTCTCCAGGAAAACCTACTGTAATCGCGAAGCGCCCAACTAAACCAAATTATGAGTATTGGAAGTATAAAAAAAGCTCCTGCTCTGGCATTCAAGGCAAGTGTAGTTATTAAGAGACCTACCCATATGTAAACCATATTTTTTTTCGAAGTACCTTGCCAAAGCAGTGTGAAACCAAGGGTGCCTAAAGCTACTCCAAGATTTTCTGTCATGCTTATTCCGCTGTGTGCTCTGTAAAAGAGGAATAATATCATTAGTGTAAACACTGCACCTTCTGCTCCGTGTGTACGCTGAAATTCTCTTGCCATTAAATAACATGAGAATCCTGTAACTGCTGTTAGGATTGCAAGCGAAGCCATTAAATTATGGTTAGTTAATGAAAGCAGAACAGCTAAAAAACCTGGAAATAGGGGTCTGCGAGCAGAGAAAATTGAAAATTTTGAACCATTAATCAATCGCAACGCGTCTATGTAATATGATTCTGCATCAAAAAAGGGAATGATTCCACTTAATACAGTAGATTGTGTTTGGCCTGATGCCCATAGTCCTGCAAGAGGGAATGCAAACAGTGACATGGTTAAACTTAAGGAAATGATTTCTCCACTTCTCCCGGGTATACGAAAGGCAAAATACACCACGAAAGCAGTTATGGGGATGATTATCCCAAAACCAGTACGTAGTGACATGCTTAATGGGCGCAGGAAATTTGGAGAGCGGTTAAGTAAAATGAAAATAAAAAAGAAACTTGAAGTTAATAAACAAATGGCTTGCCAAAGAATGTAATTTATTTTGTCTAGAAAAATATTGTTTTTTGAGATCATGGCTTTTGTTTAGTCTCTTTTTTAGAAAATGTGTTTATTGATTAGGAAGGTTTACTAGCTTTTTTGCATAAAATATCTGTGTAAAATCCATTAATGGTTTGCTTGATTCATATTCTCCGCAAAGCTGAACGTATCTTCCTTTTGTATTGTCAGTGAGTTGTGTTGGCATAACAACCAACATTCCAACATTAGAAACTCTATCTATAGTCATTATTAATGTTGAATCGGCGGGAACAGTTTGGGTCCACTTAATCATGTCAGAGTTTGATAGTGAATGAGCCTCTTTTTGAAACAAATTAATATGAAAATCAGGTGCCCAATCAATAAAATCAGAACTTTTTTCATGTAAATTTATTGTTGTTCCTTGATCGAGACGAATTACTACAGTCTCTAAAGAACCGCAGGAAGATGGCTTTATATATTTTTTTACACTTATTTGCTTAATTAAAATAGGACCAAGGATTAGTATCAATATCAGGGCTGAATTAAGAATGGCTACTTCATTTATTTGATTTTTTTCTTCGGTAGTTTTATGCAAAAAGTTGATTTTTGTTTTTTGTAGTAGATAATCAAGCCCAATTGCTGGAATCATAACCATGCTCGCCACACTAGCGGCGTAGGGTCTCATACGAAATGCATCTATTACTTGAGCAAATGGTACTGATAGAAAAATGCCAATTGCCCCAGCAAAGATTAAACTTTTTTTTGGGTCATGGATGCTCTTAAAACACGTAAATATCCCAAGCAAACTTGTGCCATATAATGCCCACTTTACGAGTGGATTGATTGGCCAGTTTTCATGAGCCACATATGAAAACAGGCTGTATAAGCTGTCAGAAAATAAAATTTTCCAATTAAATAATGCACCTTTCACGATTAATAAAGGCTGTGATTTGATTAACTCAAACGCAAGTTGATATATTCTCCCTGGTTGATCTCGTACTGGAAGAGAAAATATCTCAGGATGTACTTCGTATATATATGCCCAGGAGTGACCACCAGAGGCAAGTCCATAAAATGAAAAAGAAAAATTAGAAAATGGGACACCGTCAGGGGTTGCAATTGTTCGAGTTAGTATTAAGTCACATGCAAAGCCAAGTGCCACTGAAAACAGACTAATTAATAGGACTTTCCATGAAATCAATTTTGTTTCTTTGAATGCCCAGCCAGCCCAGATGACAAAAAAGGGTAAAGTAAACAATGCGCCTGCCCGAGCATTTAAAGCAAGCGAAGTAGTAAAGAGACCGCTATAAACCACCGATAGCTTTTTGGTAGATGCTCCATTCCAAAGGAGCGAAAAACCTAGCAATCCAAGAATGACACCTAGGTTTTCAGACATATTAATTCCGCTGTGCAAACGAAAATACAAGAAGATCATGACCAATGTAAACATGGATATAAATGCTCCATGTGTGTTTTTAATCTCTCTCGCTGTAAAATATGCCGTTATTCCTACAAGCCCAGTGAAAATTGCCAATGTAATCATTAAGTTGTAGTTTGTGATTAATAAAAACACCGCTAATAAACCTGGGAAGAAGGGACGGCGTGCACCAAAAGCTGAAAAATTCATGCCACTGGTAAGGCGTAGTGCATCAGTATAATAACTTTGTGCATCTGAGAGTGGTATGACGCCACTTAATGCAGTTGTATGGGTATGCCCAGATGCCCAAAGCCCAGCTAGTGGCAGGGCAAACAAAATCATTGTTGCTGAGAATGAAAATAACTCACCAAGTCTCCCGCGAATGCTGTAGCATATATATATTCCAAGTGCCAATATTGGGATCATTGGAATAAAATCAATACGGGATGAAATACTAATTTCACGTAGAAAACCCGGCTCTCGATTTATCAATACAAGACAAAACAAACTAATAGACACTGTATAGTTAATGATTGTCCAAGGGATGATGTGAATTTTATTAAACAAGGTGTTTGGAAAGATTTTCATAGGAGGCTTGAAATTATACCCTCTAGTTATAAATGATTATCCAAAGTTTTTTATGAATTGTTTACTTAATAAATAAAAACTCCAAGCAACTGCTTGGAGTTTTTATTATCAATTATTTTCCTAGTCTTTTGTGTAAGGCCTCAGTTAGGGCTGGGACAATTTGGAATAGGTCTCCAACTACACCATAGCGAGCGACTTTGAAGATAGGAGCGTCTGCATCTTTATTGATCGCTACAATGACTTTGGAGTTGCGCATACCGACCAGATGCTGAATTGCGCCGGAGACGCCACAGGCAATGTACAAGTCAGGGGTGACCACTTTGCCCGTTTGGCCTACTTGGTGGGAGTAAGTGATATATCCTGCGTCTACAGCAGCTCGTGAGGCGCCTACTGCGCCACCCAATGTCTTGGCAAGGTCGGTGACCAAGGCGAAGCCCTGTTGAGCACGCCAAATCTCAGCTTGCTTTTCATCCATGCCTGCGGGGGGAGTGAGGGCTGGGTTGTTCGAGACGCCACGTCCACCGGAGACAATGATGCCAGCATCACCCAAGTTGACCGCACTTTCAGAGGCAGAGTAGCCTTTTACTTCGGAAAGCGCATCGGTTTTGGCTGAGACCTTGGTGACTGTACCACTCTTGCTCGAGTCGCGATTTGGTTTGGGAAAGGCACGTCCACGGATGGTGACCATCACGGGCTTGCCAGAACAAACGGTTTTCTCCAGGAGCTTGCCTTCGTAGATTGGACGGGTAGCAACAAATGAATCGCCGTTCGCTTCGAGACCTGTGACATCGGTCAACACGCCAGTGTTCAAGTCCACAGCAGACATGGCAGCTAGTTCACGGGTACGTGCGGTTGTCGGAAACAGAATCAGGTTTGGGGTATGAGAAGAAGCGAGTGCACTTAATGTAGAAGCATACGTCTCGGCGCGATAATCTAAAAGAGCTGGATCATCTGCATGTAAAACTTCATCTGCTCCATATTCGAACGCAGCTTTTGCTACTTCGTTTGCATCTGAACCAAACACGATTGCAGTGACTGTGCCAAACGTTTTTGCGAGTCCAAGCGCTTCCCACGAGGCAGGCTGAACTTCGCCCTTGAAGTGATCAATATATACAAAAGTTTTCATAGCACCTTCTCCGCGAGAATTTTGTCGGCGAGTTTTTCTGCAATTTCGGCGGGAGTTTCGCCCGTGATGATTTCAACAGTAGTTTCGCGAACAGGTGGGCTCATCAACTCGGCGCGGGTTACGATAGCAGTAGGTGCGCTGGCGCTGATGTCACTCAATGACCAAACAGGAATGGTAGCCTTCGATGCTTTGCGAATACCCATGAATGATGGGTAGCGCGGTTCACCGATGCTTTGGACGACACTCAACACGGCGGGCAGTTTGGCACTGACAGTCTGTCTGCCTTCTTCAATGACACGTTCGACTGTAACGCTTTCGTCTTCAACTTTGATTTGGCCAGCCAACCCAAGCATGGGCCACCCGAGGATACGAGCAGTCTGTGCTGGGGTGAGACCTGCGCCATTATCGAGAGTTTGGCGACCAAAGATGACGATCTCTCCGCCTGCTTTTTTGATGGCGGCTGCCAGGATTCGTGCGGCACCAACTGTATCCAAATCAGTCAGCGCGGGATCAGAGATGAGGATTGCTTCATCCGCTCCCATGGCAAGGGCATGTTTCAACGCTTCCTTGCCAGATTCTGGACCCACACACAATACTGTGACTGTGCTGCCATCATTGGCTTCCTTTTGCTGTAATGCGCCTTCGACCGCGTACTCATCGAATGGATTAATTACCAGTGGCGCATCTCCCCAAGATACCTGCCCGCCTTCAGACTTGACCTTTGCTTCCGAGTCGGGGACTTGCTTGATACATGCAATGATTTTCAAGATGCTTCTCCTTGATGCAAATTCATTTATATCCGCGTTGAACACGGCTTTGAGCTTTATGTTCTTCGTGGTTATTTTTTATTATCCAAAGTACGCCATTAATATCAATATATCTGCACCGATAACAGTCACAAAACCGATGATGCTGAAAATCTTCTGTTCTAGTTCCCAGCGCTTTTTGTTCTCCAAACGCCGTAAAAAGAATTCTTTAAAAGGAACAGGTGTACGGGTAAGGCTATTATAAATGTCTTGGTAATAAGTATCTGTTTTAAACCAGAGTTTGTAGGTGTTTGAAAGAAAAAGAGCACTAAAAAAAAGAAAGATGAGGACGAAACTAAGGGGAGGTTGAATCATATTTGATAGTTTTCTGCCAATGGGTGATAGGTGCCCTATTTAAAGGTAGTGCTGCTAATAATTTTGCCAGTATCTAGATTGATTTCGCATAGTTGGCCGCCAATTGTGAAGGTAGAGAGAGTCATATCGTCATTCAACTTGACTTTGGAATATAGGGTTTTCGCATCGGGCTTTTCAGCCTTCCAGATAATATCGCCGTTGGGAGCGACCAAATATAAATTGGAATCACCAAAGGGAAAGCCTGTGTGGCTTTCCATAACGATGGTTCCACCCTTGATCTGGATGGTCTTTTCAATCACGGTATGTAAAGGTTTGATATCCATTGTTTATCCTTGTCAGATATTTTCTTCATAAGGAGGATATTTACACAGGAGGTGATTTAGCTTCCTTCCGTGAAAAATTTCTCTATATTGCGCAATTATACCCGCTGGATTAAATAAAAAAAGCCTGACGCGCTGTTTGTTTTGCGTCAGGCTAGGGAAGGGGAGCGTCACTCATTTCTCTTGAACTCCCATGTTGCTGAGTTCTTCAGCGTTGTATGATGATACAAACACATCTGACCCAGCCAGGGCGAACAATAGAATTGAAATGACAATGGCTACTGCGAACATGGCAACTCCTTTCTGTTGATAAACAATATAACCATTTTTGAATGAAAAAGATATATCCCCTAACAGTACTGTAATGGATCAACAATACATTTTTGAAAGGGATACGTCTATAACGACTTCAACTTTGATTTTGTTCCCGTTACTGAATAAAAAAATAAGGTTTGTCATTTTCTATACGTCAAAAAACTATGATAGGGTGCACCAAAAGCATCTTGCGTTGACAAAATATGCGTTTGAGATAAAATACAAACCGCAATAAACGACATGCCGAAGTGGCGGAATTGGCAGACGCGCTACGTTCAGGTCGTAGTGAGAGCAATCTCATGAGGGTTCAAGTCCCTCCTCCGGCACAAAAGTCCCGCAAATTCTGCGGGACTTTTGCTTTTTGGGGTAAAGGATATCAAGTTTGAGAATTAGGCTTGCTTACTGCCCTTCTACGTGTCTTTTAGATACCTCAGAATTGCCCTTCGCGAACATTCGCCCAGGCTCGAATCCTTTTCGAGCGAGGGGGATATTTCAGATGGCGTGCCAGAAATGGATTATGAAAAGGTGCGAGAATTTGCATCCAAAAATGATGGCGATAAGGTCGTAGGGGTGGTATAATTCCACTATCAAAAATCGCTCCCTTCATCTAATGCAGACACGAAGTTTTTCCCCATCTTCGTGTCTTTTTATGTCAATTTAGCACGATTTTCCACTATTAAGGATGCTTTATGGCTGACGAAACCGAACCCCTAGACCCCGAGACTTCAGATAATTCAGGAAATGTCCAGACCGTAGATATCGACGCGCAAATGCGCTCGGCTTATCTTGATTACGCCATGAGCGTGATTGTGGCGCGCGCCCTCCCTGATGCACGTGACGGCCTGAAACCCGTTCATCGCCGCATTTTGTACGCGATGGATGAGCTAGGTGTGCGTTCCAATGGCTCTTATAAGAAGTCTGCGCGTATTGTAGGTGAGGTATTGGGTAAATTCCATCCTCATGGTGATTCAGCTGTATATGAATCCATGGCTCGTATGGCGCAGGATTTTTCCATGCGTTATCTTTTGGTGGATGGTCAGGGAAATTTTGGTTCCATTGACGGTGACTCTCCTGCGGCGATGCGTTATACCGAGGCGCGTTTGCAAAAACTGGCAGAAGAAATGCTGGCCGACCTGGATAAGGATACGGTTGATTTCGGCCCAAACTTTGATGACTCTTTGCAAGAGCCCTTGGTCTTGCCTGCACGCCTGCCGAACCTTTTGTTGAATGGATCTGCAGGTATCGCTGTAGGTATGGCGACCAACATCCCGCCTCATAATTTACGTGAATTGGCTGGGGCGATTAATTACTTAATCGATAAATACGACACCATTGATGATGTCAATGTGGAAGAGCTGATGCAGTTTGTGACGGGCCCAGATTTCCCTACAGGCGGCATGATTGTTGGTACGGAAGGGATTCTTTCGGCATACAGTACAGGTCGTGGTCGTATTGTGATGCGCGGTATTGCCCACATCGAAGAAATGAAGGGCGGACGATATCAAATCAATATTACTGAGATTCCATATCAAGTTAATAAGACTACCCTGATTGAGCGTATTGCGGAATTGGTTCGCGATGACAAAATCGACTCTATCTCAGATATGCGTGACGAGTCAGATCAGCGCGGTATGAGCATCATTATTGAGCTGAAGCGTGGTGCCCAACCCAAAAAGGTTCTTAATCAACTTTATAAATACACATCGCTGCAATCTACGTTCGGTGTGATTATGCTGGCCTTGGTGGATGGGGAACCGCGTACATTGCCGTTGAAACGTTCATTGCAAATTTTTATTGAACATCGCCAAACGGTTATTGTCCGCCGTTCAAATTTTGATTTGGCTAAAGCCCGTGCCCGTCAGCATATTCTTGATGGCTATTTGATTGCGCTCAATAATATCGAGGCCGTTATTAAGGTAATTCGTGAGGCAGAAGATTCTGATGTTGCCAAAACAAATTTGATGACGCGTTTCAAGCTCAGTGAAGTACAGGCGCAAGCTATTCTTGATATGCAATTACGCCGTTTGGCTGCTCTTGAACGCTGGAAGATTGAAGAAGAGCACAAACAAGTTCAAGCTACAATTGATTATCTGGAAGATTTACTGGCTCATCCCAAAAAGATTCTTGCTCTGATTCAAACAGACATGAAAGAGATTGCTGAAAAATTTGGTGATGATCGCCGCACTCGGATTGCTGTCGATGCCAAGGAAAACATCCACGATGAAGATCTTGTGGCCGATGAAGCCGTATTAATCAGCCTCACCGAACGAGGCTATATCAAGCGCGTGGCGGCTACTGCGTTCAAATCACAGAGTCGTGGTGGGCGTGGCGTGATGGGGCATACCACCAAAGATGAAGATGAAGTCGTGATGCTTATCCCTGCTCGCAGCTTGGACACCATGCTCTTTTTCTCAGATAAAGGCAAAGTGTATAGTGAAAAAGTCTACCAAATCCCAGATGCAGATCGCTCGGCAAAGGGCGTTCCTTTGGTCAATATTCTTTCATTGGACGCAAATGAGAAAATAACAGCGGCTTTGGCTGTGAAGAATTTCTCCACAGATAGTTTCTGTATGATGATGACTGGACGTGGCAAAATTAAACGCGTGCAGATGGATGAGTTCGCCTCTGTTCGTCCCTCAGGCTTGATTGCCATGACCTTGGAAGAAGGTGACACCTTGGGCTGGGTCCGCTTGACCACAGGCAAAGATGAAATCATCATTGTTACCGAAAGTGGACAAGCGTTGCGCTTTAGTGAAGATAAAGTCCGTGCAATGGGACGTCAGGCGGCAGGCGTACAAGGCATTCGTTTATCGAAGGAAGACCAAGTCACCAGTATGGATGTCGTTGAAAAAGATGGACAACTGTTGATTGTCACCTCACATGGTTTTGGAAAACAAACTCCATTGACAGAATATACAGCCAAGGGACGCGCTACAGGTGGTATCTCCACAATTGACCAGAAAGCCATCAAGGAAATTGGAAAAATTGTTGCAGCACGTGTGGTGCAAAAGGATGATGACCTTACCATCATGACGGCCAATGGCGTTACGATTCGTTTGAAAGTGAAGGATGTAAAGCAATCTGGGCGTTCCACCAAAGGCGTACATCTTATCAAACCGAATGAGGGCGATAGTGTCGCATCTGTTGCCCGCACCTCTGCCGAAGATATGAAAAAAGCAGGCGCAAAAATGGACGAATCTGAGAAAGAAGATTTACAACCCAAGCTGGTTTAAGTAAGAATGAAATCCCCGTTCATCATGAACGGGGATTTTTTATTTATTAACGAAGCACTCAAATAATCTGATTTTTTCCCAGCTTTTTCGCCTTGTAGAGCCTTTGATCTGCCAGAGCGATTAAATCATCCCATTTTTGCGCGGCCTTGGATGTGATTATCCCAATGCTGACAGTAAATTTAACGTTATTTTTATGGCTACGAATAGACAACTGGTTGATGTGCATTTGAATACGATTAGCTATTTCATGAGCTTGCTCATGGCTTGTTTGCGGCAACAGACAAATAAATTCATCCCCACCATACCGAGCAAAGATATCTGTAGGGCGGAGTAGGGAAGTGCACTGTGCTGTCATCATTTTTAATACTTCATCTCCAATAAGATGCCCATGTTTGTCGTTGATTTCTTTGAAATTATCCATGTCAATTAATAAGATTGAGGTAAGGGAGGGAATTTCCTCCTGTTCTGTTTTCAACCCTCGAATTATGTCCATAAAATGTCGACGGTTGTAAACTTGCGTAAGCTCATCTTGAATAGATTTGTTATAAATTTCTTTTTTTAGCCCGTCTAATTCACCTAGTAGCCGAGAGATTTGAAATAAATGATAGGGGATAAAAGTCGTGCAGACAATTAAGTTGATAACAAGCCCTGTGATGATTTTTCCTCCCATAATCAAGTTCATTGGAATAATTACCAGTGTGCCTGAAATAAAAGCCAATAAAGACAACAGGATTGTTGTCTTTATTGTGCCAAAGCGCTCATTGAGCAGGATGATATATCGATGATTTAAAAATAAATAGAAAAAATTATGGTCTCTCCCCATAGCATACTCCTTTGTGTTTTTCTAATTAAACACGGAGTTTTTATTTTGGTTTCACTTTTTATAATCCGATTTTTCCAAGGGCAAGCAATGCCATGACGCCAATAATGCACACAGCAATCATCAGCATGACTGCAATTACAAAACGCTGCATGGATGTCATGCCGAGAAAACGGCCAGAACTTGATTTTGCAGGTTCTGTGCCTGCAGCAAATTGAAACTTTGCTCCGTCATCATCATAATTTGTGTGGGATGCTTCTTCGCGAAGGTTGTCAAACATGGTGAACCTCTTTTTGAACCAATAGTATGTAAATTGATTTTTGCCTTTTGATTAACGTTTCTTTGATTCTATCATGCCAGCGCACGAAGACTCACGTCTCCAAAGCGAATAGATATGGTTTTGCCATGCGCATCAAGGATGCGCAAACTTCCGTCGGTTTCAAGCCCTAGCAATTGACCGTAAACAGGTTTTTCGGTTTCTGATTGAATTTGCACTTGGTCATTGCGAAAAGCCAGCAGATTTTCCCACGCGGAAATAAAGCTTTTGGTTCCTATTTGGGAACGATGATTTATAAATGCTTTTAAGATTTCATAGAGAAAATCTTCACGTTCTTGGTCTTGTCCAAGTTCCGTTTCCAAGCTGGTTGCTGGGAATTTGAGTTCTTCATCAGGAGGGACGGATTCTTTATGAACGTTTATGCCCATTCCTATCACAAGAGAATCCACTTTGTCACCAGACCAAACGGTTTCAATCAATATTCCAGCTACTTTTTTTCCACTTAACAAAATATCATTAGGCCATTTGACTTGAGGAGAAAGACCATATTTGAGACAGGCATCGGCAATTGAAAGCGCAGCCAACCCAACGGTCCGTGAGAGATGCGTGAGGTCGGTTGGGTGAATAATCAAGCTTAAGGCAAGAGCAGTTCCCTTGGGTGTAAACCATTTTCGGTTAAGGCGGCCGCGTCCTGTAGTTTGCTCATCGGCAATGACCAACGAAAGGTCAGGTGCACCTTGCGTTGCCCAGGCCAAGGCTTCATCGTTAGTGGAGCCGATGGTTTCAAAATATCGAATTTCGCCGATGGGGAGTTTTTTTAGAAGTTTGAGGTTCATGAGAATCAAAAGCCCTAAAGGTATTTTACCTTTAGGGCTTATTTTTCTTTCTTATTGAACGATAGTATATGGGTTTACGTTTGAACCACCGATGCGAACTTCAAAGTGTAAGTGCGCGCCGAAGGCATTGCCTGTGCTACCTGCAGCGCCAATGACGGTGCCCTGACCCACAGGAGTACACACACCTACGTTGATGACGCTTAAGTGGGCATAGACCGTTACATAGCCATTGCCGTGGTCAATTTGAACTACATTGCCATACCCATAGTTCCAACCGCTTTGTGCCATGGTGACAATGCCTGCTCCAGCGGCATAGATAGGCTCGCCTTCATTGGCTTGAATATCCAAACCAAGGTGGCTGGGCATATAGCCATAACCGGAGATATTGTGTGAACCAGCAGGCCAGCCGAAGCCGCTTGCGACAGGTCCACCACCACAAGCATTGGTAGCATTTGCGCCACCTGTACCTGTGTTTGCACCACGCCCCTGAGTTTCCAAATCGGCAGCCCAGTTTCGTAATTCACGTGTACCACCGGGGACCATCACAAGTGTGCCAGGCGTTACTGTGGGGTCTGTCAGGTCAATATTGTTACCTGTGAAGTTGATAATGTCATCGGCTTTGGCGTTGAATTGCGCCGCAACAGAATCAAATGTGTCGCCGTCTTTCCACTTGTAGTAAATACCATCTACTGGCGGAATGGTTAATTCCATGCCAGGTTTTAAGCTGTGAGGGTTATCGCCCAAATCTGAGTTTGCAAAAAGAATCGAATCGATGTCCACGTTATATTTCTTGGCGATGCTTTCCATGGCATCACCACGTGAAACGCGATAGGTGACATCTTCATATCGTGGGCGTTCGGGGATATGTGTAATGAGCTGTAAATTGCGAGGAATATACGATGTCTCGCCTCCACCTGCCCCGATAGCTGGTGCACCAGCTACAGGCTGTTGACTTCCCGCTACTTCTGGGGTGTTTTGAGGCAAAGAGACCGTGGTAGATGCACTGGCATTTTTGTATAAGATGGTCGATCCTAATAAAGAGACAACCACAAGTGCTGTTACAGCCCAACTTATTATCGTAAAGCGATCCACTTTTCTTTTATTGTGATTGCCATTGGTATTGCGTGGAGTAGTAGGTGGCTCATTTGTGGCGGCTACTGCTTCCTTGGGCTTGCGCATAAAACGAGAGCCCAGTGAGGCAAAGAAAGAGCGAATTTTTTCGAGATAATTTTTCATTCTTTAATTACGCAGGGTAGCTACGCATCCTTTGTGAGGTTCTCCAAAAACTCAATGTTATTTTTGGCTTTTTCCATACGAGTAATAATTGCTTCTGTGGCAACGGAATTGTCCATGCCTGCGCCCGCAGGTGGGGGAGAAATCATCTGAATAAACATACGGCGCATGAGCCAAACACCTTTCAGAAGATCGGGTCCCAAAAGCAAATCTTCGCGGCGAGTAGATGAACGTTCAATATCCACAGCTGGGTAAATGCGGCGTTCCTGCAATTTGCGGGAAAGATGCAACTCCATATTGCCTGTGCCTTTGAATTCTTCGTACACCACATCGTCCAAACGAGAGCCAGTGTCAACGAGACAGGTAGCGATGATGGTGAGCGAACCGCCGCCTTCCACGTTACGAGCCGCGCCGAAGAAACGTTTGGGTGGATAGAGTGCGGAGGGGTCCATACCGCCTGAGAGGGTGCGACCTGATGGGTTGACGACCAGGTTATACGCGCGGGCGAGGCGGGTAATTGAGTCCATTAAGATTACCACATGACGACCAATCTCAACTAATCTCTTAGCACGCTCTAAGGCAAGTTCTGCTGTACGGACATGGGAGGTAACAGGTTCATCAAATGTGGAAGCGACCACTTCTGCGTCCACAGAGCGATCCATATCGGTCACTTCTTCAGGACGTTCGCCGATGAGAGCAATAATCAGGTGGACATCTGGATATTTGGTTGAAATTGAGTTCGCAATTTGCTTGAGAATTGTGGTTTTACCCGCCTTGGGTGGAGAAACGATTAATCCGCGTTGGCCTCGTCCGATGGGAGCAATCAAGTTAATTAAACGAGGAGCAAGTGAATCATGATCTACTTCTAGGTCAAAACGTTTTTCTGGAAAAATTGGGGTAAGGGTTTCAAATGTAGTTCTGCGGGAGGCTTCTTCGGGGTCCTGGCCATTTATCGATTCCACCTTGAGTAGGCCGAAGTGTCTTTCACTTTCACGGGGAGGGCGTACCTGACCTATAACGAGGTCGCCTGCACGGAGTTCGTATCTTCTGAGTTGTGCCTGCGAAACGTATACGTCCTGGTCGCTAATTCTGTAATTGGTGGCACGTAGAAATCCGATGCCTTCACTCATAATTTCGAGAATACCGCCGCGCAACTCAATGCCTTCTTTTTGCGCCTCGGCCTCGCGAATCATCATCGCGAGTGTCTCTTTCTTGAGGCGGTTGGCATTTGGAATATTAAGCGTTTTTGCCAGAGTACGCAGTTTGGGCAGGGGTTGATTCTCTAGTTCAAGGATTTTCATGTTGTGAGTCTCTTATGGGAAATGGAATGAAATACGAAATAACCAGCCCCATCTAGGATGGGCAGGCGGGTTTCCTTAGGAAAATTTTGAAGATGTTGGGGTTTCGGTCAAGGTTATCTGTTTGCTCTCCACATGAAAACAACTCATGTGGTTTTATATTTTGATTGTAAAGTCTTCGGGGGAATTACTGATATTATAGCACGCACGGTTAAGCCGTGCAAGCCAGTCTATCTTAAATTTCCTCGTCAAGTATACGATTTTGTAAATCCAAAAGCCTGCGATATAACCCGTTGATTTTTATCATTTCTGCATGTGTGCCTTGCTCCACCACTTGACCATGATTCATAACCAGGATTTTATCCATCTTTTCAAGGCCGATGAGGCGATGCGTGATGAGTATTGACGTTTTATGTTTCATCACACCAAATAAAGTATCAAGCACCTGCTTTTCTGTAAGCGGATCCAGGTTGGCTGTGGGTTCATCCAGAATCAAAATTGGCGCATCCTTAATCAGCACTCGTGCAATTGCCAGTCTTTGACGTTCACCACCTGAAAGACGCAGCCCTTGTTCGCCAATCATCGTATCATAGCCTTTTGGCAGGCTTATAATAAAATCATGAATTTGTGCTGCTTTCGTTGCGGCTTCCACTTCTTCTTTTGTGACTCGTTTACGGGCAAAGCATAAATTCTCGTAAATAGTTGTATTGAAGAAGTACGTGTTTTGGGAGACCAGACCGATTCGTGCACGAAGCTCATCCTGATTCCAATTTTTGAGCGATTCTCCGCTGACAGTGATTTCTCCCAATTCATATTCCCAGAATCTCAGTAAAAGATTTGCAAGGGTCGATTTTCCTGCGCCGCTTGGACCAACAATCGCAATGGATTGTCCCGCAGGAATTTCAAAATTTATTGTTTGTATTGCAGGGGTGAATTGATTTGGATAAGTAAAAGATAGGTTTGAAAATTCAATTTTAGCAACTTCACTATTTTCTGTTTTCTGTTCTTTGGTTTCTTTTACAGAAGGTTCAGTATCTACCACTTCGAATAATCTTCGGGCTGCTTCATTGGACGAATTCCACATTTGAGCGGCTAATGGCAGTGGAGTGACTGCTTCAAACGATGCAAAGGTCAATAAGGCTAACGATGCCAACATGGGACCTGGGAGATTTCCATTGTTTACTAATGGAATGCAAAGAAATAAGATAGTCCATAATCCTAGATTGGTAAGCAGAGTGGATAGACCAGCATGAATACCAGTGACTCGCGCCATGCGCCGTTGGGCGTTTCCATAATCAACGCCATTATTTGAGATTTGGTTTAGATGTGTTTCTACTTGGCCGTAGGCAAGCAAATCAGCCATGCCTTGAATTCCGTCCACGAGGCGAGTATGTAAATCTCCACGTAGGGTAATGGCTTGCTCAGCGGGTTTGCGGCTGGTGATTTGAGCCAGAATGGGCAAACCAAGGCCGAGGCTGATAAAAAATATCAGAAAGACGGGAGCAAAAATCGGGGAGAAAGAAGCGAGGAATATTGCTGTGAAGAGTCCAATCACAATAGCAGTCAAAGGTGGAGAGACGACACGAACGTAGAAATTTTCCAAGGTTTCCACATCGCCGAGAATGCGAGATAGCAAATCACCTGCGCGAAATTCCATGAGACGGGCTGGGGCAAGTGGTTCGAGTTTTTCGTAGAACCAAACACGTAACTGCGAAAGCAAACGAAATGTGACATCGTGCGATACGAGACGTTCGAGGTAACGGAAAACGCCTCGTGCGATTCCAAAGAAACGGACGCCCACAACTGAGACGCCAAGTTCTGCGATCGATGGGTGCAGAGCCGCTGTGGATATCAGCCAAGCGGAGGTGCCCATGAGGGCAACGCTTGAGCCGATTGTTCCAGCACCTATTAAGACCGAGAGTGCTACACGAGACCAATTTCCTTTAAGGAAACCTAACAAGCGAATAAACGTGGATTGAGTTTTTCTTTTTTCTTTTGGCTGTGAAATAGAACTTCGAGATGGTGTTTGCAATTCTTTTGGGTTTGAAATCTGAATATTATCAGTATTCGATGTTGGTTCTTCGCGTTGATAAGTCTTGACCATGCTAGCATACATGCCATTGTGATCAAGCAATTCTCGATGTGTCCCTTGTTCAATGATATGGCTTTTATCCAGTACAACGATGTGATCGGAGTGGAAGATTGTATTGAGGCGATGAGCAATCGTGAGGACCGTACGCCCTTCCATCAGTCTACGAGTGGATTCTTCAAGTAACGCTTCTGTTTCAGGGTCAAGGCTTGAGGTTGGTTCATCCATAATTAAGATGGGTGAGTCTTTGAGGAACGCGCGGGCAATAGCCAAGCGTTGGGCTTGTCCACTGGAAAGGCGGGCACCGTTTTCTCCAATGATGGTCTCGTACTTTTCTGGAAGTTCTTCAATGAATTCGTGCAGATGAGCTGCTTGTGCAGCGGCGACTATTTCTTCGTTGGTAGCATCCGCTTTACCAAGCCGAATGTTGGCGGCCAAGGTGTCATGAAAGAGATGTGGGCGTTGCGGAACCCAGGAAATGAGATGTGGAAGGACGGCAGGTGAAGTTACTTGTTGATTTGTAATTGTAGAGAGATTGCCTTGGGTAGGTTGAATGAAACCAATTAATAATTGTACGAGAGTCGATTTGCCAGCTCCGGTTTTACCAACTAGAGCAATTTTTTGTCCACTGTAGATGGTGAGGTTGATATTTTCCAGTGCGGGTGTAGATTCATTTGGATATGTGAACGAAACGTTTTCAAAAGTAATTGAAGATATTTCGGCAGATGGGTTGCTGTCCAAAGTTGAATATTTATTTTCTACTTTGGTATCTAAAATTTCATAAATTCTCTTTGCGGCAGTAGTGCCAGACATCCCTGCGTGAAATCTGGCGCCGAGCGCCCGAAGGGGCATATAGAATTCAGGCGCAAGTACAAGCAGGAAGAGCGCTGGTTGGAAATCCATTTTTGCATATAGGAGGCGAAAACCGATTTCTATGGCGATGATGGCCGTACTGAGTGTAGCAAGTAATTCCAATGCAAGTGCTGATAAGAAGGTGATTCTTAATACGCCAAGTGTGGTGTCTCGAAATTTTTCACTGACTTGTGCAATATTACGAGTTTGTGATTTGGATTGGCCGAAAAGTTTGAGAGTTGTAAGCCCTTGCAGGCTATCAAGAAAATGTGCACTTAATAATTGCAACGTATCGTATTGACGTTTTGTGACTGCTTCTGCACCTTTGCCGATGATGATCATGAAAAAAGGAATCAGCGGCGCAGTAATCAGAAATACAAACCCAGAGAGTAAGTCAATGGGAAAGACAAATATAAGAATTGAAATTGGAACCAGTGCTGTGATGACGAGTTGCGGCAGATATTGACTGAAATACGCATCAAGCGCTTCAATACCTTCGACTGCTGCTACTGTCAGCTCGCCTGTGCGTTGTCCACGGGTGTAGGCGGGACCAAGTTTCAGAATGTGAGCAAAGAGGCGATTGCGGAGATCTGTTTTGATTTTGACTGCGACAGAGTTGGCTGAAACTTCATTGAGCCAACTTAAGAAGGCTCGCCCGCTTATTACCACCAGGATGAAAAGCAAAGAACGCATCACCTGTGCGAGCGTTTGCTTCTCTAAAAAAACAGCATTAATCACACTGCTGAGGAGCCAGGCTTGCCAAATGGTCAATAACCCTGCTAAAAGTCCAGAAAGAACCGTTAAGAAGAGAGGGAGGCGGGAGTCTTGAGTGAGAGAGAGGAGTCTACGATGCATAATGTGGTCAAAGGTCTAAAGTCAAAGGGTTGTTTTTTTTGTTTAAAACATTGGAAGGTTGAGGAGAGTATACTACCCCCGACAACCTTCCAATGTTTTATCGTACGCGCGAATTAATAAACGAGAGTCTTTTTGTCTGTGCTAATGCGCTTGCTAAATTGATAATAGGTCCAACCTTGATACACAAGTACGATTGGAACAAAAATCAACGCGACAATAGACATGACAGTTAATGTGTATTGAGAGGAAGATGCGTTGTAAATGGTCAAAGAGAAATCAGGGTTGGTGGTGGAGAGCATTACGTTGGGGAATGTCATGGTGAAGAAAGTGACTTGAGTCAACACAATATTTAATGCAACCATGATGAATGCCCAGCCTTCCATTTTGTTGTTGATAAAGTAACCAGTTACTAATAAGACAACAACTGCGGCAAATGGAATAAAGCCAGGGTTGACGACACCGCGATTCCAGAATCCTGCAACATAGGTGAATACCCCAAAAATAATGTACAACACACTCGTGCCAACCCATAGCTTTTTCGCAAACCCGTTGACACGTTCGCGTAACTCCCCCTCAAGTTTGAGGCCAAGGAAGTTTGCACCATGAAGAAGGAAAATGGCAACAGTGGTCAAGCCACCGAGCAAGCCATAAGGATTAAGCAATGTGAATAAGTTGCCCGTGAACATTTTGTCAGCATTGATAGGGACGCCGCGGGCGAGGTTGGCAAATGCAGCACCGAGCAAAAGCGCTGAAAGAAAAGATCCAATTGCAATCATCCAGTCAAAGCGGTTGCGCCAGGCGGGAGCCGCATCTTTTGAACGATATTCAAATGAGATGCCGCGCAAAATCAAGCCGATTAACAATAGGAAGAGCGCTAGATAAAAACCACTAAACATGGTCGCATACCATTCGGGGAATGCGGCAAAGGTTGCGCCACCTGCGGTGAGTAGCCAGACTTCATTGCCATCCCATGTCGGTCCGATTGTATTGATGATGGCGCGCCGCTCTTCATCTTTTTTGCCGAGAAATGGTAAGAGCATGCCGACGCCGAAATCGAAACCTTCAAGGAAAAAGAAACCAATCCATAGCACAGCAATAAGAATAAACCAAAGGATTTGTAAGAATTCGTAAGACATATTATTTCTCCGTGATTAATCCTGTGCTCCAACAGTGGTTGGAGTTACGTCAACTGATTCGTGCATGGCTGCATCTGGACCTGCAATGGCATATTTTTTCATCAGATACACCATGGCAACTGCGAGTGAGCCGTACACTACGGTATACCCAATCAATGAGATGAGCAAATCAACTGTAGTGAGATTGGGAGAGACCGCATCCTGAACTTTTAAGAGTCCTTGGACGATCCAAGGTTGACGTCCTGTTTCAGTGAGAATCCATCCACTCATATTGGCAATGTATGGAAGTGCGATGACCCAGGGGACATACTTCATCCATTTTGCGTTTTCAAAGTTTCCACGCATTGCAAGTAGGAACAATGCTGAGAGCAGAATCATCAAGAAACCGATTGTCATCATGAAGCGGAATGTCCAATAGGTGACTACCATGAGAGGGATGTAATCTCCAGGACCATATTTCGCCTCATACTCCGCTTGAATATCGTTCACGCCTCGGACTTCACATGTGAAGTTGTTACAAGCCAGGAAGCTTAACACTCCTGGGATTCGAATCGACCAAACTTCACGTTTGCCACTCAAGTCACCGATCGTGAGCAATGAGAAAGATGCAGGTTGAGAGGTTTCCCAATGAGCCTCAATGGCTGAGAACTTCATGGGTTGAGTTTCATACATATATTGACCATTGGTATGCCCGCCGAAGAAAACCAACGTGCTGGCGATCAGGCCAACGATGGCTGCTGCTTGAAATGAGCGTTTGTACACATCCACGTGTTGTTTGCGAAACAGGTGATAAGCACTTACACCGATGATTAAGAAACTTGCAGTAGTCAGCCCAGCTGAAATCGTATGCCAGAAGAATAACCAGCCTTTCGGATTGGTTATCAATGCGAAGAAATCAACTAGCTCTGCGCGGCCATTGGCCTCATTGATGATATAACCAACTGGATGCTGCATCCAGCCGTTGGCAAGCAAAATCCAAAGGGCTGAAAGATTTGATCCGATTGCGGCCAGCCAGATGGAAGCAAGATGCGCTTTTTCAGAAACTTTGCCTTCACCAAAAATCCATACTCCCAGGAATGTTGATTCAAGGAAGAAAGCCATCAAAGCTTCAACCGCGAGGGGAGCGCCGAAAATATCGCCAACATAGCGCGAGTATTCAGACCAATTCATGCCAAATTGAAATTCTTGTACGATGCCTGTTACTACACCGATGGCAAAGTTGATTAGGAATAACTTTCCCCAGAATTTTGCCATTTTATGAAAAGTTTCATCTTTGGTTTGGTAGTATCTAGTTTGAAAGAAAGCAACGTACCATGACAGCCCCAAAGTGAGTGGGACGAACAAGAAGTGGTATACGGTAGTTAAACCGAATTGCCACCGAGAGAGAGTGACGGGATCCATTATTGGCCTCCAAATATAAGATTAAAAAAACCATTACCAAATTGGTAAACGATTACTGCTATTGTAAATATTTATTTTGTTTTTTGCAATGTGTAAATTATCACAAAAATCGTGATAACAGTTACGCTGTGTAATATATTTGTTTCATCTAAACTGGAAACTTGACGATATTGGTGTATTTAGATTCATTTACGAGATCTTCGAAATTAATAAGTTCAAGTTCATCGCTGATTAGTTTCTGAAGTCTTTCTTTTTGAACGCAAATCGGGCAATTTCCTGTGAATGGACAGGTATCCTTGTTTTTTTTGCATTCCGAAGATTGAATGTCATTTTCGAAAAACTCAAGAAGCTGTCTCAGGGTAATTTCTTTTGCCGGGCGTGCTAAGGCGACACCACCATCTCTACCTGGGAAAGTTTGGACAAAAGCGCCTTTTGCAAGCTTGGCGATAATATGTTGAGCAAAAGAATGGGGGATAATCATTTCCTGACGAATTTCAGATGTAGATGCACGCATGCCGATTTCCCTTTTTGCAAGGGATATAAGCATGCGGATTGCATAGTTTGTTTGTTGATTGAAGCGAAATATCATATGTTATTTTTTGTTATATTATGTTATTTGTAACCAATTATAACACTGCCGTTTTATTTTCTAATGGATAAAAGTAATCAGGATTTCATGACAAAAGAGACCAATTGAGTAAACAAAAAGAGTTGGCATTGCCAACTCTTTTTGTTGGAAAGCTTGAAACGAGCACTATGAGCGCTTGCTTTGATATACAGCAGCCAAAATCTTCAAATTTAAGACGATAAATCTCCAGAGTTGGTATAACTTGAAATTCATCCAGAACTTTTCAGCTTTTGAGAATTCTTGTGAGGGTTGCATATTGAGTCTCCTATTCGGGGATGATAGTCCAGCCGGGGCGAGCTTTAAATTTCCAGATAAAGGTGTAGTGGAGCATGAACTTCATCCATGCGCCGCTCACGCCCATTTCAAGGTGAGAGGTAAACAAGTCGCGACCGAATTCGTTTTGATATTTTTTGCGGTCAGGTACCACAGGGCGCATGACGATGGTAACGGCATTACCATCCCACAGTGAGTCTCCCATGCTGGCGATACAAGCAGCGACCATTTCAGTCATTGGCTCGCTGTGAGTCATTTCACCTTTTTCAATCAGGTCTGCAATATTTAGTGCTACAACACGTCCGATCATGCCGCTGACCATGCCTGTTCGTGGAGGAGCTGGGGCAATGGCTAAATTATTCTTGTTGGTGAAGGGTTTAGAGATTGGTCCAGGAGGTGCGAAGGCGATACCTGCAGCAAACATGTTCTTGTAAGTTGGGTTTTGATATCGGGAAGGCCATGCGTCAGGTGTTTGGGCAAGCTCAGGGTAGGGAAGACCGTATTTCCCGTCCACCAGCAAAAAGCCAGCAGGGTTGGTCAACTTGGAGGTGATGTCTTCGCCGTTCTTGTCAATATACTTGAATGGCTGGCCTTTGAATTGCGGAATGAGCATGGAGAAATCAAAGTCAGTTGTGCCTTCTTCACCTTCGTAGTTCTGCCAATGAATCTTACCTTCTTCAATTTTGGTGACACCTGTTTGCACTTGATAGCGGATGCCGTGATCGTTGAAGACGGAGGTAGGAAATTCTTCGCTACGCATCACGTGACCGTTACGTTTGATCTGTACCCCGTTGACACCGAAATCACCCATGGCAGGTTCGTTTGAAAGCCAAAGAATGTCAGCTTTGTCACGCAAGCCTTTTTTGACTAGGTCTTTATGCACATTGACGATGTATTCAAATGCTGCGCCTTGGCAGGTTGCACCAGGATGACCTGTGCCAATGACGATTTTTACTTTCTCACCTTTCTTCATGCGCTCGCACAAAACTAGATAGGCATCTCGTGTTTTGAGTGCATGAGGAAATGAACAGATGGAATGAGTGAATCCATTTTCAGGTCGAGTCCAGGCGTGCCCACAAAATTAAGTAATGGACCAGGTGCGACCACGAGGTAGTCATAATCCAAACGGACTTGTTTGCTTGTGCCGACTTCTTCGCCCAACACATATTGATCGCCTTCATCAGGATGGATTTCTTTTGCTGCAGCATGAACGAATTTGACGTTCATCTTGTCGTACACGGGCTTGAGTTTGAAGATGGTCTTTTCTGGTTTCATGTGGCCGACGCCAACCCAGACCCATGATGGGACGTAGCCGAACACGTCACGATTGCTGATGACTGTGATGTCGTGCTTTTTTCCAAGACGACTTCCCAGATACAGCGCCGCAGTATGACCTGCGAAGCCTGCTCCTATTACAACTACTTTTGCCATTTTGTTCTCTCCTTTGGAAATTAAAAAAATCAAGACAGACAACGACATAAGTCATCATCTGTCTTGTTGACGAATGAACTGAAACTTGCTTTTGTTCCTTTGTGTGAAAAGGAATGCAAATATGATGAGAGAGTTTGCCAGTGAGCCAAGGTGAATTACTCCATTCATCTAAAAGTGATGTGGAATTTCACGACGCCATCTTCTGGTAAAGTGATGGTCGTCTCTCGATATTTGGCTGTCAGCTCATATTAAATTAGAGTTGGGTGTTACCTTATGTGCAAATCCTGATTATTGAGTTTTGCACTTTTTTACATGAGATCCTATTTTGGATTTGGATAGGCAGTTTCAGTACCAGGAGTTTCAAATCCATTGATGGTGCGTGTGCCGTGTAGTTGACCCTCGACAGTAATTGTATACTCACCAACACCAGAAATTTCTTGCTCTGTGCCAGCTAGGCTTGTCCAGGTAAAGGTGAGGTGATTGCCTTCCAGAGTGCCTGTTCCTTCTTGAATACCACCCGAGATTAACCATTGAAATTTGTATTCATTTGGCTTTTCGCCTTGGGTGATGGTTAAAGTTCCACCATATTCTTCGCCAGCTAGGTCTGTTGCGTTGAGTGCATAGGAACCAAGAATGTTTGGAACATTGTCGATAGGAGCATCAACTCCCAAAGGGGCTGGTGTTTTGGGTGCACAAGACACAACCAATAAAGCTAGTGTTGTTAGTAAGAGAAAGCGTTTCATATCAATCCTTTTGATGTGGAACAGCGCTTCGCACTTAAAGGGAAGCTGATTCTGTTCCAGAGAAATTTATTTCATGGTTAGCAAGAAAGCCACCAGATCATCAATTTGTTCATCGGTAAGAGTTTGACCAAAGTTCTGCAGCATTTGTCCTTCAGGAAAGCCAGGCACAACGTATGCATTCGGCTCAAGAATGGATTGGCGGATGTATTCTTCTGCACTCATGCCTGGAATTCTTGTCTCTGCTCGTGTGGCAACACCGTAAAAAGAAGGACCGATAATTCTTTCATCTTTTTCCAGTGAGTGACAGATCCGACAGCCTGTATTTGTATCTGCAGATGTATCGTAATAGAGTTTTTCGCCAGCTACAGGGTCACTGACATGTTGATCTCGGAAAGTAATCGAATAGATTTGTTTGTTTTGCAAGGTAATGGTCTGATCAAATAATACTTGTTCGATTGATGGGTCTGGGCGATCAGCCATGGTAAGGATAATGTGATGCTTGCCAGAAGGGATATCTACTTGTTCAAAAATACGGGTACCTTGATTGACTCCATGGCTTTCGACAGGGTAGGTTTCATCAAGGACAAGTTTGTCATCCACTGTCAGCTTGATGTGGGTTGGTTGTTCGAGGTCAAGCTCGGGCGGGACTAGAGACGCTACGTCTCGTACAGAATATCCACTATGGTGTGTAAAATAAATTGCAATTGAGGCAGAGGTAGGGGCGAAGAAATTCACAGGAAAATCACTGAGCCAGATTTGTAAACTAAAAATAACAGCCATGATTCCCAATAAGGGAATGATAAATCGAATATGGCTCTTGTCTGGCGTAAATGTATAAGCTGAGGACTGTGTTTCGGCTTTTGTATTGATAGTTTTTTTGAATTCTGTGGGAGCGATCCAGGTTGAATTGACGAGAGGGATAAATGCCGGCTTTAATTTGGGCAGACGTTTTCCAGTAATGCGATCTTGTAACCAGACATTTCCTTCTCGGTTGGCGCAGTCTTCTGGTGGACAGCCAATGAATTGAACATCGCTGGCTCCAGCTTCAATTGCCTGTGCGGCAAGTTTTGGATTGGCCATGGCAATGCAGGTAAAAGGAACAATAATATTTTGTTCTTTTTGTAATTCACTTGCATTTTGTATAGCATGGCGTTCACAAGTGAATACAACTTTTGCACCTGGATCTTGCTTGATTTGAGTTAAGGTGTTTTCCCAAAGTGAATTGAGAGATATGTCTCCGAAGGTGAGAGCATTTTCAGGGCAACTTCCAATACAAACACCGCACGAGACACATAAATTTGGATCAATTTCAGCTTGATACTTGTGATGTGCGCCATCTGTGCGCGGAATCATCTTGATGGCAAGGTACGGGCAATCTCGTTCACAGAGTGTACAACCGTCACATTGTGGCAGGTTGACTTGAACAGGTTTTAACTCTTTGGCACGCGGCATAATCCAGGGAAGTGCAATGGATACACCAAAGACAACTAGAAGAATGCTCCAGAATAGGGCTTGTGGACCACGTAAGAAGGTGGGCAAATAAAACAAATAGAATAAATCGATTGGAGTTTTGCCAGGAAGTTTGGTCATGTCGATGGCTGGCAACATTCCGAGTGGGAACAGGGCTGAGGCAAGTAGCAAAACTGCTACAGAGATAATCATCCAATAGGTTGGTGGAAGCCACTTAGCGCGACTCATGCGCTTTAGGTGCATCCACAGAAAAAACGCGGTTCCTATCGATAGGCCGACGTGCAGGACGATGATGAATAGCATAAAAATCCAGCCAGTTCCTGCAGATTGGCCGAAGATATAATCAACAATGAATTTTTGTCCGCTGCGGAAATTTGTAGCGATATCGTAAAAGGATTGGTTGATAAGTTGAGCGCGGTCATCCCAAATCAGCCAATAGCCTGTGATTCCAATTGCCCAGACTATAAAGGCCATTCCAACACCAGTCACCCAAGCCAGCCAGCGTGGTCCACGGAAGCGATCTTGGAAGAATGTACGCCAGCCGTGTAGCAGAGCAAATATTACCGCTGCGTCAGATGCATAGCGGTGCAGAGCGCGGATGATGCGGCTTACCAGGTTTCCTTCAATTTTTGCAACCGCCTGATAGGAAACATCAAATCCGAATGGATAAAATAAAGTTAGATATATGCCAGTTAATAGAATAACGAACAGAAGAAAAATAGTGATTGTCCCCGTATGATATAGGGGATTAAAGCGCGAGTCATTGATAAGCCAGTTGAGTGGCTTTTCAAAGGCGAGAGAGATTCTCTCGAAGAAGCCGAGCAGACGTCGGGAGGCAGGTTGGAGGCGTGCTTTCCAATCCACACTAGGATTGCGTTCAGTAAGCGAGTCGATCAGTTGTTTATTAGAGAGGGAAGGAGTCATGTGGGCATGTCTTTATTTGAATAGCTCGCGGCGATGGGTACAAATAAAATATTTACAATTGCATAAAGGAACGCGATTCGATATGGAAAGGCTTCGGAAGTTTTTGACTTCCGAAGCCTTTTTGATTTAACTTACCAGACGCGGAAGCCTGGGGATGTCAGTGCAATATTCTTAATCATTTCAAAGAGTTGTGGACCATAGACTAGAACAACCAATGCAAGGGTTCCATAAATCCATGGGGCCCAACGATCAAGCCAAACAGGGGTTTGTGCTACATCGTGCAATGATTCGGCCATTGGAACGGTCACTTCTTCTGAAACGGTTTCTTTGCTGAGGGCGGTCATGAGCATGTTGAGCAAGTAAAGTGCACCGCTCACAAACAAAATGGCACCACCAACACCAACCTGGAACAAGCGGCTCTTCCATTCGTCAGGAACGTAAGGAGCGAGGCCCAATGGAACACGGCGTGGTGCACCCAATAAGCCAACTACGTGCATGGCATTAGAGAAGATAATCATACCGACGAACCAAGTCCAAGCTTGAGCGACAGCCATCTTGCTGTTCCATAATTTCTTACCGGTGAGGTAAGGCAGAAGCCAATAGGTGATTCCCATGAAGGTAAGGGTGACGCCTGTGGCGACTGTCAAGTGGAAGTGACCAGGAATGAAAGCGGTGTTATGTAAAACGAGGTTGACATTGTAGGAAGCATTAGCCAAACCACCAATACCACCGAAGAAGAAGAGGATACCAGCGAGCAATTGTGCTGCTACTGAAGGATCACTCCATTTCAACTTACCAATCCAAGCGAGCGCGCCTTTGCCGCCTTGTTTGCGGCCAGCATACTCAAGAGAAGCGACCACGGTGAAGGCGGTCATCATGGATGGGAAGAACACGCCAAAGGTAAGCATGGAGTGGATGAACTTCCATACAGGAGGAACACCTGGGTCCACATATTGATGATGGAAACCAAGGGGTGTGGAAAGAACAAGGAAGATCCAGAAGGAAAGGCGAGCGAGAGAGTCGCTGAACATTTTTCCGTCACCAGCTTGTTTCGGGAGCATGGCATACCAGGAGATATATGCAGGAAGCAACCAGAAGTAAACGAGTGGGTGGCCGGTGAACCAGAAGTAAGTACGAGCCAACTGTGGGTCAACGCCTTTGAGGATACCGATAGACCAAGGCAATAGCATGGTGAGAATTTCAGTTGCAACGCCCAAGGTACAAACTTGCCAAAGCAATGAGGTGAGAATGCTGGCAAATGCAACAAACGGAGTTACTTCTTTGGGATTCTCTTTGCGCCATGCAAAGTAGGTCATGAACAAGCCCCAACCTTCAACCCAACTTCCAACGACAACAAGTGTGAGGCCTAAATAAAAGGCCCAATGTGCTTTAAGAGGAGGATAGAAAGTGAAGAGAACGGTCGCTTGATTGGCAAGAATCGGAATCGCTGCGGTGACTACACCAACAACCATGACCCAGAAACCAACTTTGTTCAAGGTCATATTCTTTAAGGGGCGCTTCAAAGCAAACATTACATTGAAGGTTAAGAAACCCATGATAAAGAAGGTGGTCCAAACCAATGCGTTAAGAACACCGTGTACGGTCAAGCCTTGATAGTAGGATTTGATCAGTGGCTTAATGTAAGGATAAATATCCCAGCCAGCGTGTTCAAAAGCTTGCAAAGGTCCGAATAGACTTCCTACGGCCAATGCCAGGATCGCCACCAAAAGATGAGATCCAATGAATTTCTTTTCACCAGATGATAATTGATATTGTTTCATAATCTTCTCTCGCTGACTATTTCGTAACGGTCACGGCGCCATACATAACACCATGGCCAACGCCACAGTATTCTGTACAAATGAAGTTGTAGGTACCAGGTTTATCAAATGTGACGCTCAATTTGGAGACCTGACCAGGGACGACCTGGAAATTTACGTTGGTTCCTTGAATCTTGAAGCCGTGTTGCACATCAGATGAAGTTACATAGAAGGTAACACGTGAACCAGCAGGAACACTAATTTCCTTGGGTAAATATTCCCATGACGGTAAGGCGTGTGCCAAAATATAGGCATCGTACTTACCGGGGGCAATTTCACGTAAGCCAGGATTCGACCATGGGCTATTGGGGTCTGTGGCTACAGTGTTTGGGTCAACACGTTGTTCTGGGGCGGGAACTTGAATTCCCATACCAAAGGCAGCGACACTTACAGCTGTTGCAAACAACGCAATGAGAATCAAGCTGAAAACGATCCAGCCTCTTTCGTACGGATCAATGTGAATTTTTTGAGTGCTCATAGTGTGCTCCCTCGACCAACAAGGATCATGTAGATCGTTGTCCAGATCGCGATGAGAGTTATGACAAAGATCGCTAGAACAGCGATTGTGCCAGTTGGGCGAAACTCATCCTTTTCATTATCGTCTTTCTTCGCCATTGTTCATTCTCCTCATAGTATGAATGGATTTTGGATTTGCCGCTTCAGGCGGCCCTGCAAATTATGGGATGGACCAGAACATTACCTACTCTGTTGCAGTCACACCTCCTTATTGCTTAAGCATGTACTTCAAATCATCGGCAATTTCTTTCGCAGTCACGCCGAATGGAAATACCAATTTCAGATACCCTTTTCTGTCGATTACCAATAATGTAGCTGTGTGATCGATTAGATAATTTTTTGAAGTGTCGCCTTCGTGTTTTTGATAGAAGATTCCATATAAAGAGGCGACTTCATCGATTTGTTCTTTTGACCCTGTAATACCAACAAAAGTTGGGTCAAAGTGTGCGACATATTCTGCTAGTTTTTCAGTAGTATCTCGTTCAGGATCCAGTGAAATCATGACGGTTTGTACTTCACTGGCTTGTTCTTTGCTCATGTCACGTAGTGCTTGGGCGACATTACCAAGTGTGGCAGGACAAATATCAGGGCAGAAGGTGTAGCCAAAATAAACAAGGACAAGTTTGCCCTGGTAGTCACTTAATTTCACACTGCCTTTTGCACTATTCAAATTGAAATCAAAAGACTTTTCAGGAGACTGAATCACTGTCCCGTGAAATGTATGGGGACGTAAGAAATAAACTCCGGTGACTAGTCCGAGAATTACAACGATGATGGCAAGTGTGACTTTAAGTTTCATTTTTCCTAATACCGATTAATTTATGGTGCGTAACATAAAAATACGTGGGCAGCCTCGTAGGCCAATTTAGTAGCCCCAACGCTGTTTTTCACTTCTGATGCCAATACGCCAAGATGGCGAAGGATGCGGTCTGTATTCGAAACTTCAGTTTGGTATCGATACGCCGCTCGGACGATTCCCCAACCATCAACCAATACAAAAGTGGGGTCAAAGGCGAAAGTGCCATCGCCTTTGTCTTCATAATAAGTTTGGAAGCCTGACCCAATGATGGTTTTCAACAAAGCTTTATTTGTTGTGGTAGCAAACTGCCAGTTGGAAAGATCTGCATTAATAGATTGTGCATAGGATTTCAGCACTTCGGGTGTATCTCGTTCAGGGTCAATGGAAATGGTGACAAAGCCAACTTTGATTCCGTTGAGCTGAACTTCTCCAAGACGGGATTGGACTTCCTTCATAGTTTGATTAACATCGAAGCAGGTATCGGGACAATTGGTGTATGTGAAGGTATATAAGGTAAATTGTCCGCGTGTGGATTCGCTAGTAAATGGCTTGCCGTTCTGATTCGTCAGTGCGAAAGCGGGAGATAATTGCATGCGCGGTAAAACCTGAACAGGTTGGAAAACCTTGAATGCAAAGGCTGAGCCAACAAGTAAGGTTAGGAAACCGTAAAACACACGCAAGAATAGCTTGTTCATTGAAGAGTCGTTGAGGTTGGAGAAATAGTATTAGATGTCGTAACAGGTATCGGCTGGAGGGATGCGTTGCTTGTAGTCAGTGTGAACTCAATGGCAGTCGCATCTTCTACAAGCTGTTGGAAGGTGACACGTTCCAATTCAGCACGGATTAGGTTTTTTAGGCGTACCCATTGACAGCGTACTGGGCATTTTCTTCCAAATGGACAATCGCCAGAGTTTAGTGCACAATCAGAAAGAAAAATAACTCCTTCAAAATGTTCAACAACTTGAAGAAGGTTAATATCTTTTGGGAGGTGAGCGAGTGTGATACCACCATCTCGACCTGCTTGTGTATGAATATAGCCACCGCTCGCAAGCTCTGCGACGATGCGTTGGAGGAGTGCTGGCGGAACTTGCATTTCACGTCCAATTTCGGACGAGGAAACACGGGTTCCTTGTGCTCGTTTTGAGAGAGCAAGCACAACTCGGACTGCGTAATCGGTTTGGCGATTGATTTTTAGCATGGATTTCCTAACGTTGAGTACGTTGGTCAATATTTACGACTATTGTAAGAATAAGCCCACATTTTTTGATGTGTTATTAATCACATCGTGGAATGACATTTATCTTTTCTTTTGTGACATGTTGTGAAGTATTTATTACGAAAATAGTCCGATTTGTTAGGATTTTGTGGTGATGTATGAAATGCTTTTCGAATTGTTTGTGATTATGTTTTTAGGCAGATTGAAATAATGGCTTGATGCTTTTGGGTGATAGCTCAGGTTAATTTCCCATGAGAAAATCAGCGCTTGCTTCTGGTAGGTCAATGCTGATTGTTTTTGCAAGCAGGTTTGGACTAAAAAGAGGCGTATTAGAGAATCATATAAAATTCTCTCCGTACATGTTGTCTAAGGGTTGGGCTTGGTATAATCCCAACAAGCAAGTCAAATTTGGAGGATTCCGTGAATTCCCGTAATCAGTCGTATTTTGTGTATTTTCTGTTGATTGTTGCCATTGGTGCCATGCTTTTTATGGCACTCCGTGATAATGCGACAACGAAAGAGCCGCTTACTATTAATGAAGTGGCTCAAAAGGTGCAAAGTGGGCAAGTTGCACGAATTGCCATTGGCGTTGATGATGCCATTACCGTTACTATGAAGAATGGTGATAAAGAAGGTGTTGAATCTCGCAAGGAATCAAACGCTACTTTGGTAGATCAGTTGATTAGCCTTGGAGTCACTCCGGATAAGTTATCTCCAGAGAACTTGGTCATTGAAGTGAGTAAACCTTCGGTCTGGGCGGGGGTAGGCAGTATTTTGATATACATTTTGCCTATCCTGTTTATGGTTGGTATTTTATGGTTTATCATGCGCCAGGCTCAGGGTAGTAACAATGCAGCCATGTCTTTTGGCAAAAGCCGAGCTCGTATGTTCAGTGGAGAACATCCCACCGTTACATTTGCAGATGTAGCTGGAGCTGAAGAGTCAAAGCAGGAATTGGCCGAAGTGGTTGAGTTCCTTAAGGAACCCCAAAAGTTCATTCAACTTGGCGCTCGTATTCCGAAGGGTGTTTTATTGGTAGGCCCTCCTGGAACAGGTAAGACCTTGCTTGCCAAAGCCGTATCCGGTGAAGCGGGCGTGCCCTTCTTCTCCATTTCAGGTTCTGAGTTCGTTGAAATGTTTGTCGGTGTCGGTGCAAGCCGTGTCCGTGACTTATTTGATCAAGCCAAGAGACATTCTCCTTGTATCATTTTCGTAGATGAAATTGATGCCGTAGGTCGCCAACGTGGTGCTGGTCTTGGTGGTTCACATGATGAGCGCGAGCAAACTTTGAATCAAATGCTCGTTGAGATGGATGGTTTCGATACTGACACAAACGTTATTATTATCGCTGCCACCAACCGTCCTGATATTCTGGATCCTGCACTTCTCCGCCCTGGTCGTTTTGACCGTCGCGTGACATTGGACCGACCAGATGTAAAGGGTCGTGAAGCCATCCTCAAAGTGCATGTCAAGGGCAAGCCATTGGAACCAGCTGTTGACCTCGCTTCTGTAGCACGTGGTACACCTGGTTTTGCCGGTGCCGACCTTGAAAACCTTGTCAATGAAAGCGCCATTTTGGCTGCTCGACGTAACAAAAAGTCAATCGGTCAACCCGAATTGAATGAAGCAATTGAACGCGTTGTCATGGGACCTGAACGCAAATCTCGTTTGATTTCTGATGAAGAAAAGCGCATCATTGCCTACCATGAAGCTGGTCACGCAGTAGTGGCTAATGCCATCGCTGAAGCAGACCCCGTTCAAAAAGTGACCATCGTTGGTCGCGGACAAGCTGGTGGTGTTACCTGGTTCCGTCCCGATGAAGATCGCATCCTGATGTCTCGTAAGAAGATGCTTGCCACACTTGCCATGGCTTTGGGTGGTCGCGCTGCCGAAGAACTAATCTTTGATGATATTACTTCTGGCGCTTCGGGTGACATTGAACAAGTGACTCGTATGGCACGTTCCATGGTGACACGCTTAGGCATGAGCACCGAAATGGGAACAATGGCTTACGGTCAAAAAGAAGAAATGATCTTCCTTGGACGTGAAATTTCCGAACAGCGCGATTATTCTGAAGCTATTGCTGAGAAGATCGATATGGAAGTCCGTAAAATTGTGGAAGATTCTTATAAACTTGCCAAGACTTTGGTCAAGAAACACCGCAAGCAGTTGGAATTGGTTGCTCAGAAACTTCTCGAAGTGGAATCCATCACTCGTGAAGAGTTTGAAACGATTTTCCCGTCACCTACTGGTAAGAAAAAGAGTGGCACTCCTCAAATTGCCTAATTCACATTAAATAAAAAAGGTCTCCCATTTGGGAGACCTTTTTTATTATTAACTATTTGACGCCTTCTTTATGTTGACGTACCAATTCGCGTCGTAAAATTTTCCCAACGGTTGTCTTTGGCAACTCAGTTCGGAATTCATAATGCGTGGGCACTTTGTATGGAGCCAGGTGTTCTTTGCAGAAAGCTTTAAGCTCTGCCTCAGTTAATGTTTCACCAGGCTTTACCACAACCCAAGCTTTGACGGTCTCGCCGCGCTGAGGGTCAGGGATGCCACCCACGCCAACTTCCAAAACTTTGGGATGGTCTGCGATGGCTTCTTCTACTTCACGTGGCCACACTTGGAAGCCACCGGGCTTAATCAATTCCTTTTTGCGATCCACAATATAGAAGTAACCATCTTCGTCCATTCGGGCAATATCCCCTGTGAATAACCAGATTTTTCCATCTTTTAACTGGCGCAGGGAATTTGCTGTCTCGGTGGGCATGTTGTGATATCCCTTCATCACCTGCGGCCCATGGACCACAATCTCACCGATTTCACCTTGTTGTAATTCGGTCTCACCATCATCCAAACTGATGAGCTTGATTTCCACATCAGGCAATGGCATACCGATTGAACCAGTCTTGTTTTCGCCATTTAATGGGTTGCAGTGGGTGGCTGTGGGTGCTTCTGAGAGTCCATACCCTTCGAAGACTTTTCCACCGGTCAACTTTTCAAATTGATCTTTGGTTTCGCGCATCAATGGGGCAGAACCTGAAATACATGCCTTGATGGAGGAGAGGTTATATTTTCCAGCTTTGACATCAGGGTGGTTATTGATACCGTTATAAAGCAACGGAACGCCAGGAAAAATTGTCGCTTTATATTTGCTAATGTTATCCAGCACATCTTTCAAATCACGCGCATTGGGAATCATGACCATACTGGCGCCATTGGCCATGGCGAAATTCATGCCTGCCACCATTCCATACACATGGAAGAGCGGAATGCCCATTAATACAACTTCTTTTCCTTGTTCGAGCAAAGGCATCCATGATTTGATCTGTAAAGTATTTGCCACCACATTGCGATGCATAGCTACTGCGCCTTTGGGGACGCCTGTTGTTCCACCTGAATATTGGAATAGGGCTGTATCGTCTGGAGTTACTTCAACGTTAGGTCTTGACGCGCTGCCGAATTTACCTAACAGATCCTGCATCCAAACATCGCCATCATCCAATGCATTCAGGCGGTCACCATCTTTTTTCTCTTTCAACAAGGTAAACAGGATGCGGGTCACAGGAGGCAGGGCTTCCTTGAGATTCGATACAATGATTTTCTTTAGCTTGGATTTTCCGCGAATGCTTTTTAATTTATCGTAAAAACGGCTAAGCGTGAACATGATTTCAATTCCCGCATCATTAACAGGAATCATAATTTCATCTGGTGGGTAAGTCGGGTTCACAGCAACAACAACCCCACCTGCTTTTAAAATTCCATAATAAGCAATCACGAACTGTGGCAGGTTGGGCATAAAAATGCCCACACGGTCGCCTTTCTTTACCCCCATATCCACAAGAGCAGCAGCCATATGATCAGTGAGCGCATTCATTTCCTTATAAGAAATGACCGCACTCTTAAAAATTGTACAGGCACGGTCAGGATATTTGCGCGCGGCATCCTCAAGAAAATGAAAAAGTGGCGCCTTTGGATAATCAATCGTTTGTGGCACACCTTTATCGTAATGCGCCAGCCAGGGTTTGTTGCTCATGTTTCCTTCTCCTTTGGTGGTGAAGATAATTTACAAGTAGTATATACGTGAAAATATTAAAAGTCAATTACAACCCCTCAGATTGCATCAAGTTTCGGATGTGCGCCTCAATACTTTCAAAGACATGATTTTCACTAGGATTGAACCATTTGATTTGTGGATCAGATTCCTTAAACCAATTTCCCTGCCTTCTAACAAAGACACGAGTGATGCGCTTCATCTCTACCTTGGCCTGCTCAATAGTCAATTCACCTTGTATCACTCTGACACATTCCCTATATCCAATTGCAGACATGCTTGGCAAGTCAGGCGTGTATCCTCTTGAAAGTAAACCCTTCACTTCATCCATTAGTCCATTTGCGAACATCGAGTCGATTCTTTCATCCACGCGTTGATATAGTTCTTCACGCGGACGGGTGAGACCAATAGAAATTAAGTGATAAGGAGGATCACCTTGCCCTCGCTGTTCAGAAAATTTTCTGCCAGTTGTAAAAATAACTTCCAAGGCACGGATGGTTCTTCTGTAGTTTCGAGCATCAATCTTTTCGGCTGATAATGGATCCAGAATCTTGAGTTTGTCGTGTAGCCAGTAAATGTCGTGTTCTTCCTTCATCTTTTCGAGGACTATTCTCAACGCTTCATTGGGAACAACTTCTGGCGGTGCCCAGCCTTCAGTCACTGCGCGGATATATTGACCCGTGCCACCGACTAAAAAGGGCAGATTGTTTTTTGCATGAATTTCAGAAATGATCGCTTGTGCTCTTTGTTGAAAGACTGCCAGGCTTAAGGTTTCATCGGGATTGACGATGTCAATTAAATGGTGAGGCACACGAGCCATTTCTTCTTGAGAAGGTTTGGCTGTGCCCAGATCCATGCCGCGATAAAAAAGACGTGAATCAGCAGAAATAATCTCACCTTTCATTTTTTCGGCGAGGAGAATGGCAAGTTCTGTTTTGCCAACAGCGGTTGGCCCAACTATGAGAATGAGAGGAAGTTTGGAAGAAGTCATGAAGCTTAAGGATACTCGATAAATAAACTCTGTTGGGTCTTTGCCTCAAAAGAGTTTAAGTGATGGCATTTTCAAAATAAGTTATCACAGGCTCTTTGCCTGGTTTGCCCTCAATTGCGATGACATCAATTTGCCAATGGTCGATTTCATGTTCAGCGGAATAATGTTGGGCACAAGCTAGCATGTGTTCACGTTTGCGCGGGGTGATATTGTGTTCAGGAAAAAAATTTTGACTGGAAGTGAGAGTCTTTACTTCTACAAAAATAGTGAGTTCACTTTGTTGAGCGATGATGTCGATTTCGCCGTAGGGAGTACGGATGTTGCGTGCGATGACTTCAAGCCCACGTTTGGTCAGGTATTCTGCAGCAAGGCTTTCTCCCCATGCTCCGATTTTCTGATTGTGTTGGGTCATGAGTTGCTGAACCGTTCTATGAAGCCACGAAGACGGGTGCGCCAACTGCTTTTACGCGGTTGCGCTTCTCGAACAAGTTTTTGATACTGCTTAAGTAGCATTTCTGTAACATGTTCAATGGCGTAGTTAGATGATGCCTTTCGTGCGGCGATGCTCATTTGGTTGCGCAGGTCTTGGTCGAGGCAGAGGCGGGTAAGTTTGGCTGTATATGCAGGCAGATCGTGAGTCGCAAGGAAGCCAGTGACGCCATCATCCACGGTGTCACCAACGCCAACGGAATGGACACCCATCACAGGCAGGCCCGCTCCCATCGCTTCAACATTCGACATGCCAAAGGTTTCTGTAATGGAGGCTGTGACAAAGATATTGCACATGGCCAGATAAGAAGGAAGATTTTTATATTCCACCTTACCGAATAGATGAATATGTTCATTCATCTCAAGGTCACTAATGAGTTGTTTGATTTCATCTTCATATTGTTGAATGCCACTTCCAATAACAACCAAATGTACATTGGGAATGGCTTGTACCACGCCAGCCACTGATTGGAAAAGGAAAGGTATATTTTTCTCAAGCGCAATTCGCCCTGCATAAACAAGGAGAATATCATCTTCTTGAAAACCGAAATCTGAACGAGCAAGTGGCGCGGCAGAGTGAAATCGTTTCATGTCGATGCCATTGGGTATGACCTCGATATGAGAATCCACTTTTAAATCACTTAGAACTTTGATCATCCCTTGTGAGGGTGTAGTCACCAACTCAACCGCCTGACAGAAGGAAGGCATATAGGCTTGCAGCATGCCTTGGCTGATTTCTTCTGGCATCATGGGAAGATAGGTTTGGGCGTATAAATCATATCGGGAGTGATTGGTAAATACGATGGGAATATGCAATGGAAGACAATATCGCAAAGCCAAACGACCACTTAGAAATGGGTGATGCACATGGACAATGTCCATGGTTTGTAAAAGTTGTTTGGCTTTTCGTGAATATCGCAGAGACAGGTAAAATCCCGTATCGGCCAGAGGTAGGCCGGGGCTGCGAATGATGCGGGGTTCGTTATCTTCGGTATAACTTACATCGCCAAACGTGAAAACGTAGACGTCATGCCCAGCCAGTTCAAGATGTCGCTTGGATAGCTCGACTTGGTTGGTGACACCGCTGATATAAGGCTTGTAATTATCGACCATCAATCCGATACGCATATATCTATGCTAAGACATGCATGGGGGAATGTCAAGTGACTGTGCGTGGTAGAATGAAAAAACTTTGAGGAAAATATGGCTACATTAATTTTACGCAATAAAGAATTTGAAGTGCGCGCAGGCATGACCTTGCTGGCAGCGTTGAAGAAAATTAATATTATCCCTGAGTCTGTGATTGCAACACGAGAAGGGGAGATGATTTTAGAGGATGAAATTTTGAAGGAAGGTGACGTGGTTAAATTAATCATGGTCATCTCTGGAGGTTCGATTTAATGAAATGTAGAAAATGTGGTGAGAAAGCTTCTGTCAACATGCGCCATCATAAATTGGCACTCTGCAAAGAACATTACCTCGAATGGGTTCCTGAGCAAACAGAGCGTTTTATCAAAAAATACAACATGTTCAGCAAGGAAGAAAAAATTCTTGTGGCAGTTTCTGGCGGCAAGGACTCTCTGGCCTTGTGGGATATTCTTGTGCGCTTGGGATATCAAGCGGATGGCATGTATATCGGCTTGGGAATTGATGGTGGGCTTAAGTATTCAGATGAATCGCGCCGATTGACTGAGCAATTTGCGGCTCAACACAACTTGAAGTTGCATATCGTAGATATGGAAAAAGAATACGGCCAACCGATTCCTGTGTTGGCGATAATTTCACATCGCGGAAAGGGGAAACCTTGTGCCGTGTGTGGACTGGCGAAACGCCATGAAATGAATCGCATCGCACGAGACCTTGGGTATGATGTGCTTGCGACAGGCCACAACCTCGACGATGAGGCTGCGGTGCTTTTTGGAAATACTTTAATTTGGGAAAGTGAATACTTGCTACGTCAGGGACCTGTATTGCCAGGCCGTGATGGATTGGCACGCAAGGTCAAGCCGTTATGCAGGTTCTACGAACGTGAAATGACAGCTTATTCCATTGCACGTGGTATTGAATATATATATGATGAGTGCCCATTTGCGGAGGGGTCTCAATCCATTTATTACAAGGAATTGTTGAATCAAATGGAGACGACACGCCCTGGGGCGAAGTTAACCTTCTACTTGAGATTCTTGGAAGCCAGGAAAAGCGGCGAGTTGTTTATTGAGAAGAATATCGAGGCCGCCCATTTACATCCTTGCCCCAAGTGTGGACAACCTACTTCGACAGATGATTTTTGTTCATTTTGTCGTTTGATTGAGAAAGCGACAGCAACACAATCAATTGCTGAATAGATTTTTATTTTGCGATTGTGACCAACAACCCAATTAAGAACAACCCAGCCACAACGTAGCCTGCGATTTGTTCCTGTGGGAAGATGTCCATCTTGGAGATCTCAAAGCTGGAATTGTGTAAGCGCGGACTCGCGGGAATTTCCTGCCTGCCGACGAGCGCATCGCGGAAGATGGCGACTGTTTTGGGACGATTGTCTGGATGAAGCGACATCGCCCATAAAATGGCTCTTTCCACACGAATGCTGATGTTGGGATTAATGTCTCGTAGCGGAGTCAGGCTGCGGGTATCTAGGAAGCGTTTTCTGGCTTCAGAGGGTGGCTCGTTGGTTAGTAAATGATAAAGAGTCGCACCGAAGGCAAAAATATCGGCACGCGCATCGGTGTGGGCGTCATCTCCACCGTATTGTTCAAGAGGTGTATATAAAGCAGTGCCTTGACCTTGGATGACGGTAATGGTCACTTCATCTGGCGCCATAATCTTAACCAGACCAAAATCAACCAGCTTGAGTAATCCGCTGGGTGTAAGTTTTAGATTGCTGGGTTTGATGTCACGATGGATGATGGGTGGGTCTTGTTGATGTAAATAGTTGAGCGCATCGGCTAATTGCACAGCCCAACTTAGAACTTCACTTTCAGGAATAAAGGTTTTATTGCGTTTGGCATCGAGCATACGTTCACGCAAATCTTTGCCGGGGACATAGTCCATGACGAGATAGTCACGCAGGTCTCTTGAGAAGAAGTCAGATACCTTGGGCAGGTTGGGATGGTCGAGGCGCGCAAGCACAGAAGCTTCGCGAAAAAATTGTTCGCGAGCTTGTCCCAGTAAGTCAGGTGGAAGTGCGCGGTCATATTCGACCTCTTTAAGCGCACATAACCTGCCTTCCAGGCGGGTATCCTCTGCCAGGTAGATACTGCCTGTGCCGCCTTGGCCAATCCGTTCGCGGATTTTGTAGCGGTCACGCAGCATCTCTCCATTTACCAATGGCTGATGCAATTCTTCTCCTGTTGTTTGTTCAATAAAAGTTTCCTGTTTTGATGTACAGATGCAAGATGTAACGATACATCATTTTGCAGGAAGTCAAATGGAAACGTGCTGGCCTTGAAAGAGAATCAGTTTCGGCGTGTGGTTCTCTTGATGTTAAGACCATAAAAAACGGTTAAGAGATATGCACAGATTTCCACTTTTCTGCTATATTATAAACGTGTTTGTTGTTATATAGTACTGCTTTAGCAGGCTGAGTGGAAAAAATAATATGAGGAATTAAAAACACAGGCAGTATTTGAGGCGATTTATGATGGATCACACTGAAGATTTCCCAATTCTTGTTGCACAGGATGGCCCGCTCAAAGGAGAGCGCTGGCAATTGAGTCATACCTTAATGGTAGGGCGTGACCCAACCTGTGAAATTTCAATTCAAGACCGACAGGTTTCCCGTTTTCATGCACGCATCACTCCCACGCCCGAAGGTGTGATGGTGGAAGACTTGGGAAGTAAAAATGGTACGAATCATAATGGCACTGAAGTGGCTGGCCCTGTGATGTTGCAAGATGGCGACATGCTTGGTATTGCATTGGCTCAGCAATTTCTTTTCCTTACTTCAGATGCTACCATGCCACTTGTGGAAGGTTCCATTCGAAATGGACGTTTGATGATGGATCAAAAATCCCGCCGCGTGTGGGTGAATCAACAACAAGTCAACCCGCCGCTTTCGGCGCAACAATTTAAGTTGTTGTGGATGTTATATGAAAATAATGGACAAGTGATCAGCCGTGCAGACCTTGTCTCAACCGTGTGGGGTGAGGATCAAATGGCAGGTGTATCGGATCAAGCATTGGATGCGCTGGTGCGCCGTTTACGTGACCGACTTGCAGCTCTTGACCCTACTCATCAATATATTGATACCGTTCGCGGACATGGGGTACGTTTAGATAACCCAGCTAGTGGGGAGTAAGGAACTTATTCATGGATGCACAATCAGAAAAGATTTTGACTCATATTATCCGTACCACTCGCATTGCTTCCTTAAGTACTGTGCGGGATGAAGAACCGTTTTCTTCGATGGTTGCGTTTGTGCCTGCTGAAGATTTTTCAGCGTTTTATATTCATGTCAGCCGTTTGGCGCAACATACTGTGGATATGAAAAAAAACAAACGAGTGAGTTTGTTAATTACAGAGACCGATGATGGCCGCCCAGACCCGCAGACCTTGGCTCGCGTTTCCATTCGCGGTTCGGCAGAAATGCTGGAAAATGGCGCTCCAGGTTACACCCCGTTAAAGGAAATGTATTTGGCGCGCTTCCCTGAGGCGGCGCAGATCTTTCAGCTTGCAGACTTTAACTTTTGGCGTATCAAGCCAAAAGGCGGAAGATTCGTCGCAGGGTTTGCCAAGGCGTACAACATCACCGTCGAAACACTTCAAAAAGTTTCAGAACGATAAACATTCCAAGCGACAGTCACTTTTAAAGTGACTGTCCTTATTTAAGGAGCTATGATGGAAACATTGAAATTATTGGCAGTCTTTGCACACCCTGATGATGAATCGATGGGCATGGGTGGGACGCTGGCGAAGTATGCAGCTGAAGGAGTGGAGACTCATCTCGTCTGCGCTTCACGCGGCGAAAGAGGTTGGTTCGGCCCCGAAGAGCAGAATCCTGGCTTGGAGAAGCTCGGCCAACTTCGTACCGTGGAGTTGGAGAATGCGGTCAAGGAACTTGGCATGCAGGGACTGTATTTTCTCAACTACATTGATGGGGATGTGGATCAAGCGGACCATGCCGAAGCCATTGGAAAAATTGTCACTCACATTCGCAAAATTAAACCGCAAGTGGTGGTGACCTTTCCTCCTGACGGCAATTATGGGCATCCTGACCACGTTGCCATTGGACAATTTACTTCCGCCTCCATCGTTTGTGCCGCAGACTCTTCGTATCAAGATTCTGAAAATTTGCCTGCGTACCGAGTCTCAAAGCTATATTACATGGTGGACGGCGAAAGCTTTATCAATTTAATTGCGCCTTTTATGGGCGATATGACCTTCCCCGTTGATGACCAGATTCGCAGTGAGACTGCCTGGAAAGAGTGGATGATTACCACGCGCATTGACATGGCTGAGCATTGCATCGCCGCATGGAAAGCCATTCAATACCACCAGAGTCAACTGGCCACCTTGGGTCCGCTGGCTGACATGCCTGCCGAGTCTGCCGCCGCTGTGCTTGCCATGCAAGGGACTTTTTATCGCGCCTTTAGTTTGGTCAATGGTGGCCGAAAGGTGGAGACCGATTTCTTTGAAGGATTGAGAGCTTGATGTAAATAGCTACAAGTCATCTCAAAAATTCGAGACTCTTTGGTCACAAAGAGCACTCTCTCAGAGCGACATGGTGTTTTTGAGATGGCTTCTAGATGAAATTTAAATTATAGGGGGAAAGACCTGAATGGGAGTAAAAAAATGAAACAGACTATATCAAAAAAAATACATACCGCTCATCATTGGGTTGGTCTTGATTTTGGCTTTGTTATTCGCCAATAACAGGCTGACATATTCAAATCAAAACACAAACTATCCTGCTATATCACCATCGGCTACTTTTTCTTCACCATTCGGGTTGCCTTCGGCTGTGATAATACATCCTACGTCAATTCCATCCGACTACCTCACACATGTATCAGAAACATTTACTGCCACGGCAACTTCCACTTCTGACCCACATGCCTGTGTTTTCCCACTAGCACAAACAACGACGAAAGAGTCAATATCACAGGAATATATCTTTTCTAACCCACAGGTAGTGCTGACTGGGGATTATCCTGACATCGCAGAGTGGTTACCTGATAATCAAAATGTAGTCATCATGTCTTTGAAACTACATAAGTTTGACGGGATAGACGGTTCTTTGCAGACCATTAAATTATTTAACCCTGAAACTAAAGAAACCCAAGTGTACGCAACGCGCAGGAATTTTGGTAATGAACCATTAGCATGGGATTCTGCACTGAATGCAATCATATATCTTGCTCCAAATGCTCTTGGCATAGACAAAATCACTAATCGATTGATTATTAACCGTCAGATCAGAATTAGTGATGGAAATCCAGATACAACTCAATTGCTTCTAGATAATTTGCAAGATTATCATCCGATGGCGTTCAACCCCAACAGGTCTCAATTTGTTTACTGGGATACCAATGATAAACAAAGTTTCAAACTTTATAAACATCAATCACTTGAACCAGAATACTTAATCCCATCTGATTCAGCGTTATTTGGGGACAAAGGCTATCCTATACCGTATGAGATGACATGGCGTCCAAACGCTTCACAATTGTTTTTGTACAGTGATAGAAATCCTACTAAGCAAACCTTTCTAGTGGACGCTAATACTGGGCGAGCTTGCACTCTAAATTTTGGTGGTTGGGCTTATTTTGCGCGTTGGAGTCCAAATGGAAGGTATCTAGCGGTTATTAAATCTAATGGCCCTATGAGTCCAATCTGGAGTATTTATGATATGGCTGTTTTGGATATGCTAACAGGGAAAATATATCCAATTGAGGTAAATAAGCTTATCCCCCCAGTCGGTGCTCGTTGTTGCACTGATATTATCCAAGATTTTGTTTGGGGCTCTGATAATCAGCATTTGGCAGTAGTTGGAATAGTTGCGGATTTTAGCACATCTCCTCGACCGCAAGAATCATTCATTTATTTAGTTGATTTTCTCTCTGGGGAAGTTAATAATCCTTTTACTACATATCAATTTCATATTGATAGATGGGGTACTGGTCTGGTATGGTCTCCTGATGGCTCAAAAATATTGGCAAAATGTCCAACTGGATATGAAGGACGGTTGTGTTTGATTTCTGTTACAACATCAAACAAGTAATAAGTCTTGGATAAAAAGAGACAGTCACCTTTAGGTGACTGTCTCTTTTTGTTATCCCATATTTTTCTTCATGACACGCTTCAAAGCAACTTTGTAAATCTCGGTCAGCTTTTCGCCCATCATTTTGGCTTCGGGGTTATCAGGTTGCGTTTCCATTTGTGCCACCAGTCCGCTGAGCGCATCTACAAACTGCTGGTTGACCATCTCATCGTTTTGCGCAAGAGCTTGTTCAACCGTGGCTTCATCGGGCAATTGAATCAACTGCTCAATGAAGGCAATTTCTGGTGGAGTGCTGGCGGCTTGCAAAACCTGTACCATTTTTTGCAACTTGCCCATGCGGGCATAATCATTTTTCTCTGAAGCTTGTCGCAGCAATTGATTGACCACTTCTACGGAATCTTGAGTAAAGGCATCTAGGTTGGCTTGCGTGGCTTTTTCCACATCATCTTGCTCAAGAATTTTTTCTACAAAATCCTGCGCTTGTTTGATGCGTGCTTCCATTTGCTTATCTACATCATTTACAAATTGAAGCAACTTTTCGCGAATGCCTTCCAAGCGTGTTTTCTCTTCGCCAGAAGCTCCATCAATTTTGTCTGAAAGAGTCTGGAAGAAGACATAGTCCATGCCGCCGCGCGCCAATGAAACATAAGCACGAATGCGATTGTCGTTGTTGGATTCGAGCACGAAGTCCAATAGTTTTTCGCGAGTGAGACTTTGCCCCGCATCTTGCAGGACCTTTTGAGCTGCCTCTAATTCCCCGACAGATTCCTTTAGCTGACGGCCATACGCGGTCTCGTCGAGCAATTGAGTTTGCAGGTCAATTAATGCACGGGCAATGGGTTCTTGTCCGCTTTGGACGGCGTTTTGAGCAATGCGGCTAAACAGCGCAAAGAATTGTTCGTCAATCAGCTTTTCATTTTGTTTGATCAACTCAGAGCGGACGTCCTTGCCTGTGATTTGAAGCAAGCGTTCCACAAATTGGACGCGCTCCTGCTGTGACTTAATCATATCCTGAGTGATGCCATCTTTTCCTAAAATGGTTTCCATCATGGATTCATAAGTCAAGTTGGCTTGTGGCTTGAACAAATAGCCTTTGCGTTTTTCAGCGGGCAATCGATCCACAATTTGTTTAATCAATGGGCCGATCATTCGCTCCTGCTCATTGACGGGTAATCCCAACTCAGCAGGGAAGTAGGTGAGAAGCAATTCCTTTTCGTTGTCGTGATAGACAACGGGCGTGGCGAGGCGGCCTTCATATCCGCAATGCGGACAACGAGCGTAGTTGGACTGTCCGCCCAACAGGCGTTGTTTGGCTTGCGGGTCTGCAGTGACATCGAATAGCTGCTCAACATTGGCTTGAATCATTTGTCTGCAGCGCGGGCACGAGATGGTAGTTTGTGGCATTTAGGTTTCCGATTTTAGATTTGTAGTGTACAAGATCATTAATTAAATGATCGGTGTTCGAACAGTTATCCCAATAATTCTTCTAGCCGATCGATGTAGCTTTCCATCACGGCGAAGGTTTCTTCAACGGGCTTGGGGGTGGTTAGGTCAACGCCTGCTTTCTTCAATACATCCAAAGGATAATTGGAAGAACCAGCCTTTAAGAAGCCGAGGTAATTTTCAACAGCATTGGGCTCTCCACGTAAAATTTTGCCAGAAAGCGCATGTGCACCAGAAATGCCTGTGGCATATTGATACACATAATAATCTGAGAAGAGATGTCCAAAGGTTGACCAAACCATACCTACGCGAGGACGATCCACTTTTACTTTGGGACCAAAGCCTTCGGCGAAAAGGTCTGCCATCAAGTTTTGCATGGAGTCAGCGGTCAATGGTTCGCCGCGTTCCACTTGTTGATGAGTCTCCAACTCAAAGCGGGCAAGAGTCGGCATTTGGAAGAAATATCTAAAGAAGTTTCCGCCAACTGCTTCTTCAATCAAGGCAATCAAGAAGTTCTTGTCTTTGACTGTCTTGAGTAAATGTCCGCGCATCATGGCTTGATTGAAATTGGAAGCTACTTCTGCCACGAAGAGAGAATAATCTGCATAAGTCAATGGCTGATTCTTCCAGGTCAAGTAGGAATGCATGGAATGACCGAGTTCGTGGGCGAGTGTGCTCATACTGCCTACGTCCCCTGTGTACGACATCATGATGAATGGATGTGTGCCAGGAGCGCCATAAGAAAATGCACCGTTTGATTTTCCCTGATTGACAGCAGAATCAACCCAGCGTTCTTCCAAACAACCTTTACGCATCACATCTACATATTCACTGCCAAGCGGAGCCAGACTTTCGGAGATGAGGTCCACTGCTTTTTCAAAGGAAATTTTGGGTTTATTCTTTGCAATGGGAGCCCACATATCGTAGTAGCTCAGCTCTTTGACCTTCAAGACCTTTTTACGAATCGCAAAATAGCGATGCCAGACAGGTAAATTCTTTTTGAATGTATTAATTAGGTTATGGAACACATCCACAGGAATGTTGTTGCTGAATAAAGAAGCTTCCAGTGAAGAGTTGTGCTGGCGTGCCTGCATGTAGAACACGTTGCTTTTGATGGAGGTGGAAAGATTGTTGGCAAGCGTATTCTTGAATTCAAGATGCTTGTCCATGTAGCTTTCAAAAGCGCTTTGGCGTACTTTGCGGTCAGGGTGTTCCATCAAGGCAGTGTGGAAATTTCCCTGAGTCACGGGGATTTTTTTGCCTTTGCTATCTTTGGCAGGCGTAAATTTAAAATCTGCATTGACCAACATGCTGGTGCTATTGCTGGCACCGCTTAGCGGGTCTGCTAACATGCCGAGTAATTCTTCCACTTCACCAGAGCGTACATGTTCCTGTTGACGGAAGAGATTGCGAACGCTCTGACGGTAGATGGCAATCTTTTCGTTTTTGGTCATCCAGTCATCGAGCGTGCCTTTTCCAATTTGCAACAATTCTGGATTGACGAAAGATATCGCTCCAGCCACCTGACCAAACATACCTTGCGCTTTGCCATACATGGCATTCGCTTTTTGGTCTGTGGTATCAACGCTGTAGGAAAACGCAGCATACATAAAAACTGTGGAAGCCCGTTTCATAATCGCTTCCACGGCTTGTAAGCCTGCGAGCAGGGTCTCGGGGGAACTACCTAAATGTCCCTGATACTTTTTAACACCTGATAAATCTTTTAAAATACTTTGTAATTCAGCATCCCATTCTTTGGGCGATTTGAAAACACTTTCAGCGTTCCATGTGTATTTCTTGTTAATCTTATTGCGTGGAGGAATTGTGTTTGCCATTGTTTTTTATCCTTTTCGGAATTTGCAAATTGATTTTACCATTCACAGTAGGGCATCACGTGGTGATGCAATTATCTTGGCAGCGAAAAACAGATTCTCGCGCCAGTCTCTCCGTTGGCTGCATCTGCCCAAATGCGCCCACCATGACCTTCAACAATGGCGCGCGCAAGATACAGGCCGAGGCCAGCTCCTTTGGTTTGTTTGACCGCATTGGTCGAGCGATAGAAGCGGTCAAATATATGAGGCAAGTCTTTGGCTTCAATGCCTGGGCCTTCGTCACTGACACAAATAACAACCTGCTCAGGGCGGACACTTCCGCTAATTTTGATTTCGCCTTTGCTGGCGTACTTCAAGGCGTTGGAGACTAAATTGGAAATCACTTGTTCAATGCGAGTTTCATCCCCAAGGATGACTGGAAAGTTAGCAGGAAAATCAGTGACGATGTGATGTTTGGGGGCTTGTGATTGGAAGCGCTCGCTCACTCTTAACGCCAAATTTGGGAGGGCGACATCGGCTTTGTTCAAGCTCAAGCCGCCTGCCTGCAACCGCGAGGCATCGAGCAAGTCATCAATCATCTTGGATAAGCGATCTGCCTCTTCTTCAATGACTGCTAGAGAATCGCTGATGGTGTGTTTGTCCCATCTGGCATCGTCACGCCTTAGCGTAGATGCATATCCTTTAATCAATGCCACGGGAGTCCGCAATTCATGGCTGACAATGGAGATGAATGTGGCTTTAATCTCGTCTGCATCTCTAAAGTGGGTAATATCTCTGACGCTCATGATGACGTTGCGAAGTTTATTTTCTTCTGAGAGCAAGGGAGCGTATGTAATTCCTACTGGCAACGGAGTTGGCTGTGGGCGTTTGATATCGCCTTCTACATATAAAGTTGCATTCGGAGTGAGCGGCCAGCCATCAGCAACAGATTCTTCCAAGGTTCTACCTTGAGGTTCTTTTTTCCATTTAATAATTTCTTGGTGGTTTTTACCTGTGATTTCTTCGCGCGTTTGACCAAATAATTTCTCAAAGGCGCCGTTGCATCTTTCGATATTTAGATTTGAATCAAGGATTAAGATTCCATCAGCTGCTGAATCGAGCAACGCATCTAGCCTTTGCTTTTCATAGGAAACTTGCCCGTATAGTTGCGCGTTGAACACGGCGATGGCCGCTTGGTCTGCGAAGGATTGCAAAAGAATCCTGTCATTGGGGGTGAACAGGTCGGCATAGTTACGGAAAATGAAAATTACGCCAATTACTTGTCCATGTGCCGAGAGGGGAAGGCCTGTACCATTGAGCAAGCCCATACTGGCTGTGTAGGTCAATTCCTTTAACATGCGATTGAGTTCACGCACATCCAACTCGCGAACCTTTTCTTCGGCCAGAAGTGGAGTTAAGTAGGAGAGAAAGGCCGGGGCGATGCCATGTGCTGCGCTGACGCGCCAGCCGTCGGGTTGTTTGAGCGCAATTAGTCCTGCTTGTCCCGCCAGCATTTCAATCGAGACGCGTAAAATCCTTGCCAACAGTTTTTCAAGATCAAGTTCTTCTGTGAGCAGGCGCGAGATTTCCAGTAAATAATCTCTTTGGCGTACACGAAAATCTGGAAGCATGGAGGGAATAATAGACATAAGTTAAGGTATTTTATCACTGGGGTAAGGAGGGGAGTGTATGAGTTATGTAAGCAGTAAGCACGGTTTTGAGCGGTTACTACTTAGCCCTCAACTGTTGACCAGAGGGCTAATATCCCATAAAATAGAATGAAATTGCAATATTTCTTCACTTATACGGATGCAATGACTCAACTCCTAGTTTTGGTCGCTTTTTTTTGTATTTTCGGGGTGTTGACGAGCAAGCAGCGAAACCGGCCGTAGGCTTAGTTTTGTTGCTTTTTATTTTAAAAAACATTAGCATCTTGCTCACACCGCCATGTTTCAAATCAATTGAGGTTTCGCTGTATGAATAAAAGTGCAAAGTTTTTGCTATTAACTGTTTTTGTGATTATCTCCACGGTGTTGGCTCCTGTTACTCCAGTGTATGCCATATCCATTCCGGCGGAAATTAACAAGCAGTTTACGCCAATTTTGATTGATGCAGGTGGGGTGTCCGTTCTTCGTGTCACCATATTTAACCCGAACTTGTTTCAACTTACCAACGCCACCTGGAACGATAATTTGGTCGGTGTACAGCCTGGTTTAAAAATTGCGACGCCAGCAGGGGTTGTGACAAATTGTGGAGGTACGGTTACAGCAGTTCCTGGTACAACTACTTTATCTCTAAGCGGCGGAACAGTGCCAGCTCAAGTGGGGTCAACTCCGGGTGAATGTTATGTTGAAGTGAATGTCACTTCTACGATCCCTGGGAACCTGATTAACACCATTCCCTCAGGAAATTTGTCTGCTTCTGGAAATGATGGTGGTACTCCCGTTACGATTTAGAATACGACACCTGCCAGTGCCACTCTGACAGTCATTGCAGTCACGCCTCCTTCCATTACCAAGGGATTTAGTCCAAACACAGTGTGGGTGGGGCAGACCAGTACTTTGTCGATTACGATCAATAATAATGATACCAACACTGATATAACTCAGACCTCATATACGGATACATTGCCCGCCAATGTGGTCTTGGCCAATCCCGTCTCACCGACTTTAACGAACTGTGGTGCTGGTGCTTCATTAACAGCCACTACAGGCACTAGTACCATCGCCTTAAGCGGCGCAACTGTAACTCCTAACTTAAACTGTGTAGTGACAGTCAATGTAGTTTCAGGAACAGCTGGAGCTTACACCAATACCATTCCTGCAGGACCTGGAAACCCAGGTTCGATTGTTACTCAACAAGGTGTGACAAATGGCAGCCCGGCTTCGGCTCAATTGAACGTTCAGCCTGTTGGCGTGACAAAATCATTTTCTCCTGCAAATATTGTTGCTGGTCAAACCAGTACTTTGACGATTACTCTGCAAAATCCAACTGGATCTGCATATACCGGCGCGAACATAACGGACACTTTACCCGCCGGATTGACTATTTTTGGAGCTCCCGCTTCGCCACAGTGTGGTGGTACTGTTACCAGTACCGCAAATTCAGTCACGTTGACAGGTGGAACGATCCCAGCGAGCGGAACTCCTCCCACTCCTGTGGGAACTTGTACAATCACCGCTACTGTAATTTCAGCAACTACTTCGCCAACAGCAACTAGAACCAATACAATTCCAGCAGGTGCGTTGACAACAACTCAACTTGTGACCAATCCTGCCCCAGCAACATCTGCTCTTAATGTTCAATCTGGCATCTCCGTCCTTAAGACATTTTCTCCCACTTCCGTAACTGTAGGTGGAACGAGCACGGTTACGATTACCTTGAGGAATCATACAGGTGCAAATTTCACTGGTGTAAATTTAACCGATACATTACCAGCCAATTTAACCGTAACAGGAACTCCTGCCTCACCACAATGCGGTGGAACGATTACCAATACAGCTACTACCGTTTCTATTACGGGAGGTACTATTCCATTTAGTGCCACTCCTCCCGGTACTTGTACCATTACCTTCCAAGTGACAAGTTCTGTAGCGGCAAGTTATTCAAATACCATCCCTGCTGGTGATTTGACCACTGCAGAAGGACCAGCCAACACTTCGACCACAACAACCCCCACAAACTTAACCGTAAACCCTGCGGGTGGTCCAGTTCAGGTGAGCAAGGCATTTCAAACCAGCCCAATTTCACCCGGAGTTCCCAGTCGATTAAGAATTACCCTGACTGCTCCTTCTGATATTGGAGTCAGCGGAATTAATGTCAGTGATACCTTACCTGGTGATTTGGTAATTGTTGGAACACCAACTGCGCCAGCGAACCCCGTCACTACTTGTGGTGGGACATTGACTGCCGTTACGGGTACACAGTTAATTAAATTAATTGGTGGTGCCATTGCTGCAGCCTCTGGAACTTGTACGATTACAGTCTATGTAACGACAAATACGCCGGGGTCTTATCCAAACACGATCCCTGCAAATAATGTAACTACTACTGAGGGACGTACCAATACCAGTTCCAGCAATACAGCCACATTAGATGTCACAAGCTTTGCAATGAACAAGGTGTTTACTCCACCTACTGTTAACACCAATGGCTTATCGACTCTGACGATTACTCTGCAGAACTCAGCTGACTCACCTTTGGTAAATGTCTCCCTTTCAGATACATTGCCTGGAAGCACTGCCAACGGTGTCGTGGTTGCTCCAATTCCAAATATAAGTACAACTTGCTCTGGGGCAACTGTAACTGCAGTTGCAGGTTCACAATCCATCACCATGTCCGGTGGAATTGTCCCTGCGCAGGTAGGTGCCATTCCTGGTATCTGTACTATTAATGTAGATGTGCAAGGCAAAGGGGCGGCAGCTAGCCGTACCAATACCATCCCGACTGCCAATGTTTCAGGAACAGTTCAGAATACTGGATCTGTGATTCATCCTGCCGCACAGGCACAATCCACGCTTACCATTGCAGACCTTACCATCGCAGTTGTGAAAGGGTTTAATCCTGTATTGGTCTATGGTGGTGAGTCATCCACCATGAGCGTGCAGTTGGTCAACCCAAATAACGCTGAGTTGACAGGCATTAAGTTCACGGATGATATGACCCTGTTAGGAACGGGTATGAAGTTGGCTGATCCACCAAACTTTAATGTAGGAACTTGTGGTGGTGTCTTAACTGGAAATGCAGGTGATACTTCTTTCTCTTTTAGTGGTGGGTCTCTACCTGCAAACTCAAATTGTATATTGACCGTTAACGTTGTGATGGATGTCAATGGAAATCTCACCAATCGCATCCCAGCTGGAGCGGTGACAACATTTAATGGTGTCAGTAGTCCACAACCTGCTGAGGCATCTCTGACCGATTTGCCAGGTGCCAGTATTACAAAAGTCTTTAATCCCAACCCAGTCATTGTTGGGCAGTATTCATCTCTAACTCTTACGATTAAGAATTCAAGCACCATTCCTTTGGCAGGCATGGCTTTAAATGACAGCCTTCCTGTCTTGCCGTTGAGTTTGGTGGTGGCCGACTTGCCGGCGCCTGCTCCGACAAATACCTGTGGTGGAACACTTACCGCCATACCAGGTAGCCAAAGCATTTCCTTATCTGGCGGTTCACTTATAGGAAGTCCTGATGGAATTACACCGACTACTTGTACGATTGTAGTCAGCGTAAAAAGCGATATACCGGGTGTATTTGTAAACACAATTCCCATTGGCGGATTAACTGCCACCGGGGGCATCACGAATAATCATGCAACTACTGATACGCTGGTAGTCTCTTCTTCGTTATACAGCTTAGGAAACCGTGTTTGGTTTGATACAGATAACAGCAGTACCATCAACGGCACAGAAGCAGGTGTTGATGGCGTAACAGTGAATTTATATGCGGCGGATGGAAGTGGAAATCCGACAGGCGCTATCTTGGCAACAAAAACTACAGCCAATGGCGGTTACTACCGTTTTGATGATTTAGCCGCTGGTGATTATGTAGCGGTCATCCCTGCTACTCAATTTGCTCCTGGTGGAAAATTAAATGGATATTGGAGTAGCGCCACTTCCTTAACTGGAGCTGGTGCGTTTACCGAAACAGCCGCCCCAGATGCAGACAACGACATTGATAGCGATGACAACGGTACATTGCAAACGAGTGGCGGCTTTACCGGTGCTGTCATTAGCAGTGCTGTGACTTTGGGTGGTGTCCCTGCAGAGCCGACGAATGATACAGATGCTGATCCAACCAACCCTGCAGGTGAAGCGATTAATGATCGCAGCAATCGCACGGTCGATTTTGGCTTCTATCGCCTTGAACTTAGCAATCAGGTCTATGTTGATGCGAACAACAATGGCACTTTCGATGTAGGCGATGTAAGACTCTCCAATGCCAAAGTTCAATTGTTTGCCAGCGATGGCACAACTGAAATCAATGTCGGTCCCGATGGAATTTTAGGAACTGCAGATGATGCCGCAGGTGGCATCACAACTAGCGTGAATGGTACTTATTTGTTTAGTGGTTTGCCCAGAGGTGATTACATCGTAAAAGTCACTCCGCCAGTAGGATACTCCAGCGCAGTGGATACATCTAATAGCGGTGATACCACCAATCCAAATGGCAACATCAATAATAACGATAATGGAATTGGAACAAGTACAGGACAAGTTTCCAGTGGAGTGGTGACCCTTACTCCTGGTTCACTTGGCGCTGCGATTAATAACAGCGTCAGTAACGTTTCAGGAACGACCACCAATCCAACTCTCGATTTTGGCTTTACCATTCCTTTGTACAGTTTGGGAAATCGGGTTTGGTTTGATACCGATAACAGCAGTACGATCAACGGACTTGAAACGGGAATCAATTTTGTAACCGTACAGTTATATGCAGCCGACGGAAGTGGAAACCCAACAGGTCCACTCCTTGCAACCAAGACCACAGCCAATGGCGGCTATTACCGCTTTGATAATTTGTTGGCTGGTGATTATGTGGTTGTCATTCCTGCGTTGGAATTTGGCGCAGGCGGCGCCTTGGATGGATATTGGAGCAGCGCCACCACCTTAAGTGGGGCTGGTACCACCGAAGTGGCAGCTCCCGACGCTGATAATGATATTGACAATGATGATAATGGCACATTACAAACCGCAGGTGCATTCAATGGTGCGGTGATTAGTAGCGCGGTAACCATTGGTCCAGGTGCTACAGAGCCGACCAACGATACGAATGCAGATCCAACCAACCCAACAGGTGAAGCGGCGGATGCTCAAAGCAACCGTAGTGTCGATTTTGGTTTTTATCGACTGCAACTTGGCGATCAAATTTATACAGACTTTAACAGCAACGGCACCTTTGACGCTGGTGATGTAGCTCTCTCAGGTGCACGAGTTCAATTATTTGCCAGCGATGGCACTACTGAAATCAATGTTGGCCCTGATGGAATTTTCGGCACAACAGATGATGCAACCGGCGGCGTGACAACCGGTGTGGCTGGAACCTATTTGTTTAGTGGCTTGCCACAAGGTAGTTATATCGTGAAGGTGACTCCGCCTTTGGGCTATACCAGCACAATTGATACCTTTAACACGACAGATACGACCACACCGAATAGCAATATTGATGATAACGATAATGGTGTAGGCGTTGCGGGCGGACAAGTTTCCAGTAATATTGTCACGCTCACTCCGGGCAGTCTTGGTGCTGCGACCAACAATACAGTCACCTATGCTTCTGGAACTACCTATAATCCCACCGTAGACTTTGGTTTCATTCCACCTTTGTTTAGTTTGGGAAATCGTGTCTGGTTTGACACAAATAATAGTGCCACCATCAACGGTGCCGAAGTAGGTGTGGACTTGGTGACTGTTGAGTTATACGCAGCGGATGTTGCTGGAAATCCGACTGGCCCTGTTTTGGATACTCAAACTACAGCCAATGGTGGCTATTATCGCTTTGATGATTTGTTTGCTGGTGATTATGTAGTAGTGATTCCTGCCAGCGAATTTGCAGTAGGCGGAAAATTGTTTGGATACTTGAGCAGCGGCACAACGATCAGTGCTGCGGGTGTGATTGCGGAAACAGTTATTGCCCCTGACCCAGATAATAATTTGGATAGCGATGATAACGGTACTTTCCAAACTGCGGGTGCCTTCGCTGGTGCTGTGACCAGTAAAGCTGTCACCTTGGGACCAACACCCAATGAGCCAATCAATGACAACGATGCAGATGCGACCAATCCTCCGGGTGAGCAACCAAACGACCAAAGCAATCGAACCGTTGACTTTGGTTTCTATCGCCAGGAATTAAGCAATCAGATTTTCATCGATGCCAATAATAATGGCACGTACGATGCTGGCGATGGCAAGTTGGCTGGCGCGACAGTGCAGTTGTTTGCGAGCAACGGAACCACTGAAATTAATGTAGGACCTGATGGCATTTATGGCACAGCCGATGATGCCGCTGGTGGCGTAGTCACTGGATTGAATGGAACGTATCTGTTTAGTAATTTGCCACAAGGAAATTACATTGTAAAAGTCACACCGCCTTCAGGGTTTGCCAGTGCAATCGATACAGCAAATGCTGGCGATTCTGCAACTCCGAACAATAATATTGATAATAACGATAACGGTCTTGGTATAGGTGTCGGACAGGTTTCCAGTAATGTGATTGCGATGACGCCAGCCAGTGCAGGTGCGGCGAACAATAACACAGTGGATAACACTTCTGCGACGACTACAAACCCAACCATGGACTTTGGCTTTACTCCATTGTTCAGCTTGGGCAACCGTGTTTGGTTTGATACAGATAACAGTGGCACCATCAACGGCTCTGAAGTGGGCGTGAATGGAGTGACCGTCCAACTATATGCCGCAGATGTTGCAGGGAATCCAACGGGTGCGGTACTGGGCACAACAACTACAGCCAACGATGGCTATTATCGTTTTGATAATTTGGCCGCTGGCGATTATGTAGTGGTCATCCCAGCGACACAGTTTGGCGCAGGCGGTCCATTGGATGGCTATTGGAGTAGCGGTACCACTTTAAGTGGAGCTGGTACGGCCGAAACAGCAGCTCCCGACGCTGACAATGATATCGACAACGATGACAATGGTACATTGCAAACGGCTGTTGGTGCTTTCAATGGCGCAGTGATTAGCAGTGCAGTGACTTTGGGACCTTTACCAAACGAGCCACTCAATGATACAGATGCAGATGCAACCAACCCTGCGGGCGAAGCGCCAAATCTACAAAGCAATCGCACGGTCGATTTCGGCTTCTATCGTATAGAATTGGGAAATCTAGTTTATGTTGATAACAATAAGAATGGCACATATGATGCAGGTGATACCTTGCATTCTGGTGCAACAGTTCAATTGTTTGCAAGTGATGGAACGACTGAAATTAATGTCGGTCCTGATGGTATTTTCGGCACAGCAGATGATGCAGCAGGTGGTGTGACCACTGGTGCTGGTGGTACGTATCTGTTTAGTGGTTTGCCACAAGGGGATTACATTGTAAAAGTCACGCCACAAGCGGGCTATACCAGCACAGTGGACACATTCAACGCCACAGATACCACAACGCCCAATACCAATATTGATAACAATGACAACGGTATTGGTGTTGCCAGCGGACAAGCTGCCAGTAATGTAGTCACGCTTACTCCGGGTAGCGTGGGCGCTGCTACAAATAATACAGTCACAGATTCAACAGGCACTACATCGAACCCAACCATGGACTTTGGCTTCTATCCGCCATTGTTCAGCTTGGGCAACCGTGTCTGGTTTGATACGGATAATAGCAGCACCATCAATGGCACAGAAGTTGGCGTCAATGGGGTTACGGTTGAGTTATATGCCGCCGATGGCTTGGGCAATCCAACAGGTGCAGTTTTGGATACAAAGACCACTGCTTCTGGCGGTTACTATCGTTTTGATGGTTTGCTCGCAGGTGACTATGTGGTTGTGATTCCATCCAGTCAGTTTGGCACGGGCGGACCATTGAATGGATATTGGAGCAGCGGTTCTACCTTAAGTGGAGCTGGTGCTGTGACCGAAACAGTAGCTCCCGACGCTGATAATGATGTCGATAATGATGACAATGGCACATTACAAACCGCAGGTGCGTTCAATGGTGCAGTCATTAGCAGTGCTGTCACTTTGGGACCCAGTATTACAGAGCCAATCACAGATGCTGATGCGCCTACTCCAAACCCTGCGGGTGAAGCGGTGAATAATCAAAGCAACCGCACCGTGGATTTTGGTTTCTATCGTGCAGCGTTGAGCAATCAAACCTTTGTAGATATTAATAAAAACGGAACCTACGATGCGGGCGATATAGCCCTTGTGGGTGCTACAGTTCAATTGTTTGCCAGCAATGGGACAACCGAAATCAATGTCGGTCCCGATGGCATCCTTGGGACTACTGATGATGCTGCAGGTGGTGTGACCACTGGTGCAGGTGGTACATATCTTTTCAGTAATTTGCCACAAGGAAATTACATTGTGAAGATGACACCGCCCACTGGCTTCACCAGTACGATTGATACTGCAAGCAGTGCAGATAGTGCGGACGCAAATACCAATGTTGATAACAACGATAATGGAATTGGTACTGGTACGGGCCAGGTGTCAAGTTCTGTCGTTGCGCTAACACCAGGCAGTGCTGGTGCGGCCAACAGCAATACAGTCACAAATGCGACGGGTACAACGACTAATCCAACCTTGGACTTTGGTGTTGTTCCATTGTTTAGTTTGGGAAATCGCGTCTGGTTTGATACAGATAACAATAGCACCATGAACGGTTCAGAAGTTGGAATCGATGGCGTTACTGTCGAGTTGTATGCTGCGGATGGCAGTGGCAATCCTACAGGTGCGGTGTTGGGAACTCAAACTACAGCGAATGGTGGGTATTATCGCTTTGACGATTTGCTCGGCGGCGATTATGTTGTTGTCATTCCAGCCAGTCAGCTTGGGGCGGGTGGTCCATTAGATCGATATTGGAGTAGCGCCACTACCGTCAGTGCCGCTGGAGTTATCACTGAAACAGCCGCTCCCGATGCTGATAATGATGTCGATAAAGATGACAATGGTACCCTGCAAACGGCTGGCACTTTTAACGGAGCTGTCATTAGTAGCGCGGTCACGTTGGGACCCGGTGTCACAGAGCCGACGAATGATGCGGATGCGAATCCAGCCAACCCTGCGGGCGAAGCGGTCAATAATCAAAGCAATCGCAGTGTTGATTTTGGCTTCTATCGCATGCAGTTGGGTGATCAAATCTTTATCGATTTGAATAAAAATGGAACTTATGATGCAGGTGATACACCGTTCTCTGGCGTCACCGTTCAATTGTTTGCAAGTGACGGCACCACTGAAATTAATGTGGGTCCAGATGGAATCCTCGGCACCGCGGATGATGCGGCTGGTGGAGTAGTTACTGGCGCTGCTGGCACATACTTATTCGATGGCTTGCCTCAGGGTAATTACATCGTGAAAGTTACACCGCTTACTGGCTTTACCAGTGCAGTGGATACTGCAAGTAGTGGTGATACCAACAATCCGAATAACAATATCAATAATAATGATAACGGTGTAGGTGTTGCTACAGGACAAGTCTCTAGCAAAGTGATAGCCCTTACCCCAGGAAGTGTGGGCGCGGCTACAAATAATACTGTTGATCATGCAACGGGTACCACAACCAACCCAACCATGGACTTTGGTTTCAATGGTCCATTATTTAGTTTAGGAAACCGTGTTTGGTTTGATACTGATAACAGCAGCGCCATCAATGGCACCGAAGTTGGCATTAATGGAGTCACCGTGCAGTTGTATGCTGCAGACGTAGCAGGCAACCCGACAGGTCCAGTGTTAAGCACGAAGACCACAGCCAACGGCGGGTATTATCGCTTTGATGGTCTCTTGGGTGGTGATTATGTGGTGGTGATCCCTGCCAATCAATTTGCTGCAAATGGCAAACTTGCAGGCTATGTGAGCAGTGGTACTTCAATTAATGGCACGGGGGTTGTGTCTGAAGTTCTAGCGCCAGATGCAGATAATGATATTGATAATGATGACAATGGAACCAAGCAAACCGCTGGAACCTTTAATGGCGCAGTGATCAGCAGTGCAGTGACTTTAGGTCCAAGTAGTTTGCCAGAGCCCATTAATGATACAGATGCGAATCCAGCCAACCCTGCGGGTGAAGCGCCAAATAGTCAAAGCAACCGCACTGTAGATTTCGGTTTCTATCGCTTACAGTTGAGCAACCAAATCTTTGTGGATGGAAATAATAATGGCACCTTCGGTACAGGTGATACGAAACTGGCTGGCGCAGTTGTCAAGTTATTTGCCAGCGATGGAACCACTGAAATCAACGTAGGTCCAGATGGTATTTTGGGAACTGCAGACGATGCTGCAGGCGGTGTGACAACCACAGCTGCTGGAACCTATACTTTTGGTGGTTTGCCACAAGGTGATTACATTGTCAAAGTGATTCCACCTTTGGGCTATTCCAGCACGGTAGATACTGCCGATGCTGCTGACTCAACGAATCCAAACACCAATAGCGATAACAATGATAACGGTATTGGAACTGTAAGTGGCTTGGTTGCTAGCAACGTTGTCACTCTTACCCCAGGGAACGTCGGTCTGGCCGCTCATAATGTGGTCACTACTACTACGGGGACCACAGCCAATCCCACTTTGGACTTTGGCTTTACCAAAGGCAGCGTAGTTTCGAAGACGATTATCGATACCGATCAGACGTTTACTACGGGTACAAATGTAGCCATTGGTGAAATTGTGACTTATCAAATTTCAATTGACCTACCGTTTGGCGTGCCATTAAATAATGCGGTGGTCACTGACCGAATGGATAAAGGCCTTGCCTTTGTGGATTGTGTGTCTGTCAATTTAGCAGGAACCGATATTACAGGATCTGTTTGCCCACCCGTTGTGTCTTCAATTACTGATCCTGGAAATTCTGCCGCCAATCCTGCCAATCCTGGGCGTCAAGTTCAATTCACAATTGGAAACATTCCTGCACAAACTTCCGTAGATACCACCCTCGTAATTCGATATCGCGCGATAGTTTTGGATGTCATTGAGAATCAAAACGCTTTGAATTTGAATAACAACGCTACATTTACATGGACTGGTGGTTCACTTTCGGGCAGTGCTCCAAATGTAAAAATCGTGGAACCAGATTTAGCGATTAAGAAGACGGCAGCTCCTTCTGCTGGTGTAGCTATCGGTTCAACGATTCACTTCTCAATTACGATTAACCATACGACCCCCACTAGCACAGCAGATGCTTTTGATGTGGTCGTGACAGACATTCTGCCTGCGAATTTGGAATTTGTGCCGTGTTCTGTGACCTTTACTGGCCTTAATCCTACTGGCCCTGCTGCCTCACCATATTGTGCAGGTGCAACTGCGGCTACCAAAAACTTAATCTTTGAGTGGGATGTCTTTGCTCGTGGACAGACAGCTACCATTGAATTTGATGCGCGCCTCTTGGGCAACCCTGCCGTGAATACCGCTTCAGTCGCTTGGACCTCACTACCAATTGACCCTGTTGGGGCTCCACCTGCGCCTGTTCAACTATCTACCTATAATGCAAAATCCACTGAAAGATGGTATGACCCAGCAGACAGCATCAATGTATATGGTGTTTCTTCCACAGTCAGAATCAATGCCCCTGCGGCCGGTGGTGGCGGAGCAGGTGGTGGTGCTGGCGGTGGCGGAGGAGCCGGAGGTGGTGCTGGTGGAGGAGCCGGTGGCGCTGGTGCTGTAGGCTTATTGCCAAACACGGGTTTTGCACCAGATACAGTCACAACCCTACCTGAACAGCCAAAAGAAAAGGCTTATTCTCAAACCAATGTGACGGTTGAGATTCCCAAGTTGGGTGTCAACATGCCCATTGTTGGTGTTCCTTTAGTTGACGGAGAATGGGATGTTTCCTGGCTGACGAACGAAGCAGGTTGGTTGAATGGAACTGCATTCCCAAGTTGGGATGGCAATAGTGTTCTCACTGGGCATGTGACCATGCCAAGCGGAAAGCCCGGACCATTTGCAAATCTTGGGTCTCTTTCATACGGTGACCAAATCATCATCCATGTCGATGGTCAGAAATATATTTATGAAGTTCAGGAGAATAAGCGTGTAATTCCATCGGCGGTTCCAAGTGTGATAAGACATGAAGACCTTCCGTGGATTACGTTGATTACTTGTAAAGATTACGATGAATCTACAGGGAAATATACATATCGTACCGTGGTTCGTGCGGTGTTGGTCAAAGTTACGAGTGAGTAGCAACTAAAAGTAAAAGAAGACGCGGAGCAAGTCATTGTTTCGCGTCTTCTTTTTAATTTCCACTTCTGGGAGAAAATTATGTCGTCGCGTCTTTTAAAGATTTTTCTATGCCATTCATCTAGTGATAAACCTGAAGTAAAAAAGATATATAAATTTTTATCTCAAGCTGGGGCTGCTCCCTGGCTTGATTCTGAGAATCTCTTGCCTGGGCAAGATTGGAATTATGAAATCAATAAAGCTCTTGATGACTCGGATGTGATTTTGCTTTGCCTCACGAAAAAATCAGTGGACAAAGAAGGCTATGTTCAAAAGGAAATTCGCCTCGCTCTTGACCGTGCCTTGGAGATGCCCGAAGGACGCATTTTCCTCATCCCTGCCCGTTTGGAAGAATGTGAATTGCCGTATCGCCTAAAGTCTTATCAATGGGTGGATTTGTTTGATGAAGATGGAATGACACGGTTGGTTAAAGCTCTTAACGTACGATCTCAGCAAGTAAAAGCCAAATTATTATCTGCGGATGGCACGCCCGCCCCTGAAATTAAAAAAGAAGCCCCAGCCAAAAAGCCAAAATCAAAACCTGCCTCTGGAGCTACTATTAATATATATGGGAATGTTTCTGGCTCAAATATTATTGTCGGTGATGATAATGAAGTAAGTGATACTGACGAAAAATAAAAAGAGAGGACTTCACAAGAAGTCCTCTCTTTTTATTTTATTGAATTACATCAACTCTTTTTCAGCAATTCCAATGGCTTCTTCCAACATGGTTAAGCCTTCGTCTACTTCAGTCTTGCTGATGCTGAGAGGAGGCGCGATGCGAATTACACTCTTACCACAGGCAAGTGTGAGTAATCCGCGCTCAAAGGCCAAATCTACAACACGGTCGGTGAGTTCTTTGGCGGGTTCTTTTGATTCGCGGTCGTGAACAAATTCCACGCCAATCATTAAACCTTTTCCGCGTACTTCCCCAATCGACGGGTGCTTGGCTTTTATCTCTTCCAGGGCATCCATCGCGTATTGGCCAACTTCGGCGGCGTTTTTCAAATATTGTTTTTCAATCAAATCGATGGTTGCCAAAGAAGCGGCACAGGAAATGGGATTGCCACCATACGTATTGCCGTGGGTACCGATTTCCCAATCCATGACGGATTTGCGCGCAATACAAGCGCCTAACGGCATGCCAGAAGCAATGCCTTTAGCAGAGGTAATCATATCTGGCTCAATGCCAAAATGCTCAATAGCCCACCACTTGCCGGTACGCCCCATGCCAGATTGAACTTCATCAAGAATCATGAGGATGCCATGCTTGTCGCATAATTTCCGCAAGGCAGGGTAGAACCCTTCTGGTGGCACAATATATCCACCTTCACCTTGAATGGTTTCTACAAGCACAGCCGCAACATCATTTGCAGGGACAATTTGAGCGAGAATTTCTTCTTCAATATAACGGACCACTGCCTCACCATAATCTTCGCCTTTACGCCTTTCCAGCACGGGCCGATATGGATTTGGGAATGGTGCGTGGGTCACGCCGTTCATCAGTGGATAAAATCCGCTGTGATATTTTGCTTTGCTTGCTGTAAACGTTACTGCGCCCATGGTACGCCCATGAAAAGCACCTGTGAAGCCGATAAAGTTACTTCGCTTGGTGTGATAGCGAGCGAGCTTGATGGCGGTTTCAACGGCTTCTGTTCCAGAATTGGTCATGAACGAAAGCGCATCTTCTTTGAACGGCGCAATCTCGTTTAATTTTTCTCCAAGTCGAATCCAGTTCTCGTGATAAAAGTCAGATGAAATGTGAATAAACTTTTCAGCCTGATTCTGAATGGCTTTTACAACTTGTGGGTGAGCATGGCCTGTGGATACAACCGCAATCCCTCCCATGAAATCAAGGAAGCGATTTCCATCCACATCCCAAACTTCGGTACCTTTCCCATGATCCATGGCAAACGGATACCCGCGAGGGTAAGACGGCGAGATAACCTTATTATCACGCTCAATCATCGCCCGGGTATTTGGCCCAGGAAGATTTAACTTATTCATTTGATTGCTCCTTCTATTAGATTTGAAAACGTTTCGCCAACTCAACTGTGAAGTTGAACTCAGCGCGGCTCAAACCAAGCCGGAAGTTGCTTCCGTCCGATTGGCAGTTTTCAAATCCATATCCGCTGTCCACCACTTTGTTGCCACCCATTTGGGCAGCGAAAATCCCTTCATTCTATCCATTGGAAGTACTCATCATACGAGCTAGAGCTAATGCACCCAACAAGCCTGCATCATCGCCAAGTGTGGCAGTTGCAAAGCTCAAGCCTTCCAAATATCGAGGATGGAACACACGCTTTTTTAAACTAGCGTGAAAAGGTTCAAATAATAAATCCCCAACTTGTGAAACACCTCCGCCAAAAATAACAATAGAGGGATCGAAGGCGTGTAAAAAGGATGCGATACCGATTCCTAAATACTCTCCTGCGCGTTGATATGCTTTAATTGCCAGAGCGTCCCCATTTTTCGCAGCTCCAGCGATATCACGTGCGTTGAGAGTTTCAGTACGCTTCACACTGGATTGAACGCCAGCGTCCATTTCTTTGAGTACATATTTCACAATAGCTGGCCCCGAGGAATACGATTCCAAGTGACCTGCGTAACCGCAGGAGCAAGGTGGGCCGTTTGGGTCAATGATGCTGTGACCAAGTTCTGCGGCCAACCCGTGGTAGCCTTGTAAAAGATGGTCTGCAATTACAACACCGCCGCCGATACCTGTGCTGACTGTGATGTAGAGAACATCATGGTGACCTTTCCCAGCTCCATAGCGATATTCTGCCAGGCCGGCCAGGTTTGCGTCATTATCAAGATACGCTTTTACACCAAAATGTTTGGAGATATTCGGGGCCAGGGGAAAATTATGCCATTCTGGGTTATTTGGGGGGGCCAGTAGATAACCTGTATGAGGGTCTAATGGACCGGGGGAACCGAGGCCAATTGCTTCGACTCCGCCATCTTTTGGCCACACATCTTCAATGACTCGAATTAAACGGTCTAATCCACCGGGTTCAGAAGCCAAGGTTGGGACTTTCTTCTGACGAATCGGTTTAATCTCGTCTGGTGCGTAAGAAGCGGCTCGCATTTGCGTGCCGCCAATGTCAACTGCGATAATTATGCCCATATATATAATTATACCGTAAGGGCTTTTTTTGAGCGATTTTCCACAGGGCGGCAAATTTTGATGGTTTTTGAGCAGGCTGAAGGTCAAGGGGAGGCGTTTTTCCGCATCTCAATTGACTCATCCTTTTATTACTGCTATCATCGTTTTTATGTGGAAAAAAATTTACTCTTTCTTGCGTCAAATTGCTCGTTGGTTTCGTCCTGGGTTAGGGGTGAAGAGATGGTTTTTATTTGTATTGCTGGGAATCACGATGATTGGGCTTGGGTTTGCGGTGATTTTGATCGATATTTATCGAACTGATTCCTCCAATCCGTGGTTGTTAACAGCTCTTTCATACGTATCATTACGATTTTTGCCACGTTTGGTGCGGGCGATTATTTTTGGCGGGTTGGGAATTGGCTTGGTGACCTACGGAATAATCAATTTGAATCGATCTTTGCTTGAGCCTTTTTTGCGACCAGGCAGTGACGTAGTAAAACAGTTACGAGGGTTTCGAAAGCGCGAGCGTGGTCCGCGTGTTGTGGCTATCGGTGGAGGGCATGGACTTTCCACGTTGTTGCGTGGTTTAAAAGCGCATACATCAAATTTGACCGCTGTGGTGACTGTAGCAGATGATGGTGGGTCGTCTGGGCGGTTACGAGAGACTTTTGGAATTTTGCCGCCAGGCGATATTCGTAATTGTCTCGCAGCCCTTTCTAACGATGAAGATTTGCTGACCCAGTTGTTTCAATATCGGTTTAGTGGTTCACCTGATTTGGAAGGACATTCATTTGGAAATTTGTTCATTACAGCTCTTGCAGATATTACGGGTAGCTTTGAGTCGGCTGTGGCTGAATCAGGTCGCGTGCTTTCAGTAAATGGCCGCGTACTTCCTTCCACTTTACACAATGTCAAATTGGTGGCGAGTATGCAACTTCCTGATTCATTAAATGAAATTCGAGTGGAAGGGGAAAGCAAGATTCCTGCCATGGCTGGTCGTGTCCGTCGTGTGTGGCTTGAGCCAGATAACGCCCCAGCGTTTCCACCTGTAATTCGAGAAATTTTAAATGCGGATGTGATTGTTGTTGGGCCTGGCAGCTTGTATACCAGCCTACTTCCCAACTTGTTGGTGGAAGACCTTCTTTCAGCCATGCGGGTGAGCAGGGCGATAAAAATATATGTTAGCAATATTGCCACCCAATCTGGGGAGACTGATTTTTTCACCTGTTATGACCACGTCCGTTCATTGGAAGGTCATGTGGGGGAAGATTTGTTTGACGTCATTTTGTGTAACAATAATTACTCAGGGGAAGTTGGTGCTGGTTCTCAGTGGGTACGGGCAGATGAAAAGACGCTTTCTGATTTACGCTCTCGCTGTACCGATTTGATCGATGATGGGCACCCGTGGCGTCATGACTCAGATAAACTGGCTCAAGAAATCGTACAAATCTACTCTGAAAAAGCTGGTACCACAACTTAATATGAAAACGAGGGTTTTAAGGTAAGTAATCGATTACATATGTCACCTATAATTGTGGACGTACAAAAATTCACAAATTTGGCTTAAGGCAGTAAAATTCAGGTTGTATGAACGACCATACCAGAGAAAACGCAAAACCAAATTATCTCGTGTTCTCTGTCATTTTTCATAATTGGAGGATTTCCCCATGGCAGTAAAAGTTGGTATTAATGGCTTCGGCCGCATCGGTCGCCTTGTTTTTAGAACCCTCAAGGCTCGTTACCCGAAAGATATTGAAGTTGTCGCGATCAACGATTTGTTTGATCCAGCCACCAATGCACATCTTCTCAAGTACGATTCAACCTACGGTCATTTTAATGGCACCGTAGATGTAAAAGATGGCAATTTGGTTGTTGATGGAAAGACCATCAAGGTCTCTGCTGAAAAAGATCCAGGCGCCATCAAATGGAAGGAAGCAGGCGTGGATATCGTTATCGAATCCACAGGTTTCTTCACTGATGCCACCAAGGCCAAGGCCCACATCGAATCTGGTGGCGCAAAGAAAGTAATTATCTCTGCTCCTGCAAAGAATGAAGACATCACCATCGTGTTGGGTGTCAATGAAAAGAACTATGATGCTTCCAAGCACCATGTCGTTTCCAATGCATCCTGCACCACCAATGGTTTGGCTCCTGTTGCAAAAGTTTTGAACGATAAGTTCGGTATCGACAAGGGCTTCCTCACCACCATCCACGCGTACACCAACTCACAGAAGTTGCAAGACCTCGGCGCAAAAGACTTACGTGATGCTCGCGCTGCTGCACAGAACATTGTGCCTTCTTCAACTGGTGCAGCCAAAGCAGTTGGCCTTGTTATCCCTGAACTCAAGGGCAAATTCACTGGTATGGCTTTCCGCGTGCCTACTCCTACCGTCTCTGTCGTTGATTTCACCGCCATCTTAGGGAAAGAAGCTTCTGCAGAAGAAATTCGCGCAGCCATGATCGAATATGCCAATGGACCAATGAAAGGCTATCTCGATGTCACAGACGAACCTCTCGTCTCCACTGACTTGCGCGGTACCACTTTCTCCTCCGTATTCAGCGCCATGGACACCATCGTCATGGGCAACATGGTTAAGGTTGTGGCTTGGTACGATAATGAATGGGGCTATGCTTGCCGCACTGCCGATCTCACTTCATTAATGGCAAAGAGCCTGTAAAGGGTACTCTCGTAAAAATAAACAGGTACACAAGTCGCTTATGACCTGTGTACCTGTTTTCATAAATGCTTGGAGTAACAATGAATAAGAAAACTGTAAAAGATATTGACCTGAAAAATAAGCGCGTTTTGATGCGCGTTGATTTTAATGTCCCAATGGCTGATGGAAAAGTAACTGACGACAAACGTATCAAAGCGGCCTTGCCGACAATTAAATATGTTTTGGAACAAGGCGCTTCTTTGATGTTGATGAGTCACTTGGGAAGACCCAAGGGCGGTTCAGACCCTGAATTCAGCCTGCGTGCTGCTTCGGAAGTTTTATCTACACTGTTAGAGCGACCTGTTCAAATGGCGCCCGATTGTGTTGGTCCAGAAGTTGAAAAGCTAGCCAAGGCCCTAAAACCTGGCGATGTGTTGATGTTAGAAAACACTCGCTTCCACGCTGGCGAAGAAAAGAATGACCTTGAACTCGCCAAACAAATGGCTTCTCTCGGTGATGTATATGTGAATGATGCTTTTGGTTCTGCTCATCGCGCACATTCCTCCACAGAAGGAATTGCACGTTTTCTGCCAGCAGTTTCTGGTTTCTTGATGGAACAGGAACTTGAATACTTGGGACGTGCAGTTGCCAACCCTGAACATCCTTATATTGCCATTCTCGGTGGCGCCAAGATCAGCGACAAGATTTTGGTGGTTGAAACTTTGCTTTCTAAATGTGACAAGCTCATCATTGGTGGGGGGATGGCAAACACCTTCCTTTCAGCGAAAGGCTTGAATATGCAAGATAGCCTTGTAGAAGCTGACTCGATTGAGACCGCTAAAAAACTGCTCGCAAAATTCGGTGACAAGCTCGTTTTGCCCGTAGATGCGGTTATTGCCGATAAATTTGATGCGGCAGCCAACACTCAAACTGTGGATGTGGACAAAATTCCTGCGGGTTGGCGTATGTTGGATGTAGGACCAAAGACAATTGAAGTGTATAAATCCACATTAAGTGATGCGAAATTGATTGTTTGGAATGGACCTGTTGGAGTCTTTGAAATGCCGAAGTTTGCTGAAGGCACATTTGCCTTGGCACATATCCTTGCTGAATCGAAGGCCATCACAGTCATCGGTGGTGGTGACTCGGCGAGCGCTGTCAAGAAGGCTGGCGTGGCCAAGCAGATGACCCATGTTTCCACAGGTGGTGGTGCTTCTCTTGAATTCTTAGAAGGCAAAGAATTACCTGGCGTTGCAGCATTGCTAAATAAATAAGAAAAATTTTCATTGGGACTTAAGGAGCAGAAAGCTTTGAGGCTTTCTGCTCCTTTCTTTTGTATAATGCCTCAAAATATTTTGAGGAGAGAATGTTATATGGAAATCATTGATGCGCCGTCTCAAGAACCAAAGTCCAATCGAAATTTAATAATTGGTATTGTTATTGCGATTGTATTGTGTTGCTGTTGTGCAACAACAGCCATTGCAGGATATTATGGATATCAAGCTTACCTAAAAGCACAAGAAGCGATTAATCAGGTGCAGGATTTCGAAATCCCCACCAGTGTTCCTCTTAACCCAAGCGATCCGAATAGCCCAAATGTTGAAATCCCTGGTTTGGATATTAATAGCCTCCCCAAAGGTGGATTGGCTGACGACACCACCCGCTATACTGCCTGGCTTTCTGTTCAATTAGTTTCGGCTATGTCTGGTTGTGAATCTCCTTCTGTAGAAGCGACCACAATTACGGTTGCGCAACAGCCTGACTCAAAAGGTGAATGGAAAGAAGATTGGAAGGTCAGTTGTGGAAATGGCTCTTCCCAAACAGTTCGTGTGGTCTTTACCCCTGAAAATGGCGTGGTAAATGTTAACGTAGAAATGCCTTAACTCTTCTTGGTGAAAAATGGTCCAGACAGGGAAATTTCTCTGTCTGGACTTTATTTCAGTTTTCAATCAGTTTAAAGCTGGCTAACAAGAACGAAGCACGTTCGACTATAATCGGGGAAAATAGTACGCGGAGAACTGTATGTCATTCAATATCGGCGAAAATATCGGCCCATACCGCATTATCGAACAGCTTGGTCAAGGTGGGATGGCCACTGTTTACAAAGCCTATCACGCGGCTTTGGATCGATATGTAGCCTTGAAAGTATTGCACCCTGCTTTTCATCAAGACCAGACCTTTACAGCCCGTTTCCAACGGGAAGCACGCGTTGTTGCCAAACTTGAACATCCCAACATTGTCCCGATTTATGATTATTCGGAGCATGAGGGCAGACCTTATTTGGTGATGAAATATATTGAGGGCGATACGCTCAAAGCCCGCTTCAGTGCTGGACCTTTGTCTGCTGCTGAAATCGAAAAAGTAGTTGACTCTGTTGGTTCTGCGCTGGCCTATGCTCACAAACAGGGGATTCTTCATCGAGATATTAAACCATCCAATGTGTTGCTTGCTACAGATGGCGTGATGTACCTCGCAGACTTCGGCCTTGCTCGCATTGCTGAAGCTGGCGAATCCACGCTTTCTTCAGACTCAATTATGGGAACACCGCAATATATTTCCCCTGAGCAGGCAATGGGTGTGAAGGATTTGGATGCAGGCACTGATATTTATTCTTTCGGTGTGATGCTCTACGAAATGGTTGTGGGGCAGGTTCCATTTAGTGCTGATACGCCATTCTCCATTATTCATGATCATATTTACACACCCTTGCCATTACCGTCTGAGGTAAACCCCAAGGTGCCTGAATCTGTACAACGTGTTTTGTTGAAAGCCTTGGCCAAGATTCGTGACGATCGGTATGCCTCTGTCAACGAAATGAATCGCGCCTTCAAAAATGCATGGACAGAAGCTGGAGTTCCCATGCAGGGAACCGCCATCACCATGCGCCCTGCGGCTATTAAGCCTGAACCAGCCAAGGCAAATGCTGGGAAAACAGCAGCAGTTAAAAGTCCGAAGAAGAAGCGAACTTCCGCTTGGACTTGGATTGCAGTTGGGTTTACCCTCGTCTTATGTTTGGCTGTTGCTTACGCGGCATTTCGTTATCGCGGATTATTAATCGCATCTATGATGCCAATGCCAACGCAAATTGTGTTGCAACCAACAAACGTCCCTCCGCCGCCTGCTTCGCCTGTCCCTAACCAGCCGACGCCTGGTGTGTTGCCACAAGACCCAAATGGAAATACTACTCCAGATGTAAGAGCCGCTTTGGATTTGGTGCAGAAGAATCCTGGCGACCCCAATGCACATTTGCAACTTTCGCTGGCTTATTGGGACGCGAAAAATATGCGTCTTTCTCTTGAGTCACTTGCGCAAGCAGCGAATTTGGCTGGCCCTACCAATCGTGATTTTCTGTTAACTGCAACCGAAGAATTTAAGAAGCGTCAGGCTTGGGTTCCTGCCTCTGGTATGTACTTAAGGCTTGTCTCTTCTTATACAGGCGAAGAACTCCCCAAGGATGTTGAGATGAATTTCCATGAGGCGGTTTATCGCGCTTCTGAAAATAAAGATATGCCTTTGTTCGTTTTCTTTGAGCGCATCGATAGTGTTGACCTTCCGATGGGGTATATTGCACGCGGAAGATATGCCTTGTATAATGGCGACCTTGAGATGGCCAAGTCGCAATTGGCGAATGCCACGAAAGTAAAACCTGATTTATATGAGGTGTACTTGTTGCGTGGTGAAATTGCCATCAAATTAAATGATAAAGATACGGCGAAAAAAATCTTTACTTCGCTTTCGTCAGACCTTGGCGCTCCAAATTGGGTACGCGCTTTTGCAGACAACAAACTTTCAACACTACAGTAGGAAACTATGAGAACACCCCTTGTCGCTGGAAATTGGAAAATGAACAAGACCATTGCGGAAGCCCGCGAATTGGTCACAAGCATGAAGCCACGTATGAATGACATTCAAAGCGTGGAAAAAGTGTTTTGCCCGCCTTTTGTTTCTTTATCAGCAGTCTCTGAATTGCTGAAAGGTTCGGGCATTGGCTTGGGCGCACAGAATATGTATTGGGAAGAAAAAGGCGCTTTTACAGGCGAGGTTTCTCCTGCAATGGTCAAAGAATTATGTGAGTATGTGATTCTTGGTCACTCGGAACGCCGTGCTTATTTTGGCGAGACCGATGCGACTATCAATAAGAAATTGCATGCCGCTCAAAAATTGACCTGACACCGATTGTGTGTGTCGGTGAAACATTGGATGAATACGAATCAGGCTTTCCACCCGTGAAGTTGTTCCTCACCAAACCAGCCAAAGCCTCAGGGACGTTTCAGCTGAATTTGCACCACGCATTGTGGTTAAGCTATGAACCCGTTTGGGCGATTGGGACGGGCAAGGCTTTTACGGCTATTGAAAATGCAACGCGGAAGTTGTGAAAGATATCATCCCGCCCTGCATTGGCGGCTTTGTTTGGCGAGAAAACCGCTCAAGCGATCTGCGTGCTGTGCTGGGCGGCGGATTCGGTGACAGGAGCCAATGCGGCTGAGTATTTCGGTCAACCTGACATTGATGGGGCGTTGGTGGGAGGCGCCAGTTTGAAGTGGTGATGATTTCAGCGCAATTGTACAGGCCGCGTCTAAATAGTTTTACATGGTGCAGACGGCCAATCGATTAAGATTGGCCGTCTGTTTTTTTGTAGAGGCTTGGTTATGCAATTTGCTGGTTTGTTTTTGGCTTATCTTGATGATTTTGCCGCTGGTATATCTCCAGCGCTTTGCATCGGGAAATCTGTGCCATCTTAATCCTGACCTGCAGTTCTCCTTATTACGATTGCCGTATTTTCAACGATATTTTTTCCAGGGTATTTCAGCAGCTGAGTCATTTTTTGATGGCGGAAACCCGGCTGGTGAGGCGGACTCGCGGCTTGTTTTATCTCTGTGAGCGCCTTTATGACGGTCGCTTGCGTCGGCGGGGTATGTGGAGACTGAAAAGTCCACATTGTGCGCGACTCGTTGATTGGCTTGGCGCCATTAACGCGGTAATCTCTGTTCATTGCGTATGCAGGATTATCTTAACGCAATTGCACACGCCGTGGGATGTGTTGCGTCATGGTCAGTTGACTTTATTGGTTGGGGCTGACTCTTGCCAAAGGTCAAAGATTTTTATTTGTGGTTTTATTTAATCTCGCAGTTTCCAGCACAATGATGCCCTCTGATTCAGATCGTGATGCATGGTTGCCTTTGAGTTTGTGGGTCATTTCTCTCCTGGCTCTTGCTTTGTTTGCAGGCTTCGGCTCGTGGGATGCTGGAGAACATTGCACCATTTGCCAATAGCTTGCTGAGTTCAGTGGCTTTGTTGTTCGGCTTCTGAGCAATATTGTTCATGTAGTGCTGTCTATTCCGTTGATTTTGATTCATCGTTTACTGGCGTATATTACGAAAGGTGGATATTCGATAAGAAGCGTTGGATTTTGGTGGTTAAGATAAGACGAAGGCGATGTTTATTCGGAAAAATATTAGCATGACCGTGGTAGTTCTTATTTCGTTTTTAGAAGAAAAGTAATTACAAAAAGAGACAAAATTATCTGAGTGAGTTTGAACTACAAGAAGGTAAGCATCTATGTGCAGTAACGGTTCAACTAGAATCCTCAAGTAAAATATCTTTTCTCAAATTTAGTGCTGTAATGCCCGCCAGTACTGTGCTTATGCTAATTACTATACTGAATTGTAAAGCTTACTTGCAACTTGCCTGATAGAAAGGCGAAAAAGTATCAATGGGCAAATTGCAGCGCCAGTAACTGCTCCCGCTTTTCCTACCTACCAAGAAAACTGTTGCCTTATTATGATTTAGTCGGTCGACCCCCATTTTTGCAATTCCAGAATTATCCACACCGACCCCAAGCATGCAGGTATAAATGATGCAACAAAACTTCCTAAAACAATATAATAAGTGCGGCAATAGAATAATATTATTAAAATCGAGCGAGCCATCATTAATTAAGACAGATACCACAATAAAAGTAAAGAAAATGCAACTGCCTAAAAATGAAGCGGTAATTTCTCTTAGTAGAATTAATTTTGACTATTTTTATTTTTTACTTAATCATTGTTTTATTCCCGTGCCAATTGATTAAAAAGGTTGAGTTTGTCTTTAATAAACTTTGCTTGTTTTGAGTAGTAGCTTTATTTCCTTTAACGGGAATTTGCATTGTTATCATTTATTTGGATTTTGTATTTTTGTAGCCTTTCTCTAACCAGTTTGTGCAAATCCACCGATGTCCTAATCCATTTATTAAGATCTTGGTAGACCGCATTCTGCAAATCATTAAATTCAATAGAATCACAATATCCCCATCTGAAAATCTCATCTGTTTTGATTGAAAATACACTTGCAAGTGCTTTGACAAAATTCATTTGTGTCATGCCCGCGCGAAAGCATCATAAAATCACAGCTTCGCTAAATAAATACTGTTAGAGCTTATTAAGACAGGTGTGTCATCATACTTGCAGGATCATTGAAGTTGACTGGACGAGTTTGGTGAATTATTTTATAGAATTTTAACTCAGCATCTATAGAAGGAATAAGACTAGCAGGCCCAATTTCTCTTTAATAGAATAGAAAGATATTTTAGCCTTTGATATTTGGTCAGTGATGGAGCATTTACAAATTCATAAGTCCTTTAAAGAAGAACTTGTTGCTTGAAAATTTCTGGAATACCATAAGTAAGTTAATAAATGTTGTACTTGTTTCAGCGACACTTTTCAATTGAAGTGCTGTCGTTTATTGACCACTACAATCTTTTTTCACCTAATAAAGCTCCTACTGTACCTCCAATGGCACCTAAATATCGAATCTACGGTTTGGCTCCAAGTCAAGTCCAAATAGTTTAGAAGAAAGAACACCAAGGTTTACAGTAAATTCATTATTAGGTAGCAATTTTTGTGCTTTTTTGAAAATTTATTGTTCCCCCAGTTGTTGTTCGAAAGCACCAAGAAACTGCTTCTCTTTTTTATAAACCCATACTTGTTACATTATTTGAAGATAATGAGTTTATTAGCATCTTGTAAGATCTGTTTACATTTTAACTGCATATCTATTCTTCTTAAAGGATTTATTGACCTTACTGTCAAATGGATTTTGGAATTTGTGAGCGAACGGAGCCGCCTGCCAGTTCGAATAAAATAGCCCCACCATCTCTTTCAACAAAGACGGAGCCAACAGCCATTGTCTTTGAGATTCTCCATAAACACATGCGATTGCAGTCTATTCCGTTGATTTTGATTCATCGTTTGCTGGCATATATTACGAAGGTGGATATTCGATAAGAAGTGTTGAGTACGAGGAGAGTAAAATCGTCTAATGATAGGATTCGACACTGTGAATGTTGGGTACGTTTCGAATCCAAGTTTCCCAGATTTGTATGTTTAATTAAATAGATAGCATTATTTTATATTTACTTTCCCATTCTTGAATTTGGAAATAAATTGCTATTTCTAAGAGGCTAACCCATAAAACGGAACTACCAACAAAAAAGAATGCTATATCTAATAGCTTAATTTGCTCGATTCCATTAATACTTTTAGCTATGAAAAAGCCTAAAGAAACCACAATAGGTGAAAGTCTTGAAACTTTTGACACAATTAATTCTGTCCTTTTCGTTTCTGGAGACTTCTAAAAGTAATGGTTTTGTTAAGTCCCATAAACGATTTTCAATGTTTAGCTTGCCAGACGCTATGTTTCCATCCAGCGCAATTCTCATTTTTTCTCTCAAATATCCAACATAAGTAATTGCAAGCCCAATTAGAAAGCTAGCTAAAATAAAAATATATAATATTTGAATTGTCGAAAGAGCTGTAGTAACGTTTTTAATTGTATGTGTCGAAACCAATAATATACTAGAACCGATAAGAAAACAAACAAAATGAAAGTAACTAGCTTTTCTTATGTCCTTCAATAAAAGAAAATAGACAGGAATTAATAGACTTATTAATGACAATCCCATTTAGTTTTTGATTGAAAAGCTTGTCTTTTGATAAGGCGATAAATCTACCCAACACATAATGATAAGTACAATGTTTTTTTTGATTAAACTAGTTATTATTTCTTTATATTTCTGTGCTCGTTGATTTGTATCTCTTTCATTTTTAATATCCTTTGCAAAATTAGCGCTATATTGTTGTGGAATACCCCACAATACATTTGAGCTGAAAAAATAAATATAGGAATTGGAATCGCAAATGTATTTACCTATCTTACTGTCAAATGATCCCGCGAATATGCAACGGACAGGAGCTGCCTGCCAGTTCAATGGTGGGGATGCAAAGGCAGGAGTTTGGCGCTTTTTTCGATAATTTTGATTTGATCTTTTTCAGGGCAGCGGCAGCACGTTCTGAGAGGGCCAGCACTCGGCTATGCGAACCTGTCATTTCTAAAGCGCTGCCAGAAAACTCTAAAATTTGATCCCCGCCGAGGTCAACACCGTGCGTCCGCTGGTTGTGAGGCGGTCTTTTTAATTTCCCGTTCGCGGTGCAGGTCTGAAATCATGTCGAGGCAGATGAGAGCATATTCGGTAGCGATGCTCATGATGACATTGGTGTGATAAATTGGCTTGCCGTTATTATCAGAAGTATCGAAGGCCATCGGTTCATAGCCAAAGGTGGTGCAGACCTTTTTCCAAAATCACGGGGTCGGCGCGATCATGACCTGCCGACATAGGCCAGCCTTCAAGATGGTCAAATACCATTGCGCTCGCCTTCGAGAAACAGTTTGTCGTACTCCAACCCTGAATAGTCCACCACCTCTTGCACGCGATAATCACTCTTCAACATTTCAATCACATCCTGCCTGCGTTCTCGCCTGCGGCTGGGGGAATACATTGGGAAGATTGCCACGCGTCCGCCATGATGTGTGGAGAACCAATTGTTAGGGAAAACTGAATCAGGGGTTTCATGTTCGCCATAATCGTCAAAGACATGAATTTTGATTCCTGCGGCGGTCAGTTTTTCAACGGCCTGGTCGAATTCATCTCGAGCCTGAGCGGCAATGACTTCTGGAGCAAGGTCTGTCAGTGCGAGTTGAAAGGCGTTATCTGCTGCGGTTTCAGGGTTCGACATAAAGCGATGAGGTCGAATCATGACCCCTGCGGTGGGTGACTGCACATGTTGATAATTCATGGAAACTCCCGATCTGATTTAAAGAGGATGTTGAAATTGTAACAAAAAAACGGACGAAGTCACTTCGTCCGTTTTTTATCTTTATGTTGAGATGCTTATCTGCGATCGCCGCCGCCACGTCCGCCGCGATCCCCACCACCGCTGCGTCCACCACGGTCACCGCCACGATTGAAACCGCCTCTGTCGCCCCCGCGACCGCCACGATCTCCACCACGGCCACCGCCGCCGCTGCGTCCGCCCTTGTCTTTCTCACGGGCTTCTTCAGCAGACCAGCCTTCGAGCACGGCCTGACGGGATAAGCGAATTTTTCCAGCTGGGTCAATGTCTGTGACCATGACGGTTAATTCATCACCCAGTTTGCAAATATCTTCCACAGTATTGACGCGCTCACTGGCAAGTTGTGAAATATGAACAAGACCATCAATGCCAGGCATGATGTTCACAAAGGCGCCGAAAGCTTCAATGCGAACCACTTTGCCTGTGTAGATATTTCCAACCACTGCGCTCTCGCCAAGGCCAGAGATGCGTTCTTGTGCAATCTTGGCACCTTCTGCGCTGGTCGATGCGATGTATACAGTACCGTCTTCTTCAATATCAATCTTTACGCCAGTTTCATCTTGCAAGGCGCGGATGTTCTTGCCGCCAGGTCCGATCAATGCACCAATCTTGTCAATCGGAATCTTCACGGTGATGATGCGTGGTGCATGTGGTTTCAACTCGGTGCGAGGTTCAGCCAAAACAGCCAACATTTTTTCCATAATGGACATGCGAGCGGTGCGGGCTTGTTCCAAGGCTTCTTTCATCATCTTGGCGCTCAAACCAGAAATCTTGATGTCCATCTGTAAAGCCGTGATGCCCGCAGCAGTTCCAGCGACCTTGAAATCCATATCGCCGAGGTGATCTTCGGTTCCTTGAATATCGGTCAGGATTTGATAACGGCCAGTGGAGTCTGTGATGAGTCCCATGGCAACACCAGAGACAGGTGCCTTAATCGGCACGCCTGCATCCATCAAAGCTAGGGTCGATCCGCAGACAGAACCCATGGATGTAGAGCCATTGGAAGACAAGGCTTCAGATACCACACGGATTGCATATGGGAAGGATTCTTCGGCTGGGATGACAGGTTCCAATGCACGTTCAGCCAACGCACCATGACCGACCTCGCGCCTGCTTTGTCCACGAAGAGGTTTGACCTCACCTGTGGAGAAGGGCGGGAAGTTGTAGTGATGCATATAGCGTTTCTTGTTGACAGGGGATAAGTTATCCAATTCCTGGGCTTCGCCTAAAGTTGCAAGAGTGGCGAAGGAAAGAATCTGAGTCTCACCGCGAGTGAAGAGGCCAGTGCCATGTGCACGAGGAGAGATGCCAACGTCACACCAAATCGGGCGGATTTGAGTGGGAGTGCGTCCATCAGGACGTTTGCCTTGGCTCAAAATGCGTTCGCGAACAACATCCATTTCAGCTTGGTTGAATGCTTCTTTGAAAGTAGCAACTGAAAGGTAGGCTGAAGCGTCTCCACCTTCAGGGACTGTGCAAAGCTCGGCTTGAGCTTCTTCTTTAATCTTATCCATGCCCGCATAAAATTCCACTTTGGAAAGTGGCTTGTCGAGCAATTCATTCATTTGAGCGCTGACGCGGTCAAATACTTTCTTGAGTGATTCTGCATCAGGCAGATATAACTTGACTTCGCGTTTGGGTTTGCCAAGTTCAGCCGCCATCTTAAGTTGCAAGTCGATGAGTGGTTGAATGGATTGATGACCGAGGTCGAGGGCTTGTGCCATCACATCTTCAGGAATTTCATTCGCACCGCATTCCACCATGAGAATGGCGTCTTTGGTGCCAGCGAGTCTCAAATCGAGATCAGAGACTTCGATTTCAGCAAATGTGGGGTTGACGACGAATTCGCCGTTTACGCGGCCAATGCGCACTGCGCCAACAGGGCCATCCCAAGGGATGTCTGAAATCATGATGGCTGTGGAGGCTGCGTTGATGGCGAGGATGTCCAATGGGTTGACGCCATCGGATGAGAATGAATACATAATGACCTGCACTTCATTGCGCATTCCATCTTGGAACAAAGGGCGCAATGGGCGATCGGTCAGACGTGCAGTGAGAATGGATTCGGTGGAAGCGCGGCCTTCACGTCGGAAGAATGAACCAGGAATCTTTCCACCAGCGGAGAGTCTTTCTTCGTATTCCACGCTGAGTGGGAAGAAATCAATTCCATCACGCACGCCGCCCATGGTGGCTGCGGCGAAGACGATTGCGTCTTCAATGCCAAGTGTGACAGCTCCACCAGCTTGCCCGGCCAAACGGCCAGTTTCAATAGTGACCGTTTTGTTACCAACAACGGTTGAGAACTTTTTACCTTCGAAATTCATATGTGTCTCCTATATATAAATGGACCTGCAGGAGGTAATCCTGCAATGAGGCAACGACCACCGTTGCACTCTAAAATTTTCCCGCCTCGGGTCAGGGACTGAAGAGTGGGAACAACCCTGTTGTTCGCGCTATTCAATTCCTGACTGCGGGTGCTACTTACAATGTAGGGACACAGCAGCGCTGTGTCCCTACAGGTGAACCTATTATTATTTGCGGCGTAACTGTAAACGGTCGGTGATGCTGATGTAGCTCTGGTAATTGCTTTGGCGCAAGTACGCGAGCAAACGTCGGCGGGAACCTACCAGTTTGAGCAGACCACGACGGCAGGATTGATCCTGCTTGTTGTTCCGCAAGTGCTCGGTGAGCTGAGTGATGCGGTTGGTCAGGATGGCGATTTGCACTTCGGGCGAACCGGTATCCTTCTCGTGGCGATGAAAATCTTCAATCGCCTTCGTCTTGACTTCTTTTGCAAGTGGCATGACGTATGCTTCCTTTCTTTTAGATATTTGGCGGTAAAGAATACCGCACTAGCAGGTCTCCATGTCCACAGCTTGAAACCGTAGGGCAGGACCAGTCACGGAGCAGGATTATACCAGAGAAATTGCCTCTCGCTAGCGTCGAAGGGCCGCTTCATGCACTTCAAAATGCCCCTTTACATATCGAAAAAGGCGTTCGACC